>NZ_BBWZ01000136.1 GCF_001015055.1 Aneurinibacillus tyrosinisolvens | reverse complement strand
TCGAAACCTTAAACCATAAACTATACTATCTTATGTAAAGGGAGAGGGTTTTCGTATGGATGTGAATACGATCATCAAAATTGTGAAAGGGATTCCGAAAGACAAATGGCAGGATGAAAAAACGATTCGAAAAGCCATAAAAGAGGCCGGAAAAGCCCATGGAAAAACGTTTTCAGAGGCTGAACTTAACCAATACGTTGAGCAGTTTAGAAGTTTTTCGAAAGGTGGAGGTATTCTTTCCTTAATGTCTAAGCTTCTGCAAAGTGGGATGACCAAGGGCCAAATTGATGAAATCAAGAAGAAAATGGGCAAAAAATGATTTTTAAGCAAAAAAGGAGAGAGCAGCCCATTCTCTACCTTTAATTTTAACGACAAGCATAGGGGAGTGGAAAATTTAAGTAATAAGTAAGGTGATGGCGATGCCTCCTCTATTAACTCTTCGCTACACGGCGATTGGAGATTCGATTACCGCAGGGATTGGAGCCCGGTTTCATTATGGATATGCGCACCGATATCGAGATTTTATAGAA
>NZ_BBWZ01000135.1 GCF_001015055.1 Aneurinibacillus tyrosinisolvens | reverse complement strand
GAAGGAAAAGGGACGGTCTTTATTAAGAACGGAAAAATCATGGAAGACAATCTGAAAAAGGAAAATTATTCAACAGATGAACTGCTGGAAGAGCTTCGTTTAAAGAACGCATTCAAAGTAGCCGACGTTGAGTTTGCGGTTCTAGAAACAAACGGACAGCTAAGTGTGATGAAGAAAAAGGAAGCGCAGCCTGCGACATTAAAAGACTTAAACATTAAGGCAGCCCCCGAAAGAGAATCGCAAGCTGTGATTATGGATGGAAAAATCATCCTGGAGCCTCTCTCAACGGCCGGGTTCAATGTGCAATGGCTGAACACAGAACTGGAAAAAGCCGGGGTTACCCTTGAAAATGTTTTTCTCGGCCAGGTTGATTCCTATGGGCAGCTCACTCTGGATTTGTACGATGACAAAATAACAGTACCGGTTCCTATACAGCAGCAGCTGCTTCAGGCAACGCTAAAAAAGTGCCAGGCCGACTTGGAACTGTTTGCCCTCTCCACCCAAACGCCTGAAGCCAAAAAATTATACGAAAAG
>NZ_BBWZ01000134.1 GCF_001015055.1 Aneurinibacillus tyrosinisolvens | reverse complement strand
TCAATAGGCTCACCTGCAAAAGGAACTATACCTAGAAGTTTTGCTAAAGCTTCTGGAAAAAAGGAAATGCTACATGCGAGAATAGAGGGAAGAAAAAACTTTTGCTTTAGCGTATATCTTTTAAATCGTGGTAGGAAGGCAAAAGCAATACAGGTAAGAACTGGATAGATCACTATTGTATTTATTACCCCGTCGCCCCCTAAAAAGAAGCGGTATACTATTATCACAACTGTTAGAAAAATCCCTGCTGTGTATCCACCATAAAAAATACCGATGAGCAAAGGGATTTTTCTCAAATCATAATTATAGCCGGCTGCATATAACACAGGGAATGTCATACATAAAATGATTGCGATTCCACATAGGACAATAATAATATATTTGTTTTGCTCCTTCTCCTTTTTCTCCATTCCTTTTATTTTGTCTGCCCAAAAGATCTGGTAAGCAAAGATAACAAGAATGATAAACAACATATTTAGCAAAAAATCTTTGACTCCAAACAAAACGGCTCCTCCTGTCACCAAATGTAACAAAATTAATTATTT
>NZ_BBWZ01000133.1 GCF_001015055.1 Aneurinibacillus tyrosinisolvens | reverse complement strand
TGTATTAGCAAAATAAAATCGTTCCCTGTCCCCTTCTCTCCCTCACCCCTCCATCCCTTGCCCCACCTGCATTCTCCCATTTTCCCATTTTCTGTAGGTAAATAGAAATGTACTCTGAATCCCCCTTCTTTTCCCTCGTTTTTTCCTGCTTTCTGCTTTTTTTTAGGAAAATAAAGTTGTTCCGTAGGAACCAGGGTAAAGGGGAAAGACAGGGGCAAGGAGTAAGGAATTTGGGTCCCTTTTCATTCTTTTTCTCAATCTTTTTCTCCCGCTTTTTCTCAATCATTCCCCCCCCATTTCCCTTCCCCCTAAATCCCTGCAACCCCCTGATTTTACGGGCTTTCGCCCTATCTCCCCTGCATTTCCCCCTGCTTTTATTCCTGCTTTTCGCCCCCTTATCCCTTATGCCTTACTCCTGCTTTTTCCCCTGCTCTAAAAGAAAAAACACGAGCGAAGTCAGGTGATTTACCCGATTTTCACTCGTGCGTAGGGAACAGTTTTATTTGACTGAGAACAGTTTTATTTGACTACTTACCGTTTAAATTTTACGGGTA
>NZ_BBWZ01000132.1 GCF_001015055.1 Aneurinibacillus tyrosinisolvens | reverse complement strand
TTCTTTTCTCTTCCCACCCTTTCTTTTATTCAAAGGGGTAAGAAAAAGAATATCCTGTCCCTTGGCTTGTTCACGAATCAGCTTGCTATCATATGCTTTATCACCAAGTGTAAATCCAATCTCAAACTCGGTCAGTTGAGCAGAATGGAGAACGCGAATAAACCATTCGAATGAGGTGGATACTCCTTTCTGACATTAAAAGAATATTTAAAATAATAGGAGGTGTAAAAGATGGCCTCTGTTCACAAAACTAAAGATAGTTCAAAAAGGGGTCAATGATCGGGACATTGTGCCAATGGCGCGCCACTTCCGTGGGATGGGTTCCATATTCTCGGTAAACGTAACGAAGATCTAACGGATCAAGAGCGTGAGCTCTTGAAAGACCTGCTTCATTACTCGGATCTCTTACGAGATGTATATGAGTGGAAGGAAACTTTTATCGAATGGTACAACTGTAGTTCCTCCTTTGCCTACGCCAAACAACGGTTTATACGTTGGCGTAAACAAGGAGAAAAAATGAATCATGCAGCAGTCCGATCTTGTCTGAAAACAAT
>NZ_BBWZ01000131.1 GCF_001015055.1 Aneurinibacillus tyrosinisolvens | reverse complement strand
TTGTTGAGCATCGCCACGTCAATGACCACCGGTTTATTGGACGCAATCGCCCGTTCCAGCGCCGGCTTAAATTCCGCGGCGGATTGAATTTTGATGCCTTCTACGCCGTACCCTCGGGCAATGGCAGCGAAATCCGGGGAATAGCTTTCGCCCTCTTTCTTAAATACCGTGCCGTACGTCGTATCGTAGTGGGCTTTTTGCAGGCCGGCAATCGTGCCAAAGGCGCTATTATTCATGATGACCCAAACGACGGGGATGTTTTCCTCCACGGCGGTAGCCAGCACGGAAGGGTTCTGGCCAAAACCGCCATCCCCCACCAGGGAGACGACCACGCGGTCCGGCCGGGCCACTTTGGCGCCTAAAGCGGCCGGGGCTCCAAATCCCATCGTACAAAAACCACCGGGCGTTAAAATCGTGCCTGCCTCATAAATCGGGAACTGCTGTCCCACCCCGTTCTTATTCCAGCCGACATCGGTGGTAAGATACGCATCTTTCGGCAGCACGTCCCGCACTTCTTCCAGAATGCGTTCCGGCTGCATCGGGTACGAATCACTGGC
>NZ_BBWZ01000130.1 GCF_001015055.1 Aneurinibacillus tyrosinisolvens | reverse complement strand
TTCTAGGCAATAAAAAAGTAGGGTATCCTCGGAATTGTCGACATTCCATAAAAAGAGAGGAGATAACCCTACTTATGTCATCTAGTATATCGAATTCCGACCTTACAAATCAATTGGAAGATCTTTTACGAGGGTTTATTAAAGAAAAGCTGGAACTCATTATGCGGGAAGAACTTACGAACTTCCTGCAGGTAGAACAGCCGGATGTTTCAGACAGTAGAAACGGTTATTATAAGCGTTCCCTGGACACACGCTATGGAAAGATTGAGAACCTTTCGGTTCCTCGCGACCGAGAGGGCGCGTTTCAAACCGGGCTTTTCGCTCCTTATCAACGCCGGGACGGCTGGTTGGAAGAAGCCATTATCAAGATGTATCAAAGCGGCATGAGTACCAGAGAGGTGGGCAAGTTTGTGGAGCGTATGGTGGGCTCCTCTTACTCTCCGGCCACAATTAGCAACATTACGGACGCCACGGTCGAAGATATTGAGAAGTGGCAGAAGCGCCCTTTGGCCAAGCGGTATTCTGTCCTCTATCTGGACGGGCTTTACATCCGTCTTCGCCGGGATACCGTAGGCAAGGAAGTCATTTACCTTGTTCTTGGTGTTACGGAAGACGGGTA
>NZ_BBWZ01000129.1 GCF_001015055.1 Aneurinibacillus tyrosinisolvens | reverse complement strand
AGTATTATATCATCAGCAGTTAGCCTTTATCCTAATTTTGGTCCTTGGAGCAGCTAGTATAACTGAGTACTTAGGTGTTCATGCTGTTTTTGGAGCTTTTATTTTTGGAATGTGCATGCCTACTAGTCAGGTCTTACGATCAGAAATTAATCTTCGGTTTGAACCATTGGTTGTCTCATTTTTAATGCCTCTGTATTTCGTTAACTCTGGATTGAAAACGGATCTAACTAAAGTTCTGTTCAATGATAACTTACTCTTTCCACTTCTTACTATTATTATCATCTCGTTTGTTTCTAAATATGGATTTTGTACCTTAGCAATCCGACGATTGGGATACTGTTGGTGAGAGGCATCGGCCTATGGTGGACTATTGTGACCGCTAAATAAGATTGAACAAAATATGCTAGATAAAGGTGAACACTTTTTTTACCAGTTGAGAACGTGCGCTTTACATGGAGTGGCGTACATGATAGCCTCTTTTAGAACGGCCATCCCTTGGTATGGTTGGTTTTCTGTAGGAATCATGTGCGCAGAGGCTTCATGTCAAGCGCTAGAAGGCAGTGACTAATTTCCAGAAATGTGTTCAATCTTATTTAGCGGAAAGTGTTCAATTCTACTTGGCGGCTACAA
>NZ_BBWZ01000128.1 GCF_001015055.1 Aneurinibacillus tyrosinisolvens | reverse complement strand
TTATATTCCGTTTCTCATGTTGAGAAAGCAGTGGCAGACGGTGGTCTTAAAGCTCATTCGACGTACAGTAAGTGGAGAAGAAAAGAAACAGATTCAACCTTTGCTGCAAAAGGCCTATTTGGAAAACAAGGAAGGGTTTTACATCTACGCTCCGAAGCAGAAAGGGAATGTAAGGGAGCAGTTGAAGTACATTGGACGCTATCTTCGGCGTCCTGCCATTGCTCTGCATCGGATTGAAGAATATGATGGACAATTTGTTACCTTCCGGTATTACGACAAAACAGAACAGACGGAAAAGCAGGAAACGGTTTCCGTGGAGGAGTTTATTGCTCGTTTAATTCGTCACATTCCAGACGAACAGTTTAAGTTAATCCGTCACTATAGTGTATATTCTCGGAAATTAAAAACGATGTGTAAGAAGCTTATCACTGCATGGCAAAAAGAAGTAAGAAAGTGGATTGTAAATGTACGAAAGGTTCTCCGAAGGAGAAGGTGGAGAGAGAAGATTAGAGAAGGAACAGGGAAAGACCCAATGATATGCTCTGTATGCCAATGTTATTATGAGTACAAAGGAGAAGTATGTCTGTACGATGGCGAATTAAAAGTGAAATATGCTGTCGATGACATGGCAAGGAGATATCT
>NZ_BBWZ01000127.1 GCF_001015055.1 Aneurinibacillus tyrosinisolvens | reverse complement strand
GCACAGCTAAATATGAAACAGGGGATGGCTAAGGTCATCGTGGGAATGGAGCCTACGGGCCACTACTGGCTAAACCTGGCCCATTTTCTGAAGGAACAGGGTATCAAATTCGTTGTCGTGAATCCAATGCACGTGAAGAAGAGTAAAGAATTAGATGATAATTCTCCAACCAAGAACGATGTAAAAGACGCCAGAGTGATTGCACAGTTGGTCAAGGATGGGAGATACGCTGAACCTAACATTCCGCAAGGAGTGTATGCCGAACTCCGTGTGGCAAGAAAAATACGCGATTTCCTATCCGTTGACCTTCAAGCCGTGCAGGGACAAATTCATAACTGGCTAGACCGATATTTCCCGGAGTTTACGACGGTGTTTAAAGATTGGGAAGGGAAAGCAGCGCTCCAGCTATTACAGCTGGGCTTACTGCCAGGTGAGCTAGTCAAACTCTCTGATGAAGAAATTCTCGTTCATCTTAAAAAAGCGGTAAAACGAGCCGTGGGCGCTGGAAAAGTGAAAGAGATAAAGCAGGCAGCCGCTCTTTCGATCGGCATTCGTGAAGGAGCAGAGATGGCAAAAATGGAGATTCTTACTCTGCTTGATAAATACCATCTTATTAAGCAGAAGTTCGAAGAACTGGAAGCGAAAATCGATACGTTACTTGAACAGATTCCTGGTGTCCAGCAGATGATAG
>NZ_BBWZ01000126.1 GCF_001015055.1 Aneurinibacillus tyrosinisolvens | reverse complement strand
GTCTACACTGTTTTATTCCGTTGATATTTGTCCTCCTGTACATAGAAAAATAAGAATCAAAAAAGTACATTCCTAGGAATCAATTCTATTAAGTCTTCAAATTTTACAAGCGAGTTGGCTAATCAATCAGATACGATTAATCACGTTTTGTTACATACCTCATCCATAGCCCATCATCGTCCAGTTTTTCTATGCTCTTTAAGAAGAAATTTTTTTGATTATTGTCCCAATAAAATTCCTACGTTATCCTGCCCACTAATTCAGTAAATACGAATCTTACACAATCATATTTTATAAGATTTTATACTGAAAAAACTCTCCTAGTGAAACAGGAGAGCTTTTTACCATGGAAAAAAACGCATCAATCAAAATCATAATTTTCTCTGAACCATAATTTCTGCTCCTTCCAAACAAACTGTGTTATATAAGAGCATTAAATATCAAATTTAACGTTACCGAGCCGTTTCGCCATTTCAGGATCGTTATGTGAAAAGAACAAGCTCTTTTTCGTATCTAACGTAGCCATCGTCTCCATATCCTCTTGGCTTAATTCAAAGTCAAAGATATTGAAGTTTTCGATGATTCTTTCCTTATGAACAGACTTTGGAATCACAACGACTTCTCTCTGTGTTAACCAACGTAAAATCACCTGGGCAACGGATTTATTATACTTTTCAGCTATTGATACTAA
>NZ_BBWZ01000125.1 GCF_001015055.1 Aneurinibacillus tyrosinisolvens | reverse complement strand
TCCCTCTATATAAAAACGAATTTCTCTTATTTTCTTCTGTTTTCTCACGATTTTAAGGTGATACAGATTTAGAAGGCCCTGTTTAATCGGAATTATAAGTTAGATTAGGATATTATTGGAGGAGGAGGCCAAAAAAAGCCACACCTACCTATCCACTCCAATCCAAAAAGTGGATAATTAGTTAATGTATGGTCGCATGAATGGATGTCCACATTTCTCATGGAGGTCAACCCTCCCATGTCTCACAGAGTCTTCGCTCCAAAATTCCTTCGTCCAACCTTTCCATGAGGTGGATGTCAGTAATGCTGCCCGACAGGGTCTATGCCCGCAATATAGTTTAATGACTGACTAATCCGTGCTTCAAATGTCTTCTAAATCTATAAACCTTCCAAATGCCTGATTACCTGACAGAAAACAAAAAAGTTAAGCTGCACTCTTTGCGAGTGCCATGTGAGGGATGTCCCTTAACATTCTTTCTTCACTAAACTCACACTGCTTTTTACCGACGGTAAACAACACACGTATCAACTTGTTACACAAAGCGATGAGAGACTGCATCTTTTTCAAAGGATTATTGGGTCGTGTTGTATAGTACGCGTGAAGAGCTTTAAAAGCTGTATTCTTGCCGACTAAAGGCATAATGACGCGGAAGAGGAGCGCTCTCAAGGTCTTGCGACCTCTCTTCGTTATCTT
>NZ_BBWZ01000124.1 GCF_001015055.1 Aneurinibacillus tyrosinisolvens | reverse complement strand
CAAGGGCAAAGAATCGTACCTTTCATCACTTTGGACTCTCACCAGAGAGGAAGTTCTGCTAAAAGCAGGCACATCCTGTGCCTAACGCAGAACCTCGCGCGTCGTGCGCTTCGGAGTCCAGTATGGCTCACCATATGTTTATCCCATGTGCGGGTGTGGCGGAATTGGCAGACGCACTAGACTTAGGATCTAGCGCTTCGGCGTGGGGGTTCAAGTCCCTCCACCCGCACCATCTATCTTCATCTGTACGACGTCGAATCAGCTTCCTTGTTCAGATGAAATCAGTAGTACCCGTTGAGGGTGCACCATCTATTTTCATTCTATCTACGTCGAATTACTTCCTGCTAGAATGACATCAGTAGTATCTGCAGAAAGCAGATGCACCATCTATCTTCATCTGTACGACGTTGAATCAGCTTCCATGTTCAGATGAAATCAGGAGTACCTGTTGAGGGTGCACCATATGCGGACATAGCTCAGTTGGTAGAGCACGACCTTGCCAAGGTCGGGGTCGCGAGTTCGAGTCTCGTTGTCCGCTCCATTAATATTAACGTGTATTATAAACTATAGTACCCGTAGGGTGCTTCTTTTTTGCCTATATGCCGGGGTGGCGGAACTGGCAGACGCACAGGACTTAAAATCCTGCGGTAGGTGACTACCGTACCGGTTCGATTCCGGTCCTCGGCACCAAGATATTGCCCATAAAAGTAAAGTGGATGTTTT
>NZ_BBWZ01000123.1 GCF_001015055.1 Aneurinibacillus tyrosinisolvens | reverse complement strand
ACGGTGAATGATCCTTCCGTTAAGCTCGTGGAGCAGAACGCAAACGCAAAAGCAGAAGATGTTCTTGCGGTGCAAGGATTTTTTAGACGCAGACGACGCTTTTTCTTCCGTCGCTTTTTCTTCCCCTTTAGCTTTTTCTTGTTTCCCTTCTTCTTCATCTAATGGGTGCGGTTGTATCTTATTTGCCATGGATTTCTTAATCCATGGTTTTTTATCTATTTTATTGCTTTCTTTGCTTGGTTCCGATTTGTCTCTTCTCTATTCCCGGTAAGGTCCCTTATGTTATGTGTTCGACACTAAAGTCAAACAGCTCTTCCGAATCATTCCAGAAGAGGGATTTGCACGATTTATCTTCGCCTATTGTACCAAAGAGGTGGACAGGAAATTTTGCTTTAGTTTATCAAGGGAAATCTAAATCTATTATTTTTTGAACGGAAGACATTTGATCATTGTACATAGGTAGACATCCGATCTGGGAGTGACTCAAATCGGATGTTTATTAGCTTAATAACTTTCACTATCTGTTTGCCTACTCTTTGATGGAGGTGCATACAACGGCGATACCGCTGAGGGACCGTATGGCGTAGGCATTGGAGCATTTTCTAGTGGTGCATACGACGGTGATACAGCCGATGGACCGTATGGCGCATACATTGGCGCGTTTTCTAGTGGTGCATACGACGGTGATACAGCCGATGGTGCATACATCGGCTGTGTTGGGTACATAGGACCCCATTCATAATGCCAACATTTTTCATAATGGTACATGTATTTTTCATAATGATACCTGCA
>NZ_BBWZ01000122.1 GCF_001015055.1 Aneurinibacillus tyrosinisolvens | reverse complement strand
ACCGGAATCGAACCGGTACGGTAGTCACCTACCGCAGGATTTTAAGTCCTGTGCGTCTGCCAGTTCCGCCACCCCGGCATAAGGAAAAAAAGAAAGCACCTTTCAGGTACTAATAACTACAATAAAAATGGTGCCGGCGAAAGGACTTGAACCCTCAACCCCCTGATTACAAGTCAGGTGCTCTACCAATTGAGCTACACCGGCAATATGGTGGAGGATGACGGGATCGAACCGCCGACCCTCTGCTTGTAAGGCAGATGCTCTCCCAGCTGAGCTAATCCTCCGTATATATGGAGCGGACAACGAGACTCGAACTCGCGACCCCGACCTTGGCAAGGTCGTGCTCTACCAACTGAGCTATGTCCGCCTCTCTGGTGAAGAATCCAAAGTGATGAAAAGCGCAATTCTTTGCCCTTGATCATGGTATGCTTTCCACCTAAATGGTGAGCCATACTGGACTCGAACCAGTGACACCCTGATTAAAAGTCAGGTGCTCTACCAACTGAGCTAATGGCTCCCTAAAAATCATGTATGCGGTTATAGAGTTATGGTGACCCGTAGGGGATTCGAACCCCTGAATGCATGCGTGAAAGGCATGTGAGTTAAGCCGCTTCTCCAACGGGCCATTTTTATAAAATAATGTTTTAAAGTTTATGGCGGAGGGAGCAGGATTCGAACCCGCGTGGGCTTGCACCCTAACGGTTTTCAAGACCGCCCCGTTATGACCACTTCGGTATCCCTCCGCATAGCATAAAAATGGTGGGCCCTGCAGGACTTGAACCTACGACCAATCGGTTATGAGCCGACCGCTCTACCAACTGAGCTAAGGGCCCTTTT
>NZ_BBWZ01000121.1 GCF_001015055.1 Aneurinibacillus tyrosinisolvens | reverse complement strand
AGACAGCCTAAAATTTTAAATTAAGGTGACAGCCTAACACTTGTCCCTTTTTCTCTGCGTAGGATGAAGGGTAGTGGAATCCATGACGTAGAGGAGGTCGACAATATGGGATTTTTCAGAGAGGCTGAATTTTCGTTCATTCTGGTACTCTTTATCCTTTTGGTGATTATCACTTGTGCTTTCGAATAACCCTCAGTGTTTTTTACAGGGGAAGAAATTCACATCACAAAGGGGCCGCCAAGGAAGGCGGTCTTTTTGTCATCGATTATGTACAGGCTCCTTGTTTATCATATAATTCCACATAAAAAATCTTGCTTAGGATGGCCTACCCTCTTTTTCCTAAAAAACTTCTACATACCTAAGTCTACATGCTAAGGATAATAGCCTACACATAAAAAATGACAGGACATATTCTGTATGTAACAAATAAGAAAAACATTATTTTTATAGGAAAGCAGAGAGGGGTTATACGATGAAGTCAAAACATATCTCCAATCAGCAGCCGGAAAACGTTTCAAATACAGACCTCATCCATATTGAACAAAAAGGAAGTGAAATGGTCATTCAGGCGAAGCTGCCAGGAGCCATGCGGAAAGAGATAAAAGTTGAAATCTCGAACGACTTGGTATCCATTATAACCGGATCTCCACCGGAAAGGATCCTAAAAACCGTTCGATTACCAGTCAATGTGGATGCGGAAAAGACGAAGGCAACCTACGACGATAACGTGCTGACCGTTTCGATTCCACTGAGGAGTCCAGAACAGATGAGCGTGCACATTTGGCATACCTCACGTGTCATTCCAATTGAAGGAACCTAAACATAATTCCTATACAATCAGTATTGAGCCAAAAAAAAACGCTATGGCTTTGTTTCCATAGCGTCTTTTGCCATGCAAAAATCCCGGACGCAAAAAAGGCCTTTTCCCCATTCGGTATATCCTGACGTCTGCCCCTACTCATC
>NZ_BBWZ01000120.1 GCF_001015055.1 Aneurinibacillus tyrosinisolvens | reverse complement strand
GGAGCCACAGGATAAAGAAACGAGACGGAGATTCCTAAAGCTCCCCTTCCTCCTTTTTGAGTAAAGAGTCATGATATTTTAATAAAGGTGGCAGGCACCCGTGGCGTTTTACAACGGAGGGCTTTCTTTATATAAACCGGAGTCGCGCAGCTTAGCCACAAACACATTGAATTGCGGAATGTTGATTTGCTGTTTCGCATCAGAAAGGGCTATATCTGGATCCGGATGGACTTCAACCATGACACCATCTGCGCCTACCGCAAGTGCTGCTTTTGCCGTGGGCAGCAGAAGATCGCGACGGCCTGTAGAATGGGTCACATCAACAAAAACCGGAAGATGCGTTTCTTGTTTTAAAATGGGCACAGCAGAAATATCCAGCGTATTGCGAGTGGCCTTCTCATACGTACGAATGCCGCGCTCACAGAGCATCACTTGTGGATTTCCGCCGGATACAATGTATTCAGCCGCATAGATGAATTCTTCGATGGTAGCGGATAGACCCCGTTTTAAAAGAACGGGGATCTTTACGCGGCCTGCCGCTTTTAAAAGTTCAAAATTCTGCATGTTACGCGCTCCAATTTGGATCATATCCACATAGTGTGTCGCCATCTCGACATCAGCAGGCGTTACAATTTCACTTACAACCTGCAGACCCAGTTCATCAGCCACACGACGCAAAATCTGTAGACCTTCTACGCCAAGCCCTTGGAAGTCATACGGAGAAGTACGCGGTTTAAATGCTCCGCCGCGCAGTAAGGGAATCCCATTCACTTTGAGCGCTTCCCCTACTTTCTGCACCTGCTCGTAGGACTCTATGGAGCACGGGCCAGCGACAAGAATCGGGTTTCCTGCCCCGATTTGTATAGGCCCCAATCTTATCACGGTATCCTCCTGTTTCTTCTTTCGACTTACAAGCAGCGCTTTAGTGTTATCCTCTTTTTGCAGTGTAAGAGAGGCACTGAAGA
>NZ_BBWZ01000119.1 GCF_001015055.1 Aneurinibacillus tyrosinisolvens | reverse complement strand
CCAACAACAGGATAAAGAAACGAGACGGAGATTCCTAAAGCTCCCCTTCCTCCTTTTTGAGTAAAGAGTCATGACATTTTAATAAAGGTGGCAGGCACCCGTGGCGTTTTACAACGGAGGGCTTTCTTTATATAAACCGGAGTCGCGCAGCTTAGCCACAAACTCATTGAATTGCGGAATATTGATTTGCTGTTTCGCATCAGAAAGGGCTATATCTGGATCCGGATGGACTTCAACCATGACACCATCTGCACCTATTGCAAGTGCTGCTTTTGCCGTGGGCAGCAGAAGATCGCGACGGCCTGTAGAATGGGTCACATCAACCAAAACCGGAAGATGCGTTTCTTGTTTTAAAATGGGCACAGCCGAAATATCCAGCGTATTGCGAGTGGCCTTCTCATACGTGCGAATGCCGCGCTCACAGAGCATCACTTGTGGATTTCCGCCGGATACAATGTATTCAGCCGCATAGATGAATTCTTCGATGGTTGCGGATAGACCCCGTTTTAAAAGAACGGGGATCTTTACGCGGCCTGCCGCTTTTAAAAGTTCAAAATTCTGCATGTTACGCGCTCCAATTTGGATCATATCCACATAGTGTGTCGCCATCTCGACATCAGCAGGCGTTACAATTTCACTGACAACCTGCAGACCCAGTTCATCCGCCACACGACGCAAAATCTGTAGACCTTCTACGCCAAGCCCCTGGAAGTCATACGGAGAAGTACGCGGTTTAAAGGCTCCGCCGCGCAGTAAGGGAATCCCATTGACTTTGAGCGCTTCCCCTACTTTCCGCACCTGCTCGTAGGACTCTATGGAGCACGGGCCAGCGACAAGAATCGGGTTTCCTGCCCCGATTTGTATAGGCCCCAATCTTATCACGGTATCCTCCTGTTTCTTCTTTCGACTTACAAGCAGCGCTTTACTGTTCTCCTCTTTTTGCAGTGTAAGAGAGGCACTGAAGA
>NZ_BBWZ01000118.1 GCF_001015055.1 Aneurinibacillus tyrosinisolvens | reverse complement strand
CTTCTTTTTTGCATATTATTTAATAAACATAGTAACGATATGCTTAGTGATTTATCTAATGGAGAAATCGATCGAAAATTCGAAAATTCGAGTAGAAATCCAGCGAGTTGAAAAAATGAATGTGGTAGGGGAACTAACGGCTTCCATTGCCCATGAAATTCGAAATCCCATGACGGCAAGTCGAGGGTTTATGCAATTGGTAAAGGAACAAGTCAAGGATGAAAAAACCCAAAGTTATATCCATATGGCAATTTCAGAGATGGATCGGGCTCAGGGAGTTATTACTGAGTACCTTTCATTTGCCAAACCCGAAATGGAAGAAAAAGAAATAATAGATGTTTGTACTCATATTGAACATGTCCTTTCAATTCTTTCTCCATATGCAGCGTTACATAATGTAGAAATTCAAATAACCTCGCAGCCCTCCATGTTTATTAAAGCGAATCCAGGTAGGCTTACGCAATGCCTGGTGAACCTTATTAAAAATGGAATTGAAGCATCATCTGGTAACGGCAAAGTAGAAATTGGCACAGAAAAAAGAGATGAAAATATCGTCATTAAAATTGTTGATAACGGAGTCGGTATGGATGAAGAACAGGTAAAACGTTTAGGGACTCCATTTTATTCAACAAAGGAAAAAGGAACAGGACTTGGTCTTATGGTTTGTTATCGAATTATTGAAATGAAAAAGGGGAAGATTGAGGTAGAAAGCGAAAAAGGAAAAGGAACCAGTTTTTCTATCATCCTTCCTGCTATCACTGAAAAATTTTTGAAGGAGAACCAACCAGCTTAGGCTAATGTTTTTTAATGTAACACAAAAATCCCCGCTACCTATTATGAACTGTAACCCTAAAAGTGGACACTAAAAGAAAGAACCCCTTTAGTTATGCACTAAGAAGATGGCTTCGATATTGATTCGGAGTCATCTTTTTTAATGTCCATTGGTAGCGGTGGCAGTTGTAGTCC
>NZ_BBWZ01000117.1 GCF_001015055.1 Aneurinibacillus tyrosinisolvens | reverse complement strand
CAATTCCTCTATAGTCTTGTGCACGTGCCACATGTTTCGATTTAGCAATATCAACGCCGACAATGAGTGTTTGCGAAGTGATTTGAGCAATCTTTCGATTTCATAGAGAGTCCTCCTTGGTTATCAATTCAGGGTCCTAGCGCTGCAGCACCGGACACCTCGTATCTTACCAAGAGGACTCTTTTTGGATCAAACCTCAAATTTCTTTATTACAGGAATGCTGCCCGTTAGTTGAACAAATAAAAAACAGCTGCCGTAATAGCCATCATATCAAACTATCGATTCCCGTTAGCGAAGTAACGGACATTTTTGTTCGTATTTAGGTTATCTTTTTCTGAATTCAGTCTAACAAAATGGCTGTTTTAAATGTTAATGTTGATTATTGAATGGAATTAAGGGAAACCCTTTTAGTTTGGGTTTTCCCGTTCTTGTTCGACTAATCCTTTACTTGAATAACTCATTTACTTTATTTTCATCTTCTATATATTTTTGGGTGAGTTTTCTTAGTTCTTCTTCGCTTGTGTATTCACTTAATCTCTTTCCATACCAATTTTGCAAATCTTCTTTCGTTACTTTGTATCTTTGGTTATCAAAATTAAATGTTATCCAGTCTGCATTTTGAACTAAGGTAAATAGAAATGTAGCATTGTATATTACTGTTTCTTTATACTTTTTTTCTGCTTCTATCCAATTATAATTTAAAATTATTCCATATGGCTTCTCTTTGGTTTTAAGTTCAAACCCTTCTAAATGTTCACCACCTGGTAATTGATGTGCAATGTTTCCTACCGCACTGTTATCGCCTACATACGAACCTTCGGACTGAAATATGTCTTCTTTTGTATTACTTGAATTACATCCGTTTAAGAAAAGTAATATCAACATTGAAAAGAAGAAAAGTTTAATCATTTTGCCCACTTCTAATCCCCCCTTAATTAACTATCTAATATAATGAATTTACCACAAATATACAAATGCCCTATTAAATTATTC
>NZ_BBWZ01000115.1 GCF_001015055.1 Aneurinibacillus tyrosinisolvens | reverse complement strand
ATGTAGAAGAGCGTTTTCCCTCCGTTCCTGCCCTACCCCACTTTCCATGCCGTTTTCAACCCTTACTTGGAGAGGGGAGAAAGATCCAGAAGACCATGGCCGTACTCTCGTCGTGGCCCAAGGGGTTGATTCAGCTGTACCAAATACCTCTGCGCCCTCACGCTGTTCATACCGGGATTACGGGCAAGTACAAGAGCGGCTCCCCCGCTTACATGTGCGGCTGACATGGATGTACCACTCTCCACTTTATATGCTCCTCCTTTCCAGGTACTTCGGATGTCTACGCCAGGTGCCATGATATCAATGCGGCCTCCCTTGCTGGAGAAGGATGCCCGCTTCATATCATGGTCAACAGCTCCGACCGAGAGGACCCAGGGAAAACGAGCGGGGTAGTCGATCGTGCCGCCACGTTCCCCATCGTTTCCTGCGGAACCGACGAGGATGATGCCCTTTTGATGGGCCTTCCGTGTCGCGTGTTCTAAGGCGGCATTGTGCTTGCTATCTCCAAAGCTCATATTCAGCACCTGTATGTTATTATCAATCGCCCATTCCATTCCCTTAATGATATCGCTGACTCTCCCGTTGCCGTCCCGGTCCAAGGCTTTAATTCCGTATAAATGCACACCCGGGGAAACGCCGTATAAGCCGCCCGATCTTCCGGTAGCGGCGATAATACCGGATACATGGGTCCCATGTCCGTTATCGTCATTGAAGTTTTGGTTTCCTGAAAGGATATTGTATCCTCCTGCGACACGGCCCCCGCAGGGCTGGGTGGGAGGAGGCAATCCCGGTGTCCAATACCCCTACCCGGATGCCCTCCCCCGTGCTTTTGGGCCAAACGGCCGGCGCTGAATGGCCTGAATATTCCAGGATACACGGGAAACAGGCTGATCATGGACAGCAGGAATGGCCCGATGAACCCGGATCCGGATGTCCTCCTCAACACGGGAAAAGGCCGGGTGGTTATGGAAGAGTTTAATATTTTCCACCGTAGCGACAATGAAAGGAAAATGCTTATGGCAATATAAAATCTGAACCCCTTTATGCTTCATGCACATTTCACGAGCCTGCTTCATGTCCGTTTTCACATGG
>NZ_BBWZ01000114.1 GCF_001015055.1 Aneurinibacillus tyrosinisolvens | reverse complement strand
ACATAGTACTTCTTGAAGTAGTCAATGCCTGCCTTATAATTATCCATGTTAAAATGAGCCATTAACACCATAAGAACAAGATTTTCTATCTTGCGTTGAATATGCATATCGGGTGAAGACGGGAAGCTCCATCCCGACTTTTTTATCTTTGTCCCTTGCTTCTCCTGAATCTCTTTACGCTCACGTAAATAGGCTTGTAACAACAGATCACATTGTTTTATTAATAATTCTTTCAACCATTTTTCTTCTGCGACTTCCCACAAAGGACCCATCAAGTCTATACGTGCTAACTCACGATCCGTCTCGCAATCAATAATTAATAAAATGGAATCAGAAATCCACTTTTCCGGAGACTCTACTTTCTTTTTTAACGCCACTACGCTTCGGAAAAAATCAAGCTGATCAATCATAATTGAGCGGAACGGATCTTCCGTATTAAAAAGATATTCACTGCATGCACGGCAGATTAATTTATACAACGATTCTAATAAGCAGGCCGATTCCCCCGCATATTGAGGTTCTTCCGCAAACTGCATCAACTGATTGACAACACGTTTGACGGTGAAGCGCCATTTGGGTCGGTCTTTTTTTGGGACTACTCTGTTTGGCGCCAAATAATATTGATGATTCGCATACTCAATAAACTGTTCTATTTCCGCCTTTAGACTGATAAAATCTGTTGGTTCCGCAGCCTTTTTGCTACTTTTTTTCCCCTTCAGTGAATGCCTTACCATGTGTAATTAACTCATCTATTTGCTTCTCTTCGATAAACTTTTTCGGCATCATTTTGTACATCTCAACAATGATTGTCTCCATGTCTTTTGCTGATAGTTCTTGTACACGTTTTCGTAACTCGGGAATTTTCATCGCAATAATCCTCATTATTTATTTTTCATACTTTAACCGATTAATAAAACCATTCTTCATTTTCTTCAACAAATCGCAGGCATTCGTCTATAGTACCTTCATATGCACTTATCCACTTTTCATTGTGACGCTGCCAGTCTGCTGTACATTTATTCCAAGCTTTATCATAAAGGGTGATACGTCCCATAAGCACTTCTATATATCTCCCATCAATCAAAGGTTAATAAAAATCGCATCGGGATTGTCCCATCCAAATTGTTCGTGCAAACAATAAAGGTAAATACGTCC
>NZ_BBWZ01000113.1 GCF_001015055.1 Aneurinibacillus tyrosinisolvens | reverse complement strand
GGCCAGCCTAAAATTTTAAATTAAGGCGGCAGCCTAACACCTGTCCCAGATTCTCTGCGTAGGATGAAGGGGAGTGGAATCTATGACGTAGAGGAGGTCGACACGATGGGATTTTTCAGAGAGGCTGAATTTTCGTTCATTCTGGTACTCTTTATCCTTTTGGTGATTATCGCTTGTGCTTGCGAATAACCCTCAGTGTTTTTTACAGGGGAAGAAGTTGACATCACAAAGGGGCCGCTAGGAAAGGCGGTCTTTTTGTCATCGATTATGTACAGGCTCCTTGTTTATCATATAATTCCACATAAAAAATCTTGCTTAGGATGGCCTACCCATCAAGCTCATTGTATCGGACAAGCGCTATAAGGTAAAAAAATTCAAACACCTACCCCTTGTCTATCCCCCCTGCATAGAATGTTAGTATCTAGTAAGCAATAGGATAAAGAGTAGCACATTACTCATAGGGAAACAAAAAAGGACCTTCTCATTCCCTTCTGTATCGATTTCACTATGCATACACGCCTGCCCTACCCTCTTTTTCCTAAAAAACTTCTCCATACCTGAGTCTACATGCTGAGGATAATAGCCTACACATAAAAAATGACAGGACATATTCTGTATGTAACAAATAAGAAAAACATTATTTTTATAGGAAAGCAGAGAGGGGTTATACGATGAAGTCAAAACATATCTCCAATCAGCAGCCGGAAAATGTTTCAAATACAGACCTCATCCATATCGAACAAAAAGGAAGGGAAATGGTCATTCAGGCGAAGCTGCCAGGAGCCATGCGGAAAGAGATAAAAGTTGAAATCTCGAACGACTTGGTATCCATTATGACCGGATCTACACCGGAAAGGATCCTAAAAACCATTCCATTACCAGCCAATGTGGATACGAAAAAGACGAAGGCAACCTACGACGATAACGTGCTGACCGTTTCGATTCCACTGAGGAGTCCAGAACAGATGAGCGTGCACATTTGGCATACCTCACGTGTCATTCCAATTGAAGGAACCTAAACGTAATTCCTGTACCCTCTTATTGAGCCAAAAAAAAACGCTATGGCTTTGTTTCCATAGCGTTTTTTGCCATGCAGAAATCCCGGACTTAAAAAAAGACCTTCCCCCCCATTCGGTATATCCTGACGTCTGTCCCTACTGATC
>NZ_BBWZ01000112.1 GCF_001015055.1 Aneurinibacillus tyrosinisolvens | reverse complement strand
CGCCACAAACTTATTCAAATACTTCGGTGAGCAAAATGGCAGCGCATTGCTTTGCCGACAGGTTAGTAACGAGCGTCTCTACCGCCCCGCGTATATCGGCTGAATCAATTTGTTTCTTGTGGGTCATACGGTTTATATCCATTTCATAATAAAGATTCCACTTTTGTTTTCTGTGCCGGTCAATCCACGTATTTGACGCAATACGAAACAAAAATGCTTTAGGATTAGCATGACCAGGATTTTTTCTTAGAGCAGTGAAAGCTTTGAGCAGTGTATCTTGAATCAAATCCTCGGCTTCCCAGGACGTGCCAGCTATTGAATGGCAATATCGTTTTAAATCTTCATAGTGCTCGTTCACGATTTCATGAAATTCTTTATCCGTGTTATCCCCATTTGGATGGGCAGCTACCTTGGATAACAATTCAAAGCCCCCTTCATCGGATGATCATCCCTTTACTATATAAACGGCAATCGCATCAAAAAAGATACGCTTTTAAAAAATTTTTTTAAAACTAAACAAAAAAGCCTTTAAAACGCTTTTCTGGCGTATAAAGGCTTCTGTAGAAATTTTATCATTAGTAGTAAAGAGCAATCAGCTTTTAATGAACTTCTTTCAGCTCATTAAGTGCAACGGTTTTTCTATCCGCCGGGTTTTCCGTTGGATGGACACTTGCAGTTTTGCTTTGATTATCAATGCTGTCAATCCACACGGGAACGCCTTGAAACTCTACATTTATCGTATCTCTTGATTCCACAATTTGCTGTGCACGTTGTACTTCCATTTTAACCCCTCCTTTTCCTTCTTTCTTATTTTTTGCGATTTTATGCGGTTTATGCATGAGCGAAAAAAGGAAGTTCACTCATTTGCCTTTCCCTTCCGCAAGGAAGGAAGAACTGTCCGCTCCACCTCCCTGCGAGCAGCGCCCATCAAACATCTGGGTAGCTCGGGGCGGGAGACAATGGTGGGTGGGCTTTCTTCTGCTCTCCGGGAGGTTCCACTGGGTCAGGAAGGCCGGCCTGCGTGGACTGGAAGCCACTGAAAAAGTCCATTTAAAGAAAAAAAGAAGCTGGTTACCTACTGTATGTAGATACTCAGTTTATTTTTTTACTGTATATTGACGAAAATACCTGTTAATTATTCAAAGTGGCCACTTTTTCAGTGGCCTCCGTGGACTGCCCTCCCTTTTTTCTGATATTTTTAACCTTACGCTCTTTTTTTGTTTAACGAACCTTACCG
>NZ_BBWZ01000111.1 GCF_001015055.1 Aneurinibacillus tyrosinisolvens | reverse complement strand
CCACGCGTGTTGATTATCCAGTTTTAGGCAGAATAATCCCGTATAAATCTCGATAGTTTTTTATAAATGTCTGGATAATAAGCTGCCATTCTATAGAAAGTTGTGCCTCAATAAACTGGCGGGTAAAGCTAACAAAGCTTGCGCTTTGAATGAAGGGATGCTGTTTCCCTTCTTCATAGAGTGTTTTCAATACTACATAAGCAAGGAGGGCAGCGTATAACTGATTAAATACAGCATTCTCTGTTGTACCAAACAGGGTTGGTATGTTCAAATGCTGCTTTATCCAACGAAAAAAAGACCTCAATGGCCCAGCGGGCCTGGTACATGGAGGCAATCATTTCGGCATCTATGTCATAAAGATTCGTGACAACACGCATGATTTTTCCTCGCAAATCCTTGAATTCTACAACGCGGTGACGAGACGTAGAACGTGATTGTGGGGTACCCAACTGACAAGTAAAGTCACCTGTAATATTGGAGTCCACTGGGCTCCATCGGCGAAGTGATTTTTTTCTATGGAGTGCCACATTCATCTTTAACCGAATGACAAACGGCTGCTTCGTTTCTGGTTTTACAAACGTATCGATCCGCTTAATTTGAAAGTAAGCACGGTCAGCCACCAGGATAAATTTCGGGTCAAGAAACTCTTTCATCATGGGGCTATCATGGCCTAACCCTGTCGTCTCCCTCACTTTATACGGCATCTCCGATGCTTCTAAAAGAGCGACATGAAGTTTGACACCGGATCGTTTCCCGCGATACGGAGCCCAAGGCAGTCTTGATTCCCCTACTGTTATGGTCGTTGAGTCAATCAGCAATAACTCTTTGGGAAATCTGATGGAACGGCGAATCCGACGGTTGCAGCGAGAAAGCGCTTTGGCAAAAAGGTCTTTAAAAATGGCATAGGGTACATGGCCAGCTTTTTTAGACAGGGATGAATAATGAACGGACGGGAGTCCGTGAGCAGTAGCCACATCAGCCGCATGGCGAAAACTTTTCCATTCATGTGTGGCCGCCATGACAAGGAATCGCAATAATATGGGAACAGAAAGCTTGCGAGCTGTATCCTTATACTCGTGGTCTTGTAAAATCTCCTGTACATCCTCTTTGGTAATGAGGTGTTCTAGTACATGAAGAAGTGTGATAGACTTTTTCATAGGAGGTCGCCTCTTTTCGTAAATAGTTTGTGGTCAGATACAAACTACTTTCCCGAAAAAGGCACCTCTTTTTCACTTTTTTGCTTACTTTTTTTGGTTAATCAACACCCATGA
>NZ_BBWZ01000110.1 GCF_001015055.1 Aneurinibacillus tyrosinisolvens | reverse complement strand
TTTGAACTGTAACCCGAATAATGGACACTTTGAAAAAAGTCCCTTATTCGGGTTTTTTGTATGGGGAAAAGAAAGGGATACAGGTATAATCAAATCAATAGACAGGAGCGAGGTAGAAAAACATGAGTAAAATCATCTTCAATGCTTTCCAAATGAAACAGTTAGAGGCTAATCCGAATGTCAGTAAGGTTTCCGAGCGTTCCCTTACCTATCATCCAGACTTTAAGCTTAAGGCGATCAAAGAGAATCTCAAAGGCAAGGAACCCATGCAGATTTTCCTTGAGAATGGATTTGATCTTACGATCATTGGAAAAGACAAGCCAAAACAATGTCTGAAAAGATGGCGTAAAATTTATGAGCAGTTTGGGGAGGACGGGTTTTACACAGAACGGAGAGGAAAGGCGAGTACAGGCCGGCCTTCTTCCAAGCCAATGACACCGGAGGTGGAACTCAAAAAGGCAAAAGCTCGTATCGCTTTTCTTGAAGCCGAACTTGATTTCTTAAAAAAGTTGGACGAGCTAGAAAGGCAGGCGTTACAGAAGAAACGTTAACACCCTCCGAGAAATTCGAACTCATCGAGCGCGTGCTCCGCAGCTTCTCCATCCACGCATGATTCGATTTTTCTGTAAGCTGGCAGGGGTCAGTCGAAGTGGCTACTATAGATGGCTGCGTACGGAGGAAAAGCGGGCTCGTAAAGAAGAAAAGGACGAGAAAGACTATGTTCTCCTCAAAGAAATCTTTGATGCAAAGAAAGGACGTGCCGGTGCATTGACCATAAAAATGGAGCTGGAGAACCGACAAGGTGTGGTGATGAACCATAAGCGAATTCGCCGTATCATGCACAAATACAACATGGTGACGAAGGTTCGTCGTGCGAATCCATACAAGAAGATGGCACAGGCTGCCCAGGAGCACAAGGTATGTCCGAACCTCCTGAAACGAAACTTTAACCAAGACGAGCCACAGAAAGTTCTTTTAACCGACATTACGTACCTCTTCTATGGCAACGGGAAAAAGGCCTACCTGTCTTGTGTAAAAGATGGAGCCACACGCGAGATTTTGGCTTATCATTTATCAACATCATTGCATATGAATTTGGTGTATCGGACACTGGATAAACTCGCTGAACAACTGGACCGTACGGTCCATCCGGAAGCCATCCTTCATTCGGACCAGGGAGTACATTATACAAATCCAATCTACCAAAAACGAGTGATGGAGCTTGGGATTACCCCCTCTATGTCCCGTAAAGGGAACTGCTGGGATAATGCCCCAATGGAATCCTTTTTTGGTCATATGAAAGATGAGTTAGACTACGCAGACTGTACAAATTTTAGCGAACTTACTCAGCGAATAGATGACTATATGTA
>NZ_BBWZ01000109.1 GCF_001015055.1 Aneurinibacillus tyrosinisolvens | reverse complement strand
TTTTTTCTCCCTGATCCAAACGGCGGTGTGTATTTTCGGAACAACGTAGGCTCGTTCCGTATGGAAGGCAGTACGATCGATCAGTGGATTGAAAAACTGATGCCGATGTTCAACGGGGAATACACGTTGGATGAATTGACAGACGGACTGCCAGACTCATATCGGGAGCGTGTGTATGAAATTGCAGGGATTTTGCACCAAAACGGCGTTGTTCGGGATGTGAACCAGGACCATCCGCACCAATTGGCGGATGTGGTTCTCAAAAAGTATGCTTCTCAAATTGAATTTCTGGACAATTTCGGTCACTCGGGTGCGTACCGTTTTCAAGCTTATCGTCAGGCCAAGGTGCTTGCGGTTGGCTCCGGTCCTTTTTTTGTTTCGTTGATTTCTGCGTTGCTTGAATCCGGATTGCCTAAGTTCCACGTGCTGATTACGGACTCGGTGCCGACCCATCGGCAGCGGTTGATCGAACTGGCGGTACACGCACGTAAAACGGACCCCGAGGTAACGGTTGAGGAGATCATCCTGCAGAAAAAGGGGGGAAGTTCTTGGCGGGAGGCTGTGCAGCCGTTTGATTCGATTTTGTATGTGTCGCAAGAGGACGATGTAGAGGAGCTGCGGACTCTTCATTGGATTTGCAGAGAGGAGAAGAAGGTATTACTCCCCGCTATAGGTCTGAAGCAGGTGGGCCTGGCAGGTCCACTGGTGCACCCAGACTCCAAAGGGTGTTGGGAGTCGGCGTGGCGCCGCATCCACCAATCTGCACTTTACAAAGACGAATCGTTCTATCCCTTCTCTTCTACAGCGGGAGCGATGCTTTCTAATGTGCTCGTATTTGAATTGTTAAAAAGGGTTACAGGCGTGACCGAATCGGAACAGAAGAATCAATTCTTCCTGCTTAATTTGGAGACATTGGAAGGAAACTGGCATTCGTTTGTGCCCCATCCCTTGGTAACCGGACGTGCAGCAGCCCAATGGGTTCAAGATTTTGAACTGGGGCTTGAGCAGGAATCAAGCGAAAACGAATCGAGCAGATTACTTTCGTACTTCAGCCAGTTAACCTCAGCGGAATCAGGGATTTTCCATCTTTGGGAGGAAGGAGACTTGAAGCAGCTTCCGCTGGCTCAGTGCCGCGTTCAGGCTGTTGATCCGCTATCGGAGGGACCCGCTGAGCTGTTGCCGGATATTGTCTGTACAGGGTTAACGCATGAGGAGGCGCGGCGGGAAGCAGGGTTCTCCGGGATTGAAGCATATGCGTCGCGAATGGTCAGTTCGCTTGTTACGTCTCTTCCCTCCCATCAGGAAGTAGAAGGTGGTAGGATAGAAACGCAGGAATTTGTCGGGGTCGGAGTGGGGGAAACGGTTGCGGAAGGGATTTCCCGCGGGCTGCAA
>NZ_BBWZ01000107.1 GCF_001015055.1 Aneurinibacillus tyrosinisolvens | reverse complement strand
ATTGAGCCACATCGTACCCGTGTCTGTGTTTAAGCTCGCTATTCTTGGCTTCAATCTTGTAACGCTCTTTTGCCTTTTCCTTGAAGTACTCGCTCTCCTGAAACTTTTCCTGTTCGGAATGTTCATTTGATTTGATCGTCACGGAGTACGTCTTGCTTTTCGCTCCTTCCTTATAACACCCCTCCCTGAAAGGGCATCGTTTGCACTTCTCGATATCAAAGTAATAGGTATCCCTTTGGTTTTCACCGATATCTTTCTTTCCCTGACGGGCTTTCCTGATCGCCATATGCCCGGCTTTACAGACATACATCCCGGCATCCTTATTGAATTCAAATTCGTCTTCCTTCTTACGGTTCCCTTGAGTCACGGATGGATGTAATTTGGCGACCAGTTTGATTCCATTCCCTTTACTATACTTTATATTCTCTTTTTCTGAATAGGCTGCGTCCCCGATGACCGTTTCCACTTCCATGCCGGCTTCCTTGCTTTTCTCAATCAGCGTCTCCAGTTGCTTTCCATCATTTTTTTCGCCTGTGGTAATGACCGCTGCCGTAATGAGCCGTTCCTCGCTCATGGCTATGTGGGTCTTGTATCCAAAGAAGGAGGAGTCGGCCGTCTTGTGGCCCACTTTGGCGTCATGATCCTTTGAGCACCGGAGGTGCTCCAGATCATCTGCGACCGTTTCTTTCAATAGATTCAGTTGTTCCTTCACCTTTGGATACTGCACAAGGGTTTCTTCCTTCTCCATTACCTTGATGAGTTCCTCGGAGTAGGCGATTTCATCCTCCAGCACATCTGTCTTCGTCTTGGCAGGGAACTTCTCCTTCATGGATTCATCCACCTGATAAACGGCCTTCCTCAGCTTTTTGGAACGCTCCATCAGGATTTCCTTTGGTGTCATCTGGTTATAGCGTGCTCTCGAGTGGGTGGCGTCGACAAGGATGGATTTACTCTTAATGATCCCTTTTTCAATCGCAATCTCGACCGTCTTATTGATAAGCATGTCCAGAAGATTGACGTCCTTGAGCCTGAGCTTGCGGAATGTTGTCAGCGAGCTCGGATCGATCACGGCCTCCTCCGGAGCCATGCCCAAAAAATATTTGAAGGACATGTCATATTTCGAACGCTCCACGATATCCACATCGGAAAGGTCATGGATGGTTTTTAACAGTAAATATTTAAACATGCGAATGGGGTGGATGGCGTTCCGGCCGTTATCCGGACAATACTTATCCTCAAGTTCATCATAGACGAAGGAAAAGTCGATCAGGTCATTGATCCTGCGCAACATGTTGTCCTCCGGCACGATGAGGTTATAGAGATCCATATAAGGACTTGACTTCATTGATTGTTGTTTTTGTATCACCAGAACCACCCACCTGAAAATTAGTCCCTTAATTATAAAACAAAAAATGATAAAACAAAAAAAGGCAGAGACACTCCATTAAATGGAGAGCTCTGTCTTTTCTGTTTAAAGGTACTTTTTCAGTGGCCTCC
>NZ_BBWZ01000106.1 GCF_001015055.1 Aneurinibacillus tyrosinisolvens | reverse complement strand
CACTGCTTGGACAGACATAACCAGCCGTCTGCTCACCCTATCCTCCTGCGTCCCCCCGTCGCTCAGACGGAGTGGAGGTAGTACAGGAATTTCAACCTGTTGTCCATCGCCTACGCCTTTCGGCCTCGGCTTAGGTCCCGACTAACCCTGGGAGGACGAGCCTTCCCCAGGAACCCTTAGGTTTTCGGCGGAGGGGATTCTCACCCCTCTTTTCGCTACTTACACCGGCATTCTCACTTCCTGCCGCTCCACCAGTCCTTCCGGTCTGACTTCACTGCTGCAGGAACGCTCCCCTACCACTGACACCACGGTGTCAATCCACAGCTTCGGTACTGCACTTAGCCCCGTTACATTTTCCGCGCAGAGTCACTCGACCAGTGAGCTATTACGCACTCTTTGAATGGTGGCTGCTTCTAAGCCAACATCCTGGTTGTCTAAGCAACTCCACATCGTTTCCCACTTAGTGCAAATTTAGGGACCTTAGCTGGTGGTCTGGGCTGTTTCCCTTTTGACTACGGATCTTAGCACTCGCAGTCTGACTCCCAGACATCCTGTAGCCGGCATTCGGAGTTTGACTGAACTTGGTACCCCGCGAGGGGCCCGCATCCAATCAGTGCTCTACCTCCGGTACAGTAATCTGAGGCTAGCCCTAAAGCTATTTCGGGGAGAACCAGCTATCTCCGAGTTCGATTGGAATTTCTCCGCTACCCACACCTCATCCCCGCACTTTTCAACGTGCGTGGGTTCGGGCCTCCAGTGCGTGTTACCGCACCTTCACCCTGGACATGGGTAGATCACACGGTTTCGGGTCTACGGCTGCGTACTTATGCGCCCTATTCAGACTCGCTTTCGCTGCGGCTCCGCCTATCCGGCTTAACCTTGCACGCAACCGTAACTCGCCGGTTCATTCTACAAAAGGCACGCCGTCACACAGAGAATGTGCTCCGACTAGTTGTAGGCACACGGTTTCAGGTTCTGTTTCACTCCCCTTCCGGGGTGCTTTTCACCTTTCCCTCACGGTACTGGTTCACTATCGGTCGCCAGGTAGTATTTAGCCTTAGGAGATGGTCCTCCTTGCTTCCCACGAGGTTTCACGTGTCTCGCGGTACTCAGGGTACGTCTCGGAGAGACAGCCATTTCGACTACAGGATTGTTACCTTCTGTGATGGGCCTTTCCAGGCCGCTTCGTCTATGACTGTCCTTTGTAACTCCTATGTGAGACGCCCTACAACCCCGGAAGGCGAACCTTCCGGTTTGGGCTACTCCGCGTTCGCTCGCCGCTACTTACGGAATCACTATTGTTTTCTGTTCCTCAGGGTACTTAGATGTTTCAGTTCCCCTGGTCTGCCTCTATCCATCCTATGGATTCAGATGGAAGTACTACCCCATTACGAGTAGTGGGTTTCCCCATTCGGACATCTCCGGATTAACGCTTGCTTACAGCTCCCCGGAGCATTTCGCAGTTAGCCACGTCCTTCATCGGCTCCTGGCGCCAAGGCATCCACCGTGCGCCCTTGATAGCTTAACC
>NZ_BBWZ01000105.1 GCF_001015055.1 Aneurinibacillus tyrosinisolvens | reverse complement strand
CTCAACTTTCGCAGCATACATTCGGCAGGTAAGCCTTGATGTAGCCGGGCAAACCAGAAATCCATTGCTGGAGTTGATTTTGAATGAATGTTGAGAGTTTCTTGCTGGTTTTTTTGGCAATATCCGTGATCAACTCGAAGAGTTGATGTAATGCAATCGCCCAATCCAGTTCGCTAACTTCATCGCAAAGCGCAAGAAATAAACCGCCCAACGAACGCTCATCCGTACTTTGCCGATGCTGCCAGGCCAATACAATATAGCGAGAAAACACGATAGTCGTATGACTAATAAGCAGGTCGTAGGAGCGTCCTTGGAACTCCTTTTGCAGACGCAACAAGGATTTCGTACATTTGAAGAAGACCTCAATATCCCAGCGGATCCCGTAGGTTTTAATGATTTCTTCTTCGGTCAAAGTTAAATCGGTACACAAAATGGCCAGCCATTCTTTTTTCTTAGAACGATGGCGGACAAACACCATGGTAATGGGAATGCCTGCTAATTCAGTGCGGATAGAACACAGAACGCCTTTGTTTCTTCTTTTCATCGGCGTTGCAGCGTAGTAAAGTTCCTGCAATGATAAACGTTGCACTCCTACCTGATAATGTTTATTGTCCGCTTTGACCATGCCGATGGCATGGAGTCCTCTTCCGACGACTTCCTTCACGAGGGGAGCATGCGTAAACCAACTGTCCATGAGTACATAGGAAGCCGTCACGCCTGCATCCATCGCACGATCCAGCATCTCAGGGATCAAGTGTGGGGCGGGCCGCAAGGCTTCGATTCGCCGCTTATAGCCGGATGTCCGCTTATCCATCCCTTCGGTGATGCCATTGATTTGCGATTTGAGGGAGCTAAGTAAAGAGAAATCCACAGGAATGAAGGTATGACCGTCTGACCAACCCAGTGTGAGCATCCGGTATCCCTTGTAGTAACAGCCTGTCGCATGATCTTTGAACCGCGCAAGCAGTTCGACTGCCTTGCTTCGATTCCGTTCAAACATGGAATCATCGACAATAAAAGCCGTTACGCGCCGGGTTGAAGTTAAAGGGCGAACTTTCTCGATCGTAGTGGTACTTAACAAGGTCAGAAAACGGCGCCATGGATGTCTGGCATGGTTCAAAAATCGATAGACGGCATCCTTGCCAGGGAGGGATTCTCCCCGGTCACTTTCCAGCATCCGAAACCAGTTTTTATGGTGAAATAAGAGCACAAAGACAAGTTGAAATAGATAGGAGGGAGAAAAGCCAAATCGCTTTTTAAAACCTACGGTTTTCAAGTGTTGCAGTACTTTCAACTGCGTAAAAGCGGACTGAATTTCTTTAGGAAGTTGATTCTTTTGTTGTTTTTGTTCTATCATATAGAGGACACCTCTTCCGTATGGTAGTGATTGCTCGTCACAATTACTTTACCAAATGGAGCGGTGTTTTTCTATTTTCAGCGCACTTTTCAGCGATGTTGTCCATTTATGTTTCTGAATCGCTACCAGGCCTTATACAGTAAAGATCCTCATGGCTTATCGCTCTGCGAAAGTTGAG
>NZ_BBWZ01000104.1 GCF_001015055.1 Aneurinibacillus tyrosinisolvens | reverse complement strand
GAACTACTCACGACTAAAGTCGCGAGATTCTGCGTCCTTGCGGACGTGAAAACTCGAACGGACTAAAGCGAGCCGCTTGTTTCCTGCTTCATCGAAAACAGCGAAGTTTGACCTCCGGCTTACACTTTCTCCACTACCAAAAGAGAAACTCTCCCAGTATCCCGCATCCCTAGACACGAGCAGGCACACCCCGTGGTTCCCACGGTAGGTAAAGAAGGATTTTATGCGTACAAGAGGGCCATCCCCTCTTCTAAAATATTGATAGCTGCGTTCATATCCCGGTCGTGCTCACACCCGCATGACGGGCATACCCATACACGGTCGGATAGGGAAAGCAGGGGATTCTTTTCTTTACAGCCATTACATTGTTTGGTGCTGGGGAAGAAACGGTCAATGAGAACCAGTCTTTTTCCTTTGCGCTCACATTTGTAAGAAAGCAACGTTTTAAACATGCCCCAGCCCACATCCTGAATGCTTTTTGCCAGCTTGCGATTCCGGAGCATTCCCTTCACATGGAGGTCTTCGATGACGATGACGTGGTTTTTGTCAACGAGTTCGAAAGACACCTTATGCAGGAAGTCTTTTCGCATATTGGCAATATGTAAATGCAGTTTGCTGATCTTTGCCTGCAGTTTGTTCCAATTGCTTGAGCCTTTTTTCTTGTTCTTCAACTTGCGTTGAAGGGAGGCGAGTTTGACCAGATTTTCCTGATAATATCTCGGATTGTCGATTTTTTGTCCGGTGGACGTAATCGCAAAGTGGGTTAACCCCATATCCAGGGCCATGATGTCTTCTCTCTTTACCTTGGACAAATCGAAGATTTGAACGTCTTCTTTTTGTATTTGTTCTTCCGTTACTATCGAAACGGTATAGAGTCCGCTGCTGTGACGTGTAATGGTCGCGCTTTTAATGGTTCCCTTTATGGCCTTGACTTTCTTACCACATCGGAAAGAAACCTCACCCACCTTCGGCAGTTGGATGACTTTCCGGTCAAAATCGACTTTAATGTTGGCGTTCGTCATGTTGGTTGTATAGCTTTGTTTGCTTTTTCGTTTGCTTTTGAAGCGTGGAAATCCAGCGTTGCCCTCAAAAAAGTTTTTGAAAGCCGTATCCGCGTTGAGGATGGCATTGCTTAGTGAAAATTTGTCCACCTCTTTTAACCAATCGAAGTATGGATGTTTTTTAAGTTGGTTGATGGCGTTATTAAAATCGGTAAAAGTGAGGGTTTTACCCGTATTTTTGTACACTTCATTTCGTTCGGATAAATAAAAATTGTACACCCAGCGAGCACAACCAAAGGTTTTGGCAAACTGGGTTGCTTGTTCGGCAGTAGGGTAGATGCGAAAACGGTATCCCTGATGGCGTACGATAACATCTTCAGGTACCCCCTTTCTATGCGATGCGCCTTTCTTTTTATTCGCAACCTTTGACATTTATGCACCCCTCATTCCTCGAACGTACATTCTTATTATATGGGATGTACAGCTAAAATAGAAAGTCAAAACCAAAGTTCTTTGTGGCTAACTCATGACTAAAGTCACGAGAGTG
>NZ_BBWZ01000103.1 GCF_001015055.1 Aneurinibacillus tyrosinisolvens | reverse complement strand
TATCTCCCTCTATGATAAAACGGATATCTCGTGTTTTCTCTTGTTTTCTCAGATTTTCAAAGTCATTTAGATATAGTAGACGATTTCTCATTGGAATGAGGAGGAAATTTAGGATATTTTTGGAGCTGAGGGGCAAAAAAAGCCATAACTAATTAGCCACTTCCATCCAAAAAGTGGATATTAAGTTAACCTATGGTTGCACTTATGGATGTCCACATTTCTCATGGAGGTCAACCCTCCCATGTCTCACAGAGTCTTTGCTCCCAAATTCCTTCGTCCAACCTTTCCATGAGGTGGATGTCAGTAATGCTGCCCGCCAGGGTCTTTGCCCGTAATATAGTTCAATGACTGACTCATCCGTGCTTCAAATGTCTACTACATCTTTGAAACTTCTATACACCTGATTAACTTTCGGAATCAAACGATTAGGCTGCACTCTTTACGAGTGCCATATGAGGGATGTCCCTTAACATTCTTTCTTCACTAAACTCACACTGTTTTTTACCCACGGTAAACAAGATACGTATCAATTTATTACACAGAGCGATGAGAGACTGCATCTTTTTCAATGGATTATTCGGACGTTTCGTATAATACGCATGTAAAGCTTTAAAAGCAGTGTTCTTGGCGACCAAAGGCATGATCACTCGAAAGAGGAGAGCTCTCAAGGTCTTTCGGCCTCTCTTCGTAATCTTGGTTTGCCCCTTATGTTTACCTGATGTATTTTCTTTTAAGCTGAGTCCTGCCAACTTAATAATTTGGCGGGGATGTGAATAGTTGTTTAGATCTCCGACCTCTGCCAGAAAGCCTGCCACGGTATCTTTCCCGATTCCTTTGATGGCTACCATTTGACGAACACCAGGAATCTGTTCAAGTAAGATATCGATTTTAGATTCTAGTTCTTCGAACTTTTGTTTAATGAGATGGTACTTATCAAGGAGTACGCTTATCTCTACTTTTGCCATCTCTATTCCCTCACGGATGCCGATCGAAAGAGCGGCTGCCTGCTTTAACTCTCTCACCTTTCCAAGACCCACTGCACGTTTTACCGCTTTTTTAAGATGAGCCAGTATCTCTTCATCAGAGAGTTTTACTAACTCATTCGGTAGTTGATTGAGCTTTAATAATTGGAGTGCCGCTTTGCCTTCCCAGTCTTTAAACACGGTCAGAAACTCTGGGAAATACCGGTCTAACCAGTTATGGATTTGTCCCTGCACAGCTTGAAGGTCAACCGATAAAAGATCACGTATTTTTCTTGCCACACGAAGTTCGGCATACACTCCTTGCGGAATGTTAGGCTCAGCGTATCTTCCATCTTTGACTAACTGCGCAATCACCCTGGCATCCTTCACATCGTTCTTGGTCGGTGAGTTATCGTCTAACTCTTTACTTTTCTTAACATGCATCGGGTTAACCACAACGAACGTAACACCGTGTTCTTTCAAGAAATGAGCGAGATTTAGCCAATAATGACCGGTAGGCTCCATTCCCACGACAACCTTATTCATCCCCTGTTTCGTACTTAGCTGTGCAATCCAATCGAGAAAGGAATCAAAGCCAGCTTTTGTATTATCAAAGGAAAGAGGGGCTCCAAACT
>NZ_BBWZ01000102.1 GCF_001015055.1 Aneurinibacillus tyrosinisolvens | reverse complement strand
AAAATTTACAAGGAACGCCGAAGAAAGCCCCTGGATTTATCCATGGAGATGAATTCGGTTTTTTCCTGGTATTTTTTTCTTGACACCTTCTTAAGCCCTCGTCTATAATCATAAACAACAGGAACATACGTTCTTATGGAAAGGAGGAGCCTTTATTGAAAGTCACCCATACCTTTAAAATTCCGTATGAACAAGCATTATATGGTCAATTAAGAAGCAAACAAGTCGAATGCGGGAAAGTATGGACGGATATTATCCGGTATGCGAATCAATACTATCGCACATGCAAAAAGTGGATGTCTACTTCCGACTTGGAATCCATGATGAAAAATACCTATGACCTGCCTTCCCAAACCGTACAGGCCCTTATTGCCAAGTATGACGCCAACCGGAAAACCACGCTTGAACTTCGCAAGAAAGGGAATACAAAGGCAAAGTACCCCTGGCGTTTCAAATACTTCTTTTCCATTCCCTACAAACAAGCGGCCTTTGAAGTACATAAAGACAGGATTATCCTTAAACACAGCAATTTCTCTGCTCCTTTGTCCCTGGTGACCATGATGGGGAAAAAGAAAAAAAGGCTGGAATGAAGGGGTTAAAAAGCAAAAAGAATACATTGAGATTCCCAACCTTGCCCGGGAAGACCTCGCGAACATCTCCTATGCTGAAATTGTATGGAAGAGTGGGGCTTACTGGTTTCATTGTGGCATGGAAGTGCCCGAAGAAACACGTTCCCTTCCCTTCAAAGCAGCTGGGGCTGATTTGGGTGAAATCCACATGGTGGCCCTGGCTACAGAAGAGAAAGCCCTGGTGATTTCGGGAAGGGCGGTCCGTTCCCTGAAGCAATACCGTGCAAAAATGCTGGCAGAGCTGTCGAAAAAAATCAGCCGCTGCAAGAAAGGTTCCCGCAAGTATAAAAAATACGCCAGAGCAAAAGTTCGCTTGCGTGAGAAAACCCAGGCACAGCTGGACTATCTGTATCATAAATCAACCAAAGAAGCGATTCAATTTCTTCTCAAAGAACAGGTCACCGATTTGGTTGCCGGCCACCCTGAAGGGATTGAAAAGAACACGAACAAAGAGAAAAAAGAAAAAAAAGAAAAACAACCGGGTAAGAAGACAGCAGCTGTCCCAATGGTCCTATGGCAGGCTGAAAGAATTTTTGAAATATAAAGGGAAGATAAAGGGGATTCACGTCCATTTCACAGAAGAAAGCTATACCTCGCAGGATTGCCCGATGTGCAAAGGAAGACACAAAGCAAAGGGAAGAAGATTTATCTGTTCTGTTCATCAAACAGAAATCCACCGGGATGTCAACGGCGCACAAAATATTTGCCGCAAGCAATTCCCGATGGAAGTAAAATCGGTTGATGTTGTCTATCGGCAGCCTGTCTGGTATCGAAGATACCTGCCGGCAGCATTCCGCAAGGAAACAAAAAATCGCCTGATAAATAAAAGTATCGCCTGATAAAAGGCGTAGCCAGCACCGACCTTGCCCGCTTATCGGACTGTCTATCCGATGCGTGTTGCTTGCCGTATCCTTGCCTCTGGCCAGGCATTTGGCTTGTGCTAAGCAGGGTCATAGCAAGAAAGAAGCCCCCGGATTTATCCGTGGGGAGTGGTCAC
>NZ_BBWZ01000101.1 GCF_001015055.1 Aneurinibacillus tyrosinisolvens | reverse complement strand
AGGGGTAGCGTCAGGAAAATGCGGATTTACAACGATAAGGAAATTCCAAATTAAAAAGCCCAACTTCTCTACAAATCAAAATAGAGAAATTGAGCTTTTCAGTTACTTCATTTATTTATTGAATTCATTAACTGGAAGAAGTATTCAGGTTTATGAGTCTTATTTAGGTTATACCATGAATGTAATGCATCTGGTGTAAATACATCTATTTTTTTCAGTACCTCCATTGCAAATTCCAGAGGAGCTATTCCTGATGCAGTAACTAAATTCGCATCAGATACCGCAGATCCCAACTCATAGAACTTTTCTCCTTTATAGTTAGGACATACCATTTTAGTATATTCTAAGTTATTACTTGTATGCTTTCTAGTATCTAAGTATCCCATATTCGCGAGGCCCTCAGTTGCACCACAAATTGCAGCAACAATAGTGCCAAGCTTTAAAGCTTGGCCAACTCTTTCCAAGATAGGTTGATGAATTTCTTCACTCCAAGTAGTCCCTCCTGGTAAAATTAAAAGATCTTTACTCTCAAGAGTACATTCATCAAGGGAAATATCTGGTTTTATGCTCAGTCCTCCCATAGTAGTAATCATTTCTTTATTAGCTCCTACTGTAATTACTTTTAAAGGTGCTAAATCTTTTTTGAAATATCTTCCTGAGTTTAGTTCAGCAATTAAATATCCATATTCCCAGTCCGACATTGTATTAAATACATATAGAAAAACTTTTTTTGTTTGCATCCAATAACACTCCAATCACAATTGATATAGCTATGATAATATAACTTCCCTGACAGTTAACGTCAGGGAAGTTATCATACTTGATGAAATTTTATTAATTCCGACAGAACTTCAATAAGTCTTTTCTTAAGACTTATTGGCTCAATAACTTTAATAGATTTATTGTACGGTAAAAGTAAATAAGGTACATATGTATGTATCATATCTTTTTCAAGAAGAAAAACTGCTTGATTTGAAGTCCGTTCTTGTAAATAATGTCCTAAAAACCAATGTTGGCAAATATCAGCCAATACACTTTTATCCCCATTAATAACCAAAGAAATAATCCCTTCCTTATCTTCTATAGTTGGAAGAAGACTTTTTATAAAAAAGTCACGTGCTGAAAAATTTTCTGGCCGGTTAAACTTATTTTCGGTTAGCATTAGACTTTCAATTCGATCTACTCTAAAACTACGGATATCATTCCTAAGATGACAAAATCCAATCACATACCACTTATTATTCCAATAGATAATTCTGTACGGATCGACCAATCGATAATTTAATTGCTTTTCGCCACTTTTATGGTAAAGAATTTTTACTGAGTACCCGTCAGCTACGGCCTGCTCCAACTCCTTCAAAAAAGGTTCCATAGAGAGTGAACTTAATCGACTTATTACTTCAAGACTAGTTAAATGTTGGTTTATCTTTGTTTCCTGCTCTTGATTTGAGTATTTACTTAGTTTTGAAATGGCCCTATTTAGTGCTTCACCTCCATAATATCCGGCTTCTTCTGCAAAAACCGCAGCGTGAAATAGTGAAGTTTGCTCCTCAAAATCAAAAAAAAGAGGAGCCTCAATAAAATTGTTCAATAAAGTGTATCCACCGTTATGTCCTGGTTCTGAAATTATAGGTACGCCACTTGTTGAAATTGTATCAATATAACGATACACAGTCCTTATATTCATCTCTAACTTTTCTGAAATTTGTTTTGCAGTAATTTTTTCACCTGAACGAAGCATCCATAGAATTGCTAACATATTGTCAATTTTAGGCATATAATTCCACCTCTATATGAAATTTATTTTCTATTATATATTTCCGATTTTTGGTATAACTCATCAACT
>NZ_BBWZ01000100.1 GCF_001015055.1 Aneurinibacillus tyrosinisolvens | reverse complement strand
CATTTGGTGAAGGGGTGGTTGGACCGCTGGTTCGTCCAGGTACGACCGGCTGTTCTCGGTGTGCAGACATGCGGCGCCTCATGGCGGCACACGACCGTAAGGAACTGCGGGAGCTGCAACACAGGCTAGCAGTGAACGGGGAAACGACGTGTGATGCGTGGGCGTCCAGAACGGGGCTTTTGCAGGTGGCTCACCTGCTCATGGCTGAGGCACAAAGGGTGCTGCAAGGCAGCCAGCCTCATTTGGAAGGCCAGGTGTTTTTAATCAACCTGAAAACGCTGAAGAGCTCCTGTCACTCCTTTCTGCCTGACCCGTTGTGTTTGATTTGCGGTGGATTATCTGATGATTCATTGATTGCGGCCCAAATTTCGCTGCAAGCAAGCCCTAAGATTAGCACCGAAAGCTATCGCTGCCGTTCGATGGATGATTTGAAGAAAGTTCTGGCCAAAGACTATTTAGATCATCGGATGGGCTTTTTGAATGGGAAAATGTATGATCTTATGTCGCCGTTTGCCGATGTAAGTGTTAATCTGCCGTTGTCCATGGGAGACGAGGCAACGGCAGGTCGGACTCATTCCTATGCGGACAGCGAGCTGACGGCCATTTTGGAGAGCTTAGAGCGATCCTGCGGTCTGATGCCTCGTGGCAAACGGACGGTGGTCCATGACAGTTTCCGCAATCTGGCCGATCAAGCACTCCATCCCATCAAGGTAGGAGTGCACGCAAAGGAACAGTATGCGCAACCTGGATTTCCATTCAAACCGTTTCATCCTGATCGCCCAATGGACTGGGTATGGGGTTATTCGTTTTTGCAAGAGCGCCCGATTCTCGTTCCAGAGTTACTGGCCTATTACAGCTTGGGCTGCGGGAATGGCTTTGTTTATGAAACTTCCAATGGATGCGCCATAGGCGGAAGTTTGGAGGAAGCTATTTTCTATGGGATTTTGGAAGTGGTAGAGCGTGACGCGTTCTTGATGACATGGTACGCACAGTTGCCTCTCCCTCGTCTTGACCCGGCTTCCGCTAATGACCAGGAATTGCGATTGATGATGGATCGTTTGCGGACGGTGGCGGGATATGATGTGCATTTGTTTAACTCGACGATGGAGCATGGGATTCCAAGCGTTTGGGCATTGGCGAAAAACAGGAAAGAAAAAGGAGTGAATCTTATCTGTGCGGCCGGAGCCCATTTGGACCCGGTACGGGCGGTGAAAAGCGCCGTTCACGAGCTGGCGGGGATGATGCTGTCGCTTGACGAGAAATTGGAGGCAAACAAGGAGAAGTATGTGCCCATGTTGCACGATCCCTCCCTCGTAAGGCAGATGGAGGATCATTCCATGCTGTACAGTTTACCGCAAGCGCAGGAGCGCTTTGACTTTTTACTGGATGAAAATCGTCCGTTGCAAACCTTTGAGAAGGAATTTAAATGGAAGACGAAACATGTGGATCTGACCAATGATCTGCGGGATATGCTTGATGTGTTCCGTCCATTGAATCTCGAGGTAATTGTGGTGGATCAGACGACACCGGAAATCATGCGAAACGGACTGTATTGCGTCAAAGTGCTCATCCCCGGGATGCTGCCCATGACCTTCGGATATCACCTTACCCGCGTGACAGGGCTGGAAAGGGTGCTCCGGGTACCCATGAAACTCGGGTATGCGAAGCAACTGCTGCCGATAGAACAACTCAATCCACATCCGCATCCATTTCCATAAGCCACGATGAGGAGGGAGAAGAAGGATGAGTCTGGAATCATTTCTTCATAATCTGCATTTTGACACGGACAAGGCAAGACCCCCGGACTTGGAGGTGGATTGGGAAGACGCACCGCTTGCCTATAAGCTCTACCGCGGGTTGCCTGTCATCCCGCTTTCTTCGGAAGTGCCGCTGACGCTCGAAAGAAGGGAAGCGCCTGCGAATCCCGATTTTCGCGGAATCGGCCATTTTCTCTGGTACGTATTCGGGCTCACTCAATTTAGCCAGTCCGTTTATCCCCTGGATTCCTCAGAACAAGC
>NZ_BBWZ01000099.1 GCF_001015055.1 Aneurinibacillus tyrosinisolvens | reverse complement strand
CCTTTGGTGAGGGCGTGGTTGGGCCGCTGGTTCGTCCGGGTGCGCCGGGGTGCTCCCAGTGTGCAGACATGCGGCGCCTCATGGCGGCACACGACCGTAAGGAACTGCGGGAGCTGCAACACAGGCTAGCAGTGAACGGGGAAACGACGTGTGATGCGTGGGCATCGCGTACAGGGCTTTTGCAGGTGGCTCACCTGCTCATGGCTGAGGCACAAAGGGTGCTGCAAGGCAGCCAGCCTCATTTGGAAGGCCAGGTGTTTTTAATCAACCTGAAAACGCTGAAGAGTTCCTGTCACTCCTTTCTGCCTGACCCGTTGTGTTCGATTTGCGGTGGATTATCTGATGATTCATTGATTGCGGCCCAAATTTCGCTGCAAGCAAGCCCTAAGATTAGCACCGAAAGCTACCGCTGCCGTTCGATGGATGATTTGAAGAAAGTTCTGGTCAAAGACTATTTGGATCATCGGATGGGCTTTTTGAATGGGAAAATGTATGATCTTATGTCGCCGTTTGCCGATGTAAGTGTCAATCTGCCGTTGTCTATGGGAGACGAGGCAACGGCAGGTCGGACTCATTCCTATGCGGACAGCGAGCTGACTGCCATTTTGGAGAGCTTAGAGCGATCCTGCGGTCTGATGCCTCGTGGCAAACGGACGGTGGTCCATGACAGTTTCCGCAATCTGGCCGATCAAGCACTCCATCCCATCAAGGTAGGAGTGCACGCAAAGGAACAGTATGCGCAACCTGGATTTCCATTCAAACCGTTTCATCCTGATCGCCCAATGGACTGGGTATGGGGTTATTCGTTTTTGCAAGAGCGCCCGATTCTCGTTCCAGAGTTGCTCGCCTATTACAGCTTGGGCTGCGGGAATGGCTTTGTTTATGAAACTTCCAATGGATGCGCCATAGGCGGAAGTTTGGAGGAAGCTATTTTCTATGGGATTTTGGAAGTGGTAGAGCGTGACTCGTTCTTGATGACATGGTACGCACAGTTGCCTCTCCCTCGTCTTGACCCGGCTTCTGCTAATGACCAGGAATTGCGATTGATGATGGATCGTTTGCGGACGGTGGCGGGATATGATGTGCATTTGTTTAACTCGACGATGGAGCATGGGATTCCAAGCGTTTGGGCATTGGCGAAAAACAGGAAAGAAAAAGGAGTGAATCTGATCTGTGCGGCCGGAGCCCATTTGGACCCGGTACGGGCGGTGAAAAGTGCCGTTCACGAGCTGGCGGGGATGATGCTGTCGCTTGACGAGAAATTTGAGGCAAACCGGGAAGAGTATGTACGAATGTTCCACGAGCCGACCCTGGTACGGCAGATGGAGGACCATTCCATGCTGTACAGTTTACCGCAAGCGCAGGAGCGCTTTGACTTTTTACTGGATGAAAATCGTCCGTTGCAAACCTTTGAGAAGGAATTTAAATGGAAGACGAAACATGTGGATCTGACCGATGATCTGCGGGATATGCTTGATGTGTTCCGTCCATTGAATCTCGATGTAATTGTGGTGGATCAGACGACACCGGAGATCATGCGAAACGGACTGTATTGCGTCAAAGTGCTCATCCCCGGGATGCTGCCCATGACCTTCGGATATCACCTTACCCGCGTGACAGGTCTGGAAAGGGTGCTCCGGGTACCCATGAAACTCGGGTATGCGAAGCAACTGCTGCCGATAGAACAACTCAATCCACATCCGCATCCATTTCCATAAGCCACGATGAGGAGGGAGAAGAAGGATGAGTCTGGAATCATTTCTTCATAACCTGCATTTTGACACGGACAAGGCAAGACCCCCGGACTTGGAGGTGGATTGGGAAGACGCACCGCTTGCCTATAAGCTCTACCGCGGGTTGCCTGTCATCCCGCTTTCTTCGGAAGTGCCGCTGACGCTCGAAAGAAGGGAAGCGCCTGCGAATCCCGATTTTCGCGGAATCGGCCATTTTCTCTGGTACGTATTCGGGCTCACTCAATTTAGCCAGTCCACCTTTGCGCTGGATTCTACGGAACAAGA
>NZ_BBWZ01000098.1 GCF_001015055.1 Aneurinibacillus tyrosinisolvens | reverse complement strand
AGAATTAACCCTATTATATAATTGGATTATGAAAAGTTATACGACTTATAAAAGTAATAATAACGTTGTTTATTCCTGTAAATACCATGTGGTTTGGTGTCCGAAATATAGAAGAAATGTTTTGATTGATGGGGTAGATGAAAGACTTAAAACAATTTTGCTGGATATTGCAGCTGAGGTCAGGGCTGAGATAATCGAGATGGAAGTGATGCCCGACCATGTTCATCTTCTCGTCGAAGTGGATCCTCAGTATGGCATCAATAAACTCGTCCGTCATCTCAAAGGGGCATCCTCTCGAATCCTGCGGAGTGAATTCCCCTGGCTCAAAAGCCGCATTCCCTCCCTGTGGACGAACAGCTATTTTGTTTCCACGGTAGGAGCAACCACCTTAGATATTGTCAAACAGTACATCGAAAATCAGAAAGGTGTGTAGCCCATGCCGGCAGAACCCACAACCAAAAAAGAAAGAACCCCCTCCTTTGTTGCTACGTTAAAGCTGATGACAACCAAACACGTCAAGAAGCAATTGTCGGTTCTGTCCGACTGCGGGCGTCAATTATATAATGCGGTGCTGGGTGAATCAATAAAACGTTTAAACGGAATGAGAAACAGCCGGCAATATCAGGATGCCCTTCATATGCCGAAGAAAACAACAGAACAAAAAAAGGAACGGGACGCTGTGTTTAAGCAGGTTCGGGAAACCTACGGTTTCACAGATACAGGGCTTCAAAAATGGGGGACCCAGTGCAAAAATGATTCAAATTTCATTGGTGAAAAGCTCGGTACACATGTCTGCCAGAAACTGTCCACCCGGGCGTTTCGAGCGGTCGAAAAAGTGGCTTTTGGAAAAGCCAGCCGTGTCCATTTTAAACCGAAAGGGGACTTTGTTTCACTCGAAGGAAAGAACAACGAAACATTTTTACGCTATTCCAACGGCTATGCCCTCATTGGGGACCTTACGGTCCAATGCCGTATCAATAAAAAGGATCAATGGCTCGCCCATGCCCTCCATTGCCGTATAAAATACTGTAGATTAATACATAAAAAAATCAAAGGCAAAGACGAGTTTTATCTACAGCTGATCGTCGAAGGGTTCCCCTATCAAAAAGTAAAACTGGGGAAAGAAGAAACAGGCATTGATGTAGGACCCTCTTCCATTGCCATCGTGTCCGATACCCAGGCACAGCTCCTTGGGTTTTGTGAAAACCTCCCTTTCATTCAAGAGGAGAAGCGAATTCTTCAACGAAAAATGGAGCGGCAACGCCGGGCAAATAATCCGCAAAACTACCATCAGAATGGAACCGTGAAAAAAGGGAAGAAAACCTGGATTCAGTCCAACCGATATAAAAAGACAAAAGAAGAAGTCGCAGAATTAGAACGGAGATTAGCAGCAGAACGATATCGCTCCCATGGCGAAACCATCAATCACATGGTTGCCCATTCGAAAAGTGTGAAGGGTGAGAAGTTATCATACAAAGCCTTTCAAAAAAGATTTGGAAAATCGGTGAATCGGTGTGCTCCTGGACAATTTATGAAGCGTCTTTCCACCCGAATAACCGTCCTTGGCGGGAAATTTCGTGAGTTCCCGACCTACTCGACCAAACTCTCTCAGACCTGTCACTGTGGCATCATAAAGAAGAAAAAGTTGTCTCAGCGATGGCATCAATGTGAATGTGGGGTTATGGCTCAACGAGATTTGTACTCTGCTTATTTAGCCAAGTTTGTGACAACAAAAAATACAGTAAGTCTAACCCAAGCAAAAAAACAATGGTCATTGATTGAACCTATTCTTACGAGTGGTATAAAAGCATTAAAAAATGAAAAAAAGCACCGTAAGGTGCCCTCCAGTTTTGGTATCTAACGGTTGGGAAACCGTCTTTTCCCCAGGTGTAGGCGCGCTCCTAGACAGTCCTTAAACTGCAAGCTATGCTTTCCCGAACCCAGAACTGTTTATTCTGCGGTTTGGCAGAGCGGTTGGATTGTTGAAGGCTCTTAAACAAGGATGATTTCTCTTTCCTTTTCTCTCAAAAGAGAGAAAAGGGCATTGCAAAAGTCCGCGTGGTTTTGAGTCAGAACCCCCTGCATTTATGCATGGGGAGTGTCAG
>NZ_BBWZ01000097.1 GCF_001015055.1 Aneurinibacillus tyrosinisolvens | reverse complement strand
GGCGACTTATATATCTTATCAAACATCCAAACAGATTGCAATAAGTTTTTTTTGGTAAAACAATGCTATCTCTTATTTGTTTGAGTCGAGTCTTTATCGCCTTCTCACGGCGACAAGTAATAATATATCATGTGTTTAGCATGGAAGTCAACAAGAAAATTTGCAAAAACTTATATGCTGCGATTCAACTCGTTTTCTCCCTCTATATTATGTTGGTTCGCACATATACATTTTTTCTATACCGTATTCTGTCCTTACCTGTATCGCCTCGATTAAGGAGCGTTCTACAAGCTTCTCAAGAAGTAAAATCAAATTGAACTTCACACCTTGAAAATCCGGATGATGAAGAAGTTCATCAACTGACCATGCTCCCTGCCGCTTTTGCATAATGCTAAAAAGAAATTCACTTGATTGGGCCATCTCTGAAATTACGGAGAATTCACAAGCAAGCAACAGCAATTCAACTCTTTTCTCCAGTGAGTCGCTCGCTGTTATAAGTTCTTCGTATAGCTTATAAACGGCATAATCAATTTTTAAAACTTGCTGCCAAACAATTGTTTCAGGCACTTCGCCAGCTTTTATTATCGTTAGACGCGCCCAATGGTGCAGAGCACGCAGCATGCTGTTATAAGAATCTAATAAGTGTCCAGTGTTTAAATATTCTTTCGCTTCAAGGTATCTTCGCAAAAAGTGGGTAAACTCAATACAAATTGTACGCTGTTGAAGCACTGATGGATATGTATAAAACTTGGATTTTATTGCCTGTATGTATCCGTTATGGTCGGATATGATTTCACCCTGCAGCACCCATTGAATTAACCTCCGGTGAAATCTGTTCTCCATAATATGGTTGAAATATTGTTTATCAATCCATCTTACCTGCACATCTTTGCTATTTATTACAAAGTTTTTTACCTCTACCTGTTTACACAGCTTTTCGATAACAATAATATACAACTCGGCAAAGCCATCAGTAATCGACTCATACATATCAAATGTGGTAACACGAATAACGGCTTCAGCAGAACGCTCATCAAGCACATATCGAATGAGGTCGCTAGAAATACGGCTCATTAACAAACCACCTTTTAAAGTAAGAGGATTTGGAGGCACTTTTTTAAAATAGGCGCCCGCCATGGATTGAATTCATAAAACTTACCTGTTTTCCTTTTCGACATCGTCCATCAAATCACCTTCTACTATTGACATAGTGCAAACGCTCATATATTATAAAAATGTACATTTCTTTTACTCTTCCTGAGGTACTAACTATATCCTTCTTACCTCCCCGTTGCATATGGGGAGGCTTTTTTTTTACATACGTGGTATACTACCAGTACCTGATTTTTCTAGAAGGGAATGTTACGTATGTTATTCTCGGGGAAGTTAAATAAACTGCGTACTCTCGCGTTCGGACTTGTTTTTATTGGCTTTGCTGTTATGTACATAGGATTTGCCGGCTTTGCAGGCTATCTGGGTGCTCTATTGGCACATAATATGGTTGTCATGGCTATTTTCTTAGTGTTAGGCTTCTTTTGTGTTATTGGAAGTTCAGTAATGTATATGTGGCTCGGCATGGTATCAACCAAAGCAGTACAAGTCTATTGTCCAAATTGCAGCCGGATTACTAAGATAGTCGGTGTGAAAGACGAGTGTATGTTTTGTAAACAACAGCTTTCTTTAGATCCAAAAGACGCCCCTCAAACTTAGACAAAAATTTATTTTAAAAAGCCTGCCTAACATAATTTTAATCCGTTAGGCAGGCTTTTTGTGTCTTTTGAGTTATTAAAATAAACAAAATAGAAAGCCTGCCCACTAACAAGCGAGAAAGCCCACTGAAAGAGAATTAGACTTATGGTTCTATCTGGCACTCCTGGCATGTTCCATAAACCTCTAAACGATGGGAATGAACTTTGAATCCAGTACTAGACGCAGCTTCACTTTCAAGTTCATGCAAAGGAAAGTGGTAAAAATCCTCTACCTTATTACATTTTACACAAACAGCGTGGTAGTGTTCTTCAATATTTGCATCAAATCGGCTTGAAGCATCTCCATATGTCAACTCACGCACAAGACCCGTTTCTTTAAACACACGCAGGTTGTTATAAATTGTGGCGACACTCATATTAGGGAATTTGCCTTCGAGTGACTTGTAAATTTCATCAACGGTTGGATGAGACATCGTATCTAATAAATATGCTAAAATCGCATGACGTTGAGGTGTCATCCGCACCCCTGCATCCTTTAATTTAAAAAGCGCTACTTCAAAAAGATCTGCGGACATTTGTCATGCACCTCTTTTCCACTTAAGATAATTACTATTACATTATAATATTTATAAATAGTCTAAGGTTATTAATAAGAAGTTGTCAACAGGTAGATATTTTCTTTACCAATATGCTAAAAAACGCTAGGAAAAATTCCTAGCGTTTACGTATGTACTATTATGGTGCGGTCGGCGAGACTCGAACTCGCACGATCTAGGATCACTACCCCCTCAAGATAGCGTGTCTGCCAATTCCACCACGACCGCATATGGCGAGCCTACCAGGATTCGAACCTGGGCACCTGGTACCGGAAACCAGTGCTCTATCCCCTGAGCTATAGGCCCGTTTTAAATTGTAATGGCTCCGCAGGCCGGACTCGAACCAGCGACCGATCGGTTAACAGCCGATTGCTCTACCGACTGAGCTACTGCGGAATTGAGAAGGTTACTTACACCTTCAAAACTGAATCAGAAGACACTAACAGGATGTTAGCGG
>NZ_BBWZ01000096.1 GCF_001015055.1 Aneurinibacillus tyrosinisolvens | reverse complement strand
ATTCAGTTTTGAAGGTGTAAAAAGAAAGAAGCGTTCCGTAATATTTAGCCCAGTAGGCTCTCTGTTTCGGAACCTTTTTTATGTCTTGGCCCGTTGGAGAAGCGGCTTAACTCACATGCCTTTCACGCATGCATTCAGGGGTTCGAATCCCCTACGGGTCACCATCTATGCATCGCTAACAACCGCAACGTCCTGTGCGTCGGAGGATTAGCTCAGCTGGGAGAGCATCTGCCTTACAAGCAGAGGGTCGGCGGTTCGATCCCGTCATCCTCCACCATATATTCTATACACTAATGATTGTCGCGGGGTGGAGCAGTTGGCAGCTCGTCGGGCTCATAACCCGAAGGTCGCAGGTTCAAGTCCTGCCCCCGCAACCATAATGTTAATCCGTGCTACGTCGAGATACTTCTTTGTTCGGATTAGATCAGGTGTACCCGCAAGGGTGCAACCATAATGTTCATTCTTACTACGCCGAATTAACTTCTGCGCTAGAATGAAATCAGGCGTACCCGCCAGGGTGCAACCAATTAATGTTAATACGAAGTAACCTATTATGGAGCCGTGGTGAAGTTGGAGTTCACGCTGGACTGTCACTCCGGAGGTCGCGGGTTCGAGTCCCGTCGGCTCCGCCATTTATAAACAAAATGTGGGGGTATAGCTCAGCTGGGAGAGCGCCTGCCTTGCAAGCAGGAGGTCAGCGGTTCGATCCCGCTTACCTCCACCATAATTGTTTACGATACATAGTGAAGGCTCGGTAGCTCAGTCGGTAGAGCAGAGGACTGAAAATCCTCGTGTCGGCGGTTCGATTCCGTCCCGAGCCACCACTTTAACATTTTAATATGGAATGTGCCGGTGTAGCTCAATTGGTAGAGCACCTGACTTGTAATCAGGGGGTTGAGGGTTCAAGTCCTTTCGCCGGCACCATTTTTATGTGTAAATCACACCACGTAAGTGGTTTGACATAGATGTTTGTGGAGGGGTAGCGAAGTGGCTAAACGCGGCGGACTGTAAATCCGCTCCCTGAGGGTTCGGCGGTTCGAATCCGTCCCCCTCCACCATTCTTTATTGGGGTATAACCAAGCGGTAAGACAACGGACTTTGACTATGGCGGTGTAGCTCAGCTGGCTAGAGCGTACGGTTCATACCCGTAAGGTCGGGGGTTCGATCCCCTCCGCTGCTACCATATTTATTCTTAGGATTATCGCGGGGTGGAGCAGTTGGCAGCTCATCGGGCTCATAACCCGAAGGCCGCAGGTTCAAGTCCTGCCCCCGCAACCATAATACTCATTCTTACTGCGTCGAGTTATCTTCTGCGCTAGAATGAAATCGGGAGTACCCGCCAGGGTGCAACCAAATAGGGGCATAGTTTAACGGTAGAACAGAGGTCTCCAAAACAACCTCCAATGTGGGTTCGATTCCTACTGCCCCTGCCAGAGGTTTATTTGTCTCAGTAGCTCAGTTGGATAGAGCAACGGCCTTCTAAGCCGTGTGTCGGGAGTTCGAATCTCTCCTAGGACGCCAGAAGTTCATATCGATTATTGCGGAGGGATACCGAAGTGGTCATAACGGGGCGGTCTTGAAAACCGTTAGGGTGCAAGCCCACGCGGGTTCGAATCCTGCTCCCTCCGCCAGTTTTCTTATCATGATGGCGGCCGTGGCGAAGTGGTGAACGCATCGGATTGTGGCTCCGACACTCGTGGGTTCGATTCCCATCGGTCGCCCCATCTTTAATTAAAAAATGGAGAAGTACCCAAGTGGCTATAAGGGGCTCCCCTGCTAAGGGAGTAGACGGGTCATACCGTGCGAGGGTTCGAATCCCTCCTTCTCCGCCATACATGGGCCTATAGCTCAGGGGATAGAGCACTGGTTTCCGGTACCAGGTGCCCAGGTTCGAATCCTGGTAGGCTCACCATATGCAGTCGTGGTGGAATTGGCAGACACGCTATCTTGAAGGGGGTAATGATCTCCGGTCCTCGGCGCCACTACATACTTCATGAATCCAAAGGGAATCCTTGAATAAGGGTTGCCTTTTTTATTTATCCTGAAAGTTAACTTTACCCTTTATTAATACGGCAGTTTATGTAGGTAAAAGAAAAAGCCCTTAAAAAGGGCTTCTAATTTCTAGTATTCGTCTGTGTATTCTCCTACAAAGGCATAGGGAGATTGATGAACCTTAACTATCTCTCCCGTTTTCAACTGGTATGTTCCTCGGGTGTGAATGGCTTCTCCATTACCTGTATAAATAGCTGGAATCCATCCGAGTTCAGGATGAAATAGTTCAATTGCTTTTCCCGCTATCAATGGTAAAGCGTCCCCATTCTTAACAGTTATTTTTCCGCTGCCATTAACGAGTTCGAATTTACCTTGAATGCTATCCATGGAAAACCAGCCCCTTTATAGATGATAATATGCTTCCTGTATGCAGGAATTTTCATTATAACACGTATCTAATGACAAAATAAAACCAGTATTTCCCTAATTGTTCTCAAAAATAATAAGGCTGATACCAGATAAGCATTTTTGTTGACCTGGTTAAATCCGCTGTTGATGTTTATTCACAGAATAAGGTTCGTCTTTTTTAAAATATACAGGAAACTATAGAATAGGTAGCAAAACGGAGGTGTTTATAATGGAGGACGCAGAGAAGAGAATTAAATTATTTCAGGATTACGGCTATCCACCGGATGCTATTCCTATTTTATTGGGAAATACAGAAAAAATGAGTTACGAGAAGTTAGAAAAAATCATCATGCCATACAAAGAACCTGCTGTCGATTATCCGATATCCTTTTCCGGCCGCTCGCAACAATAAGATGTATATGAGAAGGAAAATCTGGACCAGTTTTGCGAAGATAATAAGTTAAATAACTTGAGTCTTGCAAAAAATATGTCGAATGATTTGTCAAATAATGGCCTAGTTTTGGAATGTCTTCTAAATAAAGAATGACACCCCCATTTTTGTGGAATGGGAAGGTTACCACACCAAATCCATTCACAAAAAGGAGATGTCTTAGGGTCATGGTATCCTTCTATTCGTCTATCGTCAAGTTCGTTCTTGCTCTGGGTCTTTGCTTATCGAAACCGCAGCTGCATCACCTCTTTTCGA
>NZ_BBWZ01000095.1 GCF_001015055.1 Aneurinibacillus tyrosinisolvens | reverse complement strand
CTTAAAGACATATTAATATTAAGAGTAAGGATAGTAAGGGTTGATTACCCCTACTATCTTTTTTTATCTTTATGTATAAATTAAAAGTACATAGTAATAATAGATAATTTATGATAATATTGAAAATATAAGTTTAAGAACATACATTCTTGTTATTGTAGGGGGACATAGCCTCGGTGCGAGGACAGCACTCCGCAGAACGATAGTTCGAGGACTTTGACTTTAAGGTATTTAAAGGAGCTTTAAGGTATATGACAATATCCCATAATGAAAAAGCAATAAAGGATAAATGGCATGAGGTTATATCTATTCGAGAAGCACAAACAGAAAATGGAACTATGTATTATCTCATGGATGAAAACCTTGACTTCATACCATTAGTAAAAGAATATCTCGATATGATTCAGGCAAGAGCTGAACGGGAGGTATCTCCAAATACAATCAAAACATACTGTTACAACTTATGGTATTTCATTGTTTTTTTAAAGTTGAGGGACTTGGAAATCCTTGATTTAGATGGTAAACCTGATATTTTAACGAAATTCAAGTTATGGTTAAAAAACCCATATAGATTTTATGAAAATGTAGAGATGTTAGAAGATGGCTATGAAGATGACGATTTAAAAGTTTCAACTGTCAATGCCATCATAGATAGAGTAAGTTCTCTATTTCTTTGGCTAAAAGCAAGTGGAAGGATATACGATAATCCTGTTGTTTACCGTAACGTAATGGTTACAAGTGCCATGAAGGATAAGGATATGTTAGCACATACAAGAAGGAATAAAACTGTACAGAAAAATACTCTTAAATCCAAAGTTCCCCAAGTTATCCCAAAGACCATTGAGCAAAAGGATTTTAAGAAGTATTTAGAGGCTGTGAATCTCTTACGAGATAAGATTATTCTTCTTATTCTAAAAGAGGGCGGTCTAAGGTCAGGTGAACTTTTAGGTATCAAACTTGAAGATATTGATTTTGGCGAACAAGGTGTATATGTACGTTTCAGACCCGACAATGAAAATGGCTCAAGAGCTAAAGCAGGGTATGGTAGAGACAGGTTTGTTCATCTTCCTTCTGACCTTATGGTTTTAATAGATAGATATATTAGTAGCGATTGGGTAAACAGTGACCCTAAAAGTGATTTTTTATTCGTGGTGGTTAATAGCAATATTCCTTCACAAAATGGCAAACCGATGAAAAAATCAACCCTTTCATCAACCCTTAACAATTACAACAAAAAAACAGGGATTAAGATAAACACCCATAAGTTGAGACATACTCACGTTACTGAATTAGCAAGAGAATATCTGAGCAAAGGTGAACCTATAAACTGGAAATATATATCCGAAAGAGTTGGTCACAAAGATGTAGCAACAACGATGCATATATATGCCCATTTGAATGCAGAAGACCATAAAAAAGAATACAAACGAATGGAAGGATATAGAAAAGAAAAACGAAAGGAACAAAAAAATGACAAATAAAAATACAGCTATTCAACCTATTTCAACTAACTTGGAGAAGTCAGTAACAAAGGCAACTGTCACTCCTTTTCCCTTTGAAGCTATTGATACTTCTTCGATGACTAAGGCACAGAAGAAGTTTTTTAAAATATTACAGCAACCTGAAAACCGAGATAAAAAGTATGACGAGTTATGTACTATGGCAGGATTTAAAAGCAACTCAGCCTGGTATAATGCCATCAAAGATAAACGGTTCACTGAACTTTTAGAAAACATGGGTGTTGAGGTAAGGCACTATGAACATGCCTACCCTACCCATCACGAAGTTAAGTTGATAAAGAACCCTAAAGAACGAGAAGAATATTTAAAACAAGATGTTTGGGATATGAGAAGGTTATTTAAAGAATACCCAAAGCACTTTCCACCTCATGACTTTATTGTAAAATTTAACAAAATAAAAAATGTAAACTTCCGAAAGATTGTAAAAAGATATTATCAAAATATGATTGCGAATTGGAAACCAGCAACATTCAACTATAACATGAAAAATATCCCCATATTTTTCAATAATTTACACAATAGGTTTCCAGATATTAAGTCTTTTAAAGAATTGGATAGAAATACTCATATTGAAAAAGTTCTACCTGATATATATTCTCTTTCAAATAGACAAGCACAGGAAATAATAATTATTATCCGAAGTATGTTCCAATATATGTACATGAACAAATGGGAGGATGGCCCAAAAACAGATGGGCTTTTAATCAGTTATGATACACCCAAAAGAGATAGAACTCTACCAAAACCCATACCGCCTCATGTCAAAATAAAACTGGATGATTATATAGAAAATACTATTATCCCATTACTGGAAGCTAATGAAGAAACTCCAATAATAAAACCTACATACTGGGATTTTATTATTATTCTTAGGCACACAGGAAGACGATTGGAAGACATGGCTCACTTGATTTCGGATGGTAGTGATATAGATTGTTTGAGATATGATTTAGAAGGAGACCCACAACTCTTTTTAGACCATCGCATTGCAAAAATACCAATAGATTTAATTATACCATTGGCACATTTAAAGGACTCAGAGGGTAGAAATATTGTTGAACGTGCTGTTTTGCGACAAAAGGAACGAGTGAAAGATTTACCACCTACTAAATCAGACGGGAAATTATATTTGTTTAGAGAAATTGTAGCTTTTGGAAATCAAAATATTCGCATAACAGAAACAATTAGTGGCAACTTTTTTAGGGCAAATATACTTCCAAAAGTTTGTAATCAAATTCCATTATCAAACTTTGGAGCCGAGTCGGGGGATATATATATTATCACACCGCACCAGTTCAGGCATACAGTAGCCACCGAGATGATTGATGCAGGTGTCGATATTTATGCCGTAAAAAATTTTTTAGGTCACTCTTCTGTTGCGATGACAGAGAAATATGTCAAGGTGTACCAACAACGTTTAAAGAAGGAGTTTAAAGATAAACTTCTTAAATCTGATGCCACAGCAATTAGGGATAATCTTCCTGAACAGGAAGAAATCTTCGGTGATAACAAATGGGTCAAAAACAAGATTATTGCCATCTTCGACCAAGGTGACGGATGTTGTGAGCATCCATATAAAATGCCCTCCTGTCCACATCAGGTGGCTTGTAAAACGTGCATTAAGAAAAAGATACTTCCGAGACATAAAAACGCAGTTGTAGACACCATAGATGCCTTTACAACACATTTGAATCAAGCGAAGCAAATTGGGCTAAATGAAAAGATTGAGGAATTTGACAAGGTAGTTCAGTTCTATCAAACTGCATTGAAAATCATCGAAATGGGCGAAACATTCGATGCTTCAAAACATTTCTACACAGGGGGTGTCCATTAAATGGCTAATATCAATCCAAATACCTCCAAAATGGTTGAATCAAAAAAAATGGAGAGTGAGATAAAAAAACAAGCTGTTTTAGCTGTTCTAAAGGAGCTAACGCTCCTTGATGACCCTATAAGTAACCCTATATCAAAAGCTGAAATATGCCGTAAGGCAGGAGTAAGTAAAACATTCCTTTACTCATACAAACAGGAACTTCTTAAACCAATTGATGAAGCAATAACAAAACAAAACCAGAAATTAAAGGTTATCACCAAAAAACAGACGTTTAGTGAAAGTTCAAAGGACAAGTTGATTGAATCACTAAAAAGAAGAGTAGCTGAATTAGATGAAGACAACAAAAAACTAAGAAAAGATAATTCCATTCTGCTGGGAAAATTGGCAAACAGATAAAAAGAAGCCTGTATCGAAAACTACTTAGTAATTATTGATACAGGCTTTTAAATTCAATGTTTATTGATGGTTATATAT
>NZ_BBWZ01000094.1 GCF_001015055.1 Aneurinibacillus tyrosinisolvens | reverse complement strand
TTATTAAGCTAACGTGAATCATTAGTTCTATAATTAAATAAATAACAAACAATAACAGACCCTTTAAAAATAAAAAAGAAGACTTCCATATAACAAAAAATAGTATAATAATGTAAAAAAGGAAATGTACAGAAGTCAGGATCACCCTTTTTGCACACTACATTTACAAAGGTGGAGATGCAGTGGGAAAAATCCAGATTAACCCTGAATTAATGAAACAGCTTGAACAAGAACTTGAAAAACAAGCCGATTCTGTAAAAGCCATTGCAGGTCGGCTGCGCTATGAGTTTAATGGCCTGCGAGAGGTATATCCAGAGATTGAAAGTACATATGCGGGTGAATTATTTTACCTCTTACAACGAGAAATGAATTATTACCAACAAACGATAACCGAAGCGTCAAACACTGTAGAAAAAACAGTTCATGAATTTGAACAGGCTGATGCTGTTGCTTTAGCATTGGCAATGGGTGAAACTCCTCTTGAGCAATGGAATCGACAAAATGGTTCCCTAGGTAATGATGGATTTAGCATTGGAGATGTCCTCTCGGGAATCTGGGATGGAGCAGGTAAAGCGGTAGGAAATACGGTAGATGGTATTGTTCAACTGGTTACCCATCCTTTAGACACGTTAGAGGGGCTTGGTAATGCCATCGCGCATCCTGTAGACACCGCTTCATTAATGTGGAATGCTCTTGAAACGTCGTGGCAACGGGATGTAATCAACGGGGATGCGCATAGCCGGTCTCAATGGTTCTCTTACGCATTAACACAAGTCGGAATTGGGCTTATTGGAACCAAGGGTGCAGATAAAATTGCAAAGCTATCAAAAGGTGCTCGTTTCCCTATGTCTCCGTTAGGAAGGCAAGCTGGTTTACAACCGGCGTATGCCTCCGGGAGTAAAATTCCATACAACGTTTTCAACACGAAATCTTTTAAGGATCATTTGTATAAGGCTGTTTCTTATACATACGATGATGGAAATAAAAATAAAACAATTAAACTTAGGATGGGACACCTGCAAGGGGATAAACACCCGGTAACAGGAGTTCCCTATGATCGTGATGGATTCCCTATCTTTGATTCCAAGTATGAAACGCATCTTCACCCAGCGGATTACAAGAAAAGCAGACAGATACATGATAAAAGATGCAACGAAAAACTGTTACAGGACTTAAAAGCGAATCCGCATTTGAAAGATGAAATTGGTTTGACCGATGAAGAAATAGAGGATTTGGAATTTAGTGGAGAACTAGAAAATTACACTTGGCATCACCATCAAGAACCCGGAAAAATGCAGCTTGTAGATTCTAATATACACAGTAAAACAGGCCATACCGGTGGCTATAAAATATGGGGAAAAGGAAAGTGAGGATGGATAGCTCGTGGTAAATGATGTTGAATGGTATAAAAGAAAAAGCCATGTTGATGCAACGGAAGAAGAAATAAAAGCAGTAGAGGACCAGTGGGGTGTTACCTTTCCTTCTGATTACCGAGAAGTAGCAAAAGAATATCACGGCTGTACCCCTCTTCGAAAAAAAGCTTTGAATATAGGGGAACGTGAAGAAGCATTTAAGTTCTTGTTGAGTTTTTCTGAAAACAGCAAAAGTTTATATATTCTTGATGTGTATAACAACATAAAGGATCGGCTTGTAGATAACGTTTATCCATTTGCAAACGATCCATTTGGGAATTGCTATTGCTTTGATTATCGTCAATCAAATACTCAACCAACTATTGTTTTTTGGGATCATGAAGAAGCATATGAGAACCCAGAGGAAGGTTTATCTTACCTATGTAATTCGTTTGCTGAATTATTAAACCATCTAGAAGAGTTAAAGGATTCATAATAAACCTAAAGAAAAAATAGTGTTTAATTTAATCATTTTTACAGGAGCAGCCAGGAAATCTAGTTGCTTTTTATTCTTATGTTTCTAAATCGCGATCTAGCCTTATATAGTAAGAATCTTTATAGCCTATCTCTCTGCGAAAGTTGAGTTAGAACACTTTTATAATTACGAAAGAGAGTGCTGAATTACGTACATAAGAGGAAATATCTGTATCCTGTCGAATAAGTTGACAGGAGGGATGAAAATGAAACATCACTCATTGCAAACGTATGATTATCATGTATGGGCGAATCAACGAATCTTTGGCCATATAAAAGAACTTCCGCCGCACATTTATAATCAGGAAATTGGAAATGTGGATTCGTCTATTTCAAAGATGTTGCTTCATATTTATCAAACTGATGCTCTATGGTTAAGTGTGATGTCTGGTGACAGCTTTAATGAAACCATGGATGTAGTGAAACGCCTCATGGCAGAAACGACAGCAAAAAAAAATGAAGAAATAGAAATGGTATTTTCACACCTATCTAAACGTTACAAAGCATTTCTTGACCGTCAAGAGGATTTGGATAAAGCCATTTCTTGTGAACACCCCCATTTTGGGCGATTGGAAACCCGACTTTCCGAATTGGTGCAGCATGTTGTGAATCACGGAACGTATCACCGTGGGAACATCACGACCATGTTACGAGAATTAGGGCATCCAGGTACTTCAACAGATTACATTTTTTATTTATATGAAATGAATAAGGAATAAAAAATTTTAGGATTCAAAATCAGGCTACTCTCCGGAGTGGCTTTTTCTTTTGATTCAATCGTTTCAAACACGATGGTTATTGATAAGTTGATAAATTATTACCTGTTATGTGGGTTTATGGCTCACTAATGAGAACTGATAATGGTACAGTCTGTTTCGGCACGTGTCTTTATTTGCTTAACTAATGTACAGTAACGTTCAATAAGAGGAAAAATAATAATTATCAGCTACTATGTTATGAGGTGTGTTAAAAAAACGCAGGAAGAGAAAACAGCCTTCCAGACAGTTATAAATGAAATCATCGTAGGGGTTATGCACTCTATGCTTGTTGCGTTTGATGGAGGGGCAGAACTTAATGAACATTATGTTCCAATGATTGTCGATTCGGAAACAGGTGCCGTGCCCTGCGGCATGGAGGCTAACGGGAGAATAGTTAAAATACACATTTAATTATCTACATCCGATAATAGGTATACGATGTACAGTAGGAGGCACTTAAAACACTAACAGCAACAAAAAAACATTGGAAATACGAAATCCGTACAACTGAACCATGCTCGCATCGAAAAAATTAAAGATATTCTGTTTGATATCTTTTCTATCTAAACTCAAATCGCGAAAGGGTGTCATACAATGCCTATTTTAACCTCTGAACAAGTAGTAGAAATGTTTAACCTTACAGGGCCGTCAAAGAGATTTTGTAATCATTTAGCTGAGCTGGCGGTATTTTCATATGGGGGAGATTCTCATCGCGCTCACATCAGACCGATTACATGGTCAGAAGGAGATGAAGTCCAGGTAAATGGATTTGATAAGCTTTTTGTCTATGGGCATACAACAATAGAGAAAAAGTCTGATGGTTCTTATTCGATGTGGTACTCGAATAGCGTTGTTGAAAATAAGGAACGAGCGGAACACCCTTGTGTATGGAAATGCTTTTCTAAGATGATTTCCTATCCTACACGAGATCGATCTGTGAAAAACTTACGGTCCCTTCGCAAAGAAATCACCAATGCGGATGTAGATATGCTTATAAAAGGAATCCGCTTAGCCATGAATCCATAATAAGCAAAAAACCAGCCAAAATCGGGCTGGTTTTTAATCCTTTATGGTAAAAACAGGACTTTAGGTTACAGTCCTGCTAATTATGTAAAGTCCAATCATATCAGGAAAAATCGACTTCTAAATATCCGATTGAAATACAATATTCCGAAGGGGATCAACCCTGTTCCTGGTGCAATGAAA
>NZ_BBWZ01000093.1 GCF_001015055.1 Aneurinibacillus tyrosinisolvens | reverse complement strand
TTTTATCAAAGTGCAGGATAATTACATTTTCCTATGATAAATCAAGGTAAACTATATAATGTTTAACATTATGTAATAAAAAAATGAGGATAGATGTTAGCAGAGAGTTATCTGCTTATCTATCCTTTTTTGTACTACAAAAAGACCTCTTTTACCACGACATGTATTACAAAAAAATTTCATTTAAAACTTTCAAAGTGTTTAGATACCCGTTGTTTATTATTTTCTGCGATATATTGTTCAGCATCAATGAGTCGCTGTACAAGCTCTACCTTCGATAATTTCATGTATTTACTTTGAAGCTGACATTTGTCTCGGTCTGGCTTTAACCTTCTATAATCGAAGGTACTCGTAATACCCCCTTGATTCCTCTTGGACTTATTACTCTTTTCCTTTTGCTTATACGTATTACTATGCTTCTGATAATACTCCTTTAAATCAGGATTTGAGCGAATGGTATTTTGATGAATTCCCTTACCTGTAGAATCAAGCTCTTTGGATTTCTCATGAATATTCTTGAGGGTTACAGGTTTTCCTTCTTTGATAAGAGCATCAATGGTTGTTTTCCCTAACTCAAAGGAACGTTCCATCCTTTTCTCATGAATAGCATGGAGCCAAGGATGGTCATCGTTTGTTGAAGTGAATGGTTGGTTCATATTTCCGTTCCTCCCTATACTGTTTTATCTGCTCTATTTCTTTCAGTTCAATCCTGGCTTGCTTTCCCATTTCCTTGGCTTTTCTTACTTCTACAGCAAGACCATTCTTCGCAAAATGTTTCTCCAAATTCTTTGAAAGCTCAATTACATCTAAAAGTTCATGTTCTTGTTCTGGTTCAGGGATTTTTGCCTTACAGCCTAAACAAGCCATTTTGTTCGGGCATATGTAGTCGGTTACACATGTTCCACCTAATACTTTATTGAATACCCCTACCTTTTTGTTATACTCTTCCAACTCCTGTTGTAACTCCTCTGGATTGCGTAATAGGGCATCATCAATATCAATTTCACTGGAAATGATATCATGATACTCACCTACAGCCTGAGCTACTTGACTAGGCGTAGGGGCAGAATAATAGCCCGTCACATTGACATCCCGCTGATGAAGAATTTTTGCCACAATGTCTATGGGCATCTTTTGACGTTGCACTGCTTCTGTAGCGAAAGCATGGCGTAAAAGGTGCGACTTCACCGCTATAACAATGCCTTCTTGCGTTTCATATCTCAAATTATGTAGTAAAAAGCGAATACAAGCTGTTATGGTCTTATCTTTCATTGCTTTATTGTGATATTGAAAGAAATATCGTTTTGGCTCTGGGAATAGATGACCTCGTTCATACCGATATCCCACTCTTGGAATGTCAACGCTGTTATAATGGTCTTTTAACATGCGATACACGTCTTGAACATAGTCCATCGTTTGTTTACTGACGTAAAATTCTTCAACCTCACTACGTCCTTTTGGAATCGCTCGAAAAGAATAATGAAGCTTGCCATTCACTTGTTTTCTTTCGATGCGCTCCTTGCTTAACTGTAATATTTCGTTCATCCTTGCACCAGTGGTCGTAAAGATATCTATTGCTAATAAACCAAAGGTGCAAGCCACATAAAAAGACTCTACATCGAATAGAATGCCATCTGTTTTATCTTGATGAAGAGAAACAAAAATGCTTGGATTCAGAACTCCTTTATGACCTGAGAAAAAAGGAATAGGATTTTTTTTAGATGCTTCCTCACCGTATCCCCAAATAGATAACAACGAACGCTTCTGTAGCATTTCTTCCTGGGTAGCGTTCTGGCTCCATTGCCCAATTACGCCCTCTATGATTAACTCAGAGAACCATAAACCTTCAGCATCGTCTTCATCGTAGAGTCGTTCAGCCTTAACAAATTCAACAAAAAAGTGGTTATTATCGTCTGAATACCTTCCTTTCCGATTCATTGCCATTTGAAGAACCGATTCAGGAAATTGCTCTTGATGATGTAAGACAAACGATGCCTTGTCCCATAAACGGAAATAAAAACGTTCTCCAATGCGTTCAGGTTCATCGTAGTTAAAATCTAAAGGCATAGAGTGTGGTTGCTTTTGAGCATCTTCTATGGCTTTATGAAAGGCTTCTCTTAATCGTTTTATTTGGCTCCAACGAAAACGTGCAGTGGCTCGAATTTCGGGTAAATAGGGTACAATCGCATCCGTTTCATCTTTACGGTTATTTTGACGCTCTTCCAAAGCTAATTTTGTAAAAGAAAAATCTCTACTATCGAAAGATGGCATAGGGAACAAAAATTGTTCAAAATAGGTTTGTTGGTCACTGCTCAATTTTTGTTGTAGCCATTTATTTGTTGAATACGAAAGTGTATTATACTTTGTTAAAAAATCTGCTCTCATACTATTCGTATGTTCAGAATATACATCGCCTTTCAAGTATGCATACATATGAATGTTCACATCAAATTCATTCATATCATGCAGGGAGTAGATGCTGAATAAATCATTCATTCTTGGATTGATTCCTCTAATATATTTATAAATTGTATTTACGTCTAAATTTTTATCTACTTGAACCAACGTAGTAAACAAAATATGGTTACTCCAAGGCTTAGCTATGCAGTTATTATAAAAATACTTTAGAATGCGTTCATTTACTTTATCCAATAAAAACATACCTCTGGCATCTTGAAGGTGAAGGATATGTTCATCCACCTTTCCCTCAAACTTTGGATACCATTCTGAAGTAGGGATGGGTTTTGCTTCAACAATCACTTTTTTGTGACTCCTCTCATTCAAATAATTCTTGTAAGCCATCATCTATTTCGATTTCTTTTTTCGTTTCCAAGAGAGTAAGATTTTGCTTTTTTCTTTCGTTTTGTCTGTTGTTCTTCCAAATACTCTTGTTCTTTCTTTTCCATACTTTCAAGCATCAGGTCATGAGCTTGCCGATGTTTTTCTTCATCAAAATAATGCTCGTATACTTGAATGGTGTCGGGATTTTTCCACTTCATATATTTGATAAGTTCATCTTTGCGTTGCTTAATTTCCGCTTCCGTTTTGGAGATATTAAAGATTTCACGTAGCCTTGTTGTTACAAACCAGTGCCTTGCTTTATGAGGATTTAACTTCATTTCGCTTCTTCCAATGGCTGCATTCCAGTGATAATACCAAGCTTCATAGGTAAGTGGAGTTCCGAATTCTGTAAGGAAAATTGGAGCATCGTCAGGCAAGTCCTCAAATCCTGACTGTTCAGGGTCAAACTTCTTTCTTTCGGTATTGATATAGTGTATAAGACGCTTTACGGTGTCTTTACCAAAACGTAAAAACTTTACTTTCCGACCATGACTTCCTTTATTAAACGTGTTTACTTCTTGGAAACTTTTCCTCGAACGGTAATCTCCAATGGTTAATTCGATAATTTCCGATACTCTTGCTCCTGTTTCAAAAAGCATCCGAGCTATGACCGTTTCTCGTTGCGACCAATTCACCTTTTTCCCTGCTTGATAGACTTGAAAGGGGAGGTGGGGGTCGTCAATAATTTGAGGTTGCCACTCTTCGTTAATGAGCTTAAAAAAGGAATCAGTTAATCTACGTGCTGGAATAGGGTCTTCCGTTCCAGCTAAGGACGGCATACGTGGCTTGTCTTTTCTGGCTCCCTCTGTATGGCTCTTGTAATCGCTCAGAATGGCTTGTGAGTCTATTAGGGGGTTAGAATATGGATACTGTTTCAGAAAAATCATTGACTTGTAGAATGCCTTCATCGCTGACAAGAAACGATTGACTGTATTGGGACTTTTATTTGTACGATTTACAAAACGAAACGTATCCTTTTCACGCACCTTACATGCCATTTCATTCATGAGATAATCTTCCATAGCAACTCGTATCGCTTCTGGTGCATCATTCCACTTAACACATGCTCCTTGATAATTACTATGGATATCCAGCCAACTAAAAAATGGTAGAAGACATTGTAAATAAGAAAAAGCGGTACTACGGCTCTTCCTACCAAGTTGGTCATGATAAAAGTCAGTGAGTGGCAAAAAAGGTTCCTCATATGGGTCAAATACGAGTAAAGAATATCGGCTTTTTACACCTTCTGGACAATAATCGTAATAATACGGCATTGTTCTCAACTCCTTTCAATAATGTTTAGAAGATAACGCATTTAAGGTACGTATGTTCGGTTTTTAGGTCTAAAAAAAATCATTCTTCCTCTAACCAGTTGTAGAAGGTGAATGGAACGGGTTCTCTTTGTGGTGGTATATTCATTTTTTCTTCAATACTTTGCCATCCCCGATTTATTTTCTTCGGCAAAGTTGAAGCAGACCAATTTTCCCGAATAGCTCGCTTAATGAACCCCAATGGATTTTTCACTTTTGTTGGGGACTGTTGCATAATGAGCAGTATCTCAAGGGTTCGCTTGATGCCAACCAGGGAGAGGATGGTTACAATTTCCTCGGTCGGAGTAGTCAAGGTAACAGCTTCAAATGCTAACGTGACTAAAGTTTTTTCTTCATCATCATCTTTTTTAACAGGTTCGGCTTCAGCAGTGAGCCTTTTCTCAGGTAGCAGTTCCAACAAATCACTTTCTGAAATTCTCCACCCTTCTTTGTCACTGTTTTTTGTTGAGTTAGGAAATTTTCCTGAACGTATCCATCTCTTGATTGTTTCCTCACTTTTTCCTAATCGAATGGACACTTCCTTCACCGTGAGTAGTTTCATATAAACACCACCAATGATTAAATTCCAATATTTACTTATTGATTTTATAGTAACTTCAGTTTATACCAAAATACTGTTGTTGTAATTTTTTTTTGTTGTGGTAGTAAATGAGGTCATTAAAGAGGTCATTACAACAAAAAAGGTATATCACGTTGTTTGTGACATACCTTCAACAAATATAATGTGTAACATTTAATCAAAGTTCTGTTTATGACTAATCATTTATCTCTTTATATATCTTTTATTTTACAGAGT
>NZ_BBWZ01000092.1 GCF_001015055.1 Aneurinibacillus tyrosinisolvens | reverse complement strand
CCGCCCTATATCCGGTTTGTAATAACGAGAATTCAGATAATACATTCCGGTTTCGTCATCATAGAAATAGCTCGCATAACGGAAAGGGTTTTCTGTTTTTAACAGTTTTCCATCCCCTGTTGTTGCTGTTCCGGATGAACTAACTGGATTTCCGAATGCATCATAGGAGTAGGTAACCACCTGGACTCCGTTCTTATCCCTTAACCCAATAACATCACCATGAGCATTGAGTACGTAAAAATAATTAACAGGTGCGCTCCCTGTATAATCTGTGAGAGTGAGCAAGCGGCCATAAGCATCCCGGGTAAAGCTGTACTGTACTTTATTTGTGTCATCCGTGATGTAAGCCAAATCACCAGCATTGTAGTAATATCGTTCGGTTTGTCCCCCACTGACCTTCTTTGTCCGCTGTCCGCCATAGTTATACTCATACAGAGCAATGGTCGTTCCTGCTGAGTTTTTAACCGAGGCGAGCTGGTCCTCTGCATTGTACCCAAAAGTCTTACTTCCGTCAAAAGTGAGGTTTCCGTTCGCATCATACGACAAGTTCGTACCATCAATGACCGTCATTTGGTTGGCTTTGTCGTGTGCATAATTAACGGTGGTTGCACCTTTTACTATATAATCACGATTCCCTAATACATCATAATGATACGTTACTTCAGACAGTACTGTTCCTAAAGCATTTGTATGTTTTTCATAGGTTAGCTGATCGGATAAGTCATAATCATAACTATCCTTTGAACCATCCATGTGAGTAACTAGCTTTTGATTGCCATTTTCATCATACGTATAGCTGTCATTTTGAAGGATAGTACCATCTGTTTCTTCCTGCCTTATGTGCTCAATCATACCTGCAGCATTATAATCATAGTACGTCATATAACCGCGAGCACCGTCAGAAACATAGACCTTCTTCAATTGGCCTGCTTCATTATACATGTAGGCAGCTGTTTGATTGTTTGTCCCATCCATTTTAGTTAAGCGGCCGGACTGATCATACTCATATTTTACATTCCCTGAAATAGGTTACCATTATTATCGTACTGATAATCCCATGTTGTAGTATCTCCTGTATAGGAAGTAGACTGCACCTGGTCTTGAGAATCATAATTATGGTGAACTGTTTTGCCGTTAGGATATACTGCATCGGTTAAATTTCCATTTGGATCATAAGTAAAGGATGTTACTTTTCCATTTTGGTCTGTATCCTTTACGATTTGATTACGCTCATTAAAGTCTCGGAAAATACTTCCAATGACAGACCATGTGTTGTTGCTTTGATAATCGATTTGTTTAAGGTTGTCATTGTTATCGTACTTATAATTAATCCCGAGTTTTGTTGCATTTTCAGCATATTTAACGCGATCTAAATCATCATATCCAAATACTTCATAGCTGCCCGATTTTGCATAATCAATCCGTCCAACATTTCCCCGTGCATCTGGCTGAAATGTAGTTGTAAATCCTAATGGATTGGTAATCGAAGTAATGTAATTCCCTTTTGGATCATAGCCAATCTTATATGCTATCGCACTTGATTGGAGACGTACCGCATCGAAATAAACGGTTCCTGTTGTTTTTCCATTCGTCCCAACGCCGATTCTCATTTTTAGCGCACCAGCATTAATCGCTTTGGCTTCCGCTTCCGTTAGGGTAACCATGACACGGGTCCAATCCGTTGTACCGGATACCGTTTTACTGTCTTTTTCCCCTACATATACATCATTACTGTCATAAAGATTAACTTTAAGGAGACCGCCGCCTTGCGTTACATCCTTTGCTTTAACCATTGCTGTCGCCGTATAGGCAGCCCCTGACCGAATCGGCTCAGAATACCCCTGGTTATAAACCGCCCAGCTTCCGGAATTAGCGATCGATACAGCCGAATTCCCAACATAGGCCGTTTCCTTTCCCTGCACCCATTGCATATCTGCAATAGTGCCATCTGCTTTTAGTGGCTGCCAGCCATCAGGATTTTTAGTATTATCAATGTCGTATTCAAAACTTGAGTTTGGTTCAATATTATAAGCACTCATTAATGCATTCGGCATACCGAGAACGCGGACTTTGACATCGTCAAACCAGGCCGTTCCTGTTTGGTTCATATATTTAACATACACACCCAGGCGCTTGTAGTTTTTCTTTAATACAACCGTTCGCTCCTGATACTCCCAGTCATGATCTGCCTTTGTAAACGATTTGCCAAACCAATCGGTTGTTCCATCGTCATAATCGGCACGGAGAATGACCATGTAGTCCGCTCCCGTCGCGCTTACCCCTCTTGCTTTGGACCAGCCAGAGAATGAAATGGCCGTATCAGCATTCCCGGAAATTTGGATATCTTGTCCAAAATACTTCGTGTCAGGGGACCCATTAATAACAACGGATTGAGTTCCTTCATGGGCTTCCGTATTGTCCGAGCCATCACTATTTGCAATGGTACCTAAAGCAAGATTCCAATCTTTTGGTCTGCCATCATCAAGAGGCTCGCCTTCAAAGCCGTCATTTACAACTAAACTCTGATCATTTGTAAACCTTCCCTCTTCCATTTGAAGATTATCAAACCAGGCTGTACCATTAGTAACAGTAATAGTCATACGTGCATAGTTCGCTTTTAGCGGTGAGATCGCGCGGGACCCTTTTCGATTCCATCCTGTCGTCCCTTTTGCGCCCGTTAAGTTTCCTGTTGTACTGATATAGCCCGTGCTTGTTTGATCACTATACCAGTCTACCTTTACGCTTGCATTCCCAATTACATTCGAAAGACGTTCAAACAAACTAATGTTATACATCGTGCTTTCTGTAACCGGAAGGTAAGGGGAAATCAAGACAGCAGAATCAGTAGAGGAGGTAGAACTCATTTGTATAGAGGAATTCCCACTTACATAATCCGAACTTTTTGCTATCGAGCCTGTTCCTCCATTACTCCAATGGTACGGTAATGTAGTCGACCAGTCTTCAAACCCACTGTTTACAATAAAGTTATCCCCAATACTAATAGGTGATGTTGTTTGAGTCACGTTCCCGGAAGCGTCATTTTCATTAACGATAGCGGTACCCAGAGAATTTAAAGAGGAAGTTGTGTTGTTTTTTCCATCATAATGAGCCTTCTCTGTCTCTCCACTTGGACCCGTTTCTTGGATAAGATTACTTTTACTATCCCATTTAAATATGGAATCTTCACTTGCATTTGTATTTGTGACTTTTTCTAAATTCCCATGATTCTCATAGGAAAACAACGTTTCGATTGTCCTGCCATCCTTTTGGCTATTCAAACGATTATTATCCCAGGTATAATCGGTTTCAATGTTCTTTTTGCCATAATCTCGAATAACAGATTCAACGTTACCGTTTCCATTGGTAATAAATCGAGTAATGATTCCTTTTGGATCGGTCACATCGGTTATAAAACCGTCACCGTTTGTTTGGTAACCATAATCCGTTGTGTAGGTCTGCGCTACTCCATTAACCGTCACTTTTTCTGATACCTTATCTACACGGTCAGTCGTATAATAACTAACACTTAATTGGTCCCCGTTCAAATCAGTAACAGAAGTAATATTATGGTAACCATCGTATCCATACGTCACTTTCCTTAAAGTTGCTCCCGTGGTCTTATTTAATGTAGCAACAGACTCTAAGTCGCCAGATGTCGTATATGTGTATTTAACGGTCTGAATCTCATTTCCCGTGAGGCTATCCAGCTTCCCGTTTACGTAATTAAATGTTACGAGACGTCCAGAAGCATCTGTAACTTTGGCAAGGAGGCCGCTCGTATTATATGATAAATCAGTTACATTCCCATTCGAATCGATAACGGCCTCCAACCGGCCGTTTGTTGTGTCAAAATAGTATTCGTTTTGAGCTTTATCTTTAAGAATATAAAAGGCTGGCGAGGTGCTGGTTGCGGCCTGATACTTTAAGGTCAAATCTACTCCCTGCGGGGCTTCCCACATACCATCTGCTCCGTCTTTTTCGGTAAAGGTGTGTTTGGTTCCATCTTCATCCGTAAAAACGATAACCTTACTATTATAAGCAGCCTGGAAGCTTAAAGACATTCCCACATTATATTGCCAACCATAACCAAAAGCAGGATTGATGGAAGCAGCACGAGAGTTATAACTACGCGTCACTTCAATGGGGATCCCTTTTCCGGGTAGTGAAACATCTTCTGCCTGAAAAAGCAAGTTCCCGTTTTTAACATTTACATTCCCGGCATTCGTCCAGAAATCTTCGTCTCCTGTTGGATCAACGGTGTAGTTAATCACCAGTTTCGGGTTAACCGAGGGATCACCATTTTCTTGTGAACTGAATCCCCGCGGTTGGTGGTTTCATCTCTTGCCTTTAGCATAAACCCATAATTTGCATACTTAGCGTTATACCAATCTTTTACGAGACTTGATACATCAAAAGGCCATGCTCCCATTGTCGTGTTGGCGATACTTCCAACCGCAGTTGTATCATAGGATGGCTGGTTGCTCCACGTAAGGGATGTATCTGACCAAGCAGATAATACACGGTGAACGTCAATCGCTGTGTCTGTATTTGTCTGTGAAGTAATTTGATTCAATTGTAACTGTGCAGACTGAACATTCGCACCACTAGGGATGGAAGGCAGGTTGAACCACAAAAATGCACGACTCGTTCCATAGACCGAATTGTTTCCAGTTGTTAAAAAAGTTTTGGCATACTCTGGAGTCGTCGGGTAATTTGCCGCGGTAAATGTATCCTTTACTTGCGCGCTATCCTCACTCCAGAACGTGACCGTAGGATCAATAGTAACTGGAAATGCACGGCTTGGGTCTTTTAACCAATCTTGATCAAGTGTAATATCGAGATACCACTGCTTGCCTTCCTGACGAATAGATGATGTTACGTTCTCTGTTAGGGCTTCTTTGCTATCTGTAGCATACGGTTTGGTGGATCTGAATCGTTCTACCTCTTGCTTGTCATAAAAACCAATGCTGCCATCTTTATGTGCTTTAGGTGTAAGCCCCTGCAACTTCATTGCGAAGGTAAAGGTATTTGGAGCAGAATTATCGGAAAGAGTGATGTCCTCCTTCATTCCTGTGGAGAGTACCGTATACTGCATATCAACCGAAGGATAGATTTTCTGATATGTAATTTTATTTCCTTTCGGTATCCCTGTTGTTAGTTCAGTATTTTGTGGAATAAATTCAATTGAATTGTCCTTCCATCGAATACGGCTAACTGCCTGATTCTTTAGGTTTTTGGCAAAAAACGTTTCGATGTTATTGGAGCCATTCTTAAAAGGTAGAGAGGATACTTCCGAAGAGGGAACAATGGTATTATTAATTTCTTCCCATTTTCCATGTTTGTTTTTCCAGTGGATCGGCTGGGAAAAAATTTCGGCTGTGATACTGCCATCGGGGTTAAGAAACTCTT
>NZ_BBWZ01000091.1 GCF_001015055.1 Aneurinibacillus tyrosinisolvens | reverse complement strand
GTTGTCATTGCAGATAACGCCTATTTACTGGCCCAGCTTGCGAAAGATCCGAAAGAAGGCTATCGAATCATTGATGATCCGACGATTCCAAAGGAAGACTATGGCATCATGGTAAACTTAAAAGATACGGAATTGATGAAGCAAATCGATGATACCATGCAAAAGCTGAGAGACAACGGCGTATACGATGAGCTTTATAAGAAATACTTTCCTGACAAAAAGTAACGGATAAAAAATAACACTCCTTGCGGAAGGGAAAGGCAAGTGGAATGAACTTTCTTTTTTCCTTCTTTATCCATAAATCGGATCGGAAGCGAGTTCACCCAGGTTGAGGCAGGTGTAAATGCCTCTCCACGCCTCGAGTATGGTGTCTCCCCGATAGGCGATCGTGCGGGGATTTTTTCGGTAAGACCCCGGAACGAGGGCGGATTTCTTACAGGCAGAAGTGGAGGTCCATTCGATTTCCAGTTCCACCGGCCCTTTTATTATGTACGGATTGAATTGTTCCAGCCGCTTTACAGCCTGGAATGCACTGTCCTTAATGACCTGGTGCGAACGGGCCAGCGACAAACAGCGAGCGGACCAGCGGTCAATTGCATACTTTACGATCGCGGTTTGGACGTTGCCAAAGAAAGCTTTTGCTTCCCGGGCCAGCTGGTCGTCCCCGGATACCATAATGATGGGCACGCCGTAAAATCCGGCGATGGCCGCGTTCAATTCCATCTCCCCGATCGGCACACCGTTCATTCGCATTTCATACATTTCGAACCCTAGCATCGTCTCATTCGCCACCCCGTCAGAGTGGCCGACTTTGGCGTGGTAACCGACGAGAAAAGCCCCGTCAAACTGCTCAATCTGTTCAACCATGCTTAAGTTTTTGTTTCCTCCCCGTATTACATCAGCCCGCGGATCCAGTTCTGAATAGATGAGATTCATCATGGACCAGTGCGAGTCATTGACGACGACTTCCGTCGCGCCCGCCGCAAAGGCTCCTTCAATGGCCGCATTGACATCCTGGGTCATCAGCTTGCGAAACTCCGCATAATGCCTGCCGCTCTCATGCATTTCACTCGTATGTACGACGCCTGATATTCCTTCGCCGTCTGCCGATATATAAATCCTCAACCTGCATTCCTCCCCTGTAAAAGAGTGTCTTACTCTAACTTACTGGAAGTGGACAGGATGGTCAATTGTGCATATGAAAAATATTTCTTGTCCCATTTTTCGTATTTCCTGCTACAATAAAGATTGTTACATTGTGTTGCTGATAGCTGGGCAGACGGATAAAGGAGAACGACGTTTATATGAGAAAAGGATGGAAGATAGGAGCGATTGCGATTTTCGCTTCGTTAAGTTTGTTGACTTCCGGGTGTAATACGAAAGTCATCGAACATGAAAATCAGGCATTGAAAACAGAACTGGAAAACGTAAAAAAGCAATTAAACGATAGCAAGCAGAAGACAAGCCAGGTAACAGAAGAGAAGACGAAGCTTGAGCAGACGGTTTCTCTTCTGCAGAGCGCAGACGTCGATCAGACGCTTCTGCCGCAGCTTGCGTATTATATGGAGAAACAGGCGCGGGCCACTTACAAAGGCGCATATCAGACGAGCATTACGATGTTTACCGAACAGAACGTAGATGATGTAAAGAAAATGGTTCTTACCCAGTATCAGCACGCGCTCGCGTCTTTTGCAACCCAGGAATATATTGATGGCGAAGTAAAACGCCTGCAGGACGCCTGGGGAAGCAAAAATCCGATTACCTTCCCAAATGACGATAAAATAACCCAGCTGGAATTAAAGACAGCCGATCAGAATGAGGCGGTCGTGCAGGCGACGGTTGCCCGGACAGGGGCGGTATCTCCGTACAATTCGGGAACAACGACGGACAACCTGCTGATGACGATCACGCTTGCAAAGACGGAGCTCGGCTGGAAGCTCAAAAGCACGAAGGTGGAACCGGCACCGGCAACGCCTCCGCCGACAACACCCCCGGCAGCACCAGCAGCCCCTGCGCAGGATAAAAAAACCACTGGAATGAATTGATTCCAGTGGTTTTTTACTGTTAAGATTTAATTCCCGTTCAGCTTGAGACTGCAATGCCCGAGAAGAGCAGAGAAGGGGCGCCGTACTGGCTGGGACCGCCCGGCATAGAAAAGTCAAAATCATTTCCGGTGCCTTCGATTTGACTAAATAAATCGAAGAAGTTATGGGCGATCGTAATGTCTTTCACAGGGTGTGCGATTTTACCGGCTTCAATCCGGAAACCCTGGCAGGCGAGCGAGAAGTCACCGGATATCGTATTGGTTCCGGAATGGAGGCCCTGTACATCTGTAATGTAGATACCGTTATTCATTTGGCGGAATAACTCCTCCAGCGTAACGCTCCCGTTAGGAATCTGCAGGCGATGAGGGGCGATTTGCACGGTGCCTTTATAGCTGCGAATGCCGTGGCCGGTTGCTTCTTGCTTCATCTCTGCGGCGGACTGCAGGCTGTGCAGGTACTTCTCCACTACCCCGTCGCGCACGAGGTAGATTTTTTTCGTGTCCGTTCCTTCATCATCGAAAGGCACCCGTTCGTGGCCGGAATCCGGATCGTCAAACAGAGTAAGCGAACCGAATCGTTTTTTCCCAAGTGCTCCTTCAAGCCGGGATGTTCCCTGCAAAATATTGCGGGCGGAGAAAATGCCGCTATACACGCCAAGGAGGGAGCAGACAACCCTGCGATCCAGAATGACAGGGTAAGTACCAGTAACAACCGGTTTTCCACCCAGCTTGCGGCGGGCTTTTCCGACCGCTTCCTCAATGAGCTTCTGTCTGGAAAAGCTGCGGAGGTTACCGACATAATAGGCGCTGTCCGTTTCCACTTCCTCGCCGCGCTTGACGATGACGGAAAGGTACGCCATTTCAAAAGTGGATTCATATGTTTTGTTAAGACCGTACGTATTGGCGATTTGCCGCTTTGTTTCCCCGGAGCTGACAAGGGCGTAGCTAACTGAAGATACCTCTTCGGCTGCGCGGGCTTCCTTCTCCAGTGCCAACGCCAGGGTGATTTGCTCTTCTTCCGGCATAAGCGGATGGCAATCCTGCCAGCTGCCTTCCTGTTTCTTCTCAAGAAGCGGCTCTTTTTCTTCGATGAGGGAGGCGTTCGCTTTCAGCATTTCAAGAACCGAGTCAAATTCGATAGGGAGGAGACGCTCCGTGTAGGCATAGCCGCTACCGCCCTGAAATGTCCCCCGTACACCGAGGCCGCCTGTCGTTGTCTTCTTGAACGATTCGATTTTGCCTTCATATGCCTGAACGCTGAAATTCTTAGACTGGCTGGTGAGCACTTCAAGCTCTGTAATCTGTTTTTTCCTCGCGAGTTCAAACAGTTGGTTTATCATTGCTTGCTCCCCCCTACCGTAAGCTGTGCAACGCGCAGGGCCGGCTGGCCTACATTGACAGGAATCGAGCCGCTGATGGATCCGCACATTCCCTGCCCGGGCGCAAAATTGTCTCCGACCATGTCGACATCGTACATCGTTTGCCTGCCGTTTCCGATAAGCGTTGCCCCCTTTACAGGATAGGCCAGCTTTCCCTTCTCGATCATATAGCCTTCAAGCACGGCGAAATTAAAGTCGCCGGTTGTTGTGTTTACGCTGCCTCCGCCCATCGTTTTGGCATAAAGGCCATATTCAGTGCCGGAAATCATCTCTTCGAGTTTGTCCTTCCCGGGGAGGATGTACGTATTCGTCATGCGCGACGTAGGGGCGTAGCGGTATGATTGACGCCGGGCGGAGCCGGTTGGGCTCATGTTCATCCGGCGGCCGTTCAGCTTATCAATCAGATAGCCTTTCAGAATTCCATTCTCAATAAGAACGTTGCGCCGTGAATGGGTGCCTTCATCATCGATGTGAAGAGAGCCCCAGGCGCCCGTAACCGTTCCGTCATCGACAGCAGAAATCTTCGTGCTTACGACCTGCTGGCCCAGCTTGCCGGCGTACGGGCCTTTTCCTTTGGCAACGGCGGTCGCTTCCATGCCATGGCCGCATGCCTCGTGGAAAATAACCCCGCCGAACCCGTTATCGATAACGACCGGCATTTTTCCGCCGGGGCAGGGCCTTGCCTCCAGCATGCGGACGGCCGTATCCGCAGCCGATTCGGCCAGCTCCCGCAGGTCGACTTCGTTATAAAACTCAAAGCCCTTTTGGGCGCCTGGAGCGACATAGCCGCGCTGTTTCTCGGTATCTTCCATTGCGATCGCCTCGATGAAAAGGCGTGTCCTTACACGGCTGTCTTCCGCCCACAGCCCTTCCGAATTGGCGATGAGCACTTTCTGGCTCTCGTCGAAGTAACCTGCCTTCACCTGGTGAATGGCCGTATGGTAAGCAAACGCATGATGGCTTACTTCGGATAGAACGTCCGTTTTGTTTTGATAGAAACAACCCGCGGATCGATTAAAGGGATATGGCGGGGGACGATGAGAAGCTTCTTAAACGTAATCGTTTGGTTTTTTACATTTCCGCCTTTGGCGGCTTTCGACAGAAGGGTGGCAATATCGATAAGGTGTGCTTCGTCTTCGCTATTCGTGTATGTATATAAGTAATCATCACCGCTGAAGATACGAATGCCAATTCCAAAGTCGCGCCCTGAGCGGGCCTTTTCGACTTTACCTTTTACCATGGAGATGTTCTGCTCGATTTTGTTTTCCACAAATAGTTCCGCGAAGTCCCCGCCGTGGGATAGCGCGGCCTGTAATACGCGATTTACAACCATATCTTTTAACATGTGGCTTCCCCTCTCCCTAAAATTTGTTCTTTATTTATTGTATGATATAGAAAGCGATTGAGAAAGGATTTGTCTGAATAATGTATTACGTTTATGTGATCAGATGTAAGGATGCGACCCTGTATACAGGGTATGCGGTAAATGTTAACGAGCGCATTAAAAAGCATAATGAAGGGACAGGCGCCCGGTATACGAGGGGGCGTACTCCCGTTGAACTTGTGTATGTTGAGGAGTGGAAGGATAAAAGCTCCGCTATGCGGCGTGAAATTGAAATTAAGCGATATTCAAAAAGTAAAAAGGAACAACTGATTGAGGGATGGAAAAATGAGTATGTGTAATTCCGTGTATGAGGGACATCTTAATATACGGGAGGTGATAATCATGGCTAAACGTTCACCAGCAGGTACTAACGTTAACCGAGTGCGCCAGCAGAATCAGGCTTCCCAAATGGGTCAGTCTGATACTGAATTTGGAAGCGAAACAAATGTTCAAGCTGCTCGCCAGGCTAATCAACAATCCCAGGCTCGCGCTGCTCAGCGAAACCAGCAGAACCAGCAGTAATGATTACCCACCGTCCAGGCCCCGGCAAACGCCGGGGTCGTTTTTCTTTTTGGAAAGGATAAAATTAGAACAAAATAAATGTTGCTTATTAATTTCAGATGTGATAAATTTAAATATGTCGCCGCTGATACAGCAACAAAGCGAGACAGCAAAGAGCTTACAGTTTAATATAATGTATAGGAAGG
>NZ_BBWZ01000090.1 GCF_001015055.1 Aneurinibacillus tyrosinisolvens | reverse complement strand
TTATTCTTACCCCCTGCAGGCAATACATCCCTCTATATAGCAAAAAAAAGACTGGTTGATTGCTCAACCAGTCTTTTTGTTTATTGCTTACGCATTCAGCTTTTCTTTTGCTGTGTTAGCAAGTTGTGTAAATGCTTCTCTGTCGTTTACTGCCATATCAGCAAGCATTTTACGGTTTACTTCTAAGCCAGCAGCTTTCAAACCGTACATGAAACGGCTGTAAGAAAGACCGTTCATGCGGGCAGCAGCATTAATACGAGTAATCCACAGTTTGCGGAAATCACGCTTTACCTGACGACGGTCACGGTAAGCATAAAGCAAAGATTTCATAACCTGTGCGTTTGCTGATTTAAATAAACGGTGTTTTGAACCGAAATAACCTTTAGCAAGCTTTAATACCTTTTTGCGGCGATTGCGCGCAACGTTTCCACCTTTAACTCTTGGCATCTATGTTCCCTCCTAGATCTTCAATAAAAATTACTTCATGTACGTAAGCATTTGAGCAATGCGCTTTTGGTCTCCGCTGGATACAATGGCACCTTTACGCAGGTTACGCTTGCGCTTTTGAGACTTGTGCTCCAGAATATGGCTTGTGTAAGCATGTGAACGCTTCAGTTTCCCGCTTCCCGTTCTTTTGAAACGCTTCGCAGCTCCACGGTGAGTTTTCATTTTAGGCATGATATAAATCCTCCAATCCTAATGGTTACTTATCGTTTTTCGGCGCAAGAATCATAATCATGCTGCGCCCTTCCATTTTCGGCTTGCGTTCAACAATAGAAAGGTGTTCTACTTCTTTGGCAAGCTTTTCCATAACATTTTGCCCGATTTCAGAGTGTGTAATCGCGCGGCCACGGAAACGAATGGTTAACTTAATTTTGTTTCCATTCTCTAAAAACTTAACTGTATTACGCAGTTTTGTTTGAAAATCATGGTCTTCAATGGTGGGTGATAAACGAATTTCTTTAATCTCCACCACTTTTTGATTCTTCCGTGATTCTTTCTCTTTTTTCTGCTGTTCGTATTTGTACTTCCCATAATCCATGATACGGCATACAGGCGGCTTTGCAGTTGGTGAGATGTTTACCAGGTCAAGGTCCTTCTCCTGCGCCATTTGGAGTGCTTCACGGAATGGAAGAATACCTAACTGCTGACCTTCAGAATCAATTACACGAACCTCACGAGCACGGATTTCCTCATTGATTAAATTATCTTTGCTAATAGCCTGCCACCTCCATAATAATCTGAACCAAAAGCAAAAAATGCGGGCGCACTGCGCCCGCATCTCATTCCATAAAAGAAAAATTTAATGGATAGCTACCTGTCAACAATCGCTGTCGCGTCAATCAGGTGAGAAGCGGGACGCTTCTGCTTTGGATTCCGTATATTCAATACTTATAACAGTATATCCTATATATTTTGCTTCGTCAAGCTCTTTCCTTTACGAATTCATCTTGAGCAGCTGCCTATCCATCTATAAAAGAAATCCCCGGCACCTGTTTGGCCGCTTTTTTCACCCGCGCAGCCATCTCCGCCACCTGGTTTGGGGTTTTATATTGGCCTGGCCGGCAGTGGACGCCGGCCAGCGAAATAGAAAGCAGTCCGCCTTCGGATACCGCGTCAACTCCCTCTACAATATCCCGGAAGTAAGAGTCAAAATACATTCTAATATAAGAAACAATTTCTTCTATATACGAGGGGAGCGTAATAATAATAAAATCATCCCCTCCAATATGGCCGAGGAAGCTTGCCTTCGCTCCGCTTACCCGAATGGCCGTCCCCATCATTTGGGCGGTCCGGCGGATAATTTCGTCGCCTGTTTCAAAGCCGTATTGGTCATTAAACCATTTAAACCGGTCAAGATCGCAGTACATGACCGTGAAATCCTCGCTTTTCTTGAGCCGGGAAATAATCTCCCGCTCTATCCTTATATTTCCCGGCAACCCGGTTAAAGGATTGGACACAGCGGCGATTTCCAGCTTCGCCTTGGCCAGCATATCGAGAAGGCTTTGTACGGATACGACGCCCGAATACTTGCCGTCTTCCGTTACAATAATGACATCATAAAGGTGGAACGATTCGCGTTCGACCGCCAGTTTAGCGACCTGTTCAATATTTTGCCGCCTGTCCACAATAAGCGGGCTGTGGTTCATAATTTGGGAGACGGATTTCTCGTAATACAGAGGAATCCCATACTGGCCGCCGAGAACCTGGTACAGCTGAAAACGCATAATAAGCCCAATCGGTGTTTTATTGCGGAGAACCACAACGTTGTCTATTCTCGTATTCCTTTCAAATAGATGGTGGACTTCTCTGACAAGTGTCTCTTCGGTAACACAAATCGTCGTCGTGATAATATCTCCGACTTTACTTGTAGGTTCCTCGATAATCGCCGGCTCCCTCTCCTGCTCCAGCCGCTTAATGCAGTCAATCGCCTCGTCCGCGATCATAGAGAAGCCCCGTTTAGGGCGGCCCAGGAGAAATCCCTGACCGTAATCGACTCCCATCTTTATTAATGCTTCAAGCTCACTCTTCGTTTCGATGCCTTCACCGATAATTTTGCACTTTACCTTATTAGCGAACTGGACAAACGTTTCGACGAGCGCCTGTTTGACCGGATCCGTGTCGATATTACGAATCAAAGCCATATCCAGCTTGATATAATCCGGGTAAATCTCGGCAATCGCTTCCAGGCTCGAATAGCCTGCTCCCGCATCATCCACTGCGATTAAATAGCCCTTCTTCCGGTACTCCTGAATAATGTCACGGAAGGACGCGAAGTTTTTTATCGCATGCCGTTCAGTAATTTCAAATACGATATTGTGTGGGTTTAAATGATATTCCTCGAATAGCTTAAAAATCCGTCCACGCAGGAAAAACGGATCATCGATCGCACGCGCATCCAGGTTAATAAACAATTTGTGAGACTGATTTAACCCTTCTAGCTGTTCTACTGCTTTTCTTCGGCACAGCGTTTCCAGTTGGAAGCTTTTATCTGTTTTTTTCGCAAAGGAAAACAGCGTATCCGGAGAATAAAAAGGAGTTTCCTCCGGCCCGCGCACGAGTGATTCCCAGCCAAGCGGAAGACCTGTCTTCAACGAGACAATCGGCTGAAGCACCATATGGATATCCGCCTCTTCCATAATCCTGTGAAACTGCTGCACCTGTTTAAATTCTTGAGACATCACGCCATACTTTGCCATCTGGCTCGCAACTTTCACCGAGGAATACATTTCTTTTGCGATGTCGTCGCCTTTAATCTTTGCATATCCGATATGTACGCTTACTTTATTCATATGAGAGTAGGTAATTTGCCGGTTCAAACGCTCTTCCACTTCCTGCTTTAGCGCAATGGACAGCTCATGCAACTCGTGCTCATTACAGCAAGTATCCCAAGAGAGGTAAACAGCGTAGTCGTCTGCCCATAGCTTTTGCACGGCAATAAGCCGCGTCGGCAGATGAAGGATGTGGCGGCAGGCGGCGAGCAGAATATTATCCATATGTTGAAGAACACGCCCGGCTACGATATTGCCGAATTTCGCCTCGATTTCAGACAACTTGATAATGTCGAGATATAGAAGGATAACGTCCCGCGAATAGGCCAGTTCATCCTCAAGCAGCTTTTTGACCTGCGCACGCTGGTCCGTATAAACAAACGGTGTTTTTTTCTTTATAAGTGGTCTAATAAAAGACAGCACGTACAATCCTTCCTCTCCTGCAACCTTCTTCCATTATGACAGTCGAACGTTAATTCTATGTAAAATTGTTGTAAAAAGAGGCCTCCCTGGTGAAAGGGAAGCCTCCTTATTCCTTAGTATTTCTTTGTTTCGATTTCATCGACGATCATATTGATAACGTCATCCACTTTTTTAACCCCAAGGTCTCCTTCACCGCGGCGGCGGACAGAAAGGGAATCTTCCTCCATTTCTTTGTCACCGATAACGAGCATGAACGGAACCTTGTTAACCTGCGCTTCCCTGATTTTGTAGCCGATTTTTTCGTTGCGGCTGTCCACTTCAACACGAATGCCTCTCTCCAGCATTCTTTCTTTCACCTTCTCCGCGTACTCTGCATGCGGTGCGGCAATCGTAATGAGCTTTGCCTGTACCGGAGCAAGCCATGTAGGGAATGCGCCCGCGAAGTGCTCGGTCAGAATGCCGATGAAGCGGTCAATTGAACCGTAAATTGCACGGTGAATAACAACCGGGCGGTGCTTCGCATTGTCCTCCCCAATGTAGTTTAAATCGAATCGCTCAGGAAACTGGAAGTCAAGCTGGATAGTCGCGCACTGGTGGCTCCGCTTGATTGCATCCCGGATATGGAAGTCGATTTTCGGGCCGTAGAACGCACCGTCTCCTTCGTTTACCTGGTACTCGATTTTCATCTCGTCAAGCACCTTCTGCAGGGAGCCTTCCGCTATGTTCCACAGCTCATCACTGCCCATTGAGTCTTCCGGTCTTGTAGACAGCTCAACTGTGTAGGGGAATCCGAATACGCCGTAAATTTTGTCAACGAGTTCGATAACGTTTTTAATTTCTGCCTCGATTTGATCCGGGCGGAGGAAGATGTGCGAATCATCCTGTGTGAATGTCCGCACCCGAATCATCCCGTTGAGCGCACCGGAGAACTCGTGGCGGTGTACCTGGCCGAATTCAGCCATACGGATGGGAAGATCGCGATACGAGTGCGTTTTATTTTTAAACACAAGCATATGGCCCGGGCAGTTCATCGGTTTTAAAGCGAATTTCGTGTTGTCCACTTCGGTGAAATACATGTTCTCATGGTAATGATCCCAGTGGCCGGACTGTTCCCACAGGCGCTGGTTCATAACGAGCGGTGTTTTTACCTCTTTATATTCCCGCTGCACCTGCAGCTCACGGGCATAGTATTCAAGTTCGTTGCGGATAATCATTCCATTCGGAAGATAGAACGGCATTCCCGGCGCTTCCTCGGAGAACATGAATAGTTCCAGTTCTTTTCCTAATTTACGATGGTCGCGTTTGCGGGCCTCTTCGAGGAAATGCAAATACTCGTCAAGCTCCGATTTTTTTGACCAGCTTGTGCCATAAATGCGCTGAAGCATCTGGCGGTCCGAATCCCCGCGCCAGTATGCACCGGCAACGCTCATTAGCTTAAACGCTTTAAGTTTTCCTGTGGACGGCACGTGCGGCCCACGGCACAGATCGAAAAACTCGCCCTGATGGTACATCGAAATCTCTTCACCTTCAGGAAGCTCAGAGATGATCTCTATCTTGAGGTGATCGTTTAACTTCTTATAAATATCGAGCGCTTCTTCCCTTGAAACGACTTTACGCTCGATCGGCAGATTTTCGTTGACAATCTTCTGCATTTCTTTCTCGATTTGAGCCAGCATTTCTGTTGTGATCGTTGTATCGGTGTCAATGTCGTAGTAAAAACCGTCCTGAATGACCGGCCCGATACCGAGGCGTACGTTTTCATCACCCAGGATGCGTTTAATCGCCTGGGCCATTAAGTGGGCAGTACTATGGCGCAGTACTTCAAGTGCCCCC
>NZ_BBWZ01000089.1 GCF_001015055.1 Aneurinibacillus tyrosinisolvens | reverse complement strand
TTGCACTTTCGGCAAACTTATGGTTTAAAAATATACTTTCGGCAAGGATATGGTTTAATTTAAAATGTAATAAATTACCACAAATCTGATTATTTAAGCATCATTTTCCCTTTATAATGTCGCTAGGAGAAACTAATTTCAACTTTATAAGGGGATGTAGGTAGTATGAAAAAGGAAAAATCTTCTCAAACAAAAATGAAATTTAAAATACCGGCAATGGCGGTATTAACCACATCGGTTTTACTCTCAAACTTTACGGCTGCTATTCTGGCATTTGCAGCAGAGACAGGCACAATCGTTGTTTCGGGTGAACATACCGAGCTATCTCATATCACAGCGATAGTAGCGAAGGCTGAACAAATGCGAAATATGGATGATCTAATTCATGCCAGACAGGACGTTAATGAGATGTTGGAAAGTCCTCAGAAAGTAACTTTTCAAAACCGCCTTCGTTCAGTAGAAAGACTACTACTTAACGGAGTTCCATTGGATGACGCTAAATTTTATGTTTCTCTTGTTGAACAATGCTTGTGTATAGATGTATTTAAAGTTGCTCAAGCGTATGTGAGCGAGTTGAAAGACGGACCGGATAAGGAGGCATTGGGCGTTCGCCTTGAGGCTGTGCAATATAAAGTCGAACACAAAAGCGAGGATACAGCCCTGGCGAGTGCAGCCGCAACGGTAGATCAAGCGGAAAAGGTAGGCAATGAGGAAATCGTAAATTATGCGAAATATCTTGTTCAATCCTTACCTAATGGTGACATTAAAACCAATTTATTAAATCGCTTGGAGGCTCTTCAAAGCCGCTTAAATGCTACCTTAGCAATTGCCCAATCAGCAGTTAGTAAAGCAGAAAGCACTCATTTAAAAGAAGATTTTACGACAGCTGATACATTGGTAAAAGCATTGCCGGGTTCATCGGACAAACAATTACTGTTAGACCGCTTATCATTTCTCCAATTACAGCTCGTTGATTCCAATATAGGTGATAGCGCAACAGACAGCCCGGAGTCCATAACACAAGCAACGCAAGCTGTTTCTTATGCTGAAAGCGTGAGGACGACAGCTGCATATAACGCTGCACTTAATCTGGTTAACTAATTGTCATTAGGTACGACAAAAACAGCACTCTTAGATCGTTTAGATGCTATAAATTTTGTGTCAGATACAGAAACGAAATCGGAATATATGTTAGCAGAAGAAGCGGTAAAGACTGCCGAATACGTTCGTACGCAGGCCAATTACGATAAAGCGAAGAGCCTGGTAGACAAACTTGTAACGGGATCGGATAAGGATATTCTTATTAAACGCCTGTCTGTGGTGAAGGCTTATTTAGATAAAATCAGCCCAGGACAAACCGTGCCACAGATCCCAGGACAAACTGGAACACAGACGCCAGGACAAACAGGGCTACAAAACATTGAAGATGCGCTTAAAAATGCAGAGGATAAAGTGAAATTAGCGGAATCCACTCGTTCGTTAGCTAACTATGATACCGCTAAGTCTGCCGTGGATGCTCTTCCATCTAATTCTGCAAAAGTTATATTTCTTCATCGATTAGCGGTAGTCAAGGCTTATTTAGATGAACAATCAGAGACGAGCAAATATAATGAAGCAATTAATAGCGCAATCGATAAAGTAGGAAGAGCTGAATCAAGTCGCACAAAAGAAACATATGACTTAGCGAAATACTTCGTGGATGCTTTACCTTCAAGTGCTGAAAAATCCACCCTGCTCAATCGTCTGAGTGTGGTAGAGGATTATCTTGCAGAGAAAGAAAAAGTAGATAAAGATGCCGGTGTTATTTCTTCTGCAACGGTTTCCGTATCTAAAGCGGAATTGAATCGTACACAAGCGAACTATGATGCTGCTAAAAAGCTTGTAGATGCTTTGCCAGAAAGTGATTCTAAAAGAACATTACTCAATCGCTTAGCAACCATTCAAAAGTATCTGGACGGCAAAAACAGCACAATAACACCTAACGCATCTACAACTTCTCCAACAGGTACAGCGACCATAAACCCACCAGTTAATCCAAACATGGTAATTAAGGTGACGAACGGCGTTGTAAAGTCTCAAGTTCAGGAAGCAGCTGAAAAGCAAATCTTAGCTACTTTGCAAAAGCATTGGGTTAAAACGGAAATGCAAAATCTAATGGAACGGAATATCTTTATTTGGGATAATGCCCAAACCTTTAAGCCGAATGAAAAGGTAACACAGGAAGAATTTGTTGCTTTACTTGCCCGCGCTTATGAAACCAATATGGCATCGGTAAATCTGGGTGTTCTAAAAGGGAAATATGCATCTGAAATTCGAGTGGGGCTTGATAAGGGCTTTATCAAGGGTACAGAGTCCTTGAAAAAACCTATCACACGTGAAGAAGCGGTAAGAATGCTTGTGCGTGCGCTCAGAACAAAAGCGAATATTGTTACGCCGTCGACCAACCTGGTTCAAAATTACAAGGATGGAAGTAAAATAGGTGTCATGGCGCGATCTGATTTTAACTATGCCTTGCACACAAAACTGATTTACGGTGATACAAAACGAAATCTTAACGCTCAAGGTTCAGTGACCAAAGCAGAAGCGATCGCTTTTGTGAGCCGTTTGTTAGATAAGATACCTATTCAAAAATAAGAAACATAGTAGGGCCTGCGGGAAGCAATCCCTCGCAGGCTTCTTTTTTAAAGAGAGGTGGAATCATCATTGGCAACTGTAAGAGAAGCAGATAGCCCATTAATTTTAGAATCAGCTAAAGCCGAAGTGTCACGCAAATGGCGTGAGTTTACCCCATTTATATTCTATGGAGTGGCGGTTATCTACTTTTTGGTTATGCGCTCATTCGAAGGGATAGCTGCCCTCATTTTTCTGTTTGGAATGTTGTTTCAGAATAAGTTATGGGTACAAAAAAGAAAAAGGGAACAACTTCAAAGTGTAGCAATAAAGGAGTCCGAAAGCGCGTCGATCCTGCGGGATTTGCCGGATGACTGTTTTTTGATTAATGATGCAGTGATACCTTTAAAAAACGGACAGAAAACGAAAATAGATCATATCGTCCTCACTAGGGCAGGGATATTTGTTATCGAATCGAACAATGCGGTCGGTCAAATTGAAGGAAGTTGCGATTCAGTAATCCAGCAATGGCGCCAGGTTATCCAAACGAGCACCAAAGAAGTGAAGAGGCCGTTTAACAATCCAATTGCTCATATAACAACGAGTGCAAATCGCTTACAGGACTATTTAGTTCAGAAAGGAATTAAAAATGTACCTGCCATTCACTCCATCGTTATGTTTACTAATAAAAGCATTGATTTAAAGATAACAAAAAGAGGGAGTGTCCCAGTAGCGATTCGGGAAGAAGTTAATTTTCATATTCGCAAAATGCCAGCTATGTATTCGGATGAACAATTAAATAAAGTGTTACCTTTACTTTGGGATATGCCGGAACGAAAAATTGTAAAAAAAGAGGAGTATGTTCCTTTAGTCGATTCGGTAACACTGTTCGGTGCATATGTCTATGCAGCCACTTTGTTCTGCCTTATTACTCTGCTTGTCCATTTTAATGTCGCAAATGCCGGTTACATGGATTGGGGAGATATTTTCAATCAAACCTCCGCTTCTTTTCTCTTTTCTGCAAATATAGCGGTATTGAGTTACGCGGTAAAATTGTTTCTGACCTATAAGGGCAAATTGTAGTTTGATATTGTTAACTCAAAAAAGAAGGCAGGTACGGTTACTTGCCCTTAATTCATGACGAATTTAATCAAGGAGCCACACAAGGCATAATTAAAGGCTTACTGTATATATAAATTATGGAAAGTATTACATAAAGTAAAAAATGCGCCAGTAGAAATACAACAGGAATGGATTAGACGTTTAAAATGGACGATAGAAACCGATATTTTTAATTTCACCGTACTTCACTAACGGGAATCGGTAGTTGGATAAGACATGGATTTAACTATCTATATTCTATAATCTGACTAAGGATATTAATTTTGTGTTGTATTTGTTGTAGCTGTTTTGCTTGGCGTTTAGCCTGTTGTTGTGCTTTTAATTGCTCAACCGTAACCCCTTTCTTTTGGGCAATTTTTTCAAGTTTAGCCTCACGTTTTGCTTTGATTGCAGTGTGAATCGCTTGTTTGATTTGTTGAGGAGTTTTACCTGTAGTATCAATGTGTAGTTTAGCCGCTAGTTTATTCAAGCGTTCTGCCCGCTTTTGTTTTTTTGCCTGATGCTTTTCCTTTACTTGTTTATGAATGGCTTGTTTAATTTGTTTAGCAGTTGTCATGTTAGACGTATCAACTTTCAGTTTGGAAGCTTTGTCTTAGAGTTTATCTAGATGTTGTGCTTTTTGTTGAGTAGTCACTTGGTTATCTGCCACAGTAAATGGATTTGACGCAAATACTGGACTAATTGACGCAAGAGCAAATACCGCACCTAATGAGGCTCCAATTACATTCTTTTTTATGTTCTTCATGTTTGTTCCTCCTTATTATTTTCAATATAGCTTGAAGCATTTATTAGGATACACTTGAAATGTTTCAGAAATATGTTAGTAGAAAATTACTTGAAGTTGGATATTATCTTAGATAGGACAACAAATTTTATTTGTTAAGTTGAAGGGAACCTATATAGATGGTGATACAAATGGCATAGAAATGATAATTTTTAATATAATTGTAACGTGATTGTAATCTGGGAATTGTACAATAAAGACAAGTTAATTGACCCCCTTTTTATATAGGATTGACGCAGACATATGTCTGCGTATTTTTTTGTGTTGATATTCTAACAAGGAAGGGTCCTTCACCGGGGCGAAGAAATCCGGTAAGAAAGGGAAGTTCGCTCTGGCGAATGGTGGGACTATTTTTCTGGATGAAATTAGCGAAATGCCGCTGATGATGCAGGTAAAGCTCCTTCGTGTGCTGCAGGAAAAGGAGGTTGAGCCGATCGGGGCAGAAACTTCGGAACCGGTCGATGTAAGAATCATTGCCGCGACAAACAAAGATTTCCTTGAACTCGTTGAGCAGGGAAAATTCCGCCATGATCTTTATTACAGGCTGAACGTTGTAACACTCGATATTCCTGCTCTTCACGAGCGAGGCGATGACCTTTCCCTGCTTATCTCCTTTTTTCTTGAAAAACTCCAAAAGGAAACAGGAATCCAGGTAAAAGGCGTCACCAGAGAAGCGGAGGAAATTCTCCAGGTGTACCGCTGGCCCGGCAATATTCGTGAACTGCGCAACGTCCTGGAAAGAGTCCTCTATGTGAAAACGGAGGATATGATTAGCAAAGAGAATCTTCCTCCTGCCGTTATCGAATCAGTAAGGCGTGAAGGGGACCATTCTTCTGCTTCCACATTAAAGCAGGCAGTGGAGCGGGCGGAGGAAAAGGCGATACGAGAGGAAAAAGGGGACAGGCTGGCGGCGGCGCGCAGGCTGGGCATCAGCAAATCAACTTTATATGCCAAAATGGTTCGTTATTCCATTGATGACTAACAGCGGCGGATAGGCTGCTGTTTTTTGTTGAAAGTAACCTCCAGTGGACATTAAAAAAGATGACCTGAGTTAAAAGAAAAGCTAGTACTTTCCTGTCAACCCTCGATATACCACATTTCCCATTCTTTCTATTCTTACAATTTTGTATTTCTGTATGTAAAATGTAAAAGGCACGAAGCTAGATGTTTCGCCATAAAAACATTTACAGAAAGAATGAGGGGATTTTTTACATCATGTCAGTCAACAAACGTCTTTATTTTTCTTTTTTAGTTACGCTTATTATTACAACATTGTTATTTTCGGTTTTATTCCCATATGGCAATGTGTATGCAAGTGAGGAGAACCCGGGCGAAGGGATGGAAAATCCCATGGAAAAAAAGGGTCCAGCTCTACCTATTCCGTTTCCAAAGAAAGGGAATGCTCCTAAAGAGATTAAGGGTAAAAGAGATGCAAAACAAAG
>NZ_BBWZ01000088.1 GCF_001015055.1 Aneurinibacillus tyrosinisolvens | reverse complement strand
CACAGGACGTGGCTGCCTTTAGCAGAACTTCCTATACATTCCTTGGTCCTCCGCGTTGTACACAGGACGCGTACGCTTTTAGCGGACTATCCTTTATATTATAAAATCAACCGATTAAACGGGTGATTTGCGCCGTTTGCCTTGTGACAGCGACAATGAATATCTTATCGTGAATGAAGCTTTATGTCAACGGCCTTTTTAAAGTTGTTGTTTTCCGACTTTTCCCCTTCTACACCCGTTAAAGAATAGAGAAAACATCTTCCCCCAGATAACTGTAAGAAAAGCTATTCCAAATAAAAAAGGCCCAGCCGCCACACTGACGACGAGGCCCTTCTACTTTAATTACGCCTTCTTGTTTGCTTGTATGTCTGATGGGTTGCAATTGACATCCCGGCTGCAACCATACCATTTATAACCCCTTCAACCGTCCACCCTATCGTTAAAGCGCTTACCACTATACCCGCACCGATAACCATCCATACAATTATCCAATCAGGGAACCAGGGGGTTTCTTTTAGCGCATAGGCAAAAATCATGAGGGCAGGTACCGCAAGGACTAAGGATGGGTGCAAGGTAACATTACTTAAAATTTCAAGCAGCATGTTAGTTGCTCCCTTCACTCTTTTATGTATTGTATTCAGCAGCATGATAGCATGTTCGCCCTTTTATTTTCCTTCGAAATTCATAACAATTGATACTTTCCTATGCCATAAGAAAAGCTCCCGACCGGTTGGCCAGGAGCTTTTCACCACACCTTTGCTTCTATAATGTGATATGAGGTTCAGTGTAATCCGGTAGTCACCGAAGGGGCAGTAAATAAAAAAATATACCGAAGAAATGGACAGCCGTTCCCGCCAGCACAAAAACATGCCATACCGCGTGGTGGAATGGAAATCCGCGCCATACATAAAAAACGGTGCCGACCGTATACAGTATGCCTCCGACGACTAGCAGCACTATACCTTCCAGGAGCAATCCCGCAACGAGGGGCTTCCATGCAAACACCATCAGCCATCCCATCGCAATATACAGCACAGTGGACAGATACAAGAACTTCTTGGTGAAAAATAGTTTAAATATGACACCTACTAACGCTATGCCCCAGACGATGCCGAATAACGTCCAACCGAGCACTCCTTTAATCACAAGGAACAAAAATGGGGTATAGGAACCTGCAATAAACAGGTAAATGGAAGCATGATCACAAATCTCGAAAATATCCTTGGCTTTTCCCTCCGGAAAACTATGCACCAGGGTAGAGGAGAGATAGAGCAGCAGCATTGTTACCCCATATATAGTGAAACTTACGACGTGCCAGACGGTACCCGATTCGCTGGCAGCGACGACCAGCCATACCAGGGCGATGACACTGAACAAAACTCCGATTCCATGAGTAATTGCATTGACAACTTCCTCTTTCCTTGTATATACATGGGTACTTGCCATTTTCCAAATCCTTTCTTGTTTTCCTTCAGTATAATGCTTAAACAAAAAATAACAACCGTTCCTGATTTGCATGCTATCGAGTTTGTTTAGATAAGCTTTAGTCCGCTTACAAAAATGATGGCAGAAACGACTGCGCGAAGAGGTTTTGTAGGCAGCTTAGCGGATAACGCACTTCCTATAAGAACCCCTGGGATGGAGCCTGTTAATAAATTACCCACGAGTAAATAATCTACATTTCCAAGACCCGCATGGAGGATACCGGCTACTGTTACAAGGATAAAAGCATGAGCAATGTCGGTGCCTACCAGTTCCGATGCCACCATCCGGTACAAATACAGCATAGCAAGAGCGAATAGTGAACCGGAACCAATTGAAGTAAGACCTACAATAAATCCGAGAACAGCCCCAATAACAATCGTTAAACTGCGTTTATCTTCAAGTGGTTTTAACGCCCATCTGGTCTCTTTTATTTTTTTATCAAAAAACGTTCGAAAGAGTGTAGCAACGGCAACTAAAATCAGTACATATCCTAAAGCATGTTTAATGATTTGCTCCTGGTTGTGAAAAACAGCGTTAAAAGTATGTAGAATCCCAATCGCTATAACCGCACCTGGGACACTTCCCATTGCTAAATACTTTACTAATTTTAGATTGATTGTTTTCTGCCTGTAATGCTGAATGGTGCCGAAGAATTTTGTGATGGCGTTGTAAACAAGGTCCGTTCCGACAGCAATGGCAGGATGAATACCTGCGACGATTAAAATGGGAGTTAACAGCGCGGCTCCTCCCACTCCTGTTAGGCCCACCAAAAACCCAACCAGTAGTCCCATAGCTGTTATTCCAATACTCATCTTTCTATCCCCCCATCCTAATACCAAGTAATTTTATATGATTATAAATCATTAATTCGATTTAGTAAATATAAAATAATCTAAACATTAAAGACTATTATAGAGAGCATGAAAAGGTGCCGGCTTTTACTGTGCAACATGCTTATTACGTTTTACTTTTTTAATCGGTAAGGTACAGTAGCAATTTTCACATCCTGCCGTGCAAATAAATAAGCACGCAGTAATAAACTCGTCTGGTTGTGAAGCAAGTTGTGCCACCACTTTTTTGTTATAAACTGAGGAATCATTACCGTCACATGATCGGTCTCAGCCGTTTTCCATTCCACTGTATCAATAAACTTAGATAACGGTCTGATAATGCTTCGGTAATGAGAACGAAGAACAACCAGGCGTACACCCGGATTCCACTCTTCCCATTTTTTCTCCATCCGTTTCATATCTTCATCATTGAATGCAACATAGACAGCGATAATGTTGTCTGATAATGACTGTGCATAACTGATGGTGTTTCGAATAGCCTGAGAAATGCCAGCCACAGGAATCAAAATCACGCTGCCTTTTGGTTGCGGTTTCTCTGTAGTAATATCAATGCGCAACTGCTCTGCAAGGTCACGATAATGTTCGTTTACTTTCCGGAAAACAAAAATAACGATAGGAAGAAACACAAAGATCATCCAGACCTGTGAGAACTTTGTAATCAAGAAAATCAGCGTAATCGTAAGCGTGGTCAGCATCCCGATCGTATTAATGATAAAAGGCGCAAGCATCCCGCTGGCTTTTTCGTAATCCAGCGCTTCATCATCCCCGCTTGCGACAGCGTAAAAGGGATAAATACACCAACAGCATATAGCGGGATTAGATTTTCTGTATATCCTCCAGAAATAATAATCAAAAATGCGGAAAGGACAGCTAAGAAAATAATTCCATTTGAAAACCCAAGACGATCTCCTCGGACCATAAACATATTCGGTAGAAATCTGTCTTTGGCTAACATAAAGGCGAGCAGGGGGAAGGCGGCGAACGCCGTATTGGCAGCCAGGAATAAAATGAGTGCTGTTACAGCTTGAATAAAGTAATAAATAACCCCTCGTCCAAATACAGTTGATGCGATTTGGGATATGACCGTCTCATTTGCCCGGGGAGCGATGCCAAAGGCATAAGCCAGAAGACTAATCCCCATGAACATGATACCAAGGATAACTCCCATCATGATTAGTGTTCTAGCCGCATTTCTGGGAGCAGGGTCTCTAAAGTTGGGAATCGCATTGGATACCGCTTCTACCCCTGTCAGTGCGGAACAACCCGAGCTAAATGCCCTTAATAAAAGGAATAACGTAATGCCTGGAACGGCAGCTCCATAAGTGGGAGTGTGAGCGTGCACGTTCCCTGCCATCCATTGATAAGCACCACCGATAATCAGTATAAAAACAGCGACAACGAACAGATAAACAGGATACATTAATATCGTTGCAGATTCTGTAATGCCCCGTAAATTTAAAATCGTTACCGTTAAAATCATTAATAGGGCAATGATAACACGATGCTCATGGAGCACGGGAAATGCCGAGGTAATGGCATCTGTAGCGGCTGAGGTGCTTACCGCCACGGTTAAGATGTAATCCACGAGCAAAGATCCGCCCGCAACCAATCCAACCGGGGTGCCTAGATTATCCTTAGCTACAATGTACGCGCCACCACCCATTGGATAAGCATAAATCGTTTGGCGGTAAGACAGGATGAGGATCGTTAAAAGTCCAAGAACCGCAAATGAAATTGGGATGGAATACCATAATGCTACTGTACCCAGGGTGACTAGCACTAAAAGAATTTGTTCTGTTCCGTAGGCTACAGAGGATAGGGCATCTGAAGAAAGTACGGCAAGTGCCTTTAATTTACTTAACTTTGCTTCTGCAAGTTCGTGTGACTTCATCGGCCTTCCAATTAAAAATCGTTTTAACCTGTTTACCATAGTTCCCCCCATGATACTTTTTAAATAGTTTTCCCCTGGTTTGCGAAAAAAACCAGGCCTCCATATACATCAAAAAAGGCAACAAAAAAGAAGCCTGGCGAAGAGGAACTCTCTCGCGGCTTCTCGGCATAGTGAAATAAACTATGTCAGACACACGATATAGGTTGCCTCTCTTGATACGCTTACGAGGTTAGCTGACGGATTCGGGTGTAAGAGTCACCCTACTCGAATGTTCGAGATTCACCCCATGCGGCTTCTTTGAGAAAACCACAATTGGTTCCCCCGCTCCCTCATGCAAGGGACTCAGCGATTACGGAATCTGAAAGTTTGTTATTTCATGAAATTAATATTACTCCCCTTGAATTGCACTTGTAAAGACCGGCTATAGTTTTTCTTTTTCTTTGTTTTCAAAAAGTTTTACTAATAGCTTCTATTATCAATTGAGTTAGAGACCTCATATCTTAGATGGAGGGAAATAATGGGAAGGAGGTGAAACTATTTGACAATTGACAATCGCATCATTAACCAGAGTTTTGAAAGCGGAGCCCTCTCACCCTGGATTGGATTTAATGCTTCGGTCACTAATATAAACAGCCATTCCGGTACCTATACTACCCGATTATTAGGTAATACAACCAACTCATTCATTTACCAATACGTTTCTATTAGCCCGGGAGAAAATTTCGAATTCCTTGCTTCACTTACTAAACTCGGAATAGCCTCTAGTCCTCCAATTACCATTGCTATCGAATATTTCGACTCTTCTTTCACTTTTCTTGGATATGGACTTATCCTGAATATTCCTACCAACCATCTCCCTGATAATGCAAACAACGTATGGACTGAAATATATGAAATAACTACACCGGCACCCAGCACGGCCAATAAAGCCCTTGTTCTTATAAACAAGCTTCCTCAAGCAGGAAGCTCGGATGTCCTCGTAGATGATGTAGAATTATTAACCATTACTGATAGCGGACCTCCAGAATCAGTAACGATTACGCCAACTGTCCGAAGATATTTTTATATTGCGAACTCAGATATTCAAGCCACTGAAGAGATTCCAGCCGATCAGTTCAGAAACGATGATGGAGAATCAACAACCGAATTTCCAAGCCTTGGCCAAAATAGCTATAGTAACCTTTATGTCAATGGGCTATTACAAGAAGGCAGTTTATATAGCGTAAGTACAAGTGCTTTGACCATTAACCCCAGTGGTTCCACTATTTTTTCAGGTACACCCATTACTCTCGAAATCGTTCAATTCTCTGCTCAAATAACTTCTTAAAAATTGGGTAACATAACCAGTGGATAAGCCCGCACCTTTTTCCTTTCTTTGGCATTCATTAAAGTAAGGAAGAGAGGTGAATAGAGATGGCTATAATCAAACCTTTTGTAGCAGGCAGAAGATTTTCTTCTACTGCAGGAGCTGGAACAGGTACAGGTGCGACATATTCAATTGCTGCTACAGCATTCACTACTGACACGGGTGCGGCCGCTACAGCATTCCCAGCCTCGTTCGCATATTACAATCTTTACATTAACGCTGTGATTCAGACAGCTGATACCTCAACTGTTACCACCACTACGATTACCATTCCAGGTGGTGATACACTTGACCCAGCAACTCCAATTATAGTTGAATTTGTTGTAACGTAACCCTATTTCATTTGTTGAAATACCGGCAATCTTATTTTTTTGGATTGTCGGTATTTTGTTTATAAATAAACAAAAAAAACCCTTGAATATCAAGGGTTCTAACATCTATGTATTGGTGGAGCCAATCGGGATCGAACCGACGACCTCTACACTGCCAGTGTAGCGCTCTCCCAGCTGAGCTATGGCCCCGCTTTTGGTTATAG
>NZ_BBWZ01000087.1 GCF_001015055.1 Aneurinibacillus tyrosinisolvens | reverse complement strand
GGGGTGAAGCTTGATTCGGTATGCCATGAAGTGGGATTCTTTATTTCGGCTTTTACGATAAACAAGGATCGTGCATAATTCACGATAACAAGGTGGCCAGTAAAGGCGACCTTGTTATGATTTGAGTTTCTTCCCTTGAAAAACCAGAAGCGCTTATCGATTAGGGATCACATGTACATGCGATAATCACGAGCAGGATGAAAAGAACAAGAATGATGTCAAATCCTCTTGCTCCGCCACATAATCCTACCCTGAAAGGTCACCCTCTGTTTCAAGATTGCGATTACGTTTAAACTGTAAACGAAGGAAGCGATTTTGACTGGAACCAAGATCGCTTCTTTTTGCTGTCCGATACCCTTTTTTATGTAAAAAAACCTTCGTATTATAGTCCTACAAGGATTTAAATGAGTCTACTAACAGAATTTGTATCAGTAACAATCGCCCATTATGGTTCATATTGTGTTGAGGAAAGTATTGAAATTATTTGGTGGATTCAATCGCTATGCCATTGTTTTTGATTCTCTTCGTTCTGTCATTGTTTTGAGTTGCTGGTTACGCTGCCGGCATAACTGATTCATTTAATAAACGGAGGTTGTAAAAATGGATGATTTTCAAAAAGAACTTCAAGGGTTGGATGTTTCTAATTTTCAGGCGAACCAGATGACTCCTTATGACACTCAAGGTCAACACAATATGGATCAGGCGCGACAATGTGGTATGGGTGTTCGTTGTTTTAATTGTTTCCATAACTGTTTCCATAACTGTTTCCATAACTGTTTCCATAATTGTTTCAACTGCTTCCGTTGTTCTAATTGCTTCCACTGTGGCGGTGGCTGCTTTGGTGGTGGCGGTCGTTAAGGTGGCGGCAGTCAAGGTGGATATCCTTGGTGGTTATATCGCTGACATTTTAACAAAGTAGATGTTGAGACTATTTATATAAAGAGCTTAAAATATTTAACAGTCTACAAGAATCTTGGATCTGTCTCATGATTATAAGACAGATCCTTTAGTCGGGTAAGTCGGGGGCATCGCTGCCCCTTTCTCCCCTCAGAACCGTACGTGAGCCTTTCAACTCGTACGGCTCAAGCCTTCTTTTTTCCCTATAGAAAAGGAAGCTTTCTATAAGGCACGGTCGTTGTTTGATCGTATCCTCGTCACTTACAAAGTAAGCGAAGCGTGCGCGGACTAACCGAAATGATTAGCATACATCGCTGCACGTTCCTTACGTCAGAAGGTAGCCACCAATTTACGCTCCATGTTGAAGACGTGCCTTCAGTCTGCACCCTTTCGGGTTCTGTCATGGCAAAAGCCTTTCGACCGACAGTATCCGTCCCGTTATACCTTTTCGGCTTTCCGGTTGCCTTTCGACGTAACGGCATTCGCTTTCTCTGACATCCTTTACCCGCTAGCACATTGATAGATGTTGCCATCGCTCTACTGCTCACGCAGATACCATCGGGCTTACCAAGTTTCCCTTCCCACAGATACGATGGGGACAGGTGGGTTCTTTACTCCGGGTAAGATGTGGGTCGCGTCAGAGCGGCATTATGACTCCGCTTTTCCTCTTACCAATACCTGAGCTAGGCTGTGTACCATCTCAAGCTAACCTTTACGAAGCTTACAAACCTTCACTTTCGTTCACCGCAAGCTTGTACCGTAAGGTACAGCCTTACCCATCTTCTCCTAGCAGTATTCCGGACAGTACACTCATCCTCTGCCCTCATGCAACCAACCTCTCCGTTACCAGAGACGCTGTTTTGGGCAGAGATAGCCTTTGCGACTAGGCTAGCAGCATACCAGTAAATGAGACTGGCGCTGCACTGTATATAAGAAAGCGACTTTCTTGTCGCACTATAAGTGAAATTATCGGACGCAACAGAGCAGCTACTATGAAGCAAGAACCATAGTAGCTGCTTTAGTTTACATTTTGATTCTGTAAATCATCTATCCTTGAATTTCACGGAGTGCTCAGTGTTAGGATGAATATGTCGATAAGGGAGTGAATAAATTGGATTATCCTACAAAAAAATGGAGGAATGCAAGTGAATCTTATTGAAAAAAAGCACCTCATTAGCGAATTACTCATAGCCGCTTCTTATATTGTTAAAATTGATCATATACAAAATGTAAATAGTATCTTTCATCAATTAGAAGAGATTGTCGCTGATTTATTAGAGGTTCCAATCATTGGTGGCTGCCGAGTAGAGTTTGGTTTAACATTCATAGAACAAGTAAGCAGATTAAGCAAAGAGAAAAAGAATGATGGACTGAGTATTTATATGTACAATTTATTTGAGAAAGCAGAGGATCTTAGACATGAACTTCGAATAGAAGAAGAGAAAGATTTTCAAAAAAAAGCCGTACAAATCAAGTCAACACCGATAATTTATGATGAGAGAGAAGAATGAAACAATCAAATATAGCTATGGAGAATAGCGTAAAGCCTCGGTAAAACTAAGGTTGACGCTTTTTTTTATCTTTTTTTATTCCTGTTATTTTATCCAAAGATTGGCGTAAATCAACCATAATTCAAGTTATGATTAATACGTTAATAAGCAGGAGGAATCTGATACAATGATATTTTTTCAGATTCACCAAAACAAGCCAAATCCTTAATGGATAATGGTTTGGCAAACCATTATGGAATATTTCACTGGTAAAGGAAAACAGCGGACCTTATTCCATCCTATTGCATTTTAATTGCTGATTATCTTGGTGAGGTAAAAAAGGGGCTGGGTAGGGCAATAAACATGCGACTCTTGTATATGAGGTCGGTGTCAAATAACTCATTCTTTCGTTGCATAAAATATCGTTTTTACACAACGGAAATGAAAGATTATATGACACAATGAGGTATAAGGTAATACATACAACATTGTCTTGCAATTGAATAACAATAATACTTACACAGAAAGGGTTGGGAAAATGTCTTTTACTATATCTCGAGCAACAGTCACTTATATTAATGAAAACAGTGGTAGCATTGTAATTCAAGTAGAACTGAACAACGGAAAAAAAATTTTATTATATGGTAAGAAGCAAAATGTATCCAATAAAAATAATGTAACAATAACGAAATTACTTGCTCAAAATTGCAAACAGTGTAACCTTTTGGCTTCTGGCTGCCCATGTTGTATGGAAAAAGAAAAAAAATTAATATTTGACGAATTAATTAAGTTATTTGAGAATGATATTCTAACCCAATTACGGTTTCTTTTGTATGACGACTACTGGAGATTTCTAAAAAACCGTTTAAATAGACAACACACATTTTAGAATTTATTAATCAATTGTCGAGGGTGCCCATTTATAGGGCGCCCTCGACAATTGAATTCCCCACTCTATCCCTATCATTTGATATTACACAGTAAGATATTATTGTTTACCCTAATATTTTCTTGTTAACTTTCGTTGCATAAAAATCACATTTTACGTAACTGATGTTATCGGACCTTAAAAACAAAGCAGCTACACCGGTTTCTGGATAGGTGAGCTGCTGAATTTTATTGGACGCAAACCCAAAAATAAGCGGACTAAACACTTGTCTATAACAAAAACAAGGGACGAGCATATGATAGAGGGAACTTACATGTTAGGAGGGAAACGAAGAAATGGCTACGAACAAACCAAATGTACAAAGGATACAAAGGATAGAAACTACTTTTGAAAAAAATATTTCTAAACACGTAAAAATCCAAACCAAAGATAATAAAGTCTATGAAGGATATATTCAAAAGGTGGAGGATGGTCATGTTTATTTAGCCGTGCCTAAAACAGAAAAGGCAGCTCGCATGGTAAAAACAAACGGCTTTGAATTTGGGCGTAGAGGCTTTGAACGCAGAAGCTTTGGATTTATTTTGATCCCTCTAGCCATCATTGCAGCTCTGTTCCTGCTCTAATCCTAGTGAGCAAGAAGCCCAAGATCTTGAATAAAGGCAGTAACCCAATACCCGTCCTTCTCCATTTATATAAAGCCATACCATCGCTTGATGGAAATGGAGGGGACGCTCATGGGTGGTTTTTTCGGCTTCTATCCAATTTACAAAATACGGGTATTCATCCAACACTCGTCCCTACCTATCTACATAGTATGAATGGAGTTCAATCACTTATATAGGGGAGGTTATACTATGGGATTCTTTGGTGAAGGAAGAGAATTTTCGTTTATTCTGGTTCTGTTTATCCTCTTAGTTGTTATTTCGTGTACAGTATGCGAATGATAATTAATCGGTAATATCCTTGATAACCAAGTTATCGGAGATCATTTGGATTTTAGGCACCAGGATAAGTAATTAGCATAGTTTATCTAGTACGGTAAGACTCCCTTTACTATCCGAAACAAAGAACCCCTCTGACTGATGGATAGAGGGGTTCTTTGCTACTTTGAAGAGAAAATGATGGACGTAGCCTACTAACGACATTAAGAAAAGAGAAGGGCCCGGGAAGACGCTTCTTGTACTACTTTATTTCATCCATCCGATAAATATTCAATTTCATAATGATCATTATCGGACGTTAATAAACATTAAATATGTCTACTCTTCTCCTTAGGCAACCAAGGTTTCCGTTAGGAAACTAGGAACTACGGGCACAACGGGCACAATGGAAGAAACCGCCACCGCATTGACCGCCACCGCCACTACCGCCGCAACGACCGCCACCGCCACCACCACCGCATTGTCGAGTATAATCATAGTACTGGTCTTGAGTGTTGACAGGAATCATCGGACCCGCCTGGAAATTAGAAACATCCAACCCTTGAAGTTCTTTTTGAAAATCATCCATTTTTACAACCTCCATTTATTAAATGAATAAGCTGTGCCAGCAGCGTAACCAGCAGCTGGAAAGAAGGACAGACCGAAGAAAATAAGAAAAACAACTGCGTAGATTCTCTTTCCTCCAAATGAATTTATTCGTTACAAAGTTAACCATATGCAGAAGATAAAAAAGCCGTATAGACGTTTGTCTATTGGACGTACTAAATATTTTTGAACGTTATATGGGATATCGTCCATAATGATAAAAGCAACATAAAAAAGATTATTAGACAGCAAAAAGCAGCTATTTTGATTCCAAGCCAAGGTAGCTGCTTTAGTTTAGTCGGGTAAGTCGGGGGCATCGCTGCCCCTTTCTCCCCTCAGAACCGTACGTGAGCCTTTCAACTCATACGGCTCAGGCCTTCTTTTTTCCCTATAGAAAAGGAAGCTTTCTATAAGGCACGGTCGTTGTTTGATCGTATCCTCGTCACTTACAAAGTAAGCGAAGCGTGCGCGGACTAACCGAAATGATTAGCATACATCGCTGCACGTTCCTTACGTCAGAAGGTAGCCACCAATTTACGCTCCATGTTGAAGACGTGCCTTCAGTCTGCACCCTTTCGGGTTCTGTCATGGCAAAAGCCTTTCGACCGACAGAATCCGTCCCGTTATACCTTTTCGGCTTTCCGGTTGCCTTTCGACGTAACGGCATTCGCTTTCTCTGACATCCTTTACCCGCTAGCACATTGATAGATGTTGCCATCGCTCTACTGCTCACGCAGATACCATCGGGCTTACCAAGTTTCCCTTCCCACAGATACGACGGGGACAGGTGGGTTCTTTACTCCGGGTAAGATGTGGGTCGCGTCAGATCGGCCTTATGACTCCGCTTTTCCTCTTACCAATACCTGAGCGAAGCTGTGAACCATCTCAGGCTAACCTTTACGAAGCTTACAAACCTTCACTTTCGTTCACCGCAAGCTGTACCAAGAGGTACAGCCTTACCCATCTTCTCCTAGCAGTGTTCTGGATGGTACACTCATCCTCTGTTTCCGCATTTCCCTCATGCAACCAACCCCTCCGTTACCAGAGACGCTGTTTCGGGCAGAGATAGCCTTTGCGACTAGGCTAGCAACATACCGGCAAATGAGACCGGCGCTGCACTGTATATAAGAAAGCGACTTTCTTGTCGCACCATAAGTGTTACTATCGGACGTTCATTTTTGTATCAGGCTTGTATCTAAGGCATTTACCTAACACCTGTCCTCTTCTTTGTACATATATATGGCATTATCTCTTAACGTAAAAGGAGGTAAGCACATGGGGTTTTGTCGTGATGAATTTGAATTTTCGTTCATTCTGGTTCTGTTTATCCTCTTAGTTATTATCGCCTGTGCCTGTAATTAAGGTTTATCAGTAATTAAAGCCATCAAATGAAGAAGCTCTTCTACGGCAGAGGGAGGGCTTCTTCATTTTGTTTTTATAACAGAGATTATTGGACGTTACAAAAGTAAACCAATAACAAAAGAATAAATTTTAAGATATTCGGAATATAACCAAAAAAAGAAACCTTTTACGAATAACTATTAAAAACTAAAAAAATTTAGGGAGCAGGTGTAACATGTATCTATTTATATATGGAACAATGCGAAAGGGTGAGGGTGATTCATACTACTCCAACCCAGCTGCATTAGTAAAGGAAAGGGTCTGGACGAATGCTGTACTAGTAGATACAGGTAAAGGATTCGCTGCTCTGGCACCTGGAAACAAATGGGTTACCGGCGAACTGTATTTTGTAGAAGAACAATTGAATGTAATTAAGGGATTGATTGAGCATTAATACATTGAATCCATTACATAAATTCTTTCTAAGACCGATTACCGTTTTTACGGATAAAGAAGAAATTAAAGCAAGTGCATTTATGTATGATACAAGCAAAGGGCTTGATGTTATTCCTAACGGTGATTGGGTTTTTTATCAAAAAAACATAAAAAGTATGCAATAAGCCTTCTCAACTAATATGAGAGAGGGCTTACTTTATTACATAAACCAAGTTATCAGCCTTAAAAGACAAGGCAACTTCCTATACACCAGGAGGACTTACCCGACTACGGATTGTTCGTATTATAGTCTTACAAGGATGTTACATGAATCTACTAACAGCATTTAAATCAGTAACAACCGCCCATCATGGTTCATATTCTGTTGAAGGGGATATTCGAAGCTCAATCGTTACACCGTTGTTTTTTTCATTCTCTTTGTTCTGTCATGCTTTAAAATTACGGGTTACGCTGTCGGCATAACTGATTTATTTACTAAACGGAGGTTGTAAAAATGGATGATTTTCAAAAGGAACTTCAAGGGTTGAATGTAGGCCATTTCGAGGCAGGACAGATGACGCCTGTCAACGCTCAAAGCCAGTACAATCCTAATGACACCCGACTATGTTTTGGCTTTGGTTTTTTTAGTTGCTTCGGTGGCGGTGGCTGCTTTGGTGGCGGTGGCTGCTTTGGTTGCGGCGGTTGTTTTCGTTGTGGCGGCTGCTTCGGTGGCGGCTGTTTTGGTGGCGGCGGTTGTTTCCGCTGTGGTGGGTGTGCCCGTTGTTTCTAGTTTCCCAAGGAGAAGGGTCGCTGTAGTAATTTATGCAGGGGCTCTTCTTCTCTACAAGAGTATACATAAGGGACAAATAGCCGTACATAAGATTACGGAGAAAGTGATGATGTGAAATTGAGAACAACTTACGGCAAGGAGGAGTAAAATGACTAAATTAGCCCCTTCTACGCGCCTGAAAGTGAAAAGGGATACC
>NZ_BBWZ01000086.1 GCF_001015055.1 Aneurinibacillus tyrosinisolvens | reverse complement strand
TTTATTTCGTAAATTTAAGTAACTACTTTGAAGAAATTGGGTGGTTGCTTTTTTATGTCCAGTATTTTAGTCATCTGTGGAGAGATACATACGTGATAAACATATTGTTACTACGTTAACGGGAATCCATTGTTAAATAAGAGGCTGCTTCGGTGGTCTTTTTTTATTTAACTATCGGGTAGGATAGTTGAATAAAGAACAGTAACCTAACTGTTAAAAAGTTGTTGCATTATTAAAAATATATTAAATTATCCTTTATAATACAGTCAAGATGGAGGGGTTTCAATGAAGCATAAAGCTAAAGTAGCTTTTCTATCGTATTTTCTTACATAATTGGATTCCTTTTTCTTATTCTCGTCTATCTCTATACTAAGGATGATGTGAGGTTAATTTTGTATGGCGGCACTATTATTTATCTCTTTTTATGTGTTCCTCTAAATTATTCATTAGTGGATTTCATAAAAAATGGCTCTGTTATCATTTGTTGTTGATTTTATTACAAAATAAAGACCACCTTATTGTAGGTGGTCTTTTAACCACTAATATCATAGGCTATCAAAAGCTAATTGAATAGGGTTTGAAATTAATTACTCTTGATGAGATAAATACCAATTCCAATCGAACATAAAATAAGGACAATAGCCAAAACGGATATCGGGAAACCACCCCAGCCTAGAGTTGACCCTCCACCACCTGAGATTACTCCAGCTAAATGGGCGGAAGATGCTTTTATTGCATCAATAAGTTGACCGAAGGAATACGCAATAACCGTCGTAAGCAAGGATAATCCGATTAATAATAAGCCCGCAACACGATTATTCATTTGAACACCTCCCCTTTTTCATTTCGTATCAAATCAACGATTTAATGAAAATTCAGCAATGCGGATGCTCTTGTAAGTATCATTCACTTCAAAGGAGAAAGAAGATACAAGCATTTCTTTAATAATATCGCAAACATAGATTTGGGCGCTGCGCTCTTTTTTAAAAAGGCTCTATTAAAGGTAAGTGTTGATATTTGAAACCTTCTTGAAATCTTAGTATAATTATCATAAGAACAAACATTCGGGTGTTGGTGGTCGTTTAATCGATGAAATGCGAGAAACTCGCTTCAAAGAAGGTTTTGAGTGCCCTCGCTGCACGTCCGAACACGTTGTTCGTTTTGGTAAATACAATCGTCGCCAACGCTATTGATGCAAGGCTTGTAGAAAGACCTTCACCGATACTACTAATACAGTTATTTATAGAACTCGAAAAGGAAACCAATGGATTACATTTGTCGATTGTACGTTCAAAGGCTATTCCTTGCGAAAATCTGCTGAAATCGTAGGGGTTACTTGGGTTACCCTCTTTTATTGGAGACACAAATTGTTAAATGCCCTTAAACAAATGGATTTTGAACAATTTGAAGGTATCGTAGAAGTTGACGAGACCCATTTCCTATACTCTCAAAAAGGACAGCGTGGCATATCAGACCGTAAGCCTCGTAAACGTGGTGGTAAATCTAAGCATAGAGGTATCAGCCACGAACAAGTATGCGTTCTCGTTGCCAGAGACCGTACAAAATCTACTGTATCAAAGGCAGCTTGTATGGGACGGATTGTAAAACTAAGGTTGAAAATATGATAGGTTCTAAACTAACATCCGAAAATGTACTCGTTACTGATGCTTGGAGAGCCTATAAAACCTACGCAAAAGAAAAGGGCTTAGAACATTATCGTATTAAATCAAACGATGGGAAGCACGTTATTAAAGGCTTATACCACATTCAAAATGTTAATAGTCTTCACTCTCGTATGAAATAATGGATAGACCGTTTTAAAGGTGTGGCTACAAAGTACCTCAATAACTACCTTGCTTGGTTCTTATATGTAGATAGTCGTAGTAACGAAAGCACTAAGCATAATGTAAAGGAATTCTTACTATCTTCATTTATGTTTGAAATGACCGATACCTATGAAAGTTTACGTTTATCAAAATTTAACGCCTAAGCCTTGTTCAAGGTTAGTATATATAAGATTGGTGGTGAGCCACTATGATTGATTGGCGATGGACAGAAGTTGATACATTAGAAAATCAAGAAAGATGGAATGAAGCAAAATTGCTACTGATACAGAATTGGCGGCAAAATCCCAATGACTTAAAAGGTATTATCCGACTTGGTTTCTTTTGCTGGTATATCTTAGTCGAAGAGGTACCTCTGGGAATTAAAGATGTAGATTTTGATGAGATAGAAACAATATTAAATGAAGTTACGCATTTTGGATTGGCTAATTTTATGACAAATGAGGATTTTCTCTGGTGTTTTGGTTATATGATTTCGCTGTTCCCATATTACTTCGGTGATTACGAATATTGGGAAGAAAAAGGTATTTCGATGTTAAAACGTACTTATGAACTATGCCCAGATGAACAAGTGTATAGATATTCGTACTTAGGGTCCTTTCCTAATACCGACGGAAAACTTAAAGATGAATTTTATCAGCTCCAAGCTGTTCTTGAAGATAGATTTCAAGGAGAAGGTTTATTGTCTGAATATTTTAAAAACGTATGGCGTAGTTGACACGAATATTGAGCTGAACAAACAAGTGTTAGCTCTTAACAAGAATGGGGAAACACCTTAAAAAGCGGGTTTCCCTAACTTTTACTAAAAAATCAACATTAAAAATTTAACAGAGCCTTTAAAAATGAAGGAGCTGCGTCTTATTTAGTGCTGCCTTTTCCAGGAGTTACAGAATTAATTTTCATGGGAGACCTCCATGCCGCGCTGCGGCACCATCAAATGAATGAAAATGGTTCATCAACTAGTCTAACTTTCATTATACCTGTCTACCCTTTTAATACGGCTGGCGAAGGAAGGTCGTTCGACTATGGTGCCTTGAGCCGCATGGGAGACTGACATACAACGACCAGGTGCACCACAAATTGTTGCTCTCTTGAAGAGAAGCACGCAGGGTAGATTAATCTTAGTAGGTTTGTTGCACCAGCCTTAATTTATTTCAGCCGCAGGAAGGAAATCGAATATGGAAGTCATCCACCAACGTTGTTGTGGACTCGATGTTCACAAAAAGAGTATTACCGCTTGCGCGATTTTACCAAAAGGGAAAGAAATTGAAACCTTTGGCACCATGACACATGACCTTATCCAATTGGTTGATTGGATTAAAAGTAAAGGATGTACTCATGTTGCCATGGAAAGCACCGGTGTATATTGGAAACCCATCTACAATCTACTTGAGCTCGAAGACATTCAACCGTTGGTTGTTAACGCTGCCCATATCAAGGCGGTCCCCGGTCGTAAGACCGATGTAAAAGACGCTGAATGGATTGCAAAGCTGCTTCGCCATGGTCTTCTTCAACATAGTTATATCCCTAATCGGGATCAGCGCGAACTGCGTGAACTGGTTCGTTACCGCCGAAGTCTCATTGAAGAAAAATCAAGAGAGATTAGTAGAATCCAGAAAGTGTTGGAAGGTGCCAATATCAAACTCTCTTCCGTAGCAACAGACATCATGGGTGTCTCCGGTCGATCGATGATCGATGCCCTCATCAACGGAATGGATGACCCACAAGCATTAGCGAGTCTAGCAAAAAGAAGCATGAAGAAAAAAAAGGAGGATTTAGAACGTGCTTTATTCGGGTCCGTCGGACCCCATCAAAAAATGATGTTAAAAACCCAGCTTACCCATATTGACTTTTTGGATCAGCAAATCGCTATATTAAATGAAGAAGTTCAGCAACGAATGCAGCCATATGAAGAAGACATTGAGTTGCTTGATTCGATTCCGGGCATTGGCAGAAACCACGCAGAACAACTTTTGGCAGAAATAGGACTTGGCAAAGACATTTCGAAGCAATTTCCTACAGCCCCCCATCTATGTTCGTGGGCTGGAATGGTTCCGGGAAACAACGAAAGTGCTGGGAAAAAAAAGTCCGGAAAAACGAGAAAAGGCAATAAAAAATTGCGTTCAGCCCTTGTGGAAGCAGCACATTCAGCAGCCAAAACCAAAAACACCTATCTTTCTTCCCAATATCACCGGCTAGCTCCGAGGATTGGAAAAAAACGTGCGGCAGTGGCGGTTGGACATACCATTTTAACGATTGTGTATCATCTTTTAAACAAAAGACAGCCCTATATTGAGTTGGGTGCAGATTACTTTGACCAGCGAAAGAAAGAAATCGTAATCAAGCAATCGATTAAACGTTTGGAGATACTGGGCTGCAAGGTAACGGTTGAAGCCACAGCGTAATGATGCCAAAAATAGAGTCAGTTAAAACGCCCAAATCTTTTTTAAAAAAAGGATTTTACTGGGTCTAGTTTCGTATTGCCAAAAATACCCCGTTCTCATTTATTATTTTCAGGGTAGACCTCCATGCCGCCTTGCGGCACCATCAAATAAATGAAAATATAGTCTAGTTTCCCCTATACCTGTCAATCCTTCTAATACGGCTGGCGAAGGAAGGTCGTTCGACTATGGTGCTTTGAGCCCGCAGGGTAGACTGACATACAACGACCAGGTGTACCACAAATTGTCGCTCTCTTTAAGAGAAGCACGCAGGATAGATTAATCTTAGTAGGTTTGTTGCACCAGCCTAGCCTATTTTCTATATCTATATTAGGAAAGGAGTCAATTCCAAGTCGTGTTTAATTACATATTGAGGTGTACTCAGAAGGCTCAGCCTTTTTTTAAAAACCATTTTGGCTGGGTCTACTTTTGTATTGCCTTTTTTAGGTTTTGGGCAAGATATATTTTCAGGATAGTTGAGCAAATAAAAAAACGACTGCCGCAACAGCCGTACTTCACTAACGATTCCCGTTAGTCCAGTAATTGACGCTTTTATTGCCTATCACTTCTGTACAATTGAAATAATTGGTCTTCGAAAAAACATAACTAGGATGAAGATTTAGGCTTGGTTTTAATCCAAGTAAGAATTCCTAAAATGATGATGTTAATAATAAATGTGCCTCCATAAATAACAATACCAATTCCTTGGGCAATCCCGTCCGATGTGTAATTTAGCCACCAGATCCACAAAAGAGCAAAGAAAATAACGTTAAAGGTTAATGAATAAACAAGAGCAATTCGATTATACCTCACTACCATCCAAAAACACAAAACAAGAATCATCCATAAAAAATGTGAACCAATGTATAATTCCATACTTCTCTCCTTTTAAACTCCATCTAATAATTATAAATTTTACCATAAAATGTATGGTTATAATTATTTTTATTTCCAAACTATACTGACCCGTCAGTTGAGCAAATAAAAAACGACTGCCGTAACAGCCGTAATGTGCTAATGATTCTCGTTAGTGCAGTAAAATAAAATTAAGAAAATTAATAAAATTAGTTATAATTAAAATAAATTACAAAGGGGGGAGAATTGGTGGCACCTATAACGGTGATTCAAATGATGTTTGCTGGTATTCCCGTCTTACTGTTGCTACTTATATCAGTTTTTTTAAAAGACAAGAAAAGAAATACACTTGCTTCTCTCGCTGTTTTTATTGCTTTCGTAGAGATTATTTTCTTTGCTGTATCTCCCTTCATGCTTGATTTTACGATAAAAGGGAAACAATCTGTGATTAATCAATATTTAGCAAGAAAATATCCAAATGAATCATGGAAAATAGAAAGATTTGATAAAGAAAATCCAAGTGCAAATCCTTATGTTCAAGTCGTTACCTTCACTAATGAACCAGGGTATACCTACCGTTATATCATTGAAAATGGCAAGGTATATCAACGAGGTTGGGGAGGTCCAGCTCCCAAAAGCGGTGAATATGGAAAGCATTATGAAGGCAAGAAAACAACACATTAACCTGCAATACGAAGCGAAAAAAAATGTCAAACGAGATATGGCACTTGTTTAATGTTAGCGAATAAATCAGGGCTTTACTTCACTATCCTGCCCGTTAGTTCAGTAAATTCATGGTTTTAATACATATCTCTTATTAATTTTTTTTACATCAATCAAGTTATTGGACATTCTATGGCTAAAAACCTTTTTCCTCTCTTGTTTCTATGTTAAAATAAGGAAAAATAGGGGTGAGCGAAACTGGGTTACATATTTACATTCTTAGTATGGTTTGTACCTTGTTTCTTAATTGCACGCTTGCTCAGTCTTTTCGGTGGTAAATGGAGCCCATTTGCAAAAACTTATTGGAAGCAAGATATGGTTGTTTGTTTCTGGATGTCCTTAGTTATAACATTTTTACTTGCTGTTAATAATTAATCCAGCAACCCATAAAAAAAGAGATACAAACAGTTTTAGCCGAATCCAAGTGGGTTCGGCTGTTTACGTATGTGGTATTATCGGACTTTATTTCACTAACGATTCCCGTTAATTCAATAATTATCAGAATTTCTTATTCGCATAATGTCTCGCTATTGTTGAAGGTGAAAATCTTATTTTATATTTTTCTCCAAGTTCTTCCTTTATTTTTACTATTAATTCCGCACCAATTTTATTATGTTCTTCTTCAAGTTTAATCCCATTAAGAAGTAACTTATCATTATCCCAATCAATCCATTTACCATAGTTGATTACCCATTCCATCAGTTCTCCTTTTAACTCATTTGAAATAGGGATTTCATCCAAATCAAGGTTACAACCGCATTGGTTACACCAAATTGGGTCAGCCCCAACATCACCTTCTATTTTTAATTCATGTGTTTCTTTCTCTTCACAAAAACATTGCATATTGTTTTTAGTCACCCCGTTGATAGTACATTTTTTTGTTTTAAAGGTCACTTGTTATTAAACTATTCTGCCCGTTAGTTAGGCAAACAAAAACGGCTGCCCAAACAGCTATATTTCGCTAATGATTCCTGCTAGCCACCCATGCCGTAGGGCGTGACACCACGGATAATGTAAGATAACTTCGTTCTTACATAGGAGTTAAACAAAATACAGAATACTATTCATCATTCAATTGGTTTGAATGGTAATCATGTAAAGGTTATCTACATGAATAATACAATTATCCATCAGTTCAATAAGTTGGTTGAACTTATTAATTCATTTTGCTGGTCTAAATGAATTAGAGCCTCATTCACCACTTCATGTGAAAAATCCTTAACAATAATTTGGTTTTCAATAAGAAAAATATTTCCGTCCATATTGCGTTCAATATACTCCATTAATCCAGCCTTCGTACATATTGAACACCATCTTTTTTGTCCATCACTTAAAATAACGGTGATTTCAGGGTGCTGTAATGACTTTTCACTTGAATCATGAATGACATCATCGAATTGCCATTTAACCAATACGGAGACATTACTTCCACAAGGTACGAAGTAATACTTGTTAAACCACCTTGCTCGGTTGTTATCGCCGAGTATTTTTATCTGTTCTTTTTCTTCATTTTCAGCTATCACTTCATATTCCTTGCCCCTTGTTAATGCTTCTACATAAGAGCCAACAGAATTGCAAATTACAATCTTGTCCATCTTTCATCTCCCAATACTGAGTTAACGATTCCCGTTAGTTAAACTTCATCTATTTTACCCCTTTTAATCCTCCATACTTTTGTACAAACTTTTTAAGGTCTGCAAGGGTTGATTCAAAATAACTTTGGTCACTCTCTATTTCAAATTTAAGTTCGTTATCCAAGTGGTGTAACTCTTTAAAGTAACCCTTGAACACAGCATGTCCTCTTGAATCAAATGTGATTTTAAATTCTAAATTCACTTCTGAACTACTAAATGTTGCTTCGCCAGAAAATAAATCGTACGCCCTTCCCAATTGTTCATAGAAAGAACAAACTTCGCCCGTTGTAAACCAAAGTTTACCTCTAACAAAGTAGTTATTACTTTTAATTTCTAAAGTACCCTCTGCATCATATCCACCAAAATGGCTTGTTTGTTCTGGAAAGCCATAAACTTCGTCTAGATGTAATTGTAAGTAGCCCTGTTCTCCCTTGAGAATAAAACCCTCCATATGGTCACTCTCATTTCAAATAAAGTCATTTTTACACACTTTTTATTGAGTATATCATCGGGAAATAGCTGTGTGTTGGTATTTCTCAAAGGTATTATTTAAC
>NZ_BBWZ01000085.1 GCF_001015055.1 Aneurinibacillus tyrosinisolvens | reverse complement strand
ATGCCCAGTATTTCATCGCATTTAAGGAGGTGCCTGATGTAAGCGCGCGAGTAGTTACGGCACGTATAGCAATCGCAATGATGGTCGAGCGGCGTAAAGTCACGCGCATATTTCGCGTTCCGGATGACAAGCCTTCCGTGGCTCGTCATGCACGTACCGTTACGGGCAATGCGGGTTGGCAGCACACAGTCGAACATATCGATTCCGCGTATGGCGCCCTCAATGAGTGCATCCGGTGAGCCAACCCCCATTAAATACCGCGGCTTATTCGCCGGAAGCAGCGGTACGGTGTAGTCGAGCACTTCAAACATCATGTGGTGCGGCTCTCCTACACTTAAGCCCCCGATTGCATAGCCCGGAAAGTCAAGGGATGTAATTTCCTTTGCGCTCTGCTCGCGCAGTTCCCGGTACATCCCCCCCTGAACGATGCCGAACAACGCCTGGTCATGCGGCCGCTTATGAGCCTTGAGACAGCGTTCTGCCCAGCGGGTCGTCCGCTCCATTGATGGTTTTACATACTCAGGCTCCGCAGGGTAGGGTGCACACTCATCAAACGCCATAATAATATCCGCTCCAAGCGCATTCTGAATTTCCATCGCTTTTTCCGGTCCAATAAACAGTTTTTCCCCGTTTAAATGCGAGCGAAAGGATACACCCTCCTCGTCAATCTCCCGCAAATTGCTTAAGCTGAATACCTGGAAGCCGCCACTGTCAGTCAGAATGGCACGGTCCCAGTTCATAAAAGAATGGAGCCCGCCAGCCTCTTCAACAATCTCGTGGCCGGGGCGGAGAAACAGATGGTAGGTATTGCTTAAAATAATCTGCGCCTCCATTTCCTTCAGCTCTTCCGGGCTCATTGCCTTTACCGTAGCGAGCGTTCCTACCGGCATGAATACGGGTGTGTCGATCGTTCCGTGTGGGGTGTGCAGTTTTCCGATCCGGGCCCCTGTTTGCTTACACGTTTTAATTAATTCGTAACGTACTGCCAATTGTGTATCCTCCTATAAGGTAAACATATAAAGCTTAGTATTCCCTTAAATAATAAGCATTGCATCACCAAAGCTGAAAAACCGGTATTCCTGCTGTACTGCTTCCTCATATGCGCGCAGGATATTTTCCCGCCCGGCCAGTGCGCTGACGAGCATAACAAGCGTAGACTTGGGCAAATGGAAGTTCGTTTGCAAGCCATCAATCACCGAGAAGGTATACCCTGGGTAAATAAAAATATCCGTCCACCCCTCTTCTGCCCGCAGCTCTCCGCCGTACTTCTGTCCGATGGTTTCCAGCGTGCGGCAGGAGGTTGTTCCAACCGCAATGACGCGTCCGCCCCGTTCTTTCGTTTCATTAATAATTCGCGCATTCTCCTCATCGAGCCGATAGAATTCACTATGCATTTCATGCTCCTCAATCACATCGGCAGCAACCGGGCGAAACGTTCCCAAACCTACGTGGAGTGTAATGAAAGCAAGGTTCACACCGTTCGCTTTCAGCTCCTCCAAATACTCTGCCGTAAAGTGCAGGCCTGCCGTAGGAGCCGCCGCCGAACCGCGGTGCTTTGCATACACGGTCTGGTAACGTTCGCTGTCTTCAAGCTGTTCCTTAATATAAGGCGGGAGCGGCATTTCGCCAAGGCGGTCCAGTAGCTCATTAAAAATCCCTTCATACGTAAAACGCATAATTCTGCCGCCCACCTTTGTTTCCTCAAGGCATTCTCCCACAAGCAATCCATCGCCAAACTGAATGCGGGCACCGGGCTTGATGCGCTTCCCCGGCCGGACGAGCGTCTCCCACCGGTCATCTCCGAGTGCCTTAAGCAGCAGCACTTCAATATGCGCCCCGGTTCCCTCTTTCACACCAAAAAGCCGGGCAGGAACCACCCTTGTATCATTTAATACAAGGGTGTCGCCGGCTTTTATGTACTTTTTTAAATCAGTAAACTGCCTATGCTCCGTTTGGCCCGTTTCCTTGTGGAGAACGAGCAGGCGCGATCCGGTTCGGTCTTGCAGTGGATTTTGCGCAATTAACGATTCAGGCAGGGTAAAGTCAAAATCGTTGACGTTCACTAGATATCCCTCGACTTTTCCGTTGATTCGTCCCCTTATTGAGACGCTATCTATGATACCGATTTTTCCTTATTCATGCAAGAAATCCGAATTTATCTTAGTATTGCCGGTTTCCATAGTTTTCAGCAAGCTGTACGTTCGTATAATAGAAGTCCAGGATGTCTGTATATGTTTTTCCGTCTTTCGCCATCTGCTTAGCTCCGAATTGGCTCATCCCCACACCATGTCCCCAGCCTTTTCCTGTAAACGTGACGGAGATAGGAACGCCTGCCTGCGGCTTGTTTGGAAGAATGGCCGTTTGCCCGGCTGCCCCTTCAATCACAATCTCTGCGGCCGGCACCTTTTTAACAGTGCTGCCGTTTGTAACCGCAAGTTCATTTACCGGTTTCTGCGCCTGTCCTGCAGCCCCCTTAATAGGTACTGTGGCTGGCAAAACAGCGGCCGGTGCCGCTTCAGCTTTAATCGTATAGAGAGCGCTCCGCAGGCCAAGTGCAGTGCGGGCCTGATCCTTAGTCAATGTTACCGCCCCTTTGTCCCCTTCGATTGTAAGGTCGGCCACCCGCTGTGACGGGTAGGCGGCACGCAGTTCTACATTTCGAATCGCCCCGACATCTATTTTCGTTGCCCGGATAAGATTTTGCCTGATTTCCTCCATGCTCGCTTTCTTCTGCCAATTCCAATCCTTAACGGCGGGAGATATTTTGACATCATACGGATCCGGTTTTGCAAGCAAATACGGATAGGCTCCTGCCGCATTGCTTTTCCATACATTATCCGGTGTCTCTGTATAGCCCCCGTTGCTTGAACTGTATAAAGCGGATATCAATTTTCCGTTATATGTAAGAACCTGTCCGGCCGTTTCTTCTACCGCTTGCGCCGAATTAGGGCCTTCGATTTTAACTCCCGCATATACCTGGTACTGGTCGGTGTCATTAATGTATTCGGCCGGCTTTTTCAGCTTCATTGCATTTGCCGCGTATGTGCGGGCGGCAACCGCCTGGGCCTTCAGAGCCTCCAGCTCCCATGAATCGCTCATCTCCCTCGGGACAACACCCTTGAGGTAATTCTCGGTGCCAACGATATTAATCGGCTTAATCGTAGGAAGGGAGTTTTTTGTACCTGCCCTGAATTCCATTGCCTCCCGGTATTTGAGCGCTTCTTTTTTCCCCGTAAGCTGAATCATATTATCTGCAAGCCCTGCATCTGCCGGAACGATTTTAATAGATACCTGGTCCTGCAGTAAAGCAATAGGAGGAACCATTCCGTCATTCTGGTAGAGGCTCAGTTTTCCATTCTGCAGGGATATATTGTAGATTTGACCCGCTGCAAGCGATATACTCTCGTTTCCCTCCAGTATGTAATCTGTCTGCGGCATAAACGAAACATTAGAAAGCACTTCTGATGCTCCTAGCAAAAACGGCGCGGTAAGCTCTACCCGCACCTGGGATTCTTCCGCCGAATATGCCGGACGGGCAAACGGCAGAAGCAAGCTCAAACTAAGCAATAGCAATAGCAATAATACTTTTCCCGGTTTCAACCCTATCTCAACCTTCCCCTGTATAAATTTAGTATAGTGTGGTGAATATTCTAGTAAAAAATGAAGATTTCACCATTCTATTAATTTAACGTATAACTATACTAAATGTCTCTCCCTTAACAATAAAAAAACATCGCGCTCATAGCCTCGCGATGTTTTTCTTGCATTCCAGGATTGTAAGGTCTTGCGATCGTTATCTGAACGGATTAAAAGCGTTTAATAAAATTAAACAATAGGGCTGTTACCGCAAAAGAAGCGATTGTTACGACTCCTATCATTGCTGGAATTGACATGATTTATTCCTTCTCTCGATTATTTTTCCGCAAAATCCAGATGCGGGTTTCTCGCCTTCATGCTGTCTATATTTTTGGTAAACTCCTCTGTTTCCTCTTCCAGGAGCTGTGTCTGAATCAACCGTTCGGAACGGACTTCCAATAACCGCAGAAGCTGTTCCATCATTTCGCCGTAGCTAATCCCTATCCCAATGAGTTCGGACAGGGAAGCCACGATGCCGGGAGAAACGAGCGGGTACGTATCACTTGCATTCGCAGCCGCCCCATAGAAATCCCGGACGAGTTCAGCCCTCTGCGCACCGCTTCCTTCAACAAGAAGAAATGCCTGCACGGCAACCGCGCCCCTTCGCCGGCGCTGTGCCAGGCCGCCGAATTTTCTTCCGCCGATGCTAATATCAAAATCCCCCGGGCAGTAAGAACCGGCAACCTCTCCCGTATCAACCTCTGTATTGTACGGCGCAAGAAGAAGCCGCACGAGCTCTACCATGGCCCTGTACCCTGCATTGATATCGGTGAAGGCGTCTTCTGTTGGCAAAATGATCGAAAGGTTCAACACACCGGCATCGAGCACGACGGCGGAGCCTCCCGAGTTTCTTACAATAGGCATATACCCGTGCTCCGATAAATAGGCAAGCCCTTCCGCAATGCCTGAGAGCTTGTAATCAACATTGCCCAGCACCACATTATTATGGTGGACCCAGGCCCGAATCGTTGCCGGGCTCCTTTTTCCGCTAACGGACGTGCACAGGGTGTCATCCATCGCAAAGGAATACAACGCATGAAAGGAGGGGTGGGTTTTCGTTTGATCGATGACCCTCCACTCCTTCTGCCCGAATAAGTATTGTGTAGTTAGCATCCCCATTGTCCTCGCTTACATGTGAAGTAACCGCTATTTAAAAAAAACGAAACAGATAAAAAATCAACGAAAGGACCACACTTAAAATGATGCTTGTAGCGACAGGAAAATAAAAACGGAAATTATCCCTCTCTACCACGATATCTCCCGGCAGCCGGCCCAGGCTTAGAAAACGCCCGCCTACCTGCCAGAGAAGTCCAAGTATAATGAGCACGACCCCGCCGATAATCATGACTTTCGCCACTGGATTCAAGCGCCAGGCACCTCTCTTCCAAAATAATGGTACGCTTGCGCCGTAACCATCCGGCCGCGCGGCGTGCGCTGCAAAAATCCGATTTGCATTAAGTAAGGTTCATATACGTCTTCGATTGTAGCGCTCTCCTCGCTTATCGTTGCCGCAAGCGTGTCAAGGCCTACCGGGCCTCCACGGAATGTATCCATAATCGAGAAAATGAGCTTATGATCGATATCATCCAGCCCCATTTTATCGACCTGGATGCGTTCAAGCGCCTGGCATGCCGTCTCCCCGGTGATGACCCCATCGCCCCACACCTGGGCAAAATCACGCACACGTTTAAGCAGCCGGTTGGCAATGCGAGGGGTTCCGCGGGAACGGCGCGCAATTTCCGCTGCTCCTTCTTCGCGAATTTCCACTTCGAAGATCTCGGCCGCACGCATTACGATGTACGTTAACTCGTCCGTCGTATAATACTGGAGGCGGCTGACGACGCCAAAGCGATCCCGCAGCGGAGCCGAGAGCATGCCGGCTCTTGTCGTTGCGCCAACAAGGGTAAAAGGCGGAAGGTCCAGCCGCACCGATTTGGCCTCCGGTCCTTTCCCAATGACGATGTCGAGCGAGTAATCCTCCATCGCAGGGTATAGCACTTCCTCAACGCTGCGGGCCAGCCGGTGAATCTCATCAATAAACAGGACATCCCCTTCGGAAAGCCCGGTTAAAATCGCGGCCAAATCACCCGGGCGCTCGATTGCCGGGCCTGACGTCATCTTCATCTTTACGCCAAGCTCATTGGCGATGATAGCGGACAGCGTCGTTTTTCCGAGACCCGGCGGCCCATAGAGCAGCACATGATCAAGCGCCTCGCTGCGAAGCTTCGCCGCCTCAATAAACACCTTGAGGTTTTCCTTAATCTGGTTCTGCCCGATATATTCCGCAAAATAGCGGGGACGGAGGCTGTACTCCATCGTATATTCTTCATTTTGCATCTCTGCTGAAATCATTCGTTCATCCACCATCAATCCCTCCCTCAGGTGGTCAGAAACAACTGAAGCGCCCGCTTAATAATTTTATCCGTTGATGCGAGATCTGCTCCGTCTTTCTCTAATTTCTTCATAACCTTCTGAATCTCAGCGGGGCTGTATCCGAGCGCCCCCAGAGCTTCCATCGCCTCCTGCTTCGGTTCGTCGAAAGCGTTGAAAAGCGACGTCCCGTCTTCCGCCTGCGGCTCTCCTTCTACCATCACGACACTTGTATCCATGATAGGAACTGACTTTAACTTGTCCTTTAAATCGAGAACCATACGCTGGGCTGTTTTCTTCCCGATGCCGGGAAAACGGGTAAGAAAATCAATGTTCTCCAGCCGGATCGCCGAAATGATTTGCTCTGGTGTTCCCGCTGATGTAATCGCAAGCGCTCCCTTGGGCCCAATCCCCGATACATCCAGCAGCTTGCGGAATAAGTCCCGCTCACTCCTTGCCTTAAATCCATATAAATGAATCGCATCCTCCCTTACATAATGGTGGGTATAGATACGAACTGTATTTTTTTCTCCCTGCCTATAATAGAATGGGTTCCCTGAAAAAATGCGGTACCCGACCCCATTCGTTACAAGAACAACACTATCGGTTTCAATATAGGCAACTTGCCCTTCAATAAAATCAATCATGCACCGGTCCTCCCGTTTCTCCGCAAAAACTGCCTTTTTCTATTGTACACTATCCGCCAAAATACGAACATATATTTCGATACAGCAGATGTTTTATTTCACAGTAAAAAGGGACGTAAGAATGTTTGCCCCCTATATGCAGGATGGCAAACTTCTTGTGTCCCCATTCTTCCGCTCCCCCTACATCGGGTGGGCCATCGTTTCCTTCTCTTCATCTGAGAACTCACTGTATGTTGATATGATAGAGTTGTACTCCGCTATATCATTGACATGGATCCCGTGGCGCAGAAGATCTAGTTCCTCTACCGGCAGGCTCGATTCAAGCTTTTTCTGGTTCAACTGGAAGAAGGTTTGCATAACCTGCCCTTTTTCTGGCAGGCCATCGAATAGGGTAAGCTCACCATCACGGTTGATTCCGAAATATCCCCGCTTTTTACAGTAGGCAGAAATATCGTTCACTTTTTTCTCAAACGTGTATTTATCGTTCTTTTGCGAAACAAGGCTCCAGCCTGTATACCGTTTGAGAAGCTCATCAGAAGAAGTAATGACTTCTTTTCGCCTTTCTTCCTCCGTCTCCCCGCACACGTATTTATGCACAAGCAGGACGTCGACAGATCTGGCCACCGCTTCGTTTCCTTTCATGTTCTCGATTGTTCTAAATAAATAGAAAGTTCCAGTGCCAGTGATGGCAATAAAAACGAAACCGGTAAGGAAAATAGTAATCCACCGTTTCTTAGCTTGCAGTCTAGTTTTTAACAAAGCCACATAAACCCCTTCTTTACCTATTATTCTAGTATCCATCTTTGCCAGGAGAAAAAAATTTATACGCTCCATTCTAACTTTCGTGGCAAAACGCCCACCCATGCATATGATGTAACGTAATTTGCTTAGAAAGGTAGGTCGAAACTGTGAAAATTCACATTGTGAAAAAGGGAGATACCCTTTGGAAAATTGCTAACAAATACAACGTTGACTTCGAAACGCTAAAAAAAGTAAATGGCCATATTAAGAACCCGGATAAAATTTCTCCTGGATGGAAAGTGAAAATCCCTACCGAAAGCGTGCCTCTCAACCCTTCAAAACCCGGAAAGGAAGCAGGCACACAGGTCCAGATGAATATCCATATTCCGCCAATGCACATAAAGGAACAGCCGGTAAAAGAGGTGCCAATCCAGCAGGCACCACCGATGCCGGTACCGGTTCCAATGAAAGAAATTCCGATCCCTCCTGCTCCGACACCAACGCAGGAGGCACCGGCAATGCCGAAGGAAATGCCAAAGGCTCCGCAAACGCCGACACCACCAATGCCGGCACCGCAATTGCCAGTCCAGCAAATGCCCAAGGAAATGCCAAAGACTCCGCAAATGCCGACACCACCAATGCCTGCACCGCAATTGCCAGTCCAGCAGGCACCTGTGATGCAGCCGCCTGTGATGCCCCAGTATCCAATCCCAATGTGCCAGCCTTTATATCCACAGCAGATGCCGCTCTACCCTCCTATGCCAATGGTGCAGGGATATCATTACCCCATGATGCCGCAACAGGAGCATTGTTATGACGAGAGCAGCGCCTATTCTGGTATAATGACACCTATGTACAATGCACCGTATACGCAGATGCCGGAATATC
>NZ_BBWZ01000084.1 GCF_001015055.1 Aneurinibacillus tyrosinisolvens | reverse complement strand
CCCGGTTCCGACGACCGGCCACTGGAATATCCTTGATATTTATTCGCCGGGCGAAAAGAAGTCCCATGTCAGTGTGTAATTAAGAACACGATTGGAGGAATATAAGAAGATGACAAAGCAATTTTCCCTGGCTCATCTTACCGTGCTCGACTGTCCACCGCCCGAGATGACTTACATTGCCGCGCGAGCCGGGTTTGATTTCGTCAGCCTCCGACCTATTTACATGGGTCTGCCCGGCGAGCCTAACTACGGATTGGCCGAAAACAAGGAGATGCTGCGGCAAACCAAAACCGCGCTTGCCGAGACGGGCGTTAAGCTTCTCGATATCGAACTGGCGCGCATCTATGATGGCGTCGATCCAAAACGCTATCTGCCTGCCATGGAAGTCGCTGCTGAACTCGGCGGACGCCATGTTCTTAGCAGCATCTGGACCGATGATCACAGTTTTGCTATCGAGCGCTTTGCTGAACTTTGCGATCTGGCTAAACCGTTCGGACTAACGATTGAACTGGAGTTTGTTCCGATTGCCAGTGTCTATGACCTTGCTGGAGCACTTGATGTTCTTCGCACCGCAAAACGGGAAAATGCCGGTCTTATGATCGATGTACATCATTTCCATCGCTCGAGGGACAAGGTTGAGGATCTGGACACGGTGCCCCGTGAATGGTTCCGCTACCTCCATCTCTGCAATGCGCCTGCACAAATTCCGACATCTAAAGAAGAGATGACCCGTATCCTTCGCGAAGAACGCTTGTATTTGGGTGAGGATGGCATTGATGTTGCGAGTATCGTGAATCGGATTCCTGAGATTCCCTATTCGATTGAGCTGCCAAACCTCAAGCGCGCTCAAGAATTGGGTTATGAGGAGTTTGCGCGGCGCTGCTTGCAAACGGCAAAGGATTATCTCAACACTCACCCGCGTATGTCCCATGTTTCTTGTTTGTAATGTGAATAGTCAAATATACTTTGCGGAAATCGCCAAAGGTCAAATCTGCGGATTTGGGGTCGAAAGCTACCTTCTTGGCCTGAGAGCAGCCGTAGCAGCGACAGAGTGATCAGAATGGATTTTAATCCACAAGGGGACGCCCATGATTTTATATAATTTCTTGATTATGAATATCTTTTATATGATTGCCTTAACAGGGACACGCCCCATTGTCTCCCTGTTTGCTGATTATTGCGGGGCTACTCCTACGTTAATTGGTCTTCTGGTATCAACCTATGCGCTCCTTCCTATGTTACTGTCCATCACGGTCGGAAAATGGCTGGATTATTATAATGCCCGAAAGATTACGCTTTTGGGCGGAGGAGGGATGATGGTTGCCCTCTTCATTCCTGTTTTATCCCCCAATATCCTCACCCTTTTTTTCTCCCAAATCACCCTGGGTTTTTCTCAGCTTTGCGTTCTGCTTACTATGCAGAAAATAGTAGGGAATTTTCCAGGAAATAGGGACAAACTAATAGCATCGTTTAGTCTAACGGCGTCAATAGGCGAATTAGTCGGTCCTTTGATTAGCGGCTATGTTTATGAGCATTATGGAGTTGAATATACTTATGCTTCATCAACCGCGTTTGTCCTGATTGCCTTCCTGATGGGGGTTCTTCTGAAATCTAGTTACTGGCATAGGAATTCATCATCTTCCTCCTACCAAAAGCAAAATTTGCGCTCAACGCTCCAGTTGTTGGCTCAAGTGAATTTGCGAAAAGCATTAATTATTAGTGGATTGGTGCTCTATTCTAAGGATCTTTTCACCGCTTATTTTCCGGTATATGCTGCCGGGGCTGGAATAAGCGCTAGCCAAATTGGCGTGATATTGTCTGCTATGGCAGGAATGTCTATCGTCGTCCGCCTCTTGCAATTTTATTTGGTTAAGACCTTTAGCAGAGGAAAAGTGCTGACCGTTACTCTGATTATCAGCGGAGTTTCCTTCCTGCTAATCCCGTTTTTCACTCTTCCTGTGCCACTTACAGGCCTAGCCTTATTCCTGGGTGCCGGATTGGGTCTGGGACAGCCGCTCAGCCTGGTTTTCTCCTTGAATCAAAGTCCTGTAGAACGCCATGGAGAAGTCCTTGGGCTGCGACTCACAATTAATCGTGCATCACAGTTTGCTGCTCCCTTCTTATTTGGGACGATCGGAGGAATTGCAGGGATTCCTCCGATTTTTTGGGTCAGCGGAGGGGTTCTATTAATAGGATCTTATTTTACTCGCATGACTTCTGTTCTGAAAACGAAGTCCGTATCTTCTATTGATGGCAAAGGCTATCCTAATAAATTTATAACATAAGCCAAACTAATGCTTAGAAACATGTAACACAAGGCAAAACCGATATTCCATTGTGTGAGAGCTGTAGAGATGGCGGGTAATTGTTCGATCAGAGTGGTGATTAATAAGGATCCGGAAGCTCCTATTTTCCAGGTGGCAGACTATGGTTCTGCTGTACGATCTGTGCTTACAGAAGAGGAAATTTCGCCCACAGTAGAGTTGAAAATTAATTATATCCGTCCTGCAAAAGGGGAATACCTGGTTGCTAAATCCAAACTTTACCACCGCGGCGGATCATTGGCCGTCGGACAGGCGGAGATTTTTGACTCAAATGGAGATTTAGTAGCCATGGGTACCGCTACGTTTATGATCCTGAAAAAAAGATGACTCTATTCCTTATTATTGACGAAGAGGTATCCATCGCTACATTAAGCTATCGAGAAAATCTCGACAGCTTTTCTTATTCCAAAAAATAAAAGGTTTTCCATCTGAAAAGAGCCAAAGGTTCTCCTAAGCAGCCTGTAACTGGTTTTTGATAAGTACAGATCTTTTCTACATATCCGTATGCGGTTGATATAGATCCCACCCTAGCTTCAGTGCGCTAACGATATAGTCGGCCACTTCCTCGGGATTCTGATTATCGGTTGAGATTTTAGAGTTATGCTTCGAATAAGCAGGCTGTCTTTTTTCAAATAACTCTTGAACCTCCTCTAATGTTCGATTGTGCAGCACCGGACGGCCATCGACAATTAAATCAAGCCGCTCCTTCCAGGCGTTCCAGGTTAAATCTAGAAAAAGTACAATACAGTTACTTAAGCATACTTTCCTGATTTCTTCCTGTTGAAAAGCTCCGCCTCCTAGAGAGACAATTTTGCACCGGAAATTTTCGCACAGATCGATAACCGTTTCCCTTTCTATTTTTCGGAATTCCGGTTCACCCATTTCTTTAAATATTTGTGAAACAGGCATACTATATTTTTTTTCTATATGATGGTCGACATCAATAAAATCTCGATAGAGCTTTTTGGCAATAAGTTGACCGACTGTTGTTTTCCCAACTCCCATGAAACCAATTAATACAATATTTTTTTCTCTAACGGGGATTTCTCTTTTTTGATTCATTTATTTTCATTCTCCTATTCACTAATTAACAATATTTAAAAGGAAGATTTTCAGTTACAACACTGTTTATTTAATTATATAGAAAAAGAATACAGGGTAAAGTAAAAACCAATCTTTATTTAAATTACAGCAATAGATAAATGATTCTAAATATTTTCAGAAAGATGTTGCATGAGTAAAAAAAATCGGGTAGAATAATTTCAACGAGTTCCACTAAATGTAATACGATTACACAGAATGGAATAAAATCGATAATAAGGGGGGAAGGATGATGACAGACAAACCTATCAAGAAAAACAAAGATCCGGATTCTCTTCGCACAGTACAACGTGCACTTGATATTCTTAACTGCTTTTCCTTGCAAGAAACCGAGCTATCTCTGACAGAGATTGCAAACAAGATTGCATTAGCTAAATCAACAACGACAAGGCTGCTGGCTACCTTAGAACGTAACGGCCTCATTACAAAAAATCAGGAAACCCTAAAATACAAGCTAGGGCACAAGTTGTATTATTTAGGGCACATTGCTGGAAAATCCATTGAAATTCGTGAGTTTGCTTACCCCATTATGAAAGCGCTGCGGGATAACACCAAAGAAACAGTAAATCTTTACGTACTGCAAGATAACTATCGGGTTTGCATCGAACAATGTGAAGGTCTGCAGTCCATACGGCACCTTGTTAAAATAGGGGAAAGATTGCCGTTATGGGCTGGTGCCGGAGGAAAGGCAATTTTGGCCTACCAGAGCGAAGAATTTCAAAATGAAATTTTCCAACTCGTTGATTCCGAGCAAAGACTGGCAGAGCTAAAGCATGACCTGAAAGCAATCCAGGTGGAAGGCTGTGCATCTAGTTTGGATGAAAGAGAAGTCGGCTCGGCAGCTGTCGCTGCTCCCCTATTTGGAATCAATGGAAACGTAGTGGCTTGTCTTTCCATATCGGGTCCAACTCAACGTTTTACTCCTGAAGTGATTCGTCATTTAAAAATCATATTAAAACAAAATGCTTTAACTATATCCCAAAGCATCGGGTATAAGGAGCCGGTTTGCTTCTTATAATGGGATAATTAATAAGGAGGGTCATTATGGCAGGAAGAAGTGCTTTGGAAGCGTATTCTAACGGAGCTGTTTGGTGGGATACCTCTATCAGCAATATTAAGAAAAATGAAATTATCATAAGAGGATATCCAATTGAAGAGTTAATCGGAAACTTCTCTTACAGTCAAATGCTCTATTTTCTCTTATGTGGAGATATTCTTAACGAAAAGAAAGCACATTTATTTGAAAGCGTTCTTGTGGCAGGAGCCGACCATGGACCCCGAGCCCCTTCTATTGCAGCGGCAAGAATGGCAGCCACTTGCGGCATTTCCTTTAATTCCTGTGTAGCTACCGGGATTAACGTACTGGGAGATATACACGGGGGCGCTGCTGAAAAAGCAATGAAATTATTTTATGCAACGAACGAACTTGCGGGCAATGATAGCAATATCTCCCTTGCAGCTAAGGAACAATTTGATCGGCTGCAAAGGGACAAAGAAAAATTGCCGGGATTTGGTCACCAACTGCACGATGATGACCCGCGCGTCCACAGACTCTATCAACTGGCACAATCTTTGGTAGAGGAAGGTGAAATCTCAGGTCAGTACTTGAGAATTGCCGAAGAGTACAGAGCCATTCTGGAAGAAAAGAAAAAGAAGAAAATGACGATGAATGTGGACGGTGTATCCGCTGCGATCCAGTGTGAATTAGCGATTCCAGCAGAAGCCGCAAAAGGAGTATTCGCCTTGTCACGGGGAATGGGAATTGTGGCACACGCTTTTGAAGAACTCAAAAATGGCATTTTAATTAAAGGACCTTGTCCAAACCGGGAAGATTTGGTTCACTATTCTGGCCCTTCTATCCGTCACTTAGAAAAAGCAGGTGAAACAGTATGAGTATAAAACAAATACAACTGAGTATAAAACAGGCACAGCCCTATGTTAATGGTAAATGGATTTCCTCGCATCGGGAAACTCTTCTGATCAAAAGTCCGTACTCAGGCGAAGTAATCGGAGAGCAAATTCTGGCAACACCAGAAGATGTTGAGGATGCACTGGCTTCGGTCCATGCTGCTAAAAAGGAAATTGCCAGCATTCCATCGCATGAGCGGGCGAAAATCTTAAAAAGAGCTGCCGCCTTACTAGAAGAGGAAAAAGAGAAATTTGCTGCGCTTATTTCTCTTGAGTTAGGCAAACCCTTAAAGAATACGCGGGATGAAGTATCACGCTCCGTTGAAACACTCGAACAATCTGCTGAAGAGGCAAAAAGATTGTTCGGGGAAACGCTGCAGGGAGATGCCTCAGAAAGAGGAACCAGAGCGATTGCTGCCACATTCCGTGTTCCCGTTGGTGTTGTGGGTGCCATTACACCATTTAATGCACCTTTGAACCTTGTCTGCCATAAGGTAGGCCCTGCCTTCGCTGCAGGAAACAGCTTAATACTAAAACCGGCACCGCAAACGGCTCTTATTGCGACTGAACTTTTGAAATTATTGCTAGAGGCAGGATTTCCTGAGAACGCGATTAACATGGTTCTTGGCGGAGTGGAAATCGGACAGCAAATCGTAAAAGATAGCCGTACCGACATTATTTCTTTTACAGGCGGAGTTCCAGCCGGCAGAAACATATGCGAATTGGCCGGAATGAAAAAAGTATTGCTTGAACTAGGCGGAAACGCCTCCACGATTATCCATGAAGATGCAGATTTAGAGCGTGCCGCAGCCATGTGTGCGAGAACAGGTTTTAGTAACTCGGGGCAAAGCTGTATTTCTGTACAGCGAATTTACGTACATCAAGCTGTTGTACCGGCATTTACGGAACTCTTAAAAGAGGAAGTATCAAAATTAAAAATCGGGGACCCTCTTCTTCCGGATACCGACATTGGTTGTCTGGTCGATGCGAATGCTGCCCAGCGGATCATGGAATGGATTGAAGAATCGATTGATTTAGGTGCCAAACTGGTGCATGGCGGCCAAAAAAAGGGAGCGACCGTGGAACCTACGATTCTATTGAATCCGCCGAAACATAGTAAAGTCGTTTGCCAGGAAGTGTTTGGTCCCATTGTGAGCATCATTCCTTACGAAACCATTGAAGAGGCAATTGAAGAAACAAATAATTCTTCCTTTGGGCTTCAGGCTGGTTTGTTTACGAACCGGATGGATCTAGCTTATAAAGTTGCCCATGCTCTTGAAGTAGGTGGTGTCGTACTTAATGGCACATCGAATTTCCGACTGGATCATTGGCCGTACGGGGGGTGAAAAACAGTGGAATTGGACGTGAGGGCCCTCGCTATGCTATAGAAGATATGACGGAAACGAAAATGATCGTATTTCAGCTTCCCAATTAATCCATTGAAAGAGGGTAGATTATCATCGATACAACAAAAGAAATTGAAGTAAAGGGAAAAGTAATAAGTAATGGCAAACAACCGCTGATCTGCACGCCGTTAGTCGGAAAAACCAAAGAAGTAATCCTCTCTGAATTAGAAAAGGTCATCATCAAAAAACCGGATTTGATAGAGTGGCGTGTAGATTTCTTTGAAGCCATTTCCGATGCTGAGGCCGTCATTGATGTGGCCAATAGAATTAAGGAAATGGCGGGGGAAATCCCCCTTCTGTTCACCCGACGCTCCGACAAAGAAGGCGGCGAACCGATTTCCATATCGGAAGATGAAGTGGTTGCCCTGTATCTGGCCGTCTGCGAAAGCAAAAGCGTAGATTTTATCGACTATGAATTAATCAATCAAAAGAAAGATATCGCCCGCTTGCGGGATGCGTCGGCCGAAAACGGCATCAAAATGATTATGTCTTACCATAACTTTGAATTGACTCCGGAAGTCGGAATTCTGAACCAGAAGTTTGCCGAAGCAGAACTTCAGGGTGCTGATGTCGCCAAAGTGGCCGTGATGCCAAATAACTTAGAAGACGTACTTACGTTGCTAAGTGTAACCCTGGCTGCTAAAAACAAACTCAAAATACCGTTAATAACGATGTCAATGGGGAAATATGGCTCTTTATCCCGTATGTTCGGGGGAGCATTTGGTTCTGCTGTTACCTTTGCCGTTGGTGAAAAAAGTTCAGCGCCAGGACAGGTTCCGATTGAAGATTTAAAAGTTGTGCTTGATATTTTACAAAGAGCAATGGAGGATTGAAAATGAAAGATTTGATCGCTCATCAACTGGTGAAGTACCTCGAAAACAGAGGGGTTGAACATATCTTTGGCCTGTGCGGACACACGAACATCGCCGTACTGTCTGCCCTGGAGAATAGCTCCATTAAATTTATTAATGTCCGGCATGAACAAATTGCGGCGCATGCTGCGGATGGCTATGCCCGGGCGAAAAAGCAGACGGCCGTTGTCTTAAGTCACTTAGGCCCTGGATTAACGAATGCAGCTACAGGGGTCGCCAACGCCGCGCTGGATTCCGTTCCGATGGTGGTCATTGCCGGGGATGTTCCCACCCATTACTACGGAAAACACCCGCACCAGGAAATCAACTTGCACGCCGATGCTTCCCAGTTTGAAATCTACCGCCCGTTTGTCAAGCGGGCCTGGCGTGTGGAACGGGCGGATTTGTTTCCGGAAATTATCGAGAAGGCGTTCCAGTTAGCGGAAAGCGGAAGACCGGGTCCCGTGCTGGTCTCGGTCCCGATGGATCTTTTCTCGAAAGAGGTGGAAACCGCTTTATTTGAGAAGCTGGCTCACCATACCAAAACCCTGCACAAACCTTCCATTGATGACGAAACGGCCACCCGCATCATTGAAACGCTGCTGAAGGCTGAACATCCGCTTCTTTATATAGGGGGCGGGATTATGCTGGCCGACGCTTCCAAAGAACTAAGGGAATTCGTCGACCATCTCAGTATCCCGGTTGCCTATTCGCTCATGGGAAAAGGGGCCGTTTCGGATGACCACCCCTTCACCCTTGGCATGACGGGGTTCTGGGGCACGAAATTCATCAATGACCAGTGCAAGCAGGCCGACTATATTTTCGCGCTGGGCACTCGTTTTGCCGAAGCCGATTCCAGTTCATGGGAGCCGGCGTATACTTTCAATTTCCCGCCGACCAAACTCATTCACATTGACATTGACCCGAACGAAATCGGAAGAAATTATCCGGTGGACATCGGCGCAGTGGCGGATGTAAAACAGGCGCTGACCGTGTTGAACCGCGTAGCGAAGAAACTTCTGCCTAACGGACGGCAGAATGAGGCGCTCAAACAGGAGATTGCCGCGTACCGGGAAGAATTTAAGAGCCGCAACCAGCAGAACATT
>NZ_BBWZ01000083.1 GCF_001015055.1 Aneurinibacillus tyrosinisolvens | reverse complement strand
TAGCGGTCTTTCCTTTCTGTTCGAGCTGATTCATTGTTTCAAAGACATGATTTACAGAAATACCGTACTGATCCATCAATTTGCGTGTGCCAACTAGCACTTCTCTTCCTTCCACTATCGCTCGTATACCATAGCCGGGAATGGCTTCAAACTGTTCAGCTGTTGGTATAGATGTTCCTTTTTCCACAGCGCCTGAAACAATGGCTTCTGCAAGTGGATGTTCAGAATTTTTCTCTGCACTGCCCACCAACTGTAGAAAGGTGGATTCTTCGATTCCTTCTGTAATCACATCTGTTAGTTCCGGCTTTCCTTTTGTAACGGTTCCTGTTTTATCCACCATGACAACCTCTACCTTATGGGCTGCCTCTAAATGCTCGCCCCCTTTGAACAGGATGCCAAGTTCAGCAGCCCGACCGGAGCCTGCCATGATGGAAGTGGGTGTGGCCAGCCCCAAGGCACACGGGCAAGCGATAACGAGTACAGCAATGAGCTTTTCAAGCGCGTTAGCAAAATCACCAGGTGCTATCCATAAGTACCAAATAAGAAAAACAACAACGGCAATCCCGACTACGATTGGTACAAAAATTCCTGAAATTTTATCTGCAACCCGCTGAATGGGCGCTTTGGAACCCTGTGCTTCTTCAACCACTTTGATAATTTGCGCCAAAGCGGTTTCTCTACCAACCTTGGTTGCCTTTGCTTTTAATACGCCGTTCTTATTGACGGTAGCTCCAAATAATGGTTCTCCCACTTGTTTCTCAACAGGGATGCTTTCCCCTGTTAACATGGACTCATCTACCGCGGAGCGTCCCTCAACAACCTCTCCATCCGCCGGCACTTTTTCCCCTGGTTTTATGACCATGATATCTCCAACCACCACTTCTTCAATAGGAACAGTGATTTCTTGATTATCTCGTATGATAAGGGCTGTTTTTGCCTGGAGTCCCATTAATGTCTTAATGGCTTCTGAGGTGCGCCCTTTTGCAAGAGCCTCAAATAGCTTCCCTAGAAGGATGAGTGTAATTAAGACAGCGCTCGTTTCATAATACATATCCACCATATGATGAGGGTTCCCGATCGATTGAATGGTGAGATATAAACTGTAGAAGTACGCCGCCGATGTTCCCAATGCAACCAGTACATCCATATTCGCGCTTCCGTTACGAAGGGCTTTATAGGCTCCCTCATAGAACTGCCTTCCAATAATAAACTGCACCGGAGTAGCCAATGCCAGCTGTACCCATGGGTTCATCAACGCTTCAGGAAGCCAAATAAAAGAGGTGAAGGAAAAGTGGCTCACCATTGCCCAGAGCAGGGGAAAAGATAAAATGGCGGAGGCGATAAGTTTTTGTTTTTGACGAGTGAGTTCTTTTTGCCGCTGCTCACTTTCCCCATGTTCCTCTTCTTTTTTCAAGGCCGCTTTATATCCAAGCTTATCGACTTTGCGAACCATCTCTTCTATCGAAACCTCAGACGGTGCATATTCTACGTGAGCCGTTTCCAGCGCCAAATTCACAGTTGCTTTTGTGACACCCGGCAGCTTATTTAATCCCTTTTCGATGCGGGTTGCGCAAGCAGCACATGTCATGCCTGTAATGCCAATTGTTGTTTGTTTTTGTTCCATATCACTACCTCCTCCAATATACCCTATAGGGGTATGATTTATTCAAAAAAAATTTAGATAGGAAAATGGGCAGCCACTCTTTAAGGGAGTGGCTGATATAGCTTACACCACATCGTACCCTTGATCTTCAATCGCTTCTTTAATTTTTTCAAGGGACACTTTACTTTCATCGTATTCCACGGCAACGGACTTGCTTTCTAAATTCACTTTTCCTGAAGCACCTACCTCTTTCAATGCTCCCTCGACAGCATTCACGCAATGACCGCAGGACATACCTTCTACCCGTAATGTAATGTTTTTCATTTTTATATTTCCCCTTTCTTATTTATGTTACTTGATGAGTTTACCCATCGTTTTAAGCAGTTCATTAATGACTTCATGGTCGCCCTCTTGAATTCGTTCAATGACGCAGCTTTTCATATGTCCTTCTAGAAGAAGCTTCCCTACACTGTTTAGTGCCGACTGAATGGCAGCCAATTGATTGAGGACATCATCACAGTAGGTATCCCTTTCAATCATGCCCTTCACGCCCCGAACTTGACCTTCAATTCGGTTTAACCGTGCGACCAAATTAGCTTTCACTTTCTCAGAATGATGACTTTCTCGATGTCCGTTTGGGGAGCAGCAACTTGTGTTTTCGACTTCCATTGTTTCTTCCAAGAAAAATCATCTCCCTTCCTGTTTATAATATAGCATACCCCCCTAATGTATACAATATACTTTTTATTTATTTTTTTGAAATCACCAACCAGATAGCTTTGTATTTTAGTTCCTCCTTTCTTATATAAAGAGGATAACTTAGGTAAAAGTCTGCATTTTGAAAATTGTATAGTATGTGAAATAGGGCTATTTTTTAATTTGCTGTTTTGTCTACATGTCTTATTCTTTTAGGGTAATCTAGAAACGGATTCCTGTGTTAAATCTGAATTAACTCCAATGGCAGCTCGGCTCCCTTCAGCTGCTGCAATGATTACTTGAGAAGGTGCAATAACGGAAGTATCCCCCGCCGCATAAACGCCTTCTACATTTGTCCTACCAAAATCGTCTGTAATGATTCCACCAATTTAATATCAGGAGCAGTCCAATCAGAACAATAACTGAAAGCAAAATCATCAAGTACATAGGTAAAAAGAACAATGCTATGGCAAACCAAGCAAAGAGTAATGAGACTGGGCTGGTTGCTTTGAGGAACCGATAAACAATTGCAGTAAGTCCTGAATGGTATAGAGGTGTTGCTTCTAGGAGGAGTAAAAGCGGATTGCATATCGTTCCAAAAACTAAGGGTATGACTACATATAAGGGGAAATCCGATTTCACCGCCCATTCCAATAAATAAACAAATCCGATGGCTAAAGCTTGCATGAAAAAATCTAAATGGGCCGATTTTAGCTTTCGAGGATTTGTAAATATTTTTGCCCATTTGTGGCGAGTTCTGGTAGTACACCGCCGCAAGTGGAAGTGATAAAACGATGCCCAGCACAAAGGAAATGAGTCCCCACTGTAACAGTAAAATGTTCATTTTCGTTCTCCCCTCAGAGTGTAATCAATTCTCGTTGGTTAACAAAATAAAGTCTTAACATGAATTTATTTAAGGAACTTCCGTTAGCCCATTTTACGATACCCATGTATAGTATTAAATTTTCACAAGAAATTCTTTCATTCCTTGTTTAACAAAAAATAGTAATGCTCATATTGTTGCCTTCCGTGACTGATAATTGAAAAATCAACTTCTTTAATCCAGTCTCTCATATCATTGGCTGGAATGCGATGGCTAATAGGTGGCCCATATTGTCCCATTGAATTAGGATCAGATTCAGATACTAATATACGTGTTTCCTTCGAATGAATATGGCCATAAAGATTTTTCAATATTTGTTTTGGTGAATCCGTATGATGCAGGATATCCGTTGCCATAATAATATCAACAGGGCCTATGCTGCCAAATTTAAATTCTTCAGCATCCCCCATAACAACCTTGATATTACTATATCTTTGATTGAATTCCTTTAAAAGAAACTCGATTGCTCCCTGCGATTTCTCCAATGCAATGACATTTCCGGTATTCCCCACTGCTTCCGCATAACGTAGGGTAAACATACCTGGGCCAGGCCCTATATCTAATACTGAATTCCCTGATTGTAATTGGATTAACTGAATCCATTCATCGACAAGCGGCATTCTTTGAAGCTGTCTTCTTTTTACCTCTTCCCAACCAAGAACCGACAAATCCTTATCAAATTGTAAACTCATTACCCATTCCCTCCTACCAGCCAAATTTATATAATGTATAAATGACAAAACCAAAGGAAATTAAAACAGATAAAGAAGTCATGACCTTCATCCAAACAGGCATATGTTTGTGCTTACTGAGGCGATAGCCTGAGTAAATAGCGGTAATGAACGTAGCGATAATCATTGTTCTTCGAACCCATAGTACACCGGACATGGTAGCCATCATATTTGTTGAACTTCCAAGCAAAAATAGAATTCCTACATGAAGCCAGTGGTGCGAAGAGGCAATAATCGAAAAAAGTATTGATGATAATGAAGTAGCTACAGTTGTAGCCATTTTTTTATGAACATGCTGATGATTCATTGTTATCTCTCCTCGTTTTGATTAGTAAATTGATAAATTTTTAAACCATTTCCTAAACATCAGTGAAACTCTTTCCAATGCCAGGTTCACCGCTGCGCCTGAAATCCTTTTTACTTTCTCACCGCCCCTTTTTAAATACGACGACGAAGACAGCATATGTTATTCTTGTTATACTAATCGTTGCTTATTTTTGTTCCATATCCTAATCCTTCTTCTATATACCCCATAAAGGTATATTTTGTTCAAAAAAATTTAGATAGGAAAATGGCAACCCACACCTCTTTTGGGTGGCTAATATACGTTACACTACTCGTAATCTTGTTCTTCATGGTGACTTTTTTTATGTTCATCTTGAGAACAGCAACTCTGTTCTTGTAGTTCTATTTTTTCTTCCAAGATTTTCATCTCTCTTCTCAACCACAATATAGCATACCCCTCTATAGTATGTAAATGTATTTTTATTTATTTTTTTAATCACATCTTACTTGGAATATGTAAAAAGACGAGCCTGCTTTGGATCGACTCTCCTTATCATTTATGCATAAAATAATCCTTCGACATTTTCGAAAGAGTTACTTTATTTTAAACTGCCTTTCCGAATGACTCATGAACACTGTTCCATAAACACCAAAACCATACTTATAGACGGCTCTACATACTTTCTTCAATTTTATGGGTTAAAATAAAATTACTATTGGATTTTACGGGATGGTGTTTTTATTGGAATCAAATAAGTTAAACATTTTGGTTATAGATGATGAATGGAATATGCGCAACCTAATCAGACTGTATTTAAGCAATCCGGAATGGAACATTATTGAAGCAGAGTCAGGACTCCAAGCAATAAAGGTATTCAACGTAAATCAATTTCACCTTGTCATTTTGGACATTATGATGCCGGAAATGGATGGCTGGGAGGTCTGTAAAGAGAGGAGAAAAAAAGTAACGTACCCATCCTGTTCCTTACCGCAATCACTGATACCAAGGATAAAGTATATGGATTAAACCTCGGCGCAGATGATTATCTTACGAAGCCCTTCGATAAAGATGAATTTTTGGCAAGAGTTAAAGCGCTGCTACGAAGAATTCCTTTCAACCAAAGACAGTCCAGTGATCAGGTAATTGTAATCGATGAAATAACGATTAAACCTGAATCGAGGGAATTGTGGATTGAAAATAACGCTGTAGCCCTTACTCCGAAAGAATTCGATTTATTTTTTCTCCTTGCTAAAAATCCGAGTCGTGCCTTTAGCAGAGAAGAATTGTTGGAAAGAATTTGGGGAGCGGATTTTTATGGTGATTTTCGAGCTGTTGACCAACATATAAAAAATATTCGAGAGAAATTGAAGAAAGCTGGATGCCCCTTTAATCCTATACAAACGATATGGGGTCATGGATATAAGCTTCGAGGGAAGAAAAAAACAAATGAATAGTATTGTATTGAAATTATCGCAAGTAAAAATTATAAAGAAGTAGAACCCAGTATTTTGGTCGCTTCTCACATGACAAAAAGTGATGTTATTTTATTGGATTCTTCAAGGAAGATTGCATTAAATTCGGGGACAAATGTTAGGCTAAACGAAGTGCTTTCGTCGGATGAATGGGAGCTTTTAAAAGCGGGTACACCCATTGAAAGCCACCTGAATGCACCAGAGAGTATTCTAATTGGCAAACCAGTGATGTCCAATGGTCATTTTAATGGAGCAGTACTTATGCTTTCTTCCACACAGGATATTCAATCGTCCATTTCGCATTCATAGGGTGGAAAAGTCTCGTTCACGAGAGTATGGAGGTTCGGGGCTTGGTTTAGCCATTGTTAAAAGATTAGTGGAAATTCAAGGTGGCTCCCTTCAAGTGGAAAGTAACCTAGGTATAGGAACAAAATTCACGTTAACTTTTCCCATCCCACAGGAGGATAACATCCGATGAAAAATATCGATTGGGTTATCGCTGGGGTATTTATCTTGTCGGGAATCGTATGCCTTTCACTTGCCCCTACCTTATTAACGGGAAAAGGGGCATTCATCCATTCCTTTTGCAATGTCTGTCTGTGGACGGTGTTTCCGTTCGTTTTCATTTGGGGGTTATTTATTAGAAAAAAAAAGAAGAAAATGAATAAAAAAGATGAAATTACATTTTATTAACTCAACTTTCGCAGTTTAAATTAGGTAGGTAAGCCTTGATGTAGCTGGGCAAACCAGAAATCCATTGTTGGAGTTGACTTTGAATGAATTTTGAGAGTTTCTTGCTGGTTTTTTTGGCAATATCCGTGATCAACTCGAAGAGTTGATGTAATGCAATCGCCCAATCCAGTTCGCAAACTTCATCGCAAAGCGCAAGAAATAAACCGCCCAACGAACGGTCGTCTGTACTTTGTCGATGCTGCCAGGCCAATACAATATAGCGAGAGAACACAATCGTTGTATGACTAATCAACAGGTCATAGGAGCGTCCTTGAAATTCTTTTTGCAGACGCAACAAGGATTTCCTACATTTGAAAAAGACCTCAATATCCCAGCGGATCCCGTAGGTTTGAATGATTTCTTCTTCCGTTAAGGATAAATCGGTGCACAAAATAGCCAGCCATTCCTTTTTCTTCGAACGGTGACGCACAAAGACCATAATAATCGGAACGCCTGCTAATTCGGCGCGGATAGAACGTAAAACGCCTTTGTTCCTTCTTTTAATCGGCGTTGCAGCGTAGTAAAGTTCCTGCAGCGACAGAGATTCCATCCCTATCTGGTAGCGTTTATTATCTGCCTTGACCATGCCGACGGCATGGAGTCCTCTTCCGACGACTTCCTTCACGAGAGGGGCATGCGTGAACCAACTGTCCATGAGTACATGGGAAGCCGTCACGCCTGCATCCATCGCACGATCCAGCATCTCAGGGATCAAGTGCGGGGCGGGCCGCAGGGCTTCTATTCGCCGCTTATAGCCGGATGTGCGCTTATCCACCCCTTCGGTGATGCCATGGATTTGCGATTTAAGGGAGCCAAGTAAAGAGAAATCCACAGGAATGAAGGTATGACCGTCTGACCAACCGAGTGTGAGCATCCGATATCCCTTGTAGTAACAGCATGTCGCATGATCTTTGAACCGCGCAAGCAGTTCGACCGCCTTGCTTCGATTCCGTTCAAACATGGAATCATCGACAATAAAAGCCGTTACGCGCCGGGTTGAAGTTAAAGGGCGAACCTTCTCGATCGTAGTGGTACTTAACAAGGTCAGAAAACGGCGCCATGGATATCCGGCATGGTTCAAAAATCGATAGACGGTATCCTTGCCAGGGAAGGATTCTCCCCGGTCACTTTCCAGCATCCGAAACCAGTTTTTATGATGAAACAAGAGCACAAAGACAAGTTGGAATAGATAGGAGCAAGAAAAGCCAAATCGTTTTTTAAAACCTACGGTTTTCAAGTGTTGTAGTACTTTTAGCTCCGTAAAAGCGGACTGAATTTCTTTAGGAAGTTGATTCTTCTGTTGTTTTTGTTCTATCATATAGAGGACACCTCTTCCGTAGGGTAGTTATTGCCAGACACAATTACTTTACCAAACGGAGCGGTGTTTTTCTATTTTCAGCGCACTTTTCAGCGATATTGTCCATCTATGTTTCTGAATCACTATGAGGCCTTATACAGTAAGGAGCCTCATGGCTTATCGCTCTGCGAAAGTTGAGTTTATTACTCCAATATTTTCGAGAAAACATGGGTCAAGACATATTCTTAAAACAAAAAGCCGGTTTTTCTACTCTAAGGATAGAAGAACCGGCTGAGAAACATTTGTATATAATGGTTAAAAAATAGATTATCTCTTTTCAAAAACCAATTTCATTCCAAGTGTTATCAGCATAAATCCTGTTATTCGTTGAAATGCAGATTGAAAAGATGGTTTATTAAACCATATGCGAACGTAATCAATCAAATAAACATAGATGACTAACCATATTAGAGTTATAAAAACTGGAACTACCCCTAATAAAAACATCTGTAATAAAGTGTTCTCTCCACGTACGATAAATTGTGGTAAAAATGAAACAAAAAAAATAACGGCTTTGGGGTTAAGTACATTGGAGAACACTCCTTGCAAAAAAGAAGAGCTTTTAGACGTTTTCCCCGAAGTAGTTATATGTGCTGTTATATTTTTTTTCTTTGAAAAGAGGGTCGATATTCCCATGTAAATAAGGAAAGCAGCGCCAGCATATTTAACAAATTCAAAAAGTAAGACAGAACTAGCAATAATGGCAGACAACCCAAGAATTGCAAGCAATTCATGAATTATAATACCTGTGCAAATTCCAACAACCGTTTTAAGACCTACCCTTTTACCTTGAGCTAGTGTATTTTTGGTCACCAATACTGTATCAGCACCCGGAGTAATTGCAATCAATAGGGTTGTTAACATGAATAAATAATAATGATTCATAAAATCCCCCTCCTTGTTTTATTATAAACATAAGCAAAACCTTTATAAAGAAGTTCTATCCGTTTTTCCCCCTTTAATAAATCAAAAGAAAAAAAACGCCTCCATGAATAGTCTAAAGAGAGATGATAAATAGGTGTAGCTAATGCAGTTGAGACGACTATCATTATTATCAAAATTGAAAAGATATCAATAGTTAAAATACCAGTCGAAAGGCCAATATTAGCAATAACTAAACCCATCACGCCTCGTGCATTCAATAG
>NZ_BBWZ01000082.1 GCF_001015055.1 Aneurinibacillus tyrosinisolvens | reverse complement strand
TTGCGGTCTTTCCTTCTTGTTCAAGCCCATCCATCTTTTTAAGCACATGATTCACGGAGATGCCGTATTGAGCCATCAATTTACGTGTCCCTACCACCACTTCTCTTCCCTTGATTACCGCTCGTATTCCATAGCCAGGAATAGCTTCAAATTGTTCCGTTGTTAACAAATTCGCTCCTTTTTCAGTGGCACCCGAAACAATCGCCTCTGCAAGTGGATGTTCGGAGTTCTTCTCTGCACTTCCTACGAGAGTCAGGAAGGTAGATTCCTCCATCCCTTCTGTCATTACATCGGTTAGTTCTGGTTTTCCTTTTGTCACGGTTCCTGTCTTATCGACCATAACAACCTCTACTTGATGGGCTGCTTCTAAATGCTCGCCCCCTTTAAACAGAATGCCAAGTTCAGCCGCCCGACCGGAACCCGCCATGATGGAGGTTGGTGTTGCCAATCCCAGGGCACATGGGCAAGCAATGACCAGCACAGCAATGAGCTTTTCAAGGGCGTTCGCAAAATCGCCAGGAGCTACCCACAGGTACCAAATGAGGAACACAGCAACGGCAATTCCAACTACAACAGGAACAAAGATACCCGAGATTTTATCCGCAACCCGCTGAATCGGCGCTTTAGAACCCTGCGCTTCTTCCACTACTTTAATGATCTGTGCGAGGGCAGTTTCTCTTCCTACCTTGGTTGCCTTGATTTTGAGCAGACCATTTTTATTCACGGTAGCTCCAAACACTTGGCCGCCCGCTTCTTTCTCAACAGGGATGCTTTCTCCCGTCAGCATGGATTCATCTACCGCAGACCTTCCCTCAAGGACCTCTCCATCTACCGGCACTTTTTCACCGGGTTTTACCACCATGATATCTCCCACTACGACTTCCTCAATGGGAACCGTCAATTCTTGATTGTCTCGTATGACAAGGGCTGTTTTCGCCTGCAATCCCATTAATGTCTTAATGGCTTCCGAGGTACGTCCTTTAGCAAGAGCCTCGAACAGTTTCCCGAGAAGGATCAGTGTAATTAAGATGGCGCTTGTTTCATAATACATATCGACCATAGGATGAGGATTCCCGATGGATTGAATGGTGAGATATAAACTGTAGAAGTACGCCGCCGAAGTCCCCAGGGCAACCAGTACATCCATGTTTGCACTTCCGTTACGAAGGGCTTTATAGGCTCCCTCATAAAACTGTCTTCCAATGATAAACTGCACCGGAGTCGCCAGTGCCAACTGCACCCACGGGTTCATTAACGCTTCAGGAAGCCAAATAAAAGAGGTGAAGGAAAAGTGGCTCACCATTGCCCATAGCAGGGGAAAAGATAAAAGGGCAGAGGCGATAAGTTTTTGTTTTTGACGAGTGAGCGCTTTTTGCCGCTGTTCACTTTCCCCATGTTCCTCTTCTTTTTTCAATGTCACTTTATATCCAAGCTTATCAACTTTTCGGACCATGTCTTGAATTGAAACCTCAGATGGTGCATATTCTACATGTGCCGTTTCCAGCGCTAAATTCACATTTGTTTTTGTCACACCCGGCAGCTTATTTAATCCTTTTTCGATACGAGTCGCACAAGCAGCACAGGTCATTCCCGTGATGTTAAAATCAACTGCCTCATGGATAACACCATAGCCCAATTGTTCAATCTTTTCTTCGAGTTTCGATGCATTTACAACATCCGGTTTAAATGTCACGGAGGCTCTTTCCAATGCCAGGTTTACATTTGCCTCCGTAACCCCTTCTACTTTCTTAAGCCCTTTTTCAATCCGAGTGGCACAGGCAGCACACGTCATGCCTGTAATGCCAATCGTGGTTTGTTTTTGTTCCATATCTTTACCTCCTTGTCTCATACCCTATAGGGGTATGATTCATTCAAAAAAAAATTAGATATGAAGGTGAGAAGCCATTCTTTAGATAAGTGGCTCCCATAGGTTACACCACATCGTATCCTTGATCTTCAATGGCTTCTTTAATTTTTTCAAGGGACACTTTACTTTCATCGTATTCTACGGCTACGGACTTGCTTTCTAAGTTCACTCTTCCAGAGGCACCTACCTCTTTCAATGCTCCCTCGACTGATTTAACGCAATGACCACAAGACATACCTTCTACCTGTAAGGTAATGTTTTTCATCTTTTTCATTCCCCTTTCTTATTTAGGTTATTTGATGAGTTTCCCCATTGTTTTAAGCAGTTCATCAATGACTTCATGGTCGCCCTCTTGAATTCGTTCGATGACGCAGCTTTTCATGTGTCCTTCTAGAAGAAGCTTTCCTACACCGTTTAGAGCCGACTGAGTGGCAGCCAATTGATTCAGGACATCATCACAATAGGTGTCCCTTTCAATCATGCCTTTCACGCCCCGAACTTGACCTTCAATACGGTTTAACCGTGCGACCAAATTTGCTTTTACCTTATCAGAATGATGACTTTCTCGATGTCCGTTGGGAGAGCAGCAACTTGTGTTTTCTACTTTCATTTTTACTTCCAAGAAAATCATCTCCTTTCTTGTTTATAATATAGCATACCCCCCTAATGTATTCAATATAGTTTTTATTTATTTTTTTGAAATCGCCGACCAGATAATTTTAGTATTTCGTGGAAAAGGATTCTTGTGTTAAATCCGATCTGGTGTAACGAATCCTCCTTCCCTTGTGACTTGTTCATAATCTTCAAAGATTACTTTTTCTAAATATCCATTTTCACCAACAAGAGACTTGATTTTTTTCATACACCTTTATTCCTTTTTTTTCTAGCACTTCCTTGTGCTCTGTAGTGAGGTATCTTTTAATTTGAAAGTTTTCTTCTTCATAATGAATCGTCTGTCAATACAGAAAGCTACCAGTAATGCGAATAAACCGGTTAAAAGCATATTTCCGTATGTTTCAAGAGGAAACAGTTTGCCTTCAAGATGGATATCATTCGCACGAAATTCGAGTCGTTTCACCACATGTTTAGCGGTGAGAAGGTCCTCTTGCTTGGCCAAATCTTCAAGCTCAACTTCAAATATAAATCGATCTGGGGAATCGCTATGAACGAACTGAAGTTCCTTGGCATTCCCCTTTTCGCTCCACTTTTTTATCTCATCCGGAGCCAACGATTTCGCTTCTCTTCCCGGAACAATCATTTTATCTAATTTTGGGGCCCTTGATATCAAATGTCTGGAAATCAGGTTCAGACCGTGTTTTGTCACGATGGGCTGCTCCGAGTTTGAAATGGAAAGAACCCTTGTCGTTCCAGTATTTGAATAGATATCAAATACGGAAGCCAGCGCCATTTCCTCCATACCGTTATACAGCAGCACACCTGCCTTTTTCTTGTTCCACTGAAAGGCGTTATTCAATACATAGGTGCTTATTTCGAAATCAAATGGGTCCATCTTCGGATTTTTAACGAAGTGATAAGATGGATAGTTCATTTCTTTTGCTATTTTTTCTGCCAGGGGTTCGCCTACTTTTTGCGAAATCACATAGAGAACGGCATCGATTCCTGATGAAACACCAGCCGAGGATACCACGTTTCCGTCCTGAACATACCGCTGATCCCTTATCCAGTTCGTTTCAGGATATTTCTTTTGAAAGACCGCCATGTTTAGCCAGTGCGATGCCGCTGACTTTCCTTTCAATAAACCTGTAGCTGCAAGGTTTCCCGAGCCGCCACAAATGCTTAATAACGTGGTTTTAGAATGTTTTTGTATCCACTTTCGGATCGGCTCAAACTTCTTTTCATCATACGTGGTCATAAAAGGGATGGCGATAATGTCAGGACTTTTTCCTAATAACTGATCCATTTCTTTAAAAGAGTAGTGGGGTATTACATCAAGACCGCCCGTTAATGTCTTCACCTCATTGTCTGGAGCAACGGCGTATACATTGAATGCCCCGGTCCTAGAGAACAATTCGTATGGAATCATAAAATCGGAGCCAAACGTGGCTTCATTTCCCAACAGCACGGCAACCGTAGGTTTATTCGGATTATATTCGGGTTTCTTCACTCCTTGCAAAGAAGGAATGGGCTCTTGGCGAGCCGCTATGTAAAAAGCTTCCCTTGAACGAACAAATTCGAACCACCCAATCCCTCCCACAAACACTACGAAAATCAATACATAAACAACCAAGCGCACGAATAACCTCTTCATTTCATTTTCCTCCTCGCGATTATACAATACCTTCGCAGGGTATATCAATGCTTAAAAATACGCAGACTCACCATCCGTTTTTGACCAAATCTAGGGAACATTTACTACGAAAGGGATGAACATGTAAATACGATTTTGCATCTTTGTCTAAAACGACTACATGACCTACAGCTCCAAGATAGGGTTGAAGATTTGTAATGGGTTGTTTGGTTTTGGCATCTTTAAAGGTGAAATTTATGATGCAACGTCACGCTTCTTAAAAACAATCCAAGATAGAGCGTTAAATATGACAAAATAAACAATGAGAACAGTGACGGAAAACGACATAGTCATTCCCGGGATATTCGGACTACCGGTCAGGTATTGAGTTAAATCTGTATTTTCGAAGAGAAAATATTTTGCCCAGTTATATTGAGCCAAGAAACTTGCCACACCCGTTCCAACAAACATAATCGCTATCGATAAAGCAATGGCAATGGAACTGCTACGAAACACCGATGAAATCATAAACGACATCGTAACGATCATAATCATTTGTACGCATTGGTAAAGGTACGTGCTGATTGCGTGCTGAACGACATTGGTTTCATGGACGACACCATCGGAAGAAGCATAGACAAAAGGAATACCAATGTCATGAAATCCCTGCAGAAAGCCGGATACGAGAAATGCGCTTATAAAAAGGACAATAAAAAGCAGAATAGAGAAAATCAACGCGGCGATATACTTCGAAAGAAGAATCTTGGCACGAGAGACAGGACGGATTAAAAGCAGTTTGATCGTACCTGCGCTAAATTCTCCCGCAACACTATCTGCGGCAATAATAACGGTAAACACCGTTACCACTTTTATCAGATTAGCTGCGTTAAGCATGTTCCCCCATAAGGTTTCCTCGGCAGGAAGGATATTATGAGTCAAGTGATACTGATTGGTGTGAATTCGATTGGTCAATTGTGTTTTCCAATCCGCACCATGATTCATGCTCGCCAACATGTTTTGGTCATTTGTGATTTGCTGCTGTACAGATGTTCTCCAGTCCCCTGAAGCGACTTGAGAAGGTTTCGCGGCAATCAAGAAGCCAATGGTAGTTAAAACTAAGACAAGCACTAATAACCAGGTTCGTAATCGACGATAAATTTTCATATTCTCATTTAGCAAGAGATTAAGCAATTGAATCACTCCCCGTCATTTCTAAGAATTTATCTTCCAAGGATGGATTTAACTTTCTGATACTATAAACTTTAATACCCGCACGAACGAAAAGTTCATTAACTTCCGGAATTTGTTCCTTTTCTAAATGACACTTCACGCCATCCTCCAAAGCTACAACATCAATAGAAGAATAGGAACGCCAAACCTCCAGTGCCAACAGTGGTTTATCTAGTTCAACAAACACCAGATGATCGATTCCGTCATTCATCAATTCTTTAACCGTTCGAACATTAATTAATTTGCCATTTTGAATAATGGCTACACGGCCACACATCAACTCCATTTCAGACAAAAGATGACTGGATACAATGACGCTGATTCCCTCTTTGCGGGTAAGTGTATGCAAATAGTCCCGCAATTCGCGAATACCGGCTGGATCTAATCCATTGGTTGGTTCGTCTAAAATAAGTATGGATGGTTTATGAAGTAGAGCTTGGGCTACACCTAAACGTTGGCGCATACCTAATGAATAGGTTTTAACCTTGTCATGGATTCGATTTTCTAAACCTACCAAGCGAATGACTTCATCCATTCGATCTTTTGTTACACCTGAAACCATGCGGGCGAAATGAACTAAATTTTGATAACCGCTCAAAAACTTATACATTTCGGGGTTTTCAACGATAGCCCCCACGTTCACTATTGCTTTTTCAAAATCATGAATAATGCTTTTCCCATCAATGAGAACATCGCCTTCTGTAATGCTCATTAAACCTACCATCATACGAATGGTTGTGGTTTTGCCCGCTCCGTTTGGACCCAAAAATCCAAACACTTCTCCTCTTGGGACATCAAAATTTAATCGATCAATGATTGTTTTGTTTTTAATTCGCTTGGTTAAATTTCGTAACTGCAAAATTGGCGTATTCATGTTGCCACCCTCCTTTAAAATAAATAACTTAATTATTTTAATTTCCTGTAAGGATACTATAAACCGGCTTTGTGAACTCAATATGAACTAAATGGACGATTGAAAAAAACCACCTAAAGGTGGCATTTTATTGGCTATATTGTTGATTTACAATACCTGAATCACTGGGGTAATGTAACCTCAAAAGTTGAACCGGTTCCCAGTCGTCCGGATACTTGAATATGTCCTTTATGAATATCAACGATTTTTTTAACGATCGATAGGCCGAGCCCGTTTCCCTTAACGGAAGGATCGCGAGCTTTGTCAACTTTATGGAACGGCTTAAAAATATCGGCCCGTTCTTCTTCCGGAATCCCGATGCCATTATCCGTTATGGAGATGATGTTCTGATTATCTTTCCTCACAGCTTCGATAACAATCTTACCGTGGGCTGGAGTGAATTTGATGCTGTTACTCAATAAATTGGTCCACACCTGATTGAGCTGGTCTTCATCCGCTTGAACAGTCATGGCCTCAAGCTGAACATCAATTTCAATTTCTTTCGCAGCCCATTGAGGCTCCAATGCAATAACGACCCTGCGCAATTGCTCATCCAGCCGATAGGTATTTACCTTCAACGGATGATGCTCCTGCTGCAGATAGGACAGCCGAAGCAAATTTTGGCTTAATCGGGATAACCTCTCACTCTCCTTTTCGATGATAGTTAAATAATGGAGGCGGCTTTCCTCGCTCATTTTCTTCTGCTGTAACGCCTTGCTAAATCCTGAAATGGAAGTCAATGGCGATTGAATTTCATGTGAGACATTCGAAACGAAATCCTGCCGCATTCGATCCAGCTTAGATAGTTCTTTCGCCATTTCGTTAAAACTAACAGTTAAGAGACCGATTTCGTCCTTGCGTTTGGTAGGAAGCTCGAAATCAAATGTTCCCTTCGCCATCCTCCTGGTTGCTTCTGTCAAACGGACGATGGGGTTTACGATATAACGCGCAGCAACAAGAATCAGCAAACTACCGAAAAACAGGATAATGATGTACGTAACATGAATGGCATTCATGGTTTCGTTCTCGATAGGATTCTCTTTCACGGTTACAAATAATGCGTAAGGCTGCCCATCTGCCTGAAGTGGAAGGCCGACTGAAGGAGGTTGAGGAATGTGAAAATGAGCAAGGTCTACTTTATCGAAATGGCGAACCTTTTCACCGGCGAGCACACGCCTCATATCATTAGGGTCAACCTGTATGGGCCACCCTTTTTCGTCAAGGAGGGGCTTACCCTCCTTATTGTAAAGTTGGAGAAGGGTATGGGAAATCCCGGATACGTTTTGCATAAACGGGATCAACTCAGCAGAAGGTGTCGATTGATAGGTTTGTATCATTTTGTTACCGTTCGTGATTAGAAGTTCTTCTATCAAACTTTGAATTCGACCCTCATACAGCCAAGAACTAACCATAACGGCCGTGAACAGACTCAACATGACAATGCCGACAAATATGAATACAACCCGGGTATATAGCGACTTAATCTTAATGCACCTCCAACCGATAACCAAGACCGCGGATGGTTACAATGCGGAAATCGGACTCGTATTCGGCAAAGCGTTCCCTAAGCCGCTTAATGTGAACATCCACCGTCCGCTCGTCGCCTTCATAATCAATGCCCCATATTTGCTCAATGAGATGATCCCGTGTAAACAACTGCCCGGTATAGCTGCCCAGTTTGTACAGCAATTCGAATTCTTTCATAGGAAGTGTCATCGTTTTACCATTCTCGTATAGAACCTGATAACTCGAGCGGTCTAATGATATGTTTCCAAGTTTAATGATATTGGAAGTAGAAATACGGTACCGCTTTAGCAGAGCCTTCACGCGAAGAACAAGCTCCACCGGATCAAATGGCTTTACCAAATAATCATCCGTTCCAAGCTTAAATCCATGAATTCGGTCCTGCGCCTCTCCTTTCGCGGTAATCATCAAAATGGGGATATCCCCAAGCTCTCGGAGTTTCGTGCATAAAACCCAGCCATCCATCTGTGGCATCATAATATCTAGAATCACCAAATCAAAAGAATGATTCTCCGCATAGTCCAACGCATCCGCTCCATTCGATTTTTCAACGATATCAAACCCTTCGTCTTTCAAGTACAATGAAACTAACTCACGGATGTGAGCTTCATCATCCACCACTAATACCTTTGGCAAATTTAATCCTCTCCTTTTATTTCTACTACAAACGGGAACGCTCTTACTTTTCCATTTTGTTTGAATTCAGCCCATATTTTATAGATGCCTGGCTGTTTGAACTGCGTCTCAAAAACCGGTTCCTTATCATTGGCTGGATGAACATGAAGAAAGTTCTGGGCGTTTTCATCAAGAATGACCACATGCCCCATCGCTCCCAAATAAGGAGTTAGATTGGTTTTATCTAAATTGAATGTTAACGTTACTGGTTGATTGGCCTGGGCAGAACTCAGATTTAATTTCACCGTTTCTCCATCTATATTCTGAGTAAAATTGGTGTCAGCCTTTAATTCCTCGTTCTGGGTGCACGTGATAATACTTCTGCAAATGTTCATCTACAATAATTAAATGAAGAAGCTTCTCATGATTTACTTCTAAATCGTTAACTGGATTTCCTGTCTTATCTTTTAAGAAAATCTTTATTTCATCTGTATTAGATTGAACAAACACATTTACCTCGCTAGTCTCCTTATGTGCTGAATCGCTTCCATGCTCATGACTGCTTCCGGTTTTTTTAGCATGATTTTCAACATCCTCATGCTTTTCCTTAGATACACTGTGATTTTCATTACTTTCATATTTCGCCGCAGATACAGCCTGTGTTTCATCAGCAAAAAACTCCTCATACACGGTAAAACCACCTATCACTACTGCCACATAAAGAATGGACGCTATGACCCATTTATCCATTTCAACCACGCCTCACAATCATAATTTTGGTGTTGGATTACTTATTCTATGGACACTATAAATCAGCTTTGTGAACTCAATATGAACTGAGCCATAGAAAAATTTAATCTCAAGTACATTGACGGCGAATGCCCAAGTTATCAATGAAAATGCAGCGCAAATCGGTAATCCTGTAAAGTCGGAAGTTTCAGCGGTGAAGTTGCCAAAAACCACAGGTGCGTATGTTGAATGCAAAGCCGAACAGCCGCTACCACCAGGACTAGACGCAAAGCCGGGGCAACACATATGAACTTAACGGATATGCCTTTATTGCAACCATATCTTGTCGGAACACCCTATGCCAATATATTATCCGCCGATGTAAAACCTGATCACATTTATGAATTGAGCAACAGTGTAATCTTGTCGTTCCTTGAAAAAACCCTCAATGCTAAGAAGAATACGATACTCGATCGTAAAAATGTAAAAGTACCCGGTTTGACGATTGTTCAATAGATGATATTGTCTTAACGCGATTATCAGGCTTTGTAAAGAAAAATACCGCCACTCTCTTAAGAGAATGGCGGTTTCAGTTAATTATTCGTCTTTAAAGGATTTTCTGAATAAAAACGGGATTATTATACAGGCAATCATTGCAACAGCAAATCCAACTAAGAAAATCCAGTTAAATTCCGTGTTACCCATTGTCATAAATTTCCCTCCACTTCTTCTTCAAGAATCTGTACATCAAGCAACAAGCTATCACTTATATTCTACACGAATAAAAATAAGGAGAATATAGCTCCAACGAGTCATTATAAGAAAGGATACAGATACATTCCCGTTCTGCTCAAAAAAGGACACACATAAGTGAGCGATCGCCCCCCTTTTTATAATTTTTTTGCAAACCTTTACAT
>NZ_BBWZ01000081.1 GCF_001015055.1 Aneurinibacillus tyrosinisolvens | reverse complement strand
GAAGGTGATTTATCGCTCTTCTACTCAAGAAGCTGCTCTTACGCAGTTTCAGGTGTTCCAGGAAAAATGGGCCAAGAAGTACCCAAGGGAAGTGGCTTCCTGGGAGGAGGATTTGCCCGTTCTCCTTACGTTTCTCTCGTATCCATCTGCCATCCACAGTGTGATCTATACAACGAACTGGATCGAACGAACCAACAAAGAAATACGCAAACGCCTAAGACCGATGAACAGTCTATCCAGTCTGAAAGCAGCAGAGAAAATCGTTTACCTAACCATACAAGGCTTACAAGAACGATGGTCGACCCGTAAGCTGAAGGGGTTTGCTACCACCCATACAGCTTTACAGGATAAATTCAAACAAAAATATGGAGTCTAGAATCCCCTCCTCTTGAGCATTGTAAAAAAATAGAAGAACCCGTCAAGGGTTCGGTACCCCCTCGCTTTGGCTCGCCCTTGACTGAACCTTCTGTATTTTTTTCCTGGTCTCCAAGGAGGTTGATTCCGATTTTGTATCCACCTTCCGGTGGATGCCCTACTCACTTACACAAAATTATTGACACTACCATTTTTTTTGCAGCTCTCTTAATTGTTTTTATCATATCAGATTACATAAAATAAATACGTTCAGAAAGGAATTAATCTGAAGATGATTGAAAAATTATTAACGATTTCAACTGCACATATAAGCCCGAATACAGCATGTTGGTTAGATGAACAGGCATCACTTACAGGACGTAATAAAGTGCAATTAATCGTCTATCCAAAAGGGGAGTATGGTTGGTTCCTGCCTGTGTATGATGAGATGATTGATCCTGAGAAAAAGTTCCCAAGGGATTTACTCTTCGTATTGGGATATGCCCTGGGAGCAGATTGTTCCTGGATTATTTTTGACCCGGATGCCGATGACACCCTTCAAAAATTTGATTGGTAAATAAAAAAAGGGAATCCACCTAGATGGATTATAAAAAGACCCAAACATCGATAAAAGATGTTGGGTCTTTCTTGTGTCATTCCTTATCGCGCTATTCTTTGCCTTCGGCATCATGTACCAGACCCGGCTCTTTCGGTTCGCTCTCTGTATCTGGATCTTCGTTTCTCGCTTCCGTGATGGTGCAGATCACTTCTTCCGGATCGGTGTGTAGCGTCACACCAGTCGGCAGTGTCAAATCGTGCGCATGCAGGACGTCGCCCACAGTAAGGTTTTCGATATTGTGTACGATAGATTCCGGAACGTTGGTCGGCAGGCAGCGTATTGCAAGTTCTCGCGTTTGCTGTTGAACCATCGCACCTTTGCCATCCAACGCTTGCAGACCGTCTAACAGAACCGGCACTTCGGTGTTTATTGGCTCTTTTAAGTTCACGGCGTGCATGTCGATGTGCAACGGACGGTGCTTCATCGGTTCACGGGCAATTTCGTTAATCATGGCCGGAACATGCTCGCCTTTCAAATTCACATCAACAAGAATGTTGCCATGGCCTTTTAACTGTCTGAACGAGTTAGCGGTGATGTAGATCGCTTCTGGTTCTCTTCCTTTACCATATAAAACGCCCAACACATGACCTTCTCTGCGCAGGCGGCTGCGTTCACCTTTGGTCAATTCGGTGCGCGGGTGTGCTTCTAAATGAATGCTGTCCATAATAAAATCCTCCCAGTTGTATACTGCATTGTTGTACTTTATTATGATACTCCTAATTATGAAATAAAGAAAATCCAGGCCGTCTGCCTGTGAACAGAAGCCGGCACTTTGGTTAATCTAAAAATCACTGAAAACGGAGTCAACTCTATGGGACACAAAAAAAGAGAGAATTATTATGTTTATGACTGCACGGTATGTAAACCACAGTTGCATAGCAAAGAATTATTGCACTAAAATGTGGTAAAAATAGTTGGTATAAGGAGGTTGGAACAGATGAAATATGGGGACTTACAAATATTAAAAAACAAATTATATGATGAAATGTCCGAAGCCATGAATAGCTACCTTGAACAGACGAATCAAAAAGATGCCATAACCTCAGAAACCGGACAAGGTGTATTTTTCGCCTTTGGCATCGCTATGGGAATTATCTCAAAAGTATTTAAAGAGGAAGCAGATAGGCTAAGTGATACCAAATGATTAATAGTAAATAATCAAGCTAAAGTGAGGGATGGTAAACGTTCTTCACTTTTTTTATTTTAAGCAGGAACCGTTAGTTCAACACCGCTGCTTCGACAGCTTTTCTTACTATGCGTGTGCCCAGCAAGCCGTTTATTGCTGATTGGTGAAAGTCCAACCCAAATAAGAGCCAAGTCACTTGGTAGCTGACAGGCAACGGGCGGAGAAATTCTAAGGTTGAAGCCCTGTGACAACGTAGCCCGAAAGGGCGCAAGCAAATCAGCAGACCGTAACATCAAGTGAATCCTGCCGCTGTAGTCACATTCTTTATGCATGTTTCCTAGATTTGGTGTTTTCACGGTTACGATTATTGGGTAGCGGATAATATATACACTAGATACCTAGATACCAACTTGAAGGCGGTAATAAACGTGCTTGAACAACAAATATACGAAGCAATTAAGAACCTTGAAGAAGCTACAGAAAAGTATGAGAATGTTTGTGCTGTTATCGAAGAAGGCATAAAAAAGGCAACTGGAAGTGATGACGTACAGTTTAACGATAGCCAAGTCCTTCAATATTCACGAGGTCTTGCCACCGCTTCCCGTAGAACGTTAGAGGATATGCTTTTCAGACTCGAGGTAACATCATCGGAAGAACTGGCATTAAAATTAAATCTGGTTACAGGTTAAACACGCTTATAAGATGTAAGTCCGTCATAATGCAGTAGTGACAGGGCAGGGTGGTAACTCGTACCATCCTGCCCTGTCACTTGTCCATTGAATAAAAAGCCGCTCCTAAGATCGGCTTTTGAATTTACCTTAATAATGTGATACATCTATATTTATTTTTAGACTCTCTTATTCTGAGCTATTCCTCTCGAACTTCCAGATCCTTAGATTTATTAAGATGAACCTCTTCTTTCTTAAGCGTATCCCTTACTTCCGCTGTTTCCTGAACTTTTTGTTTACCAATCACAATTTCACTCGTTACTACAGGCTTTTTCGTTACCTCAATCTGTTCTTTTGTCACTGGAACCCGGATGATTTCATCATCTTGGAATGCTTCAGCGGAAGCTGCTACATCGTGAACAGGGTGACGTTTAATATAGATTTCATCGTGCTCAACGGGTACATTCACAACTTTCTCTTCTTCTACGACTTCTTTATGAAGTTGGACTTCGCCAGCCTGTACACGTCTCTTATTAATATCTAGTTGTTCTTCATGTAAACGGATGGTATCAGAATCATGATCCACTGCAGTTGTTCTGTTGTCTTTTGTATCTACAAGGATAAGAATTTCTCCATTGTCAGCAGATTTTTTATACTCTTGCACCTCATTTACAGACATCCCTTCCTGTAAAAGGCGATGTTCCACTTCGTCTTTATCAAATATGCAAACATTGTCATCTGTATATCCTTTTTGCTTCCAATCATGAATGGCCCGGAGCGCTTGCTCTTTTGTACTAAATACTTCTATTTGTTTATTTTTCATTCTTGTACCCTCCCGAAAGATTAGTGTAAAAAAATGTAATTACTTTCTACTTAGATATCTACCAATTTTCCAAATAATTGAAACGTAAAATATTTTAATTACATTCTTTTAATTTACGAGGGTACAATCTTTTTTCAACTATTCTTTTTCCGGGGAGTGGTTTTTCTTTAGTTATAAAGATATAAATGTACGAATACTTTCTGCATTTACCGTCTCCGGTGTAGACAAGCTGAATACGATATAACATAAATCGACTCTATATCTTCTGACGATTTATTTTTCCAGCACCCTTTTTTCACTTAAGTAATAATTTACCTGTTTAACCTTGCTTAGATAGTGGAATAAAACATTCAGATAGTAAGAAAAAAGGACTATTTAAGGGGATAGAGAGAATGACCAACAAGCAGGCTATATCTTATATGATTCTTGCTTTAAATAAATTAGGTTACGATTTAGGGGATATTAGGAGAATACGTAGGGAAATGGAAAATCAAATTGATTTACACACTGAAAGGGAAGCGGAATGTAAAGCTGTCCATTTAATAAGTGAACGAATAGAAAATGAGCTAAAAAATGTTAAATTAGAATCTAGAAATTGGGAAGAGTTTATCGAAAAAGACGTTGTCATTTGAGAGTTCTGCAAAAATGGATGTTTGAGAAAAACCAGCCATTTTAGGGGATACAAAAATATCTTCCTATACGTTAAATGAGCCTCAGAAGCGATTCTAGAGGCTTGTTTTTCTTTAGTCAATGTTGCTTGATCCTTAGAAGGAACCAATGACGACATCAAATTAGAAGTGAATTATTCCCATTATAACTTTCTAGTTAAGTTTAATTATAAAGAATGTCAGCCCAATTCAAGGTTGACTTTTTTTTATAAGTAAGATTATCGAGCACAACAAAGCTACTATCTGGGCAGATAAGCAACTTTGTTGTGCTCCATTTTATATTCAGATAATTTTTACACATAAATCGACATTTATTCCTAAAAAATCGTTGACTTTGATTATTAATTTATGATATTATTTAAATTTTGCTATTATAATTGATGTGTGGTATCCTTAAAGAAGAGACTTACTGGAGGTGGATTTTTTGTTCCAAGTTGGCGACAAGATTGTTTATCCAATGCACGGTGCAGGTGTAATCGAAGCCATAGAGGAAAAGGAAATCCTGGGAGAGAAACAGCAGTATTATGTCATAAAAATGCCAATAGGCAAGATGCAAGTCCTAGTTCCTATGGGGAAAGCAACCGACGTAGGCATACGCCTGATTGTCGATAGGCTTACATTGGAAAATACATTGCTTGTTTTTGATGATAGAGAATTAGAACCTTTACTCCCATGGAATCAAAGGTATCGCATAAACATGGATAAAATCAAAACGGGTGATATACAAGAAGGTGCTGAAGTCATCTGTGATTTAATGCATATGAATGAAACAAAAAGGCTGAATACAAGCGAAAGAAGAATGCTGGACAATGCAAAGGACATTTTAACTAGTGAACTAGCGTTAGTCAAAGGATTCACTGAAAATCAGGCCATTGATTTTTTAAATGAAGAGGTTTATAGCTAAGGACGAGAAACTGAATGTTTCTTTAGAATTTGATAATATACGCATTGCTCTTCAAAAAAAACAGAATAGCCTTCGGGCTATTTTTTTTGCATAAATAAAGCTATTTAGATGTAATTCGGCTTTTCCGATTTATATTAGCAATACTGACCTCTTTTACTATTTCTGTAAACTGATGCATTTTTGCACTTCTAATTGCCAATTTGTCCGCATCGTCTGGAAATTTCTTTAACGCCCCTTGCGCCAGACGAACAAGTTCCCGAGCTTCATTTTGGATGCCTGTATGTATATCAAGCAGCGTATCCACCTGCATTTCTTCTCGCAACCATTCGATTAACCTCGCTTCAGCTTCCGTTAACCTGAGTTCATTTATTTTGGCCATATAATAGTCTCCCTTTTATTTCATCCGATTTTAGCAATAAAAAAGCTGCTGTCATGGTGTTGCCAGCAGCATTACATCCAATTTGCTATCTTGTTATATAATTATTTAGGCAATTTAAGTATTTGTCCACCCAGGTATAATTAATGCCTAATATGTTACATTAAATAACATCATTTGACTCTTGATTACTTCTTCGTTGTTGCTCCGTTCTACATAATGATACTGACCATTATAATCCTGTTGGCCTGCCTTTACATTATCGTCTAACATTATATATTGTTATAAAAATCCGGATTACTTAAATCAACGATTTCATTTATTTTTTCTTTCATTCTAGCATCTCCTCTTTATAACGATGAGCTAGAAGTTCACCCTCGCTTACCTTTTCTGCTTCTTCCCGCAAATCCTTTATTCTCATTATAGTTCCTTCTTGCTTTCCTTTCAGGCTTCTTCGAAGGGAGAGGTGCTTCTACAGTAAGCTGAATAGCTGCATCTGTCTGTTCCTTTGTCAGCAGCTTCAAGGCAACTGAAACTAAGGCAACAGAATCGTACTGATCCAGTAATTCGCTTGCTGTTTGCTTAAACTGTGAATGGTGACCCTCTTCGATTAGCTGAATTATTTTTTCTGACGCCATCTGTTGTTTCGACTCCATCGCTTCTGCAACTGTTGGAATAGATTTACGATGTATTTTGCCTTTTGAAGCTTTTTCGATGGTCCGAAGTTGACCCATTTCCCTCGGCGTAACAAAGGTGGCAGCTACCCCGTCTTACCCGCTCGACCTGTCCTGCCGATGCGGTGAACATAGCTTTCTGGATCTTGAGGGATATCAAAATTGTACACATGCGTCACTCCCGAAACATCAATCCCTCTGGCAGCAACGTCTGTCGCAACTAAAATTTCGATGCTTCCCTCACGAAATTTCTTCATCACAACATCCCGCTGATTCTGATTCAGATCCCCATGTAAGCCATCGGCCATGTATCCTCTCTTATTTAATGCGTCATTTAATTCATCTACCCGCCTTTTTGTTCGTCCAAATACGATCGTCAATTCTGGGTTTTCAACGTCCAGCAAACGGGAAAGAACATCAAACTTTTGACGCTCACTTACTTCATAATAGACTTGTTCCACTGTGGGAGACGTGACTTCCTTCGCTTGAATTTTAATGATTTCTGGATGGTTCATGAATCTTTCTGCAAGAGTCTGAATGGGTCGGGGCATGGTCGCAGAAAACAATAAGGTTTGTTTTTCTTTCGGTGTCTCTTTGAGGATTCGCTCAATATCCTCTAGGAATCCCATATCTAACATTTCATCTGCTTCATCCAGTACAGCCATTGAAATGTGATGTAACCTCAGCGTTTTTCGTTTGATATGGTCCAGCAGTCTGCCTGGTGTTCCCGTGATGATTTGTGGACGGTTTTTTAACGCTCTAATTTGACGTTCAATGGACTGTCCCCCATAAATAGGGAGGGAACGGATCCCCGTATATTTCGCCAAGCGGTTTATCTCTTCTGAAACCTGAATGGCTAATTCTCTGGTAGGGGCAATGACAATGGCTTGAACCGATTCTTTGTTGGTGTCTATTTTTTGTAAAATCGGTATACCAAAGGCTGCTGTTTTACCCGTACCGGTTTGTGCTTGTCCAATAATATCTTTCCCTGTCAAGGCAATCGGGATCGCTTTCTCCTGGATGGGAGACGCTTCTTCAAAACCCATAGCCGTAATCGCTCTTTGTATGGGTTCGCTTATACCTAGTTCATGAAATGTTGTCATACTCAAAAACACCTTCTCTTTGTTTATATTTTATAATGATCCAAACTACTTGGTACCATGCATCTATTTGACGTTAAAGTACATATTCCAAAAATGAAATCATGTTATTTTATTTACCAAAAAAGGCTGCTAACATGATTCTGTTAGCAGCCTTTTCAGGCTGTCGAGAAACTATTTCAAATGTATTTTTATGAGTTATTGTGAATTTATATAAAATTAAACTTAAATCCGTCTAACTAAGACAGGTTTTATTTGCGTTTTTGTTATTTAACTAAAGGGCAGGATAGCGGAATAAATTGCTTATAGAAAATTGTAAAAAATCAAAGGAACCCTGCTTGTTGTCGAAGGGAATCCGTTATGTTAAGACATAATTAATTAAAGAGCCTTGTGATTCTCATTCTTTTCACAAAGCTCTTTACAATTTAGTAAGGGGTAGGAATTGGGGGCATGAAACTGCATCAATAAATCTTGGGTCAAACCCATAGAACGTCCAGAAACGTCCGTTCCATCTATAACCTGTAACTCCTTCATACTGTACGCTTGTAGGATAAAACCAAAAACTCCTCCCATTTGTGAGCCATACATAAGTGTATTGATACACACAGTCAACGATATAAGAATTATAGGGTTTTGGTGGAATGTAGTTAGGGGGCGGCGAAGTAGGGGGTCCGTATTGTCGTCTCATTGATATCACTCCTTTTTCATGTCATCTGTAACATAGATATGAAGGAATGAATGAGATGGATTGGACGGATAAATCATCAACAGGCTTGATATGCCATCTAATTGTCTCATCTGTGGAAATTATTAGTAAAGGCTTATCAAATTCGTACCAAGGATGGCTACTGACAATCTTGAGGATGTAAATTGAGTACCATTCCATGTCAAGAGGTTTTCGACATATCCTAATGTATCGGCATTAAAAGTGCCAATAATACGTTGAAAAGCAAGTAAGTCATAACTCATTCTTTTTTCGTTGGTAACGATGGGATATAACGCACCTAAAGCAAGAACCTCTCCTTTGGTCGGTTGTTTTAGTTTACCGTTTTCGTAGTAAAACTGTGATAAATAGTCATAGCCTTTGTAGCTGATGTCTATAGTGAACAGCACGTTAAGCTGGGGACTTCCTACACTTACTTTGTAAAAGTCTTCATAGTTCACATTGAATTTATACTCCTGATTATATTTTTCAACATCAAACATTTCACGCAGAATGTTATTCTTGAAGGAATACATATAGAAGATCCCATACCCGCCGCTTCCTCTAGAATCAATACTTATTAAAATGTCCGGTATGCTATCCTTAGAAAAATCTGCAAGGAATAGGCTAGCATTATATCCCGCATTGTTTTGAAGATTTACTGCTGTACTTTGGTTAGAAAGTCCATCTTGGATAACAAGGGTAATGTTATCTGCAAAGATTCCGGTTCCTTCGGGTTTATTGCCGTATAAATACACGTTATCAATTATTCCGTCCCCATTTACATCACCTTGCTTCATATCAAGCAAAGTAATGTTTCTGGCATGAGTATAGTTACCATACGTATGCTCTTGAAATTGTCTGTACAAATGAAACATCCCCCTTTTCTTAAAGTCAATTAATATAATTATTTATTACAATACGTAGGTCAATGACCATATGACTGTGTTGATGCCCATGAAGGATATGAGATTTCTCAGTGAAAAAATTATTTATTGAGCTAACGGGAATCGTTAGCACAATACGGCTGTTACGGCAGTCGTTTTTTATTTGTTCAACTATCTGGCAGTTTAGCTGAATTAAGAGGTAACAGTACAGTGGACGTAATTAATGTATAAAAGGGTTGCATAATGAAAAAGATAAGATGCTGAGGTTAATATTATGTTTTGTTTTTGCGACGAACACTAACAGGTTCGTCCTTTTTTATTACAGCACATAAAATTCTCTTTTAAGTAAATAATTTACATAAACATAATTTTGGAGGAATAAAGATGGAACCAGAAACAAGGCATAATATAAATATGACCTCAGCAGAAATCGCCAACCTATGGAATACATACACGGGTGATACTTTGGCTAAATGCGTCCTTTCTTATTTTTTAGAAAAGGTGGAGGACACAGAAATTCGTCTTGTATTGGAGTATGCTCGAAATAACTGTGAAAAACATATTCAAAGGATTACAGAGATTTTTTATGGGGAGAAATATCTGCTTCCTCATGGTTTTACAAGCGAAGACGTAAATGTAGATGCACCTCGATTATATACGGATACCTTTTTCCTTTATTACATTAAACAAATGGCGAGAATGGGATTAGCAGCATATAGTGTTGCCCTGCCTTTGGCTGCTCGTTCTGATGTTCGCGATTTTTTTAAAGATTGTATTGCTTCTTCGACAGAACTTGATGATAAAGCAACCCAGGTTCTCTTATCCAAAGGAATTTATGTCCGTCCCCCTTATATTTCTTCTCCTGAAAAAGTGGGATTTGTTCAAAGACAAAATTTTCTCGTTGATTTCTTTGGAGACCACCGACCACTGCAAGTAATCGAAATTACCCACCTATACGGTAATATCCAAACGAATACATTAGGAAAAGCACTGCTCATGGGATTTAGTCAGGTTGCAGAGTCGAATGAGGTTCGTGAGTTCATGCTGCGTGGGAAAGAGATTTCAATGAAACATATTGAGGTATTCAGCTCAACTTTAAGGGATGAGGATTTACCTGTTACCCAGACATGGGATGATTTGGTTATGGATTCTAGAGTATCTCCTTTCTCTGATAAGTTAATGATGGCTCATACGGTGGCTCTAATTGGAACAGGCATAGCAAATTACGGAGCATCTATGGGGCTAAGTATGAGAACGGACTTAACGACAAACTATGCGCGTCTTGCAGCAGAGGTAGGTAAATATGGTTATGATGGAGCTAATTTGATGATTGATAAAGGATGGCTGGAACAGCCCCCACAAGCACCAAACCGTGATGGTCTTTCAAAAAAGAAATAATAAATCCATAAAATAATGAGGCAGTTCAACAACTACAAGGTAATCTTCCATAATGCTGCTTCGGCAGCTTTTTTTGTTTTACCAAACTAATTGGAGTATAGTTTAATAAGAAAATAAAAAAGCAACTCTTTGAC
>NZ_BBWZ01000080.1 GCF_001015055.1 Aneurinibacillus tyrosinisolvens | reverse complement strand
CTGCTGTTGGACTCTTGGCTCCATGGGTTGCGGGTGCAGCAATGGCTCTAAGTTCGGTATCGGTTGTTCTCAATGCGCTTCGCCTTCAAAAAGTAAAATTATAAGGGGGAATAAAGGTATGAAATATTACTTAACCGTCTCGATCGTTTTAATCGCCTTCGTTTTGTTTGCCTATAATTCAACGAGTCAATCAAAAGGTAGTGTTAGTCAACATGAACAACCGCAGGCGATGGCTCATAATGGGCAGGAACAGACACATGATGGAATGGATCATAACCAACAGGGGCATACACATGAGGGCATGGATCAAGGTGGACATTCAGCAACAGAGAAGAAGGATATACCAGTACACACGGTGTGGAAAATACCGGCTGATATCAAGCCAAACCAGGATACGAAAATGAATTTCTTTGTTAGAGACGAAGCAGGGAAGCCCATTGAGAACTTTGATGTGAATCATGAAAAGAAAATCCATCTGATTGTGTTAAGCAAAGATTTATCTTTCTTTAACCACATTCATCCCGAATACAAAGGAAAAGGAGAATTCGAGGTTACAACTCAATTCCCAACCGGAGGAGATTACAAGCTCATTTCAGATTTTATCCCCACCGGTGGGAAACAGAAGGTTGAAATGGATTGGATTAACGTATCGGGAAGAACAGCTGCACCGAAACCACTGCAGCCCGAGTCCAATTTAACAAAAGTGGTGGATGGAAAAGAAATTACACTTTCTTTTGACCAGTTAAAGACAGGCAAGGAACTGATGATGAACTTTACCATTAACGATGCAAACAGTAAAAAGCCAATGACAAACCTGCAGCCTTATTTAGGAGCAATCGGCCATGTCGTCATTATGAGCGCAGATACAGAAAACTACCTGCATGTACATTCCATGGAGGGGCAGGGTTCAGGCCCAGATGCGAAATTTATGACCGAGTTTTCAAAGAGTGGTCTTTATTAAATCTGGGGTCAATTTCAGTATGAGGGGAAAGTATTCACCGTACCTTTTGTTGTGAAAGTGCCTTAATGAAATAAGGATAAAAAGTTCTTGTGGGCTTTTTATCCTTACAAAATCAGCACTCGGTTTGTAGGTCATACACTGAATGATAATTTAATCTAAGTTTACACAGTACAAACGGTAAGCATCAAAATGACTTTCAGTTATTTAAAATCATTTTGATAATTAAATCAAAGAACAGTTTATCCTTTCAGTGAATTGTTTCCAAGAAAATATAAAGGAAAGAAAGGATGAGGAGATTGAATAAAATCACGTTTGCGGTGAGTCCGGAAATAAGAGTGGGAGGGTCAGTTTTTACTCCAGATGATTTGATGGCGATTGGGGAAATCGTTGGTACAGATGCAAAAATTGAATTAACCACTTTCCAGCAGCTGATTGTTGAAATGGAGGAGGAGAAAGCAGCGGAGGCAAAACAAAGGTTACTTCTGCGGGGGCTATGTGTGTATGATACCGGTTCAGTTGTAAAGAATCTCTCTATCTGTAATTTTTGCAAGGGAGCGGAAGTAGAAGGCTTAAATGCCGCAAAAAATCTAAATGACACCATTGCAGGCATTCCAGTTCCCTTTACTATGAGGGTTGGCTATACTGGATGTCCCAATGCCTGTGGAGAACCCCTTGTAAAGGATATTGGCGTTGTAAAACGAAACGATGCTTTTGATATCTATATTGGAGGAATGTCAAAAACATTGGAAGCTGGTACGGGTCAATTGTTGATAGAACAGGTTAGCGAACAAAGCTTGTCTGAATTCGTGAAGAAACTTATTCTCCTTTATCAACAGCACGGGAAGAAAAGGGAAAAGTTCAATAAATTCCTCACCCGGTATGGAATGGAGAACATTAAAAATGAGCTAGGTATTGCTCACGATTCCCTGACCTAGAAGAAAAAATCACCTTATTATAGAAACTTACCTATACAGGTTGAAAGCCTCTTAATTTAAGAGGCTCGTTTTATTAAAAGTAACAAGCAGAATGCCTAGTACAGAAGGTTCAACATGCAAGGGGAATAGTGGCAGCCTGTTTTTCGGACGTTCATAAAAAGTTATTAATGTTCATATGGAACCAGTCTCCTACAAATGGTTAATCAACACTGGTGAAAATACGTGAATAAATTAAAATACCCATCCCAAATTAATAATATCTGGTGGGTATTTTTCGTTTCTGTATCGCTTTTTCTAATAAACTAAATTTCTTCTTCAAAGCGTCTTAAATCATCATTATGGCCAATGACAATTAAAATATCGCCTTCCTGAATGATGACTTCCGGACTGGGTGCAATATTAAACTCATGGTTCGTTTTAATCGCCATGACATTGACCCCAAACTGCGCGCGCAGATCCAGTTCAATAAGGCTTTTTCCATACAAATTTTCTGAAGCGGCTACTTCCACTACGCCGTAATCGGGAGAGAGTTCAACAAAATCAAGAACATTGGTCGAGATTAAATTATGGGCCACTCGTTTTCCCATATCCCGCTCAGGGAAGACCACCCGATCGGCTCCTACCTTATACAATACTTGTCCATGCCGTTCATTTTGAGCTTTAGCCACAATTTTTTTCACGCCTGCTTCCTTTAAAATCAAGGTAGTTAAAATGCTGGCCTGAATATCTTCCCCGATGGCAACAACGACCACGTCAACGTTTCGAATTCCGATTTCTTGTAAGGCTTGTTCATCCGTTGAATCTGCTTGTACCGTATGGGTAGCCATCCCCGTATAGTCTTGGACTTTTTCCTCGTTTTCATCAATGCCCATGACTTCATATCCTGATTCATATAAATGCTTGAGGACATTGCCACCAAAACGCCCCAAGCCAATAACGGCAAACGATTTTGCATCCATTTTTCTCTACAACTCCTTCGGTATCTTTATATCCTGTCATTGTAACACGTAAATTAAAGGGCATTCTATCTTATAGCATGCCGTAAATTCTGTTTCCTTATCTTTAATACGAAAGGTTGTTATATTTCATGGAAGAGATCACGACAGCGATTCACCGTGTCTTTTATTTGCTCATTGCCATTTTCATTGGGGGGATGATCGCTGGGAAAATAGCTGCGAAAGTAAAAATACCGGATGTCGCTTTATTTTTACTCCTCGGGATTGCTATTGGGCCAGGGCTACACTTGATTTCTGTAGAAAGCCGTTCCTTTTTAAATCAGTTTATTCTTGTGCTTGGAGCCACTTTAATCTTATTTGATGGAGGACGAAATATTCGTTTGCAATCCTTAAAGAAAGTATCCTTGATTTCTTGAAAGTAGCGGTGGGTGGGATTTTAATTGGAGCAGCTATTGGTTTTGTCATTTCTTTTTTAGTTTCTCATGTTTCATTTGGCTTTTTGCGTGATTACACCGTCATAGGGATGGTGGTTGCAGCGCTGCTTTCCTACCTGCTAGCGGATGTAGTGCATGTTAGTGGTTTTATGGCGACCTTTGTTGCCGGGCTTATCTTCGGGAACGCTTCTGATTTCGGGCTTCATATGGAAGCAAAACAAAGTGAAATCCACCATTTTTCGGACAATATAACGGTGATGATGCGTATGCTCATTTTTATTTTGTTAGGCAGCCAGGTAGATTTCTCCATGATGATGAAGTATCTGTGGGGAGGAGTCCTCGTGGTCTTTATCCTCATGTTTATTGCGCGTCCACTCACGGTCATTACCTGCGCTCTGCCTGATCGAAAAGCCAAATGGACTTGGCGGGAAATCTTATTTATGTGTTGGACAAGGGAAACAGGTGTGATTCCTGCCGCACTATCCGGTATGGTAGTTGGAATGGGTGTACCGTATGCAGAGGTCATTGCGGCTGTGACCTTCCTTGCGATTTTGATTACCATCTTAGTGCAAGCGAGTACAACACCGTATGTTGCTCGTAAATTAGGCGTAGATGAAGTAGATACAAAACAAGGGACAGCATAAATGCTGTCCCTTTACCTTTACCTTTACCTTTATTTTTTATCCAATGGAAATTTTCCCTTCCGAATGGCGGAAATGTTTTTTGTTGCGATCCCAGCTTAATGCAAAAGCAACGGTTAAAGGGCCGACACGTCCAGCAAACATAACAAAAGAAAGAAGAAGTTTCCCGATGATTGTGAGCTTAGGTGTCAATCCCGTTGACAAACCTACTGTACCAAAGGCAGAGGTGGTTTCAAAAAGTACGGTGAGAAAATCCGCTTTCTCTGTAATGGAAAGAAGCATTGCGACTGTAATAACTAATATGAGCGCTGCGAACGTAACCGTTAATGCTTTGTATACTTTCTCTTCTCCAATTCGCTGCCTAAAATAGACCACATCACCCTGGCCTTTTATCATCGCCCACACTGCACCTAATAAGATTGCGAAAGTGGTTACCTTAATCCCGCCCGCTGTGGAACCTGGTGCAGCCCCAATAAACATCAGGATCACCATCATGAAAAGAGTAGCCTGACGCATATCGCCGATAGGTAAGGTGTTGGCCCCGTCTGTACGGGTACAAATAGATTGAAAAAGGGAACCCAGTATTCTTCCTGACCAGTTAAGCGGTACTAGTGTTTTTGGGTTGTTAAATTCAAAAAGAAAGATAAAAAAAGCTCCTCCAAAAATCAAAATGGCTGTGGTTGAAAGAACAACCTTTGTATGGAGGGACAGCTTCTTTTTTTTTCTATAATCCACCAGTTCATCAATGACCACAAATCCAATTCCGCCTGCAACAATCAGTGTCATAATCACGATGTTGACGACAGGGTCATCTACAAAGGGGGTTAAGCTTCTAAATTCTCCAACAATATCAAACCCTGCATTATTAAAGTTTGATATTGAATGAAACAAACCCCAATAAAAGCTCTTTTGCCAGCCCAGGTCTGGAAGCCAATATAAACCTAAGATAAGTGTGCCTGCTCCCTCGAAAATAAGAGTAAAAAGAAGAATACGCTGAACCAGACGTATAATCCCGCCCATGCTTAAATGACTAATAGATTCTTGAATGAGCAGCCGCTGTCGGAGCGAAATTTTTCTTCCCAGTATCAAAACAAAAAGAGAAGCAACGGTCATAAAACCGAGTCCACCTATTTGAATCAGGCTTAAAATAACGAGTTGCCCAAAAAGGGTGAAGGTAGTGCCTGTATCCACAACAACAAGGCCAGTCACACAAGTAGCAGAAGTGGTTGTGAACAGAGCATCTACAAAAGGCAACCCTTGACCATCGACGGTGGAGATAGGGAGTGTTAATAAGAATGCGCCCAGTAAAATAAGCGTTCCAAACCCAATGACAAAGAGTTGAGGAGGACTTACCGAAGCAGTCAGTTTTCTAAATCCATTTTTAGCTAGCATGGCTTTTTCTCCTATTTAGTTATGTGTTTTCTTTAATACTATACCCTTTACTGATTCATTCATTTGTTTATTTTACCTATTTTATACTGTCTTGTACTATTTTTTAAGCGCTGATTAAAAAAAACGCCCAAAAAACATTTCTGTTAGGGGGAATTTCGGATATTAAGATGCAGCTTATGAGAAATAACTTTCATTAATCCTCCCTGATAAGATTGGACAAAGTGTGCAAACTAACAAGGGGGTGAAGAGATGAATAAAGCTATAAAAATATTTACTGTGATCACTCATGTTGCTGTATTGGGAAGTTCATTGATTGCTTGTAATCAGGACGGAACGCCGAATAATGCAGGTCGAACACAGGGGTATCAAGCGAATGAATACCGAACGAATGGCGTTGCTTCTGATTCTAATAACAACCATCCAAATGACATACATAGTTACAGTGTGTGGCCCTATAGAGGAACCTCTCCGTTTGATCACCCTGGAAGCCGATTTACTACAATAGTTAATGACCATCCGATTGCTGAACGTATAGCACAACTAGCTGCAAATGTTCCAGGGGTAAGTCATACTACTACGTTTGTTTATGGGAATGATATTATTGTTGGGATTGATATCAAAAACAACGGTAATAGGCAGATGATTGAACAGCAGGTACGTGAGAATCTGGAGGCCGCAGAACCAGGGTGTATCGCTCATGTAACAGCTGATCCAGCATTGCATCAACAAGTCCGCGCCTTAGGTTCACAACTACGTGATAGACGACCAACTCAGACATTCGTCGATGACATGGATAAACTTATTCGCGATATGGACCGTTCCGTTATTGGGTCTTTTCATTAAATAAAGACAACAATGTAGAGGGATTCCTCACTGGAAGCCTCTTTTTATACAAACAGGTAGCCAACCAGAGTCTCTTTTTACTGATTTTCATCCGGTCGTACAAGATATTTTCTATACTGGTCGTCTATGAACTTTTTGAATTGTTTCGAACCCTTTCAATGAATCGTCTGATGGCCATTGTCTTACTTGTTCTCGCCCGTAAGATTGTTCTCTCGCCAGATCACTCTTATATCCTGATAGAAATTTTCCGGAGGTATTTGGTTATACTATGTAGAATTTCATACTTTTTAAGAAAAGCTTAAAACGAACAATTTTAAGTTGACACTCCTTGATTGTTTGCCTTAATATACAAATGTGCTCATACAGCACTCATAATCGTTCGTATATCCTCGATAATAAGGTTTGAGGGTCTCTAGAAGGAACCGTAAATTTCTGGCTACGAATGGGTATATTATTGTACCCATTTACAGTCAGAATTTTTTTGTTTTCTGGCCATATGAAAAGATAAGGTGGAGATTTTTTATGGAGAAGTTTTTTCATCTAAAAGAAAACGGAACAAGCATTAAAACTGAACTGATTGCCGGACTCACTACATTTTTAACTATGGTTTATATCGTGATTGTAAATCCTGCCATATTGTCTTCAGCAGGCGTACCTTTTCATCAAGTGTACATGGCAACGATTATTTCTGCTGCGATAGGAACACTCTGGATGGCGCTGTTTGCCAAATATCCAATTGCGATTGCGCCCGGAATGGGGATGAATGCTTATTTTGCAAGTGTAGTTACTGCGCATGGAATTTCTTATGAGGCTGTGTTTGGTGCTGTATTTCTGGCTGGGATTATATTTATTCTGCTTACATTTACTGCGTTGCGCGAAACCTTAATACATGCGATACCCAGTTCATTAAAATACGGAATTACGTCAGGAATCGGGCTTTTTATTCATTACCCTCGTATTAATTGCAAGAAAAGTAAACGGTGCATTGTTTATCGGTATGGTAACTACCGCCATCATTGGTTATTTTTCAGGTATGCTGCAGTTCAAGGGCATTGTGTCCGCACCACCTGTTCCGTCTTTCTTTCAATTGGACATCGGTGCTGTTTTCTCTCAAGGATTATACACAATCGTTTTTGCTTTTCTTTTGGTAACTATTTTTGATACGACAGGAACGATTATTGGTGTTGCCGAACAAGCAGATTTATTGCAGGAAGGAAAACTACCGAGAGCAAAACAGGCTCTAATGGCTGATGCGCTGGCCACGACAATTGGTTCAGTATTTGGAACAAGCCCTTCGACCGCATACATTGAATCTACAACCGGAACTGCAGCCGGAGGTAGAACAGGATTAACTGCTCTTGTTGTCGCTGTTTTATTTTTAATTTCGATGTTCTTTTCTCCTGTTATTTCTGCTATTTCTTCATTGCCAGCGATTACAGCACCGGTTTTAATTATTGTTGGATGTTTTATGATGGAAGGACTTGCACGAATTGACTGGAAAACTTTTGATGAGGCTTTTCCTGCTTTTGTCATTATTTTAAGTATGCCTTTAACATCCAGTATTGCCACAGGAATTGCCATTGGGTTTATTACCTATCCGTTACTGAAATTTGTAAGCGGAAAAGGCAAAGCGGTACATCCTATCCTATATCTCTTTGGGTTCATTTTCCTTTTGCAGATGGTTTTCTTTCCTGCACACTAATGAATAGGTTAAAACTTTTTTGACAAGGATAATAATATTGTAATATATCAAAAAAATCATTATAATACTATTTATCATAAAGACAGTTGTCTTTATGGAGTGGAATGCGATGAGAATGGCCATCCATCGAAGAAATTAATCATACAGAAACCTATTTAATTAGTAATGACCTCTATCGCAGGGTTATGAGAAATGAATAGCTAGATATTAGCAATGTTACAATTTTATCTTAAACTAGTGGGGGAACATCTATGAAAAGCATACTGAAAAAGGGGAGTCAATTGAGTCTGGTAAAACAAATAATTATAGGTTTGATTGTTGGTATTATCCTGGCTGTAACGCTCCCCGAAGCAGCAAAACCTGTTGTGATTTTAGGCTCTTTATTTGTAGGTGCTTTGAAAGCAATTGCACCTGTGTTGGTACTCTTCTTGGTTATGTCGGCCATCGCGGGGCACAAGAGTGGTCACCAAACGAATATGAAATCCATTATCTTCCTATACCTTTTAGGAACCTTTTTAGCTGGATTAATCGCCGTTATTCTAAGTTTTATTTTTCCTGTAAGCTTAACACTTGCAAAGAGCGCTGAGGGTGTGACGGCTCCTGGCGGTGTTGTAGAGGTTCTCAAAACATTACTGCTGAACGTTGTTGATAACCCAGTTAAAGCAATTTATAATGCGAACTATATCGGTATTTTAGCTTGGGCGATACTTCTTGGTTTGGCGTTAAGAAATGCCCCTGATACGACAAAAACGATGATTTCTAATTTTTCAGATGCTGTATCCAAAATGGTTGCATGGGTGATTAAGTTTGCACCATTAGGAATCATGGGTCTAGTATTTGATTCTATTACTACAAATGGAATTGAGTCGTTACTAAGCTATGGGAAATTACTTGCCGTTTTGATTGGTTGTATGGTCTTCGTGGCGCTTGTTGTCAATCCAATCATTGTGTTCGTAGTTATACGTCAAAACCCTTTCCCGCTTGTTTTTAAGTGCTTAAAGGAAAGCGGTATTACAGCATTCTTTACACGTAGCTCAGCTTCAAATATTCCTGTAAATATGAGATTATGTGAAAATCTAGGTTTGGATAAGGATAGTTATTCAGTATCCATTCCATTAGGTGCAACCATTAATATGGCTGGTGCCGCTGTTACTATTTCTGTTTTGACACTTGCAGCGGTTCATACACTTGGCATTCAAGTGGACCTCCCTACAGCAATCATCCTCAGCGTAGTATCAGCTATATGTGCTTGTGGTGCTTCAGGGGTTGCTGGTGGATCCTTGTTACTGATTCCTCTAGCGTGCAGCTTATTTGGAATCCCAGCTGAAGTTGCTATGCAGGTAGTTGGAGTAGGCTTTATCATAGGTGTTTTACAAGACTCTTTTGAAACGGCACTTAACTCATCCACAGACGTACTTTTCACAGCAGCAGCTGAATTTAAAGAGTGGCGTAAAGAAGGAAAAAAAATAAGTATCCACAAAGCAGCATAAAGAAGAAATCCTCTTATCGGGCGATTGAACTGCACCCCAATTGTTAGACTCGACTAACAATTGGAGGTGCAGTTTTTTTATGGAAAACTGTACTTTAAACAAAAATGGGCTGCTGTTTCGATTAAATTGACACCTGAAGAAATGGCGTTGCTGGAAGAGCCTATGTGCTGCATCCGGTGCTTGGTACGACATTCTAATTTTGGCGCGACGGCAACTCGATATTCATTGAATATAAGGAACAGACAAGAACGCCTTACGTGGGGCGTTCTGTCTCTATACTTTAGAATTTTGGAAGGGAGTTTTGAATATGAGTAATGTTTTAATCCTTGGAGCAAACGGGTCAATTGCTCGTTATGCTATTGATTTATTCCTAAACGAAACCGATACTCAGTTGACGCTTTATCTGCGTAACTCACGTAGACTAAGAAACATGGATTCAAATCGCGTACGAGTCATCGAAGGCGATGTTTTGGGTGTTGAAAAATTAAAAGAAGCCATGATGGGAATATATGATGAAGTCCCAGGAGAGAGGTATAGTAGTATATTAGATCCATATCGAAAGTCAGCTGAGATCATCGAAGCCTCAGACCTCGACTATACGATTTTGAGACCCGGATGGTTTACCAATGCCGCTTATCAAAATGAAGAAGCGGTCGGCAGAGCAATCAAACGGAGTGGCGTGGCAAGAGAGGAAATGTTTATTACGACAAAACTCTGGATTCAGGATGCCGGTTATGAGAGCACAAAGAAAGCATTTGTAAAATCACTGGAAAGATTGCAATTGGATTATTTGGATTTGTATTTAATTCATCAGCCATTTGGCGATGTATATGGTTCTTGGCGTGCTATGGAGGAATTGTATCGTGAAGGAAAAATCAAGGCAATCGGAGTTAGTAACTTTCAGATGGATCATCTGGTAGATTTGATGATTCATAATGAAGTAATTCCTGCCGTAAACCAGGTCGAAACGCATCCTTTCTGCCAGCAAATAGAAAGTGCTAAACTTATGAAAGAGAACAATGTTCAGATAGAGTCCTGGGGACCTTTTGCTGAAGGAAGAAATAACATGTTCCAGAATGAAGTTTTAGTAT
>NZ_BBWZ01000079.1 GCF_001015055.1 Aneurinibacillus tyrosinisolvens | reverse complement strand
CCCCGGATGGGCTGGTAGAAGAACCTCCTCTGATCACAGCCACAACAATTGCAGCGACAACAATAACAGCTACAATCGCCAGGGCAATCCACCTCTTTTTATCCATAAAAAATATGTTCCTCCTGGTTTCTCTGCATATCTTGGTCCATTATACTCTTTTCCTACGTTCCGTGGAAAAAAAAGATTCATATTTATAGAATATGGAAAAATTTGTACTGGATATCAGGCGTATATGCAGTTGAGTCCGTGTAGTTCCAGTACCTATACTGGCTGTTTGTCGTGTGGGCGTTCACAAGTGGCATTCCATCTTTGTCTTTAGCAACGACGATTGTACTATGCTGCCAGTGGCCGTCTCCATCAAAATCATAGCAAATAATATCTCCTGCCGTTAATTCCTGGGGTGTTTTCTTTGGTTCGGTTTTAATATAGCCTCCCTGCTCCAGATACAAGTGCAAGGCGTTGGCGACCGTCCAGCTATAGCTCCAATTATCGCCAGAATACCACCAGCCGCTGTTTCTTTGTCCCGTATGCTTCATCGGGATGCCGCCAGCATGCAGACACTGGGAAATAAAATTTGTGCAGTCTACCTCAAATTTATGGAAGGCCGGATTGTAGTTGTTCCACCAATTTTCAGCATATTGAACCGCGCGCAAGCGATTATAGATGTATCTCATATTGGTTACCCGCTCCCTTTCAAAGATACTGTATATTTGAAACTCTGTTTCATTTGACAAAACAAAGTGTAATTAAAAATAGAAGAAACATGACTGACTCGATAGTTTTACCGCTCCATCACGTTGATTTTATCGCAATGAATGGGTAAGGAGTATATAGTTTCAAAATGATTAGGAGGTCATGATATGGCTAAAAACCTCACACAAAAAATCATCAGCAATCATCTGGTAGAAGGGGAAATGATCCCCGGTCAGGAAATAGCAATCCGCATTGATCAGACGCTCACGCAGGACGCAACCGGGACGATGGCTTATCTTCAATTCGAGGCTCTTAACATTTCTCGCGTACAAACCGAGCTTTCCGTCAGCTATGTCGATCATAACACGCTGCAGAATGGCTTTGAGAATGCAGATGACCACCGTTTCTTACAAACAATCGCCGCTAAGCACGGTATATACTTCTCCCGTCCCGGCAACGGAATTTGCCACCAGGTTCACGTTGAACGTTTTGCTAAGCCGGGAAAAACGCTGCTTGGCTCGGATTCCCATACACCGATGTCAGGCGGGATGGGGTGTCTGGCGATCGGTGCCGGGGGCCTTGATGTCGCCGTCGCGATGGCAGGCGGACCTTACTATTTAAAAATGCCGAAAGTGCTTGGCATTCATTTAACAGGGAAGCTTCAGCCGTGGGTCGCTCCAAAGGATGTAATCCTTGAAGTGTTGCGTAATTTAACGGTAAAAGGCGGCGTCGGAAAGGTTATCGAATATTATGGGGAAGGAGTCGCTTCGCTCAGCCTGACGGACCGCGCAACGATTACGAACATGGGTGCTGAGCTGGGAGCAACGACCTCGATTTTTCCAAGTGACGAGATGACGAAGCAATATTTGAAGGCCCAGGGACGGGAAGGGGATTGGACTCCGCTTGGAGCAGATGAAGGATGCGAATACGATGAGCATCTGTCGATTGACTTAAGTGAACTTGAGCCGCTTGTCGCCCGCCCGCATAGCCCGGATAATGTGGTCAAAGTGCATGAGGCCGGACCCATTCCCGTTTCCCAGGTAGCCGTCGGTTCCTGTACAAACTCATCTTTCTCTGATTTGATGACAGTAGCAACGCTGCTAAAAGGCAAGACGGTTCATCCGAATGTTTCTCTCTCCATTTCTCCGGGTTCAAAGCAGGTATTTACGATGATCGCCCAAAACGGCGCATTGGCTGACTTAATTGCGGCAGGAGGCCGGATTCTCGAATCTGCCTGCGGTCCATGTATCGGGATGGGAATGTCGCCTTCTTCCGGTTCCAATTCTGTCCGCTCCTTTAACCGTAACTTCGAAGGCCGTTCAGGAACGAAGGACGCGAACGTATACCTGGTAAGCCCGGAGACAGCTGCGGCGACGGCCCTCACCGGCAAATTAACCGATCCGCGCGATCTTGGGCTAACGTATGAAAAAGTGTCACTGCCAGAGCAATTCACACTGGACGATAACATGGTTATTGAACCGGCAAAAAATCCGGAGGAAGTAGAAATCGTACGCGGCCCTAACATCAAGCCGCTCCCGATTAACACAAAGCTGGCCGATGTTGTAAACGCAAATGTCCTGCTGAAGGTCGGCGACAACATTACAACCGACCACATTATGCCTGCCGGGGCTAAGGTGCTTCCCCTCCGTTCAAACATCCCGGCAATTTCAGAATATGTATATGCGGTAATCGATCAGGAATTCCCAAAACGCTGTAAAGAAGCCGGGAAAGGATTTATCGTCGGGGGGGCAAACTACGGGCAGGGTTCGAGCCGTGAGCACGCCGCGCTTGCGCCTATGTATCTCGGTATCAAGGCGGTTATCGTAAAATCATTCGCCCGTATTCACCGTCAGAATCTGATTAACGTGGGAATTCTGCCCCTCGTCTTTAGAGACGAGAGCGTATATGAACAAATCGCGCAGGGTGATGAATTGTTAATTGAAAATACGGTAAACCAGCTTGCAGGTGATGAAATCATTGTACGCAACGTAACAAAAGATACTGTATTTACGACCGTCCATGATTTATCTGACCGTCAGAAGGAAATTATTAAAGCGGGCGGATTGCTAAACTTTACAAAAATGAACTCCGGCGTGACCATTTAAAAACAGAATCACGAAAAAAAGAGGAAGGGCTCCATTCGGCCCTTCCTCTTTTACAATTTATATGTTAAGCGGAGCCCACTTCGGCTCTATCCAGAATGCCTTCTAATTTCAACAGGTATTCCTTAATGTCAAGTCCGCCGCCGTATCCAACAAGCGCACCGTTCGAACCGATAACACGGTGGCATGGCACAAAAATAGAAAGCGGATTCTTGTTGTTGGCACCGCCAATGGCACGCACTGCTTTTGCCGCGTTCATCGCCAGAGCGACATCTTTATAGGAACGTGTTTGTCCATACGGAATGCGCTGAAGCTGATCCCAAACAAGTTTTTGAAAAGCCGTACCGTATATATCAAGAGGGACGGAAAACTCTTGTCGAATCCCTGAGAAATATTCGTCCAGTTGGATGGTTGCTTCAATAAAATGTTCAGGTTCGTACGCTATATTTTCAGTATGAAGCCATCTCTTAGCCCAGCGGATGAGCGAAAGTGTTGTTGCGTCTCCCTTGCCGAATTCTACCCAGCAAATTCCGCGTTCTGTTGCCCCTAGCGTGATTAACCCGAGCGGGCTGTCGTACACGGTATAATAAACGATCGACTTCACCGTATCCCTCCCTTTCCATCTTCCCACCATCTTACCCCGCATTTATTAAAAAAAGCCAGAGGAATTATTCGACATTTAACGGGAAGGATAGAGCTTTTTCTATCTCATTCAGCACCGTTTTCTCTTTTTCATTTGTTTTTGCTCTTTCAAGCGCCTGCTGTGCTTCTTCCCCACCAATTTTCCCAAGCGCCCAGGCCGCTGTTCCCCGCATAGATGGGCGAACATCACGCTGCAGTACGTCAATGAGCGGTTCTACTGCCGTTTGGTCTTTAAAATGGGCGAGGGCTAGAATCGCGTTCCGCTGGATCGGCTTTTTCCCTCTCCAGGCGCCAGATGAGCGGCCAAACACTGCAGCAAATTCTTTTTTTCCTATTGTTAATAACGGCTTCAACAACGGTTTAGCAACTTCATGGTCCGGCGTGAATTCCTCCTGGTGGGTGAAGTTTATCTTACGGTTTTTCGGGCATACCTGCTGGCACGTATCACAGCCGTATAGCCGGTTGCCCACAGCTTCCCTGTATTCCTCAGGAATGTAGTCCTTAACCTGCGTAAGAAAGGCAACACACCGGTTTGAGTCCAACTGCCCTCCCTGTACAATCGCTCCTGTCGGGCAGGAATCCATGCACAGGGTACAGTCCCCGCATTCGTCTTCCACCGGGGTATCGGGAGGAAAGGGGGCGCTTGTGAGCATTTCCCCAAGATAGACCCATGAACCAAATTCAGGTGTAATTAATGAAGTATTCTTTCCAACCCACCCGAGGCCTGCACGCTCCGCAACCGCGCGGTCCGAAAGCACGCCGGTGTCCACCATGCTCTCCGTATGAATCCCTGGCAGTTTCTCATGCAGGAATCGTTCGAGTTTATCCAGCCGGGCACGGAGAACGGTATGGTAGTCCTCCCCCCATGCTGCACGCGCCATGATGCCCCGGTAGTTCCCCTTTTCGGATTTTGGCGGTGATTTCATCCGGGAAGGGTAAGCAATAGCAATAGCAATAATCGATTTTGCCTCAGGCATTGTTAATGCAGGGTCGGCACGTTTCTCGATATCCTTTTCTTCAAACCCGGATTCGTATTCCTTTTCCCTATGTCTATATAATCGCTCCTTTAACGTAAGAAACGGATCGGCCGAAGCAAACCCAATCTTGTCGATTCCAATGGAGAGAGCATACTGTGTGACTTCTTGTTTCAGGCGGTCCCAATCATGCTGTCGGTCATCGTGCTGTTGTTTTTCCATGTTCCCACCTCCCTGCTTTTAGGCGCGCCGGATTGCTCCCGTGGCGAGCTCATCGCAGCGATTGTTTAATTCGTTATCCGCGTGCCCTTTTACCTTTGTAAACTGGACCTGATGTTTTTCCATTAAAGCAAGAATCTCCTGCCATAAATCTTTGTTTTCCACCGGTTGTTTTTTGCTGTTTTTCCAGCCGTTTTTCACCCAGTTCTTATGCCAGCCCTGCTTAAAGCAATTCACAAGGTAGGCGCTATCGCTGTGCAGATTAATCCGGCACGGTTCCTTGAGCGCCTTCATGGCTTCCACAGCCGCCTTCAGCTCCATCCGGTTATTCGTTGTATTATCTTCATGTCCCGACATTTCTTTTCGGTGTTCGCCATACAGAAGAACGGCTCCCCATCCACCGGGGCCCGGGTTCCCTGAACAGGCCCCATCCGTATAAATAATGACATCCTTCATTGTTCCCCTCTTCTCTTTGAGTACTATCCCTTAGTATAACAAATCCTCGCTATGAGATAAAAATGTTTCCGTTTAGGCAGGAAAAGGATAAACTTTTGTTATATGTTGTGAAGGAGGACTTAGCTATGACCCACTATACAATTGATCCGCTAATTCAAGCAAAAATTCCCGGAATGAAGCTCGGCATTCTGCATTATGATGACGTTCGCCTTTCAGAAACGCCCGGCATGTTGAAAGGGCGCATAAATCTCTTTATGGAAAACATGCGCTACGATTACCTTGATAAAGCGGCCTCCGACGTTCCGGGCATTAAAGAATGGCGGGATGCTTTCAAGGCGGCCGGCATGGATCCGTCCCGCTATCGCCCATCATCCGAGGCCTTTGTCCGCCGCGTATTACAGAACAAACCCTTTCACTGGGTGAATACAGGGGTTGATTTAAATAACTTTCTCTCCCTTCAGTTTGCTCTTCCGGCGGGCCTGTATAATAGGGATAAACTTGAAGGAGATATTACCTTTCGATTTGGAAAACCCGGCGAAACATACGACGGGTTAAATGGCCGGGAGCTTTCGTGTGAAGGAAAACTTATTTTGGCTGACGACAAGGGGCCGTTCGGCAGCCCGTTTGTTGATTCTATCCGGAGCAGTGTAGAAGAGGACGCCGCCAACCTGCTTCACGTTTTCTTTATCCACCCGGGATTCACGCGCCGGACAGAAGAACAATTGTTATCATCGGCCGCTGAAATGTTTACGCATGTAAACGGCGGAGTGTCCCGAATTAAGGATGAGCTCTACCTCGTTATTTCATAAAGAAAAGAAGGTGCGGGGATGCACCTTCTTTTCTTACTTTTTACGCATTACAACCTGTTCAAGAAAAATAATAAGTAATACTCCCATTACGAGTCCATTTCCAAAAATATAACTTACAATCGGCGGCAGCTGACGGAACGCTTCCGCCGGGACAAACATAAGCCCAATACCGGCCAGCAAACCAAATCCAAGAATGAGAATGTTCCGCTCATCCAGCTTAACCCGGCTAAAATCCTGCAGTCCAAAGCCTAATAGCTGCGTAAAGCTTACAAACATGACAGCGTAGCCGACCGGTGACGGTAGTCCTGATAAAGCGCTGCTTACCATGGGAAGCAGCCCGAAAATCATGAGAAGAATAGACGCAATAATAAACGGTAAGCGTGACGCAATACGGGAAACCTGGATGACGCCCGCCGCTATTGAAAGCGGAACAAGACCGACAATTCCGCCTGCACCGGATAGAATATGAGCGACTCCTGTCACCATCCCCCCTCTGCGAAACTCTTTATTTCCCGGCTTTACGTTAGTAACCTGGCTGACGACCGCAATGCTCGCGATTAGATTTGTTAAAAGAATCAAACCTGTCAGCATCGAAGTGAGCACTGTGCCCAGATGAAAGATTGGCGGCCCCCAAAAAAATAAACGAGGCAGCGAGAAAAAGCCGTGCACTTCTCCTGGCGGCCGGGTCCAGCCAAGCGTGCTGTAAACAAGCCACCCAATAAGCATACAGATAAGGATCGCAAAGCTTCGAATGTATTTATACCGTGAACGGATCATAATAAAGCAAAGGAAGACGAGAGCGATTGAAATAAGCGCAACCCCGGAGTGTACTCCGCTTTCTTTTGAAAAATACCCAACGCCCAGCATGCCTTTCATGACCGAGCTGCTTAATGATACGGCAAGCAGGACAAGATAACCCCCGGTAACGAGCGGGGTAAACAGCTTTTGAACCTTTTCGATAAAACCGGTGGCTCCAAGTATGACAAGCATAATCCCGGTAATGATAAGCCCCATCTCGAGCGACTGTCCAATTTCTTTAGGTGACTGTCCGGCTACGGAGCCGAGGTTTGCAAGAATAACGAAAATCCCCCACCACATCCCCGCAGGACCTTCGGTAATGGGAAGCCGATGCCCCACCCATATCTGGAGCAAGGAAACAAAACCGATAAAGAAAAATGTTTGCTGAACGAACTGGCCGATTTGTGCGCCTGATAATCCATACATTTGCCCGATAACGAGCGGAATAACAAGCGAACTGGATAAAGTAATAAAAAACCACTGCAGGGCAGCGGTCAACGTAACCGAGAGAGGAGGCCTTTCACTAAGCTCATATAAATTTTCCGATGTTTTTGATTGTGACTCCACTATTACACCTCACCATTGTTAGTCTGTCTTTGCGCACTGAATCGCTTTTTTGAGATCAGCCCACACTTCGCGCTTTGCTTTTTCAAGCGACTCCCCGTGCTGCCGTACAACGTAAGCAGGATGCCATGTTGGAATAACCTTTATTCCATCGTATTCATATACATTTCCCCGATGTCCGGACATCGTTTTCATATCAGGAAAGAAAAATTGAAGCGCGATTTTACCGAGGGCTAACACGACAGCCGGCTTTACAATTGCAAGCTCCATCTGTAAGTACTTTCCGCACGTTGCAACCTCCTCGTGCACGGGTGCCCGGTTCTTTCCCTTCTCATCGGTTGCCCGGCATTTTACTACGTTGGTCATGTAGATTTTTTCACGTTTAATTCCTGCTTTTTCAAGAATTAGTGTCAGCAGTGAACCGCTGATTCCAACCAGGGGCAATCCCCATGCTTCTTCGTCCTCACCCGGCCCCTCACCAACAATCATAAAAGGAGTACCCGTATTCCCCGTACCGGGTACTTTTCCTTTCCCGTCCGTACAAAGCGGACAATCTGTGCAGCTATAAATCTCACGCTTCACCTGTTCCATGCGGACAATTCTTTCTACTTGCCGGAGCGCAGGCTGCACGTCCTCCGATTTATATCCGTCTTTTAGTAAACGCCGGTAAAAATCATTCATGCCATTCGATACGTCTCTCATGTATGCCCTCACCTGCCATAATATCCAGTCCCTTTACTTTACCATATTTATCTACAATTATAAAAATGCTGTACGTTTCCAAACTGCTGATTGTTTGTTTTTTTCCAAAAAAGGAGAGCAGCCCATTTGCTGCTCTCCTCATTATCAATCCCTGCTCCGGAACAAAGGACTTACCTTAAAGCAGAACGCTGCGCAAGTTAAGTTGTTCAATGGTTTCTCGCAATTTTTTTAAATCCTGCTCAAACGTTTGCTTTAACTCCTGGCGGTAAATAATAGCCGCGGGATGGTAAAGTGGGAAGATATGATACTTCTTCTCCGAAAAATAAAGTGTCCGGCTGTCTTCCCCTTCTCCCGGCTCCTGTATTGGTAAAGTCAATAATGTCCCGTGAACTTCAGATATGCTTTGTTCCCCAATTAAACGCTTTAAAGGCGTGGAACCCAGCGTAACAATGAGTGTTGGATTTACAATTTTTAATTCGTAATCAAGCCAGACGGCACATGATTTTATAGCATGCGGGGAAGGGGGCTTGTTGGATTTCGTTACTCGAACGGTTCCGTCCTTTAGCACCCGTTCTTTTTCTTTATAAGGCCGGCATCTCGTTGTATTGATAACATACATTTTATTTCGGTCAAGTCCCACAGAAGCAAGAAACCCATTGAGATTCTCCCCGGCTTTTCCCTGGAAAGGACGGCCCGTTTTCATTTCCTCCGCACCCGGACTTTCCCCGATTAGCATTACTTCCGCTTCCGTTATACCTTCGCCCGGAATCGGATTCTGGCCTTCTTCACGTTTTAATCCATCTTCACATCGAACACAGGTTAAAAACCCATCGGGTAATAACAAGGTTATCTCTCCTTCCAATACTCCGCATTTATTCACTTCACAACTGACGTTCTTACTATTCTTTCCTCAAAAAGAAAGAATATAAAAATAAAAAAACGCGCTCTCTCGTCTTATAACGAAAAACCGCGTTGCATCTGTATATTATGTATTAAAATTGGAGCGGGTGATGGGAATCGAACCCACGTATTCAGCTTGGGAAGCTGATGTTCTACCATTGAACTACACCCGCTTAATGAAAATGTACAGCGTCGAATCGGCTTCTGCGCTCGTTTTCGATCGTTGTGCTTTAGTGCACCCGCTTAATGAAATCGTGGTCGGGAAGACAGGATTTGAACCTGCGACCCCCTCGTCCCGAACGAGGTGCTCTACCAAGCTGAGCCACTTCCCGTTATGGCAACTCATAATAATGGTACCGATGGTCGGGGTCGAACCGACACTCCCGAAGGAACACGATTTTGAGTCGTGCGCGTCTGCCAATTCCGCCACATCGGCACAGTATAAAAGGCAATAACTTCATTTATAAAGGAATAACAAATGGTGCCGAGGACCGGAATCGAACCGGTACGGTAGTCACCTACCGCAGGATTTTAAGTCCTGTGCGTCTGCCAGTTCCGCCACCCCGGCCTGCATGCTGGAGGAGGCACCCGGATTTGAACCGGGGAATAAAGGTTTTGCAGACCTGTGCCTTACCACTTGGCTATGCCTCCAGATGAATCAAAGAATCTCTTGGAATAGTATATCATATATTCAGACAAAAAAGCACCCTAAAAGGGTACATACTGCAAGGAAATAGTACAGATGAACACTGATGGAGCGGACAACGAGACTCGAACTCGCGACCCCGACCTTGGCAAGGTCGTGCTCTACCAACTGAGCTATGTCCGCATCGACTCATTTACAATAAAAAGGAATGGCTGGGGTACCTGGATTCGAACCAGGGCATGACGGAGTCAAAGTCCGTTGCCTTACCGCTTGGCTATACCCCAAAAATGGGGCGATCGATGGGAATCGAACCCACGAGTGTCGGAGCCACAATCCGATGCGTTCACCACTTCGCCACGACCGCCATTGTTACAAGGTTGGCAGGGGCAGTAGGAATCGAACCCACACTGGAGGTTTTGGAGACCTCTGTTCTACCGTTAAACTATGCCCCTATAAAAAGGATGATTCTTTTGAAATTATAGTGGTGGAGGGGGACGGATTCGAACCGCCGAACCCTCAGGGAGCGGATTTACAGTCCGCCGCGTTTAGCCACTTCGCTACCCCTCCACATAGTATACCCATTTTTCGAAAATGAAAATGGTGCCGGCGAAAGGACTTGAACCCTCAACCCCCTGATTACAAGTCAGGTGCTCTACCAATTGAGCTACACCGGCATTCGACACAAAATATGCGGTTAAATAACTTGAAATGGTGGCTCGGGACGGAATCGAACCGCCGACACGAGGATTTTCAGTCCTCTGCTCTACCGACTGAGCTACCGAGCCACATATAAATGAATGGTGGAGCCGACGGGACTCCGATACGCAGGATGCGCGAGGTTCGGCATTACAACAGGACGTTGCGGTTTTAGCCAAATTTCCTCTCGGGTGAGAGGTCCGTCTACCTTACTGTTAAATAAATGGCGGAGCCGACGGGACTCGAACCCGCGACCTCCGGAGTGACAGTCCAGCGTGAACTCCAACTTCACCACGGCTCCGTAATTGGTTGCGCCCTAATGGGTACTCCCGATTCATTCTAGCGCAGAAGATAACTCGACGCAGTAAGAATGAGTATTATGGTTGCACCCTTGCGGGTACACCTGATCTAATCCGAACAAAGAAGTATCTCGACGTAGCACGGATTAACATTATGGTTGCGGGGGCAGGACTTGAACCTGCGACCTTCGGGTTATGAGCCCGACGAGCTGCCAACTGCTCCACCCCGCGACAATCATTAGTGTATAGAATATATGGTGGAGGATGACGGGATCGAACCGCCGACCCTCTGCTTGTAAGGCAGATGCTCTCCCAGCTGAGCTAATCCTCCGACGCACAGGACGTGCTAGTATCGCTAACGCAACAGGACGTTGCGGTTGTTAGCGATGC
>NZ_BBWZ01000078.1 GCF_001015055.1 Aneurinibacillus tyrosinisolvens | reverse complement strand
GTATGTAGATAATCAACTTTTTTATTTACTGTATATTGACAAAAACACTTGTTAATTATTCAAAGTGCCCACTTTTTCAGTGGCCTCGATAAGCGGCTATCTCATTTTAATTACAGAAAAACCCCTACTGTTTTAGCAGAGGTTTTCTTTACTGATCTATTGTTAACCTGTCGCGCACAATCATAGATAATATATCAGCCGCATTTTCGTAATCAAACAAACGAAAACGTGGAGTTGGTGTTCGTGTATCATACTCAAATTGCAAGTGAAAAGGTGGATGCATTTCATCGCCTTTTTCTGAATCGTAGTGAAAAAGGTATTGTACAAAGTCACCTTTTACTTTTAAAAATCGTATCACTGATTTATTTATAAGGCACAAACGTCTTTTTTCATCATAGATAAAAGTCTGAGCAATTGAAAACAAGGATCCATCCGTAAAAACTAAAGGAAAGAGATTATTTTCTGGATCGACTTCAGAAATAGAGTCTCCAGGTTTTAAAAAGGCAGCCCCTATTCTAAAGACAAAGGTGTTTTTATTTAACTGCAAAAATTTACCCTTACCCCATCCAGAGTGAGGATTTTTGAAATATTTATCATATGAAAATATTGTAGTTCTCAAGGAAGCGATATATTCTTTAGGCTTCCCGTCATATAGAACTCTTACCGCCTCTTCACTCAATCCTCTTCACTCAATCCTCTTCCATCTCCCTCTTCATTTCTTCATACATTTCCCACATATCCAAGTCGATTAAAGAGTAATTAACGATTTCTCCTTGATCGATAGCTTGTTTGAATTGCTTTAATGTTTTTCCAGTAATAACTTCATTTTCGGCGATTATATCTTTAATATCTTTCAACGTAATCTTTGGGGGAAGATCATCTTCAGATAGTGCGTTATCCTCTTTAGATTTAGATTCTTCAATAACCATTGAAGCTAGTTGATGTGCTTTGCCCAACCATTGAACAAGGTTTTTACCTTCTCCTATATCACCACGGACTACTGCTACCGCATCTTTTAGCCCACCTTCGAAAGCGTTAAAAGATAAAGTTATTCCTTTTTTAGGATCACTTTCATCAATCAAATAAGCTTGATCAGGTTTAATGAACAATATTCCGTCTTCCTTTTCCAGATCTATTTCCTTTGCATCACGTTGAGTAGTTTCTTTGTCCATAAAAACCACCACCTTTCTTAGTACTATAGCACATTTTAAGGCTCTTCTAAACACGCCCTATTACCAACTATAGTTCCTATTTTTTCCTCTGATAATCCGTGTGTTATGTTTTGCAAAATAAAAATGCAGAAAAATGCCATTGCAAATACATAGAATATAATCGCAACTTTACATGGAGAGGGCAGTATGATAACCTGTTTTGGCAACGCCAAAGCCTTGATATGCTTGGGTTCTTGGCGACAAATGTCATACTGCTAGAGGCTCCATGTCAAGTTGCAAACCGCTGCACTTAGCTCAGCATTATTCTGTAAATTTTTTTTGCAAAATACAGTGTGTAATAGTTCACCTAAAAAAGCGGCCATTAGTGAAAGTAAAATAGACAGCCATAAAACCACACCTCTAATAGCTCTCAGCCGCTTCTATGCGTGTCAAACCATCATGCTTGACGATACACTGTTTTTTATCTACCTCAATTTCAAACGTTTTTTGCATCATAATCCTCCTTTATGTCCGATAATCTCAGTTATGTAAAAAGCAGCTCTCTTGCATGGATCAGGGAGCTGCTTTGTTTTTAAAATCGATAACTAGATTCATGAAAATGGTTCTTAACAACAGAAGAGTAGAAAATCTCTGAAAATAACTAAGAAATTTTATTTAATTTTGTTTATTAATTGCTAACAATTCTTTCTCGAATTGACTATAAAAAGTTAAAGTAGAAGCGATAAATTTAGTATTATATTTTTCAGACTTATGGTTAGTTGGATTACTTGTGTCAATGAAATTAATTAGAACTAAGTATCCATTTAATGAAAGTAAATACTCATCAAGCAAAGGTCTAACTATTTTTTGCTGCTTCTCTACAATATTAGTATTTCTAGTTGGTGAGATCGAATTAATTGTAGTAAATTGGTTTTCTTTACTACTTGGGAAATAAATGAAATTTACTTTTACTAACAAACCAGGCTCATTTGATTTGTAGAATAGCTCATACCTTGCTGGTGATTCCATACTATTATTTATAATATCTGTTTGTCTATTATCTAAATTAGTTTTTGGAAATGAAGTGGTTAAAATAGAAAGAACCTCTGGTGAAATATTGGAGAATTTTTCAGGTTTAAATTGAATTTTAAATTTGAGAAATTGACTTTTAAAATCTTCATATGAAAGTGATTTACTCTCCGTTGGAAGGCTAGACTTTCCTGTAGCAACAGTTTTACTCTCCGTTGAAAGGCTAGACTTTCCCGAAGAAATAGAATCTTTTTCTGAACTACATCCAACTAATAAGGCTACAGCCGATATACATAAGAAAATTATTTTTGTTTTCATATTTCCTTCCCACCCTACTAATTAAATTATGAGAATGGTCAAAGTGACCATCCTCATAAGCAGCTTTTTCTTACTTTATGATTTTTAAGCTTATGACTGCCACGATTCGCCCCATACATCTAAGTAATCTGCACTGTAGAATGTAGCGTTAATTGGTGTATCTAGATAATATCTCACACTAGGATTGGCAGTGTTATAAGTATAAGTTCTAAGGCTTCCACCGGTGGTTCGACCCTTGTACCAAAATTTAATATGTCCTATTTTTCCTGGAGAAACTGTCATGCTTGCTGATGCACCAACCGCTTCATTTGTTGAGCGTGTTTGCTTGTATGATCCACCTATTTTTGTACTTACCGCCCCTAGAATGCCAGCCTTAATTTCTCCTGTAAACTCGACATTTCCGCCCCATTCGGAGCCTTGTGTAGTAGATTTTTGTACACTCACCGACATAGTAACAGAACCACTGTTACGGGAATTGTCCTGGTCATATTGGACAATTGGCTTAAACTTATTGTTTATCGAATTAGTATTTGGATTATAACTGTAAAAATAAGGACCTGCCATAACATCCATAGGTCGAATGATTTGTGATTCTGGCACATCGTTTACCGTTGATTCTGTAGCTGGAAAGACTGTTACTGATGTTTTTGACGGTGCGGCAGCGTTCACGCTAAGAGGTACTACTAAAGAAATAGCAACAATAAGAGTTCCGATTTTTTTCATAAAATCCTCCAAATTTATAATTTTTTTCTTAGAAAACAATTGCTGGATAAATATAGCATTATATATGCGATTTGTAAATATATTTCATTCAATTCCGATTTATCAGAATAATAGTATTGTCTTTTTTGTTACAGAAATTTTCTTATCGTATATTTTAGTTTTGTTGGTGGACCACTAATAAAGGAAATTAACACTTCTTACTTTTTGTAAGGTCTTCCGATAATGCTCATTATGGTAAACAGTTATCCACCAAAAACACGGAAAACAGCCATATTTAGACGTTTACCGGTTTTTCCCTTTATAAATAGTAATGTAAGTACCAATTTTATGTAAATTCGACGTTTTCCTCCTAATTACTTCATTTTCCTATCTTTCATGGTTCTCTTCACTCGTTTCCTTCCGTTTCTTTAGCTCGCAATATAAGGTTGCTTTGCTTACACCCGTTAAATGTAAGCGACAAATAATCCCCACCTATCTATAAGGCGGGGATTCGGTTATTCTTTATTTAACTTAACGGGAACCCGGCATTCCTCCGGAATATCCGGTGACCAGGGAAGTAGCTGATCCAACAAGCTCTCATTTTTCGTATCCAGGTTGGGAAGCCTTTCAAAAAGATACATAAGGTAGTGAAATGGACGCAGTCCATTTTCTTTTGCCGTCTCCACAATGCTGTAAATAATGGCGCTTGACTGCGCCCCTCGTACAAAATTGGCGAATAGCCAGTTTTTCCGCCCGATCACGAACGGTTTTATCGATCGCTCACTTCGGTTGTTGTCTATTTCTAACCGTCCGTCCTCTAAAAATGCCGCTAATCGATCCCACTGGTTACGACAATAGGTGAGTGCTTGCCCAAGTGCGCTTTTTGGCAGTACTTTGGGGGTTTGTTCACGAATCCATACTGAAAAAGCTTCCAGTAGTGGCTGGCTGCGCTCTAACCGAACCTTATATCGTTCTTCAGGACTCATGTCCTTCGTTTCGCGTTCAATCATGAAGAGTTCATTACAAAAATGAAGGCCTTCTTTTGCAGTAACTGAAGCAGCCTTTGCCGTTGACGGCAGTGACTTTAAGGCTTCGTCAAACTTCCTGCGTGCGTGGGCCCAGCACCCGACTAGTGTTACATTCGGCAATCCGTTGTATCCAGCGTAGCCGTCCACATGCAGATATCCCTTAAACCCGGATAAAAATTTTCGGGGGTGCTTGCTGGCGCGGGTTTGCTGATAGTCGTAAAGGATGATGGACGGCCCTTCTCTGCCCGTTCGATACAACCAGATATAGGAAGAAGAGGTCGCGGAGCGACCCGGTTCACAAAGAACTTGTAAGGTTGTTTCATCCGCATGAAGAATGTCCTGCTTCAATAGGTGATCGTAGAGCCGGTTATACAGGAAGCTCAGCCATGTGTTGGCACCATATATCATCCAATTGGCCAGTGTCTGGCGGGACAAGGGAAGCCCAAGGCGTGAAAGTTGTTGTTCCTGACGATATAGTGGCATGCCTTCTACATATTTTTGATTCATGATATACGCCATTGCGGAGGCAGAAGCCAAACTTCCTGGATACACAGGAGAAGGCATGGCTGCCGTTACAATGGGTGTTTTCGTCTCATGTCGTTCACAATGACGGCATGCATACACATGGCGCACATGCTGGACGACTTTCACCTGGGCCGGAATCACTTTTAGTTCCTGGCGGACCTCGGTACTCATTTCATGTAGAGATCCACCGCAGCACAAACAAACCTGTTCCTCATCGGATAAACAGTATTTAATCGTTTCCACAGGCAGGTTTTCAAGCATCACCTCACGGTGACCGCGTGTTTTTTTGCGATGGTAGGTAATCGTTTCGACCGTAGGTTCTTCAACGGAAGGATTGGCTAGGCATTCTACCTCATTAAAAAGAGAGAACTCTAGCTGATCCGGATTTGTTTTCTCGCTCGACGCGCCGAATTGGCGCTGTTTATGTAGACGGAACTGCTCTTCAAACCATTGTAGTTTCGCTGTCAGTTCCTGGTTCTGCTTTTTGAGTGATTCGCATCGCTTTTCTAATTCTTCTATTGTATGGGATGAGGGATTCGCTGTTTTCTTCATGATAAAAAAGGGATTCGACAAAAACAGACGAATTCCTTTTTTATCGTTCCATAGTTTATAGGATGGTGCGAGCAGTTACTTCAGCATGAGCGCTCTGTTGTTCCAATGGAAGTCCATCAAGCAGCCACCGGAGTTGCCGATAGTTCACCTTCATCGGACTACCATCCTCTTTGGAAGGTCATTGAAATGTTCCTCGCTCCAACCTCCGGTAGTGAAGCCAAAAACCATTATGGTCCCATTGTAGAATTTTGAGCTTATCCCGATTCCGATTACAAAATACGAACAGGCAGGGCGAGAAAGGATCCAAATCGAACCCCTCTTTCACCAGTACAGCGAGCCCATCAATGGACTTACGCATATCCGTACTGCCGCGCGCCAGGTAGACTCGTTCCACATGAGTTTCGTTTAGCACGTTGCGTTCAGCACCTTGATGACATCAGCCAGGTGGGAAGGATCGAACCGTGGATAGACTTCAACACTCACTTTCCCTGCTTTGATGACAATTGATTGAGACCGGTCGATGCTGTCGACCTCAACGGCCATCCACTTCGAAGAAGGGGAATTCAGTGTTGGTTTCTTTTTGAATTTTTTGAGCCAGTAGCGCAGTTGATGTACGTTAAAATCATGCGTTTTACAAAACGTTGGCACACTTACACCATTTTCATTGAAAGCAGCCACTCGATGCTCCCATTCGATTCGATTTTGAATACGTTCTGCTTTTGTCATCGCAAAACCTCCTCCATATATCTCTAGAGAAAATTATTACATAGACAGCGAGTTGCAAAAAGGTGTGCAGAGTTTGTCGCTTACGTATATACATTTTATAACATTCTCTCTTCCAGTTCATGTCAATAAAAAATATGCAACAGTATGTTAGTGGCGGTGCTTAAGCACTCTCTGTACTATCTGTTCCCAACTTAAACTCTTGTAGCCTTTCTTTCCTTAATCCCTATCTTTCTTGTTAGTTCCTATTGTTGTTTCATCATACGCTTCATCTTCAAGCTCTTTTATCACCCGTTTTATTCTTTAAATTAAAGTCCTGTTAAACAACAATGTTGATAATCCATCAAAAAGAAAAGGAGCCGTTTTGAGTTGCTTCTTTTGGTTTCTTACTTAACTAACGATTCTCGTTAGTGAAATAATTAAGATTTTATATATAGGGCATTTTTTGTTTATATCTTTACTTTTTGTACTTGAATATTTGAAGCCGTACCCCCAACTTCTACTTTAGTAATGTCTTTTTTTTCGTTCACAGACAGCCTCGCTAATATTTCTGAAGGAGATTTCATGATATAGCCCTGTTCAAAAATTAGCTGGTCGGCTTGATTGGATGCAATTTTTCCATGCTTATATAAATAACAGCTTAATGCACCATTTGCTGTCCCTGTGGCACTTTCTTCAGGAATACTGAATAAAGGAGCAAAGTTTCTGCATCGAGCAATGGCGTTAGTTTGTGTATCTAAGGTGAATAGATGGTATCCGATGACATCATATTTTTTACTGATTTCTATTATTTGATTAAAATCAGGATTAATTTTATCCAAAACATCTATATTCCTAATTGGAACCAAAATATCCCTCAATCCCGTAGAAACAATTCGGATGGGTAAATCATAAACCAATTCATCTGAACTAATAAGTAAAGAGTCGGCAATAATTTGTTTATTAATTTCTTCATAAAATTGTGGGAGAGCCTGTGTAAGAAAGACGTTACCATCTTCTTTTACGTTCACTTCTAATACTCCAGCTTTAGTTTCCAAAGTATACGTTCCATAGCGAATCAATTTTTGAGATACCATAAGATAAAAGGTTGCAATCGTAGCATGTCCACACAAATCAACTTCATGGTTAGGAGTAAAAAATCGAACTTTAAAATCAGCATGACTTGATTTTTCAACAAAAGCAGTTTCTGAAAAGCCAATTTTTTGTGCTACCTTTTGCATTTCTTCTTCAAGCATAGAATCAGCATCTAAGACAACCCCAGCAGGATTTCCTCCATGTTTTTCCTTCGCAAAAGCATTTAATGTATAGACTTGAACATCCACTTTAATACCCCATCTCTTTGCAAAGCTATAACCAATATTATCATGAATGATTTCAGCTTCCATGTTGAATATAAGGAATAAACACCTACTTACTAAACTATTGACTCCTGTTAGTGAAATAAAGCTTACCTTTAACTCTTGTTGATAATGGAAAAAATATCATTCAATGAGAAAAACTTCATCATCCACATGAATTTCACCTGTTTTTACAACGGAAGCATAAACACCAAAATAGTTGTTTCTTTCTTTTACAATGGTTTTCAATAATGTAGAATCTTTTTCTGCATTATCAGGGTTAACCGTAATAATCATACACCTTTCACAATGTCTTTTTAATTCAATTTCTACTTCCTGTCCTATTTTAATTCGTTTACCAAACCATGTTTCCTCAATAAATGGGGTCTTCTGATTTAATGATATCAATAAGTTAGGGCGGAAACGTCTATAATTAACTTCTTGTCCCCATATTTCTTTTAATTTATGTACGGAAGCATCCGTTACCAATTGGATGTGTTCTTCTTCAATTGCCCCTAAAGGTACATGAGAGGGAGAATATTTCTTAAAGGAAACCTTCCGTTTTGATTTATTCTCTATTTCGTGAAGTAGGTCTTCGTTCTCCCAGCCAACAATCCTTCCTTCAGGTGTGGTTATTTCAACTTTAGGATATTCACCCGCTAACTCTTTCCCTACAAATCTTGCCTTATATCGAACCATTTCTGGGAACTGGGTTATCGTTAAAAATTTGCCTGGTCTTGTTTCATCTAAAAAAACATGGCTACGGTCTCCATACAAACCATATTCCATTATTTCGGTTCTTTGTACACTCTCTCCATCAAACGATTTTACAGGGTGACGAATGATTTCTTTAATATAACCAATTAGCATTTCATTCCTCCCAAAAATTAATCATCTTCTATTAGAAGTATACCAAATGAACCAATTATCTTTGGTATATTGCCCATTAGTTGAGCAAATAAAAAACGACTGCCGTAACAGCCGTCTTCACTAATGATTTCCATTTGTGGATTAATTACATTATCATGCTAAATGTATGTCCTGCATTTTCTAATACCAATTTTGCTTTTTCCAACGAGTGGCTTTTGATTAATAAGTAATCTGTGTTAAAAGTAGAAATAGCAAAAATGTTTATGTTATTTTCTGCCAATGGATTCGCTAAAGAAGATAATATACCAGTCAGTCCAATTTCCAACACACCATCGACTTTTATACAATTCCAATCATGTTCAACATCTATAAGTTTCCCACTTGGAAGGCTTGAAGAAGGACATACAATAGAAAGTTCCTCATTTGTACGAGTGATAGAAAATACATCCCCATTAAGCACCCAAAATGGAATTGTTTCTGTTGATGGTAATTTGACAATGGAAAAAATAGTATCAAGAATCATTAAATTCATTTTAATCCCCCCTTTATAGGTGATTTATATGTCTGAATGGAATTATACAGAAATCCCGCACAATTAATCTATTTTTCACTATTACCACACAATCCTGCCCGTTAGTTAAGTAAAATCCAATGATCCATGCCATTTATATAATCAAACTTGTCAGAGGTTAATAAATGAGATGAAAGAGACCCCCATTCAATGAAAAAGAGCCATAACGTCACCCCTTGCGTTACGGCTCTTTCCTAATTCTATACACTCAATTTCTACAACGGTAACGACCAAGGATGATTAATCCTTAATGGTTGACTAAAGGATTCGATGGACTTTGCTGTTTTATGTCCTGCGTTCAAGAAAACCTATAATATTTAATGGGAAGATAAAAAAATGATCACATTTTTAAAGTAAACTCATTCAAAGAGATATCGGTGATACCCACACTGATACTTACCATAGATACTTACCTTGATAACTCCTCTTAATGCAAAAAAGTCATCTATAAATTTACGGATGGCTTTTTTACATAATCAACCTCATGGGACGTAGGGACGTAGGTAGTTAAAATCTGCGTTTTATTTAACCAACGATTCCCGTTAGCTTAGAACGGAATCTTTTGAGCAATAATTTTTGTCATAGCATGTTTGTGAGGAATGCCTGATGAATTGCAGTCAAACACAACCTCTGAACTGTCTCTAATAAGCCAATCATGATAATGTGAAAGTAATTCGCCTGAATGCCACTTATACGAATTAGATTCCTTCTCAGGAGGTGGGGCTATAAAGGGCTTTGTTACAAACACATTAAAAATATGTAAACCGTTTGGGTTTGTAAACTGCTTATAATTACTGAATATCTCGTCACGATAGTCAGGATTTATATAATTTAGAACTCCGCTTGAAAACAAAATATCAAAGTGAGAATCTAAGCGAAAATCCAAAATGTCAGCTTTAAAAACATTAACATGGACACCTACTTTATCAGCAAGTTTCTTAGTTTTTTCTATACCTGCATCTGCAATATCAAATGCAGTTACATCATACCCGTTTCTTGCAAAGAAAACAGAATCTTTTCCCTCACCGCAACCAATATCTAATAGCTTCAGATGTTTAGTTGGAGGCATCAGTTGTAGAACTTGATAACATGCTCTATTTGGCTCAACACCCCAATAATATTTTGGAACCTTATATTCTTCCTCGTAAATGGAAATTGGGTTATCCTGCGATACATAGCCGAGTAGCTTATCGACACTAACATTCAATGATTTTGACAATTCTGGCAACAATGATAGTTCAGGCATTGTTTGAGCATTTTCCCATTTTGAAATTGCTTGAAAAGAAAGTCCAAGTGTCCGAGCAAGTTCCTCTTGGGTTAGTCCTCTTTCCTTTCGATATCTGCTTATGTTTCTTGCCAATTGCTCCTTCAAGATTAATCACGCTCCTTGTTAACCAATTTTATTGATGTTTCCCTAAAGGAACAATAACCTCTTAATTGATTTTTAATAATTTTCAACTAACAGTTGAATTTAGGTGTATTAAATTTGAGCCTGTTCAACTCTTCTGCCCGTTAGTTGAGCAAATAAAAAACGACTGCCGAAACAGCCGTATTTCGCTAATGATTCCCGTTAGTCAACCATGCCTCTATTTGAAGCACCACAGATAATGTAAGAAAATTTCTTTCTTACGTGAGAGTTGGATAAAAAATCAACAACATGCTTTTAGAGAACTTGGATTTAAAATTTTTTTATCCTTTCCCCTATTCCCTAATTCAGATTCATCTTAGATTCTATCTTCAAAAATGTCCTGCTTCTATGTAGTTGAAAAATTAAGTTCTTCCCTCCCCCATTCTCCCAAACCCTTGTCATTCCTGCCTTTCTCCCATTTTCCAATTTCTGTAGGAAAACAAAAACGGTAACTATTCCTCCTGCTTTTTCTCCTATTTTTTGTCAGAAATCAGGATTTTTAGGAAAACATAGTTGGTAAATGGATTGGAAAAAATCAGTGGGTAGAGAAGAGGTTTTTCCCTGTTTTTTCTCCTGCCTTTTTCTCCTTCTTTTTTTTCGCTCTATTCTTCTTGCCTTCTTTCTCCTTTTCCGCTCCTAAATCCTGTTTTATTGGGCTTTTTCAGGCTTTTTATCAATCGTTTGATTAACTCTGGCTTACGTACCAACGGTACGTTTTTCCTGCTTATTAGAAACAAAAAACACGAGGAAAACTGGATGGAGAGTCCAATTTTCGCTCGTGCTATTTACCGATTATGTTTGACCATTTTACATTTAGTTTTGCTATTTACCGTTTGTTTTTAACGGGAACAAGAGGTTCTCTCCCAGAAAAATCGCCTTGAGGAACTTGGTTGGTTAACAAAGGAGGAAATGGACGTTACTTGCTGCTATGCACGCCAGGATAAGTTTTGGGTTCAAGATCCAGACGGAAACGGATGGGAGTTCTTTTATACAAAGGAAGATGCGGAAGTTTACACTAAGGTCAGCGATAGCGCCTGC
>NZ_BBWZ01000077.1 GCF_001015055.1 Aneurinibacillus tyrosinisolvens | reverse complement strand
CCTTACTTTGCGTTCATAAGAAATCCCCCGAAGAGTCACGGAAAGAGACTGACAATAGGGGCATGGCTGAACAGGAACCGTCGGTTCCACTTCCATAATAAACTCCTCATTGTCTATATGCAGATCCTTCACTTCTAATTCTGGTATCTGGAGTAAAGAATTGATATACTGAAAGGGCATCTGTATAACCTCGCTTTGTTGGTTGTTCGCACTTTCAACATAGCAGATATACAGATGTTTTTCTATTTATTAATAAAAGCAAGGACATTTTATGGTGTTGAGCCAGATTTAAAGTATGATTTATCACAAAAAGAAATTGCTTATCTGGCGGCACATCGTACTGAGTTTACTAGCATCGATGTTTTAACTCAACCTGTTCGTGTTTATGATCCAAAACAGGTAGCAGTACAGGCCATTGGTTACGTTCGTCCATTCAACGTGGCGGATAATGAAGGCAATGAATATTACCGTTCTCATAAAGAACTCTATTTACCGGATCAAATGATTGGTTATGATGGAATTGAACGTACATATGAAGAACAGCTGCGAGGAGAAAATGGGTATCGTAAATATGAGGTAGCAGCGAATCAGAGCATCATAAGAAAGATTCAAGAAGTACCTCCAAAACAAGGGGATAATTTGTATCTTACCATTGATCAGCGTGTACAGTTGGAAACGAGGGACTTTATAAAAAACTTTCTACCGACCCTGCGTGCAACTAGCCGAAATGCTTCTAATGCAAAGAATGCGTATGCTGTAGCCATGGAAGTGAAAACTGGAAAAGTGGTTGCTATGGTCAGTTATCCCGAATATAATCCGAATATTTGGGTATCAGGGCTTGACCAAGAAACGTACAATAAGAATCAATATTCTTTTACAAACGGTACCATCCGCAGTGCGCCGCATGATGTACGCCCGAAAACGGGGAAAGCAGCGATTAAGGAAAATTACAAACATCCTTCTTCTATTGTTCCAGCGGGGTCAGCTATAAAGCCTTCTACGATATTGATGGGATTGTCTGAGGGCGTCATCCATCCAAGAGAATACTGGTCTGACCCTGGAGCGTACCGGTATGGTGGCACTTCAGATGTCATTCATAATGACAGCCACCATAACTATGGAGTGATGGATCCACGGCTGGCCCTTAAATATTCATCCAATACGTATATGGCCATGGTTGGTGACAGGTTAGCCCAGAAGAATAAGAAGAATTCGATTCCTCTTCTACAAAATTACTTGCACGCCTTCGGTCTTGGTATAAAAACCAGGATCGATTTGCCAGGGGAATATGCGGGAACTGAAGATTTCTTGGTAATGAATGCAAAGTATGGACCATTAGCAGCTATGGTTCAATCCTCCTTTGGGCAACAGGGGCGTTATACTGCGATGCAGCTTGCTCAATACACTGCAACCCTTGCCAATAATGGAGTTCGTTTACGGCCTCAGCTTGTTGAGCGTATTACAGATAGGGAGAACAAAGTAGTACGCTCATTCAAATCAGAAATTTTAAGCACGTTAACAGAGCCTCAATCTTATTGGAATACTGTTCGGGAAGGAATGGTTATGGTTACTCAACCGGGAGGAACAGCCGCAGGTGTATTTGCTGGTTTTCCTTATCAGATTGCTGCCAAAACAGGAACCTCCCAACAGGATATTTACGTGCCAGATTCCATTGATTTTTCGAAGAAGGTAAACTGGCACAAGTATAGCCAGGTTAACAATGGGGTTTTTATTTCTTACGCGCCAGCCAATAATCCAAAGTTAGCCGTTGCGGTCGTTGTACCGGAAGGAGGATATGGTGCATCATCCGCAGGACGGATTGCTCGTGCTATTTTCGACATTTATGATAAGTACGTTGGTTTAGGTCCAACAGATAAACCATACAATTCTGCTATACTAAAAAGCCCATCTAACGGCAATTGAATTTTGAGAATAACGGAACAAGCTAACTTGTTTTCTGGGGAGGCATTACTGGCTCCTCTTTTTTTAATTTTTTTCGCTTCAGTTTTCTTAATAGGGCATATGAAATGTGAATATTGGTTTCTTGTTCGAGCGAAATGTTTTTCTCGATATGGATCCAGGAAGACTTCCCACTTGAGACCATTTGGCTTGGATATACACTTCGATGTCCTATTATCATATAGGCTACTACACTCGTGGTAAATAGAAAAATACCGACATCGCCTCCAAACAATTCCACACCCATAACAAATGCAGAGATTGGCGTGTTAGATCCAGATGCAACAACGGCTACCATGCCAACTGCAGCCCCTAGCGCTGGATTAATGTGAAACAGGTGCCCCAACGCATTACCCGCGGTTGCTCCAATGACAAAGAGCGGGGTTACAATTCCACCGCTAAAGCCGGAAGCAAGAGTAATCGCAACAAAAAGGATTTTCCAAAAGAACGCTAGATAAGAAACAGAATGACCCTCTAATGCCGTATCCAATAGAGGAATGCTTAGCCCCAGGTAATCAGTTGGAATAAATAAAATCATGAAGGATAAAAGGAATCCTCCAATCATAGGTAACGCTGGTTTCCACTTCAGATAATTTTCAAGTAAGCGGAAGGTTTTCTGAAACCACTCGAATATCTCAATGAAAATCCATGAAATAACACCACATAAAAGACCGATTCCAATCATTTTAATAAAAAGGATTTCGGAGAAGGGGGTATTATGAGTAAAGGGAAAATATGTATAAGAAATCCCTAAACTTTGGCTAATCTCATACGAGGTGATTCCGGAAATAAAACAAGGGAGAATCATTTCATACATTAAACCACCAATCGCTAGAACTTCGATTCCGAAGATAGCCCCTGCAAGCGGAGTGCCAAATACACTTGCAAACCCAGCGCTAATTCCACAAATGACCAATTTTTTGCGGTCTTGTTCGTTTAACCGGATAATATCAGCGAATGAGGAGGCCATTGCTCCACCGATTTGTGCGCATGGCCCTTCTTTGCCGGCTGATCCGCCGCAAGCAAGAGTAACGATTGTGGCCAGCGCTTTAATAGGGGCTACTTTTGCATTAATTTTTCCGTTTTGTTCATGTACAGCCATAATTACGGCTTCCGTGCCATGGCCGGCAGCGTCCGGAGCCCCATAGCGAATTAATAAACCTGTAATAAGCCCTCCAAGGGGGAGAAGAATGAATTGGATAAGAAAAGGAAGATGAGAGGTTTTATCCGAAGCATATTGTAATAAGTTCAAAAACAGGCTGGTAGTAGTTCCTACAATAATTCCTGTTAACGAAGCCAGTATAAACCAACGAAAAAGAGCAGCGAACATAATGAAGGGCTCGCTATACATATGTCTTTTTTGATTCATTTTTATTCCCTCTTACTTTTTGTTTTTTGTTCTATATATTTTAAGCTGTTTTCTTCTAGATTGTGCCATCGCAATCGGAAAGAAGGTTTGAACAGAAAAAAGATCCATAGGGGGCATGGATCTTTTTTCAGGTCCTTATTATACCGAATACAAGCTGGATATAACTATTGTAACAAAAACACCTACCAAAAAATAAGGGGAATTATGCTCTATTCAAAACCATATTTCTTTAAAATTGCTTTTCCTTTTTCACTAGATAAATAAGAAATAAACAAATTTCCCTCATTAGGATGCTGAGAACTCGCAATAATTGCCTCTGGATAAACAATCGGTTTATGTAATTGAGAGTTTGCAGTGGCCAATACCTTTACCTTTTGCGAGATAAGCGCGTCGCTGGCATATACCACTCCTAATTCAGCATTATTTGATTCTACATACGTAAGAACTTGTCGTACATTATTCCCTAAAACAAATTTGCTTTGCAGTTTGTCCCACAAGTTTAGTTTTTCAAATACTTCTTTTGTATATCTTCCAGCTGGGACACTTTCAGGTTCTCCGATGGCCACCTGCTTCACTTTTTTTGGCTGAATACTTTCAAACGATGGAATGTTGAGCGAACTCTCTTTGTTTGTAATAAGAACAAGTTCATTTTTTGCGAAATCGACACGAGAACCCTGCAGGATTAAATTTTTTTCTTCAAGTTGATCCATGTATTTCTCACTGGCAGAAAGGAAAACATCCGCAGGGGCTCCCTGTTCTATTTGTTGGGCCAATTTGCCCGAACTTCCGAAGCTGTAGGTTAACCTAATGTCTGGATGGTCCTGTTCAAATGAAGCTTTAACTTCTTTTAGTACATCCATTAAGCTTGCGGCTGCCGAGACCATAAGTTCTACTTTTTGACCGGAAGCAGAAGTTGACGAGGTAGACACTTCTGTTTTTTCATTGCTTGAGCACCCTAAAGGAATAAACAATAAAAGGAGTACAAATACTAGAAGTTTAAATTTTTTATACATACTATATCTCCTGCTACTTAAATTATTGGTATTGTATGATGCAAGTGAGCTTAGCAAGTGTGTGGATTTGCAACTGTTTTTTTATTGATTCTTATCCAACGTATTTTCACTCATAACTTTATAGCTAGCCGTTTTAATCGAGTTGTTCTCACGTAAAGTATCACGGACATCTGTGCTGCTTGTGGCATCAGAATCTACAAGTAGGAGAACTTTTCCCTCATTTAGATAAGAAGGCGTATATAACAGCTTCATCTTCTGAGATACCTGCTCCCATTAGCCCGCCAGTTAATATGCCCGCTCCAACGCCTATGGTGGCACCTGATAATAATGTTCTTTTTATTGTATCCACGCTGTTTTAAGCCTTGAATGGCTTCAATTGCCTCTTGTACTGTAGTAAATACGGCTACAACTTTTGTGTTTATATTTTTTACCTCCTATTACAACGCTGACGATAATTGAACAATATGTTATTCCCTTTCTCCTTACCTCTCTTTTTCATTCTTTAACCGTACGTTTGCTTTCCTGTCGAATGTATAAAGAATCCTTTTCATTTCCCATAATGGTAAATAAAAAAGGAGATTCAAATGAGTTTAAACTTGATTTGGCAAACGGTCCTAATATTTCTTGTCGGTGTCTTTTTACTGCGAATTGGTGGGCGAAAAACCCTTTCACAGATGACAATGCCGGAAACGGTCATTATGATCGCTCTTGGTACTTTGCTTATTCAACCTGTGGCAGGGAAAGGACTCTGGGTTACATTCGTGGTAGCAGCAGTGTTAATTCTTGTATTGCTTGCGTCAGAATATATTCAGTTAAAATCGGATAGGCTTGAAACCCTGATTTCTGGTCAGGCGGTTACCATCATTGAAAATGGAAAGATAAATGTAAAAAACTTAAGCAAGATCCGCTTAACGGTAGATAAATTAGAGTCTAGACTGCGTCAGGTTGGAGTTGCAAAGGTTGATGATGTACAATCGGCCACGTTGGAGGTTAACGGACAATTAGGATATCAATTAAAACCGGAAAAGCAAGCGGCCACAAAAAAAGACATTCAAAATCTTATGGAGCTTATTGAAAAACGATTACCGAATGGTCGAAATTTCAATCAAACCAAACCACAGGAACCACAAGAAAATATCTTTACTGAAGTAGAGAATAAAGGACACCGTAATCCTCCACCTGAACAGCTGCAGTAGTCGTAACTTTGCAATTGCGTTTAGCATCTTAAATCAAAGCAATTGCTTGATTCATTTTGCCTAATTTTTATATCCAATCGTTCAACAATAAGGAGATTTGAAAAAATGGATATTCCCAGTCGGATTTCTAATTTAAATTGGATGAAGTTAAAGGAAGAAATCAATGATAAAGGATTTGTAATTACAGCACCTTTGCTTAATAAAATCGAATGTAATCAATTAATCCATTTATATCAGAAGGATGAACTATATAGAAACCAAATCAACATGTCTCATTATCGTTTTGGGGACGGAGAGTACAAGTACTATGGTGACCCTTTGCCACCAATAATAGAGGAGCTTAGAAAGGGGATGTACCCCAATCTTGCAGAAGTTGCAAATAGCTGGAGTGAGTCACTTAAAACGGGAGTAAGATACCCGTTAAATTTAGAAGACTTTTTATTAGAATGTGCAGGTTCAAATCAAACGAAACCCACTCCTTTAATTCTTCGATATGAGGAAGGGGGGTATAATTGTCTTCATCAAGATTTATATGGTGATAAATATTTTCCATTCCAAGTCGTTTTCTTATTGAGTAACGAAAACGACTTTACAGGCGGAGAGTTTTTGCTTGTGGAACAAAGACCGAGAGCCCAATCTAGAGGATTTGTTATTACATTAAAACAAGGGGAGGGCCTTGTATTCCCAACCAATTTCAAGCCCTCCCATGGAAAACGAGGTTATTATCGCGTCAAGATGCGTCATGGGGTCTCAACTATTCATTCTGGAACTAGATATACACTAGGAGTTATTTTCCACAATGCAGAGTGAAATAAAATCTGGTCACGGAACAAGAAAGCAACTACCAGATGAAAAGGCCTCATCAAAAAAGGTAAGTAAAAACAAGAAGGCTGGCAAAGATAAGGGGAGTGTTAAACGTCTAAGAGGATCAAAACCAATCCGGCGGGAATATTCTCCCTTGACTTCATGCATAGAAATGGCAAGCATAATGTTATCACGATTCACGTCGACAATTAACCCATTAAATAAAAAAGAGCAGTCACCCGCTCCTCTATAGCGATTTCCGTACCTGTGTTACATGGTATTGAGATAAAATTTTGTGGACGGTTCCACAACGAGGGCAAGTCACTTCGAGTTCACGAATCTCATTAAATTCTCGTTCTACACCAAGCCATTCAAATTTTCTGTTACAAGAGGTACATCTTTTACTTTCATAAGATGCCATTATGAATCCCCGCTTCGTTTTTATAATGGTTAATAAATGGTAACAAAGAATAGTATAGCAAGGTTTATATTAAACTATAAAGTAGAATGTTTTTACATTTTTCGTCATTGTCTGTGGTTCCCCGATAAAGCGTGTCCTATGGGGATATAAAATGACCAACGTTAAGTAATCAAAATAAATTTTATTTATTGTGTTAAAAATTGATACGTATCTTGTTTATCGTTGGTAAAAAATAGTGAGAGTTAAGTAAAGAAAGAATGTTAGGGGATATTCCTCATATGGCACTCGTGAAGAGTGCAGCGTAATCATTTGTTTTCTGGGAGTTAATCAGGTGTATGGAAATTTGAAAGATATAGTAAACATTTGAAGCACAGATTAGTCAGTATTACTACGGGCAATGACCCTGTCGGGCAGCATCACTGACATCCACCTCATGGAAAGGTTGGACGAAGGAATTTAGGAGCGAAGACTCTGTGAGACATGGGAGGGTTGACCTCCATGAGAAACGTGGACATCCATAAGTGCAACTATAGGTTAACTTAATATCCACTTTTTGGATGGAAGTGGCTAGGTAGGTATGACTTTTTTGCCCTCTAGCTCTAAAAATATCCTTTACTTCCTCCTCATTCCAATGAGTAAACATCTACTAAACCTGAATAACTCCGAAATCCTGAGAAAACAAGAGAAAACAAGATAAAACATGAGATATGCGTTTTATCATAGAGGGAGTATAGCGTAGTTAGTAGAGTAAAGTTTACAGTACAATTTAACTGGGTTCATATTAACAAAACGTGAAAAATATAGACTAAAACATGTGGAAAAACGGAGCAATCCTGCGAAAAACAGAGCATATTTCTAAAAAACAAGAATTATTTTACTATTTCCCAAACATGAAAAACCCAAAAACGGATGATTTTGACCGAATTTCAGGTTTTGGTGTTTAACTGATTTATCATAATGATAGTTATCAGACGTTGCTTGACATCCTCCCTCACCTACACTCCATTTAGAGGTGGGGGATTCCCACGTCTACCTTCGGTAGATAGGATTATCAGTTACCGTTACCTCGATTCAGTCCCGTCCTAGAAGTAGGTCGTGATGCGACGGGTAGAACGTCATCAGCTAGGTGTACAGCACAGTCAGGTGCCTTATGAGAAGTATCGAGCTTCGCACAGCAGCTTACGCTGCGGGGTTGTCTTCGTTGACAATGGATGGTCTGCTTGCAATGTTGAAAGATGCGTTGATATCTGCATTTTCTTTATGTCCACAAGAAGAGCATTTGTATACGTCTTTTCGACGGTTTGATTTTTTAATGGTATGGCATTTTGAGCATTCTTGGGAGGTTTTATATGGATTCACTTTTTGCACTGATAGCTCGGCTAACATGGCTTTATAGGTTAATTTCGACTCTAAGTCATAGAATGCCCATGAGTTTACGTTCCTGTCAGAGCGCTTCCAAAACTTTTTCATGGAACGAATGCCTGATAGGTCCTCAATTTTAATCATCGAAGCTCCACATTCTAATGCAAATTCAACCATTCGTTTGGAAATTACATGATTCCAGTATTTATTAATACGTTGTTCTTTATCCTCTAGTTGTTTTAAAGCCTTTGTATTTTTCGCTTTTTGAAGTTTATGCCGAAGGCGTGAAAACTTCCTTCGAATATGACCCATCTGTTTCCCATTAAAAGTGATGTACTTTCCAGTTTCGGGATTACCAGCAACGGCTACTAATCGTAATCCGCGATCTACGCCAATGGATTTTTCTGCTTTATTCTTTTCTTTTAACTCAAAAGAAAGAGAAAAAGAAAAATACCAGTGTTCCTTTTTATAGTAAAGTTGGGCACTCCCTTTTTTTGCCTTAGAAATCTCTTCAAAAGCAGATTGAAAGTATTTACTTTCCTTATCCATTTCTCCGGTTAAATAGTAATTCACCCAAAAAAGGGAATAGGCATTTACTTTCACTGGCACATATTTATCCATCGTGAGATTGCCTTCCTCAACGGTTGGGATTCCGACTTTCAAATATCCATTATCAAACCGTAGTTGCCAATTTTGATTATTAAAGAGAATAGAAATCTTTTCTTTAAAAGAAGGAAAACCTTTGGTTTTCTTGTTTTTCTTCCAATCCTGGTAGCGACTCAACGCCAATTTCCTTGCTTCTTGGTGCAAGGTAGAAGGAAGTTCGATTTCACTTAACAATCGGTCAATCTCTGATTTTTTTAATTTTGGGTTGTCCTTTTTCAACTCAAGAACTTTATTGCATGCCAAAGAAAAACGTGAACGCATCGTTTCATACATTTCTTCTTTTGTTTTTGTAGGTTCAAACAATGGCAATTTAATGGATAGTGTTGGCACATTTTTCACCTCCTGATGCCATTATATAGAAACGAACGTTCGCAAACAATCGCTTTTTTACCAAAAAAAGCGATTCATCCCCCGCTTACTTCACTACGTTTCGTTGAAGTGGGGGTTTTCTCGCTAAAAATAGATAAAAAAAGGCAGCCAACCATACACTTGTTCACCTATCTTTGTGTACTTTATACCATCACTTTTATTTATCTTGGTTTGAGTATAAGTATTCACAAAGAAAGGAAATAAATAGTTGGATGCTGAATACTATTCTACATTGTGTCGACATCATCTTCAGCGTTATGTACGGATAACGACGACAGAAGGTAAAATTTACGATGGATTGATTATCGACGTTGAACATCAAAATGTTATCCTTGCCGTTTCTACGTATGAAGTAAAGGGAGAAGACTCCCGTCAAGTTGGTTTTAATCCTCTTAGACGTTTAACTTTTCCCTTGTCTCTGCTAGCCTCCTTGTTCTTACTTCTCTTTTTTGGTGGAGCATTTCTCATCTGATAAGCGCTTTCTCGTTTCTCTGATGGGAGAAAGAAAAAACAAAGAAAAGGATAAAAAAGCCGTTTGTTTTAGTGCGAAACGGCTTTTGCTTTACATAGTAAAGGTTATCAAAAATCATTGGGATTTCATGCACCAAGATGTAGAACTAGAATAACCTGATAAGGCAAATCTTGCGCTGAGTTTGCTGTTGTATGCTGCTGTAAACACCAAAGAAACCTCTCTGTCATTCTCAGAAGGGCTTCTTTGGTGTTTACATATCTAATGTCATCAAATAGCAGCCAAACCATTTAAAGAAACAAAATATAGGTCATGTAATAAAAAATAAAAGGATACTTAAGCAATTTGGGTATTTGCCTTAGTTCATCCCCCTATATTCTGCATATATTTCTATCATGGCTAAAAATTAAGGAGGTAAACATGAATCATCCATATTATTACCGTTATGTTTATCCTGTATCCGAACAGATTGAATATGTACCTGAACAAAGAGAATCCATTCCCAGGAATACTGTGACATTCACGAAACAACTTCTGAATAATTTGCAGCAGCGAAGAGGAAGGGAAATATCCGTTGCGACTCCAGTTGAAACCATTAGAGGAACATTAGAAGAGGTTTTCCCTGATCACATTTTAGTATCAAATGAAGGAGAACATTATCAAATTAGGCTTGAGGGGATTATCTATATTAGTTAAAAACAGAAAAAATATAAATAAAAACATAGCACATCCAGAGCCACAGGTAAAAGGTAATTAACATCCAATCCAACAAAAAGTGCATAGAATACAAAGAACAACATAATATAGAAAAGTCACGTTCTATTCAAAAGTTGCTTCTTTCTTGGTGTTGTGTAGGGTGTTTTATAAAGGGGTGAACAATTGGTTCACCCTTTTTTTATTTCAAGCTAATAGTTATTGGACATTACAACTAAAAAAAGGTACATGTCTAACACTTGTCATTACTTGTTTACATAGTATGGAATTAAATATTATGCGGAAGGGATTAAGAAATTTATGGAACATGATAACGGAAATCAAGATTCACATTTCAAAGAAGAAGATAAACATTTAATTATATTATTAGATGAAATCAATGAAATGCTCAACCAAGAAATGGATCATTTTAAAGTACAAGGAAATCTTATACAAGTAGCACAGCTTCAATCAGTAAAAGATCTTCTTCAAGCAAAGTTCACCAATCTTTTTATGAGGTTTAATGGCTAACTAAATAATTCAATTGCCTGTTATCCTTGTCTTTCTAATTAACGTAACGAGCGTTATCTGACGCTGCTTAGCGTATGTTTTCCACTTTTTTAGTATGACCTTCAATTTAAAGTTATTGTGCTCCCATGTAAGAACGAATTTTTCTTACATCATCTGTGGTGCCGCGTCCTGCGGTATGGATGGCTAACGGGCAGCATTCCTGTAATAAAGAAAACTGCGGTTTGATCCAAAAAGAGCCCTCTTGGTATGATACGAGGTGTCCAAAGCTGCAGCGCAAGGACCCTTAATTGATAGCCGAGGAGGACTCCCAATGAATTATAACCAAAATCGAAAGATTGCTCAAATTACTTCTAAAACATTAATCGTCGGTGTGGATATCGCTAAATCAAAGCACGTTGCACGTGCGCAAGACTATAGAGGGATGGAGTTTGGCGCCCCTCTTTCCTTTGAAAATACAAAAGCTGGCTTTGATTCTTTTCTCAATTGGATA
>NZ_BBWZ01000076.1 GCF_001015055.1 Aneurinibacillus tyrosinisolvens | reverse complement strand
AACAACGTTGTAATAATAAGCGTAACTAAAAAAGAAAAATAAAGACGTTTGCTGACTGACATGATGTAAAAAATCCCCTCATTCTTTCTGTAAATGTTTTTATGGCGAAACATCTAGCTTCGTGCCTTTTACATTTTACATACAGAAATACAAAATTGTAAGAATAGAAAGAATGGGAAATGTGGTATATCGAGGGTTGACAGGAAAGTACTGGCTTTTCTTTTAACTCAGGTCATCTTTTTTAATGTCCACTGGAGGTTACTTTCAACAAAAAACAGCAGCATATCCGCCGCTGTTAGTCATCAATGGAATAACGAACCATTTTGGCATATAAAGTTGATTTGCTGATGCCCAGCCTGCGCGCCGCCGCCAGCCTGTCCCCTTTTTCCTCTCGTATCGCCTGCCGTATCGCCTTTTCCTCCGCCCGCTCCACTGCCTGCTTTAATGTGGAAGCAGAAGAATGGTCCCCTTCACGCCTTACTGATTCGATAACGGCAAGAGGGAGATCCTCTTTGCTAATCATATCCTCCGTTTTCACATAGAGGGCTCTTTCCAGGACGTTGCGCAGTTCACGAATATTGCCGGGCCAGCGGTACACCTGGAGAATTTCCTCCGCTTCTCTGGTGATTCCTTTTGCCTGGATTCCTGTTTCCTTTTGAAGCTTTTCAAGAAAAAAGGAGATAAGCAGGGAAAGATCGCCTCCCCGCTCGTGAAGAGCCGGAATATCGAGCGTTACAACGTTCAGCCTGTAATAAAGATCATGGCGGAATTTCCCCTGCTCAACGAGTTCAAGCAAATCTTTGTTTGTCGCGGCAATGATTCTTACATCGACCGGTTCCGGAGTTTCTGCCCCGATCGGCTCAATCTCCTTTTCCTGCAGCACACGCAGGAGCTTTACCTGCATCATCAGCGGCATTTCGCTAATTTCATCCAGAAAAATAGTCCCGCCATTCGCCAGAGCGAACTTCCCTTTCTTACCGGATTTCTTCGCCCCGGTGAAGGAACCTTCCTTATACCCAAACAGTTCGGATTCAAGGAGGGTTTCAGGAATAGCAGCGCAGTTGACTTTAATCAGCGGGCCGCCTCCCCGGTAGCTTTCTCTGTGAATTGCATGGGCGAACAGCTCTTTTCCCGTCCCGCTTTCTCCCTTTAACAAAATGGTTGTATCGCTTTTCGCTACCCGTTTCGCCAGGGATTTGACCCTTTCCAGTTCCCCGCTCGTCCCAAGAATCGTGTCAAAGGAGTACTTGGCTCCCATTCTTTTTATGAGTTCGTCTTTATAATAATTAAGCTCTTTTCTTAAATTTTCCACTTTTTTTGACAGCGCGAATAGATCATCCACTTCCTGGAACATAACTGTACCAACAACGGCGACAACCTTATCCTCATTGAAAACTGGAATCCGGCTGGCAATCATTTCGTGCCCGTTTATTTTCTGAATCTGGGCGATTTCAGGCTTGCCCGTTTGCCCGACAATATGCATTCTCGTATTCTCAATCACATCTGTTACATGCTTACCAATCAATTCATTTAAGCCTTTTTCCAAAAAATCGGCATAGATCTGATTAGCCATTAGAATGTAGCCATTCACATCAACGATGAGAACCCCTTCATATGCATGGTCGAGAATGGTTTGCAGCATATCCTTTTCCAGCTTTACTTCCCGCGCGCGTCCGGCCAGCTCTTTAATCAAGCGGTGAACCCATCCGTTTCGATGGATAATCATCACCATTCCCCCTTTTACTCGGTTATATTATAACAGGAAAAGGAAGAACCGGACAAAATATCCTCAACTTCGATTTGTGTCAGCTGCTCCGCAGTGAATGTTTTCTGCTCTGTATCCAGCAAGCGCTTCGCCTGGAACTGAACGGCATTCTCAATCACACTGCGGGCCAGGCGTGCATTGCCGTCATTGCCCTGTTGTTCAGCAAATTTCATTTGCAGCTGCTGGGCCGCATCAGACGAAAGGATATACCCGAGTTCGTGCGCATAATGTTCAGCAACCTCCGTTAATTGATCCGCTGAATAATCCGGGAAATGAAAGAACTTCTTAAATCGGGACCGCAGACCCGGATTGGAATCAAGCAGGCGCCCGATTAAATCTGGATACCCGGCGAAAATAACCGCCAGGTTTTCATTGTGCCGCGTCATTTCCTCAACCAGTGTATCGATGGCCTCCGCGCCATAGTCACCTGGACTTCCCGCAAGCAGAGAATGCGCCTCATCGATGAAAAGAACCCCGCCCAGCGCTTCCGCAATCTTTCTTCTCGTCTTGATAGCGGTTTGTCCCACATATTCGCCGACAAGGTCGGAACGGCTTGCCGTGACGAGATGCCCGCGCTTTAACATGCCGGCTTCCTTCGCAATGGAAGCATAAATTTCGGCAACGGTCGTTTTTCCCGTGCCCGGGTTTCCGGAGAAAACTGCGTGCAGCTGGAGCGGGACAACAGGCAGCCCGAACGCTTTGCGCTCCTGCTGGATCGTCAGAAAGGCGAATAGCATGCGAATTTCCTCTTTTATATCCTGCAGGCCGACAAGCGCCTCCAGGCGTTCAACCGCAGGCTTTACTGCCGGCTGCTCCTGGTGAAAGTCCTCCTCATACAGAATCGAAAACTCATCCGGAGCAAGCGAAGCCCCTTCCGATAGCTTCCTTCCTTTTGCAATGACGGCTTCGAGCACAATATTTTTCACCGTTCTTGCATTGCCGAATGTCCGGTCCACCCGCTCCCATTCAATTCGGTGTTCCATAGAACGAATTGCGCCCTCCGTTAAAATAAAATCATTGTTGCGTGCCACCTGCCTGCCGATCCCAATGAGTTCCTCTGTTGTAAAATCAGGCAGGTGGAAATGCCCGTTCTCCGGGAACCGGCTCCTAAGTCCCGGATTGGCCTGCAGAAACAGCCTCATTTCTTCCGGATATCCTGCGAGGACAACCGCGAATTTACCCGCATATTCACTCCCTGTCATTGCGGCAACGAGCGTATCGATGGCAACCTGCCCGAAGTCGTTCTCCGCGCTTCCTCCCCGCTTGAGGCTGTATGCTTCGTCGATAAACAGTACGCCGCCGACGGCCCGCTCAACCGCTTCCATTACTTTTTGCTCCGTATGGCCAATGTACGATCCAACCAGGTGGGAACGATCTACTTCTACTATTTTTGCATGCTCCAGTATGTTTAATTCGTGGTAAATCTCAGCCAGCAGCCGGGCAACGGTCGTTTTTCCGGTCCCCGGATTCCCTGTAATGACGGCATGAAGGCTTACGCTATCACGCATATGCAGCCCTTTTTCCTGGCGAGTGGATAAGTAAAGCAGGAAATGGTACAGATCGCGAATCCGTTTCTTTATATCTGACATCCCGATTAATGAATCCAGCCGGGTTAGGGCAGACGGTGTTTCTGTTTTTAGCTGCCGAAAGCTGGAAAAGCATTCATTCCATTGCCTGATGACAGCCTCCACTTCTTTGATTCCCCCATTTACGGCGGCGACCAATTCCTCTGATACATACAGCCCGCTTACTGAGCGGGTAAACAGGATGCAAGCATCTTCCAGTTCATGCAGCAAGGGCGGCAGCATTTCCAGCAAGCGCTCTGCTTCGCCCCATAAATCGGATGGACTTCCGGTGTGCCGCTGTGCGTGCTTCCCTTCTTCCAGCCGTTCTTTTCCCCGCTCCAATGTATCCGTTACCATTCGCTGGACCGTGTGCTGTATTTCCAATATTTTTTTCTTCTTATGTTCTGTCGGGTCAACCTGACGTATCGATTCCATAGTAATGCCCGCAAAAAGAGAGGACAACTCATGTAAAATAACCCTGCCCAGGTAAAGCCATGCTTTCGGCTGTTCAGGCTCAAGCTGAATAGCCTGGCGCAGCCAGCTCCCTGCTGCCTGCCCGTGCGGATCGTTCTTATAATGAATAGTGCCCATGCATGTGTAGAGCATGGCTTCCCACCGAGCGAGATGGCTTTGCTCGATGCTTTTCTTCCAGAAGGAAAGCTGCGCGAATAGTTCTGCCGCCTGCGCCTCACCCGACTTAAAATCACTTTCTATTTGCTTATCAAGCCTTTGAACACTTTCTGTCCATTCGTCAAACTGCATAAAACGATTCATCGCGTAGTTTGCCCTCCTCTAGTCCAACAAAGGATTGCGAAATTCAAATCCGTATTCCCCCATATAGCGATCATGTGACAATGTCCCGCCATTGAAGTACCAGAAATCAGCGGGACGAATGAAGAAGCAGATGCCTTCCACTTGAAAAACCGCGTCCTCCTCCTGCACTTCATCCTGCCCGGATTTTTCCAGCGCATAGAAAAGCCCGCCGGTTCCCGGCCCGCTCGTCCGTGTATACAGCCTGTAAATTTCACCTTCGTTGAATCCGGCATATTTTTTGTATGCCTGTGCCGCTTCCGGCGTCAATGTAAACGCAATGCTTCCCATGCCAACACCCCTGTGCCGTTAATGTAGAAAAAACCGTCCCATAAGATGGAACGGTTCCTTGGTTTGTAAGTATATATGGCCGTAAGAAGTGCTGTAAGCCAGGTTTTGTACTTCCCGTACTCATAACGGCGGCCAGCCTGGTACATGGAAGCGATAGTCATCTATCTACAGACATTTCATCTGTCTATCCTTTCGGTTCATTTCCCACCGGATAGTGCCCCTACCTAAATTTGGGTTGCTCGCTTACGGGGTTTACCTCGTTCCACCTCTGCCGTTTCCAGCAGAGCTTCGTCACTGTGGCACTTTCAGGCTATTCTCAGCATATTCGGAAGAACGTAGCTGATTTCACCGCCGTCAGCCGGTTAACCCGACTGCCCTACCTTGCGATAGGCGCAAACACTCCGGACATCTCAGTCCGGGCGAGCCTGGACTTTCCTCTATTCATTCGAGATGAATAGCGACTACCCACACTTCTTACGTTAAAAATTATTCGCATTGGTTAGTTAGTACATACTCATTATACACCCTGCAGATACTAATTTCATCTGGGAAGTTAATGGTGCATCTGTCTTCGCAGATACTACTGATTTCATCTGAACAAGGAAGCTTATTCGACGTCGTACAGATGAACACATATGGTGCACCCTTACGGGTACTACTGATGTCATTCTAGCAGGAAGTAATTCGACGTAGTTAGAATGACAATTAATGGTGCGGATGAAGGGACTTGAACCCCCACGGTGTTGCCACCACTAGAACCTGAATCTAGCGCGTCTGCCGATTCCGCCACACCCGCATAACTTGTTACTTCCTCTCTGGTGAGAGTCCAAAGTGATGAAAGGCACAAATTTTCGCCCTTAATCATGGTATGCTTTCCACTTAAATGGTGAGCCATACTGGACTCGAACCAGTGACACCCTGATTAAAAGTCAGGTGCTCTACCAACTGAGCTAATGGCTCGCTGTCTGGCGTCCCAGAAGAGATTCGAACTCCCGACACACGGCTTAGAAGGCCGTTGCTCTATCCAACTGAGCTACTGGGACATTGTTTACCAACGCGGCGACAGAAATAATAATATCACATTTCACTAACAGTATGCAATACCTTTTTGAAATGAATACGAATGAAATTTATGGAAAAGTAAAAACAGGCACCGGCGGGAATAACTAAAAAGACGAAAAGGCTTGGCCACCTTTTCGCCTCTTTGCTACACGTTATACACTTGAATTCCTGCGGACAGCCAGCCAGATGCTGTATCATTTTGCTGCCAGTACTTCTCCCACTTGGCAATGAATGATTCCATGTTAGAAATCCAGGCAAGTATAAGATCCTTCTCACGGGCCAGTTCTGCTATGCCCGCCATATCATTTTCTTGAAAACATGCGCGCACGTCCTCTTCTATCCATTGAAGCTGAAGACGTTTATAGCTTACAACCTGCCTCAAGCGTTCAAATCGACGTTCCAATGAGTCGAGACCTTGTATTGCTTCCATCTACACTGCCATCCTTGTTTATTGAATTATTGGTTTACCAGTTCAGCTACCTTAGACAGGGCGGCTACAATGGATTCCCCTTTTTCTTTTTCCTCAACCAGTTTGGAAATGGCGGTCATGTCGTTTTCTTTGAAGTGCTCAAGCACTTCCTCTTCCATCTCACGGATTCGCTGTTCGAGCTTCTCCGTTGAATCCTGAACGTTACGAAGCACATCTTCAAGTACGCTTGCTGTTTTTAACTCGTTTGCCATGGTGACGGCAACCTCCTCTTTCCCTAAGTTTGATTGTTCTGTTTGATTTTCTTCTTCGTTTAACTGCACAGGGCTTTGCTCAAGTTCAGGCAGTTGTTCCCCATATGCAACGAGTACAAGCCCGTCAATCACCTTAAACCGCGAATCCCCCTCAGGGGCGAATGCATATTCTCTGCGGGACATACCAAGTTCGTGTTCCAAAATAATGTACAGCTGTGATAGCGGTATTTGCTTAAGTCCTTTTTCCACCAGAACCGAATACAGCCTGTCATTCGCAATGTGCCATCTGGATAAGTACCAAAGATCAGAACCATGGAATTGGACAAAGCGCGGATCTTTGTAGAGGGGTAGCTTGTTCTGTGCGTAACTATAGGAACTACGTTGTGGCGGCGCAGCTTCTTTAAGCATTGGTCCGTTGTTAATGGCCCCTTGTTTTCCAGCAAATAACGGACAAGTTCCTCTGCAATGTGATCACGTACAGTTGTCTCCATCTCAATAACTGCGTGCGATCCTCCAATATGGAAAGGCGACTGCTCGTCCGCCATTGCCTCCTCGATTACTCTCTCAGGCAGCACATTCATCTTCATCAGGCTTGTACTATATGTATTCTGCAAACGACTCTCTACTTCCTGCCTTGAAAGAGAACGCTCTCCTGAACGAAATACCATTTTCAGCATGCTGCTGGACGTATAGACTAACTCACTCATTCCAAGACTCCTTTACCTATGTCCTATGAAGTCTATGATACCATGATCTGCCGGAGTGCGGGGCGCAAAATTTACGTTTTGTCCCTTTTTCCTACTTACTCTGTTGTTTCCCGTGAATCCCATCGATTTTCCGCTCCATTTAAGCAAATCCTGGGACGTTAGGCATGAGAGCTGTACAACATTATAAAAATACAAAAGGGCGAAGCATATCCTAGACATACAAATAAATATTTTGTATATTTATATTATAAAATATATAAATATGCATAACGGGATTTTATGGGAGGAACGCTTTATGATGATTAGGAAAGCAAAAATAATCGATCTTGACGGTATGATGGAACTTATTAACGAATATGCGGCGCAAGGGCTCATGCTGCCCCGCTCAAAATTGTCACTCTGTGAAACCCTGCACTGCTTTTCTGTCGTTGTTGATAGTACGGGGGCGGTTTCACCTGAAGGTACGGTCGTTGGCGTAGGAGGGCTCCATATTTTGTGGGAAGACCTTGCGGAAATACGCTCTCTCGCTATTTCTGAGAAAGCGAAAGGCAAAGGCCTTGGTAAAAAACTCGTGACCCATCTGCTTGACGAGGCGCAGGAGTTAGGATTAAAACGCGTTATGTCGCTCACCTATCAGAAAGATTTCTTTGAGAAGTGCGCCTTTCGCGTCGTCCAAAAAGAAACCCTCCCCCATAAAGTATGGAAGGACTGTATAAATTGCTCGAAGTTTCCGAGTTGCGATGAAATCGCGATGATTAAGGAGCTTGCTCCTGCGGCCCTCCCAACGATATAAATTAAGAAAGGAAGGCAGTTTTCCCGCCTTCCTTTCTCATACAGACTGGAGCTCATATAAAATCTCCGCCAGGATAAGGGCCAGTTCCTGTGCTTGTTCACCTTCCACAGGAAACTGGCTCTTTACTTCATTTAGTGTTATGCCGGCCGGAAATAAACCGATTCCCCGAAAAGGATGGCGGACCATAATAAGCTTGGTGCCCGCCGGTATGTTTAGTACCATGGACGCAGGAACATTCCCTGCCAAAATCTCATAGGATGTTTCCCCACGCTTATACGTAAACCTTTTTACATCGATTTCTCCATAATCCTTCATCGGCAGCCGCCTACCTCTTGTTTTTAAATACATTTTTAATCATTTGCAGCCTGCTTGAACCAACAAGAGTGTCCGCCTTTCCAAGCACATCCTTTATGACGCTTAAGATGTTCTCGTCTCCGTTCCAATGCTCGTTAATAATCGACTCATCCACGTCTCCAAGAATTTTGTTTAGCGCGATCACCGACAGGATGATGTCATCTATAAAGCCGACCGGACCAATTAGCAGTTCCGGAATAATATCCAGCGGGGTTATATAATAAACAACGGCCAGCAAAACAATAGACTTGGATTTTGCCGGTACACGCGGGTCTTTAATCAACCGGGCAAGCAGGACAAACAAATCCGGAGCGAGCAATAAGTAGGGAGCAAGCTGTTCCGTTTTTCCATCCCCCATCTTTTCGCGTAAGTAACGTTCTATTTTCGCCCGCAGCCGATCATAGAAGCGCTCATGTTCGCGCTCAATGCGAACGAGTTCGCCGCTGGATGGCTCTCCGCTGTTGTCAAAGGAGAACCCTTCCTCCGGTTCGGAAATCGGCTCCATCCAATCAAACTCCATCGTTTCCAATGATAGCTCCGGCGGTCCCGTAACCTCAATGAACATTCCGTTCTCCTCGAGCTTAATCGTACCGGCAGACACTTCCTGCAGCACAGGATACATTGTAACAAGCCCGTTAAGCTGAATTGTAATCCGATTCTCCGACACGAATATTTCATGCCTGTCTTTAAGCACATTCATCAGCATTGTTTTTCCGGCAATGTTTCTGTTCAAAAACGTTTCCGTTTCATGGAGGAATTTACGGGCAAACGGCACATCACCCTGCCGGACATCCTCGCTGTACGTTAGTGTGATATACCGTCCCGACTTATCAAAACAAAAGCGTTCGATTTCCATACTGTAAAATGCGGAGAGCCATTCTCCCCGAGAGCGGATTTGCGCTTCAAGTACCATGTATCCTTCCCGGATCCTCAGGTTGTTTAAGTGAATATCCTCAGGTAATAATTGATTGAGTCGCGGAAGGATCGCTGTATTTATCATTTGCTCAGATAACTTCACGGCTTACCGGCTCCTTCCTTTACGGGTTATTGTCTTCTTCCAGCCATTTCTTTATCGTAATTTTTGTTCCCGCACCTAGAGCACTTTCAATATGAAAGTCGTCCATAAGTCTTCGGGTACCGGATAGCCCAAGGCCAAGCCCGTTTCCCGTTGTGACGCCGTCTTTCATGGCCTCAGCAATATTTTTAATTCCTGGACCCTCATCTTTCACGACAATTTCAAGGCATTTTTCACTTGTTTTAAACCGGATCATTCCCCGTATTCCATAGTTAATCACGTTTCGTGTCAATTCTGAGATGCTCACCGCAATCTTAGTCTGATCTACGATAGAAAACCCCATATCGCGCGCCACAGACTTTCCGAACGTGGCTGCTATAATGATATCCTCTTCCGTTTCAATGGCCAGTTGAATCATTCATTTACTCTCCCTGTAGATTGTGCTTCCTTTTCTATATTTTACCCCTTTTGCACCTAATAGAAAATGAAATCCTTACTTAAATCCCCGTTCGTATTGCACAGGCCCTGTATACTCCTTCTTTCGCTGTTTTTGCGCCTGGAGCATCCAGTAAGGGTTTCTTAGCAGGGCCCGTGCCAGGAAAACAAGATCCGCCCGCTCATTCCCTATAATTTCAGCAGCCATGTCCGGATCATCGATGAGTCCAACAGCACCGGTCGCTATGCCTGCCTCTTTGCGGATCGCTTCGGCATACGGAACCTGATACCCTGGAAATATTTTTTTCGGCGGCACCGGGAGAATAGCGCCGGACGAGCAGTCAATCAGATCAACCCCGGCTTCTTTTGCTATCTTTGAAATTTGAATGCTATCCTCCAGTGTAAGGCCGCCTTCCGCGTGATCCACAACGGAGAGGCGCAAAAAGAGCGGGTTTTCCTGCGGCCACTCTTTCTTTACAGCTTCGATTGCCTGCTTTAAAAATAAGCATCTTGCTTCCAGGCTGCCGCCATACTTGTCCTCGCGCTTGTTGGAAAGCGGCGACAGAAACTGGTTGATTAGATAGCCATGCGCGCCATGGATTTCGATAATGTCAAAGCCCGCTTCCCTGGCTCTTCTGGCAGCCTGCTGCCACGCTTGCAGGATTTTCTCAATGTCCCCTTCCGTTAATTCCTGAGGGACCTTCGAATTCTCATCAAACGGAATCGGGCTGGGGGCTACAATCGGTCCGTTAATGACTGCCTTGCGGCCTGCATGGCCAAGCTGTACGCCTATTTTGGCTCCCTGTCCCTTTACGAAGGAGATAATGCGGCGCAGCGGCTCAATCTGTCCGTCCTCCCATAGGCCGAGATCATGCTCGGTAATTCTTCCCCTGCTTTCGACTGCGGTCGACTCGAGGATAACCAGCCCAACTCCGCCGGCGGCGCGGGTGCCGTAATGGATATAATGCCATTCGGTAGGCTTTCCATCGTTTTCAGCTGAATACATGCACATCGGTGACATTACGATCCGATTTTTTAATGTCACGTTTTTTAAAGTAAATGGTGTAAAAATAGACATGGTATATTTCCTCCTTTTTCTCGTTCAACCATTATTTACGCATAATTGTGCAAAACAAAACAAGATTAACTAACATTTTCATTCTCTTTTCGACTATAATAGTAAGTATAATCAAATTGGTTGTAAACATATGTTGCCCATTGTTTGATTTATTTGTTCACGTGCCCAATCATTAGTATACTTATGTATAAAGGATACCCTAAGATAAACCAACAAATCTTTGATGTTTTTCCATAAAAAGGATTGATGAAATTTGAAGGGAAATAAAATGAAGAATAAGAAATCCTACACGTTCTTTCAAGGTCTGTGGAGAAAGATGAAAAAGAATTATTACCAGCTCATACGCAGCCAGGGAGCTACGAGCATTATTGCGCGCAGCTTTGCGATAGGGATGGCGATCGAGTTTATAACATTACCAACGGTGGGCCTCGCTTTCCTTCTTTTGTTTCCGCTTATTAAGCTCTTTCGCGGCGTTTTCAGCGTCGCATTGATTGGATTCTTGATGGGCAAAATTTTTTTGCCATTGTTCTTTGTTCTCAACTATAGTGTCGGCGAATTTATTATCGGGAAAGAGACGGGGCCGGCGGCTCATTCAGAAGCGACGCAATCCTTCTTCCTCCAGTTGGTGGGGCAAAAGGGCCTTGCTTATTTAACAGGCAGCTTTGTGAATGGATGCATTGTTGCTTCGCTCAGCTACGTACTCGTATACCTTGCTCTTTCAGCATACCGTAAAGGGAAAGAAAAACGGATACGTCTGCGTCAGGAACAGAAATCACGTTTGCTAAAGATTGATATGGAAGAGGTTTAATACGATATAATGATCAAAAAAACATTGCCGGGAAACATCAATTTTTAAGAAATGAAATATATAAGCGTGTATAAAGTGATATTATGAATATTTTTACAACAAAGGGCTGTTACCCATTCGTCTAGCTAGAGAATGGGTAACAGCCCTTTGTTGTAGAGCATGCACATGTAAGCTGATTGGTAAGGCAGTTTATTGCTTTAATTAAGCAATATCATAAATTGTGT
>NZ_BBWZ01000075.1 GCF_001015055.1 Aneurinibacillus tyrosinisolvens | reverse complement strand
CCGACACCACCAACACGGCCGACTCCGCCGACACCACCAACACGGCCGACTCCGCCGACACGGCCAACACCTCCGACACGGCCGACTCCGCCAACGCGACCAACACCACCAACACGACCAACACGGAGAATATAGAATGAATGATGAAGGCTTCTTTTGTTTTAGAGCGGCCTTCTGTTTTTTTTTGCTATTCAGAAATCAGCCGGTAAGCATTTGGGTTGTCACAAAGAAAAAGACCCTTTCTTTACAAAAGAGTCTTTTTCCAAATTGCTAAAAACAGGTTCACCTAGCCTTGTTTGATTCAGTCCTATCCGGGTTTTTAATTGGCTCATCTTTCCCTTTTTTAAGCGCCTTTGTTAAATACCCACCTTTAAAGGTACGAGCCTCATAAGAAACCATAAACGCCTTAGGTGCGATTTGTTCAATAATCTTTAATAATTCTTTTTCTCTGGTTCTCTTTGCTAAAACTTCTAAACGTGTTCGGCTCGCATCGATTCCTTCTGTCTCAAAAATAGTAACCCCAAAACCTTCTCTTCGTAATGCGTCAATTAATTCACTGCTTTTATTCAATAGCTCACCTGGTATGTGACATATCCAATCGCCAGCTTTCTTTCTACCATTCCTCCTATATACAGTCCAAATCCAAAACCCAATGCATAGGCTGCTATATTGAGGTAAGACGACATGTCAGAAAAAACAATTCCTAAGCTTAAAACGTTGATCGTTGCTTCCAGCACACCCATTGCCGACGCTTTCTTGGTTTCATTCTTCACAAGTAAAATGGTGCGAAGCGTAACCACAGGCATTAATAACAGCTGCATTGCGAAAATAAGCAAAGCGGTTAACATGTTAAATCATCCCCTACTCCTACTATATAAAGTCCCTTTTTTATTTACCTCTAAATCAGTTATCTTAAAAATACAAATAAAGGAAATGAGCAAAAATAAATGGAAGATCATATCAAGTCTATTTTTAGAATAGGAAACGCCTATAAAAACGATAGATTTTCAGTCTTAGACTCAGGGCGTTTCTTTTGATAAAGTAAAAGTCAAATTCCACTGGAAAGGAATCCTGCTTATGGTCCAAACTGTCTTCTCCACTCTGTTTCAAGTCATCGTACCGATTTCAATTCCTGTTATTGTGGGAGGCCTGCTTCGGCATTTTAAAAACCTTGATACAAAACCCCTGTTAATCCTCTACTTATATTTTCTAAGCCCGGCTATAATTTTGGAAACATTGACGACAGCAGACCTTTCTTTCGGTGATGTTTACAAGACGATTGCTTTCGCGCTCCTCAACCTCGTTCTTCTGTGGGCCGTTGCAAATATACTGGGCAAAGTACTAAAATTGCCTTCCCCGGAACTTGCAGGCCTTACCCTGGTTTCAACGTTTACAAACAGTGTCAACTACGGACTTCCGCTCGTATTGCTTGCGTTTGGGAAACTTGGACTGGATAAGGCATCGGTTTACATCATTGCTCAAATGGTTATCGTACATACGCTGGGCGTCTATTTTGCAGCCCGCTCTCAATTTTCTGCGAAAAATGCCATCAAATCAGTATTTAAGCTTCCCGCCATTTATGCAGCCATCCTAGCTGCTGTGCTGCGAATGTTCGATCTCCACTTACCTGCCGGTGTTGGTAAAGGGGTTTCAATGGTGGCCGCTGCCTACTCGCCTGTCGTATTGACGATTTTAGGCGCGCAAATGGTGAGTGTAAAGCGTTCTGAGCTAGAACGAGAGATTCGGAACGTGTTTTGGGCCGGCCTGTCTGTACGTTTGTTTTTATCTCCATTTGTAGCGTGTCTCGTTTTATACATACTGAATGTTAAAGGGGTACTGTATTCGGTTCTATTGATTTTGTCTTCGATGCCGGCCGCAGTCAATGCGGTTGTTTTGGCAGAAAAATTCAACGCCTCCCCCAAATTCGTTTCCCAGTGCATTCTCTGGACAACACTGGCCTCTTTTTTCGTCCTGCCTGTGCTTATCGTTATAGTGCGATAAAGTAGAAATCCAGCAAATAAAAAGAGCGCCGTCATAAAGACGGCACTCTTTTATTATTTCACAATTAATCGATGCTTAAAACAACTCTTCCGTTAATCGCCCCATGTTCCAGGCGTTCAAATACATCATTTACCTTTTCCAGAGGCTGAACTTCAATGTTGGCTTTTACTTTCCCGTCTGCCGCAAACTGTAGTGCCTCTTTCAAGTCAAGACGGGTACCTACAATCGAACCAAGCACCTTTACGCCGTTTAACACTGTATCAAAAATCGGAATCGGCAAATCAGCATTCGGCAAACCTACTACAACACAGCTTCCTCCGCGTTTTACGGAATCGTATGCCTGTCTGAACGCTTTTGGGGTAACGGCTACACTGATGGCCGCTTTCACGCCACCGATTTCTTCCTGGATTTTTTGTGCCGGATCCACCTGCATTCCATTAATCGCTATATCAGCGCCAAGCTGTTTTGCTAATTCCAATTTGTCGTCCTGAATATCAACGGCTACCACATTGAATCCCATGGCTTTCGCATACTGCAAAGCAATATGCCCCAGGCCGCCGATACCGTAAATCGCAACCCAGTCCCCTGGTATTGCACCGCTTACTTTAAGCGCTTTGTAGGTCGTTACGCCTGCACAAAAAATAGGGGCCGCTTCCTCAAACGTGAGGTTATCCGGTACCTTGGCTACATAGGCTGCCGGTGCTTTGCAATATTGGGCAAATCCGCCATCTACCGAATAGCCTGCATTTAACTGATGTTTACAGAGGGTCTCCCAGCCGGACAGGCAGTATTCGCACTCGCCGCAGGCGGAATAGAGCCAGGGAACTCCCACACGATCGCCTACCTTTAAAGATTGAACATCGTCGGCTACCGCTTCGATGATGCCGACCCCTTCATGGCCCGGTATGAGCGGCATTTTCGCTTTCACAGGCCAGTCCCCTTGCACAGCATGAAGGTCAGTGTGGCACACACCGCACGCTTTAATGCGCACAAGAATTTCACCCGGGCCGATTTCAGGCTTATCTACTTCTTTAATTTCAAACGGCTTGTTAAAATCCGATGCCACAGCGGCTTTCATATATTCTGTTCCTGTCTGTTTCTTGGCCTCTACTGCTTTTGTATTCATAGATAATGCCTCCCTTTTGTAATGGTTAATTTAGATTTATTCAGACACTTTTTACTTCTGTATATTGTTCCAGCGCATAACTGCCCATTCGCGGTCAAACCGTATGTAGATTTATTGACGCGCTCGATAACGTCCTCAATATCATCAAAAGGCATCGCGGCTACGACCGGGCCGAAATTCTCCTCTTTTGCGATGACCATATCATTGTGGACCGCACTGAAAACGGTCGGCTGAACGAAGTAACCGTTTTCAAAATCTCCTGCAAGCGTTCCGCCGCCGACAACGAGCTCAGCCCCTTCGGAAAGGCCCTTGTCGATATAATCTGTCCAGCTCATGATTTTCGTCTGTCTGTTGCGAACCTTGCAAAATTGACCTACTATTGACAATAAATACATAAAACCAGACGGTAGTCTCACATCCCTTCTTCTTGCATTGTAAAAATGTCTTTATGCTTTTGATATAATTGCAAGGTGTGTGCCAATTTATCTGACAAGCACAAATATAAAGAAAGTTATTTGTGTTGCTGGGATTTAACTGCCATGCGCTGTCCTTATTTTCGAAAACGAAAAACAAACCGCCAATCATACGGCTCTTTTAGCCGATTTTTCGGCAGTATAGAACAACAAATTGGACAAGGAGGAAACAGGAATGAACATTTCGAAATTTGTCATGCCGGAAATCATTTTTGGCAAAGACTCTTTGCAGCAAACAGGCGAATGCTGTTTGCGCCTCGGGGCAAAAAAAGTGCTTATTGTCAGTGATCCCGGTGTTATGGAAGCCGGCTGGGTGGATAAAGTCACAGCGATATGCGACGCATCCCGCCTCCCCTATGAGATTTTTTGTGAAATTACCGCCAACCCTAAAGATTATGAAATAACCAGGGGGGTTGAAATGTATCAAACTTCCGAATGTGACGCCATTATCGGCATCGGGGGTGGAAGCGCCATCGACGCAGCCAAGGCAATCGCAATTCTGGCAACAAACGGCGGGACGATTCACGATTATGAAGGTGTGGACAAGATTGAAGTTCCGCTCCCGCCGCTGCTTATGATTCCCACGACAGCGGGTTCGGGTTCCGAGGTTTCCCAGTTTTCTGTCATTGTGGATTCGAAGCGCCAGGTGAAAATGACGATTGTCTCTAAATCACTCGTGCCTGATATCGCCATTACAGATCCTTATACACTGGTAACGAAAGATCAGGAGCTGACCGCGGAAACCGGGATGGATGTGCTGACTCATGCAATCGAAGCTTTTGTCAGTACGGCTGCCACTCCCCTTACCGATGTGCAGGCAAAAAATGCGATGATGCTTGTAGCAAAATATTTGCGTCCTTCCACCGCTTCCCGGACAAACGAAGAAGCGAAAACGGCCATGGCCATGGCGAGCCTGCAGGCAGGGCTTGCTTTCTCCAACGCGATCCTGGGTGCGGTCCACGCGATGTCCCACGCTGTCGGAGGGTATTTGGATATGCCGCACGGAAAGTTAAATGCCATTCTGCTGCCGTATGTAATGGAGTATAACTTCCTTGCCGCACCCGATCGTTTTATGCAAATTGCTGAATTGATGGGACAAAACATTACAGGGATGACAAGCGCCGAGGCCGGGAAGTTAGCGGTTCACCATGTGAAACAGCTGGCGATGGATATCGGCAGCCCCCAGCGCCTTTCCGATATTGGATTGAAAGAGGAACATATCAAACGGATGAGCGAAGCAGCCAGCCAGGATGTTTGCATCATTACGAATCCGCGCGATGCGACTGTTAAAGATTTAGAAGCGATATTCCATAGGGCACTGTAGGGGGAAAGCGAAATGATTGAAGATAAGCAGGAGGTCATCCAGCTTCTTACGGGCGTTAAATCATCCAAGCGCAATTACTATAATGAGCTCAAGAAAACGATTCAAAACATGCAGAAGAAAAATACGCAGCTTGAAATTATTAACCAGGTTGTCAAAAGCTTCAATGTAGATATGTCGATGGATGATATGCTGGAAAACGTGATGAGTAAATTGGGGCAAATTTTTGCTTTTACCAGGCTTTCTCTCTCCCTTTTTGAAAAAGAGGTTCTGATTGTAAGCAATGTTTACCCGCAGCAGCTAGCCAGATTCCCGCCGGGTACTGTCCTTGAAGAAGAAAGCTCCCTCTACTGGAAAGCAATCCGTGAGGAAAAGGCGCTCCTTCATCACATCGGTGCCACTGATAAAACTATCGCGTACATAGAAGAGAAAACACTACAAAGTTTAGGGCTTACACAGGTTTTGCTTCTTCCGCTGTTCAGTAAGAAGCGGGCCGTCGGCATATTGAGCCTGGGGGGAAAAACACCGATTGAGTATGACAGCTCTGACCTTGCATTCCTCCACCAGCTGGCCGACCAGCTGGCTGTTTGCATTGAAAATTCCCGGTTGTATAATGATGTCACAAAAAAACTGCACATTGAAGCGCAGCTCATTCAATCCGCTAAACTTGCAGCGATCGGTGAGATGGCGGCCGGGGTGGCCCATGAACTAAACAATCCTTTAACAGCGATTTTGGGAAATACCCAGCTGCTGCTTAGAGAAAGGGCGGAGAATAGCTTCGAGGAGAAGCTGCTGCGGGATGTTTTCCTTTGTGGCAAGCGATGTAAAAATATTATTCAGAATCTGCTTACCTTTTCCCGCCAGGACGATTACATCTTCTATGAGTGTTCATTAAATCAGGCCGTTGAGCAGGTGCTTAGCCTCGTAAGCTATCAAATTGAACATAATAACATTCATATTCACACGGAATTGCACGACAATTTGCCGCCGATAGAAGGCAACCTGCAGCAAATCGAGCAAATCATTTTAAACTTCCTGTTGAATGCCAAGGATGCCACCTGCGAAAGCACGAAGGAAACGAAAACAATTCTGATCCGTACAGGAGTAAAAACAACGGAGCAGCAAGAACCCATCGTTTTTTTGAGTGTGCAGGATAACGGGTCCGGAATTAAGAAAGAGAACATTGATGAGATTTTCAATCCTTTTTTCACAACGAAAGAAGCGAGAAAAGGAACAGGACTTGGCCTATCTGTAAGCTTGGGGATTGCCAAATCACACGGAGGAACGATTGAGGTAGAAAGCGAGGCGGGACTCGGCAGCTGTTTCACACTGCTGCTTCCTGTTTATACTAAAGTTGAGTAAATGATACCGGAGGGGACGAAATGGCACGGATTTTAATTATTGATGACGAATATGAAGTGCAGAATTTCTTTTCCTATTTACTTCGCAACAAAGGCCTGGAGCTTTCTTTTGCTTCAAACAGGGCCGAAGTAGATACATGCCTTACATATGAACCTTACCAATTGGCCCTGGTAGATTTGAAATTACCCGACACAAACGGAATTGATATTCTTAAAAAGATGAAACAGGCAATGCCGGCCTGCAAAGTTGTCATTATGACAGGATACAGTACTGTTAAATCTGCTTTAGAGGCCATTCGCCTTGGTGCGGATGATTACATTGAGAAACCATTTGACGATATTAATGAATTAGAGATGCTGATTGATAAACTACTGACATCTGAAACAAGCCATGACCAGGATAAAGCACTGGGGCTGGCTGAGCAAATAGGATTCGTCATTGGGGAAAGCCAGCAGATGCACCACCTGCTTTCCCTCGCGTATAAAATCGCGCAAAAAAACATTACGATTCTTATCGAAGGAGAGACCGGTACGGGAAAAGAAGTGCTGGCCCGCTTTATTCATGAGGCAAGCCCCCGCCTGCACCACCCTTTTATCGGTGTGAATTGCGGTGCCTTAGCCGAAACGTTGTTAGAAAGTGAACTGTTCGGACACGAAAAAGGAGCGTTTACAGGAGCTACACAGCTTAGAAAGGGCTTTTTTGAAATCGCCAGCAAGGGCACACTGTTCCTTGATGAGATTGGAGATGCCTCCCCTTCCATTCAGGTAAAACTGCTGCGCGTCCTTGAGACCAGAGAGTTTATGCGCGTGGGAAGCGAAAAGCATTTCCATACAGATGCGCGCATTATTGCCGCTTCCCATGTTCAATTAACGGAAGCAGTTAAGCAAGCGAAGTTTCGGGAAGATTTATTATACCGGCTCGATGTTGTTAAGCTGCATATTCCACCGCTTCGCGAGCGCACAGAAGATATCCCTTACCTTGTCAACCATTTGTTGAAGCGCCATGCGGGAGAAGAACTTTCCTTCTCTTCCGCTGCCCTTGATGTAATGCGGCAATATGATTGGCCGGGAAACGTGCGGGAACTGTCGAACGTGATCACCCGGGCGATTACGTTTGCTGACGGAGAAACAAACGTCATTACACCCGACTATTTATCCATCAAGGCAGAAAAATCGAGAGTTTTTCTTTCCGCGCAGGTTATCCAGCAGGAGCCCACGGAAAACAAGGGAACAAGTGATGCTTCTTCTCTTGATCAATACCTGGAGAAATGGAAGCAAAAAATCATTTCTCAATGGAAAAGCAGCGAAGCTATTGATTTGCCGTCCATTATGGAACAGACAAAAAAGCTGGAACAGGTAGTAGGAGCAGCCTTTGTCAAAAAAGCGCTGCGTGAAACGATAGGAAACCGCAAGGAAGCGTCCCGGATACTCAACATTAGCCCCCGCACCCTGCGCTACCTGCTGAATGAAAAGGGAAAAGATTCTTAAGCGGATTAATTTGCACAGAAAAATAAGCCGGGAGAGATCCCGGCCTATTTAGTAAGTTCATCCTCTATAGGATACTGAAAATCTCAAACGCAAAACAACCGAATTTCGTCTTTCATCTCAGCGTACTCTCTGCTGAGAATAGATAAAACAAAAATCGACTCAAGCTTGCCCTGAAACTTAACCGCTTCTCTTTTTAACCCTTCCTCCACAAAGCCTTCTGAAAGATACAATTGTTTTGCGCGAGTATTATGATCTATCACCTCTAACCAGAGCCGGTTTGCCTTTTTTTCCTTGAATGCCCACTTCTTAATCAAGCGCAGCATTTGCCTGCCATACCCCTTTCCTTTTTCGGCAAAGGCAGTACGGGTAAGCTCGATGCTTTGATGAATCTCCTCTATTCCAAGCAGAATAACATAGCCGACTGGAACACTGTCTGTTGCCCTTTCCACAATAAAATGGGCAACATTGGGGTTTTCAATCGCAAGCTTATGCTGCTCTTTTGTCCATTGAAAAATATAAGGACAGTTTTCAGGGTGATTTTCCGTACACAAAACAAAATCCAAATCTTCTGATGTAGTTGGACGCAGCTTCACGATTTGTTCCATTTCGGTTTCTTTCTCCCTCACTCTACTCTATTGATATTTACATCATATTTGGACCGGGCGTTTTGATAGCAGAGACTCATACGCTTGTTCGTATTCTGTTCGAAGCTGTTGAACAACCTGAGCAATCGGCGCCGTTTCTTTAATGCCCCCTACCCCCTGTCCAGCAGACCAAATGTTCTTCCACGCTTTCGCGTCAGACTGATTCACCTGCGAGTAGGAGAAATCCATCGCTTCTTTTTTGACAAGATCGTCCGGATTTAGGCCCGCTTTCTTGATGCTGGGGATAAGGTAATTCGCTTTTACACCGCTGAACGCGTCTGTATAAATGAGATCCTCGAACGTCGATTCAGCAAGCATATGTTGATACTCCTCGCTTGCCATGCTTTCGGAAGTGGCAATGAAACGCGTTCCCATGTAGGCGAAATCAGCACCGAGTGCTTGTGCTGCGAGAATGTCCTGTCCATGAGAGATACAGCCGGCCAGAATGGTAATTCCATCCCAAAATTCTTTTACCGCCCCGGTGAAAGCAATGGGATTAATCGTCCCTGCATGGCCGCCGGCCCCGTTGCATACCAGGATTAACCCGTCCACTCCTGTCTGGGCAGCTTTTCTCGCATGCGTAAGGTTAATGACATCTGAAAAAACGAGTCCGCCATACTCGTGGACGATGCTCACAACCGAGCTCGGGTTTCCTAATGAGGTAATAACGATCGGGGGCTGGTGCTTTTTTATAAGCTCCAGATCCTCTTCGTACCGCTTGTTTGTCCGGTGTACGATCAGGTTAACCGCCCACGGAGCTATCCGCTGCTCCGGATCATCTGCCTTTGCTTTTTTAAGCTCGGCTATAATGCGTTCCATCCAGTTGTCAAGCACTTCGGCTGTCCGGGCGTTGAGCAGTGGAAACGAGCCAATGATTCCGGCTTTACAGCCTTCAATGACCATTTCCGGATTTGAAACGAGAAACATAGGCGCCGCGATAATAGGTAGAGTCGTTTGATTCACAATGTCTGCGAGCAGGTTTTTTGCCATTTTCCTCATCCTTTCAATACTATATGTATCCATATCCAATTCCATATAAGCGCTTACGATTCCTTCAAGTTTTAAAATAAAAGAGCAGCCCGATAAGCAGGGCTGCTCTCACATAAAACATCATGACTTTTTGTAGCGGTAAAGAGAATAATCAGCCCTGGCCTTTCGGATCGCATAGTGAACCGGCAATCCCCTGGCTACCCATCGCAGTGCGGAAAGAATATTGGCTTCGTCTTCAAACTGTTCGACAATGATAATCGTCTCTTCGTTTATATAATATTGCAGCTCATTCCAGCCCATGGCGGAATACTTGTCATTACCATATGTTTTTAGTGCTGTAAAATCGGCGAACTTAGGTTTTTTTATGTGCAGAAGGTTTTGGATGGCCTCTACACACAGAGGGTGAATGTGAGGATTTACTTTCATACAGTGCCGGAATCCCTTCTCTTTAGTGTTTATCTATTTTGTCTATTTTTCTATCTCTACTTTAAGCCCGTCAGGAAAAAGCAGAACATAGGAACCAAAATGCAGCGGCTTCTTACAACAGTGGCTGATGAGCCTGCTGCGCTGCTTCTTCTCCAGTCCGGGGTAAATGTCCCGCAAGCCGGCACCTTCGCATGCTCACATCAATTTATTAGGTTGGACTTCTTTAGCTTTAGCCGGAATCATTTATTATCTCTTCCCTGCTGCTGCAGAAAATAAGCTGGCGAAAGTGCACTTTTGGCTGCATAACGTTGGACTGCCCGTTATGATGATTGGTTTGGTAGTGCTCGAATCCGGAAATCCTGCTGTTGAACCTGTTATCGCTATTGGCGCCAGTCTTACCAGCATTGGTGTTATCTGCTTTGTTATTAATGTTTTGGTAAACGTGAAAGCAAGTGCAGGTTTGTCGTCATCTTCAGAAAACAACATGGCCTCATAAATCAGATGATTTTGAAAGCTTGTCCGTTTTATTACGTGTCTATTATTATAATGAAAAAAAGGGCAAACGCCCAGCACTTGTCTAAACCTATTCACATAATGTAATACCATCTCTTGCAAAAAGGGAGGGGAAAACATGGCTGGTTTTGGATGTGGTGAGGAAATTGGGATTATTCTCGTACTTTTCATCCTTTTGGTGATTATCGCATGTGCATGCGAATGATGAACCGATAGGGGAGCCTGTTCTTGTAAAGAAAGAAGTTTGATTACAAAAAGGCCACCAGCAAAGGCGGCCTTTTTGTCGTGAATGGTCTATATGCTTCCGCTTATCGTAAAAAACTACCTACCATTTTCCCGCACAGATTGGCAATATCCTCCTATGCGCCCAATTTTCAGATTCTGCTTAGAAAGCGAGAAATTCATCTAACAATTACTCTTATCTCACATAATATGAAATTAGATTTTAGGTAAAAAGGGGATAAGCGAATGGGCCTCTTTGGTCGACTTTTTGGTCGTGAGCGACAGGAAGAATCACGGAAATCACGGGAACGACAGAAACAAAGCGAACCACGGAAAACTCGGAAAAGACGGGAACGAAACAAACCTCAGGAATCGCGAAAACGACGGGAGGAAAGACGAATTACGAAAAGCAATTTTCTTATAGGAAAACAGGGAGAGGTTATACGATAGCGTCAAAAAACACCTCGAATTCAGGCGAAGCTTTCAGGAGCCATGCGGAAAGAGATACAGGTTGAAATGTCGAACGACTCGTTATCAATAATAACCGGATCTACATCGGTAAGCCGCACAGAATTAAAAGAACGCTATGGAAACGAAGCCCTAGCGTTCTTTTGCAATTCCGTTTTGCAAAGCGGCATTACTTCCATCAAGCTATTCTATCCCCACCGAAACAGGCACTTTCCTTTTTAAAGGAGCGTTGCTTTTTGGTTTTTATCCAGTTTTGTTCAGCATCGATTTCAGCATCAATTGCAGCATCGGGTTTTGCAAAAGACTGGTAATCTGGGCAAAATCTACATTGCCAAGAAACCCCTGAAGGAAGCCCCCTTTTCTCCCCGTTCCAGTTTTCAGTTCTTCTGCCGGTGTAGTTTGAATGCCCGCTTCGCCCTTCGTGCGCCGTTTCCTACCTAAACGGGGAGCACGCTGACGCCTGGGCTGCTCACTGTTTCTTTGGACTAGATGCTGTTTCACTTCTCCCAGTTCTACCAGGATGTTTTCAAGTTTTTCTCTATGTTCCTTGGTCTCCAACACGTGCTTTTCTATTTTACGAAGCGTATTTTCCTCTTATATTCCATGCAGCTTTACTTGCTGATATTCGCTGGCTGATGGCCCCTCGTTCCATTCTCCGGTTTGGACTGTTCCTCTTGTTGATGACAAAACACCTCCTTTCGTTTACAGTCAACCCTTCAATTTTCATACCGCGCCCAATGAATCAAAAGCGGGATAGTAGCCCATCACTTGTCCGTGCCTATCTCCATAGTATGAAATTGTAATCTCAATCTTGAAACAGGGGGTGATCATTCATGGGAGGATTATGTGGTGGAGAAAGAGGATTTGACGTCATTCTTGTTCTTTTCATCCTGCTCGTTGTTATCGCGTGCGCGTGCGAGTAATGAACCGATAAGAGCTTCTATTTTTGCAAGGAAGAAACCCAAACCATAAAAAGGTCGCCAGCATAGGCCGGCCTTTTTGTCCTGAATTGTCTATACAATCATGTTTATCGTAAATCTCCATATAAAAATCTCTACTTACACGGATGAGGGCCTATCATCCATCAAGCCGATTGTATCAACAAATGTGATGAGAGAAAAAGGGCAACCACCTAACACGTCTCTCTCTCCCCCGCATACATTATTAGTATCCTATAAGTGAGCAGGATAAAGAACACAAGAATTCCCCCGATAAGTATCCGTCACACAAAACCTCTCTTCTGCATAAGAAAGAGGTTTTTGTGTGTTTCACCCATTCTTTTGAAAATGGAATAAAACAGCGTAATCCATCTTCTAAAAAATACGCTTCTAAAATTAGGCATTTACCCAGCACCTATCTGTGCTCTTGCCCATAATTTAGAATTATCCCTGACAGCAAATGATAATAGCCTATTCTTTAGGTTGTTGTGGGAAAAATTGTTCGTAAATAGGAGGAAACCATGTTCTATCACGATAAATGTAGGTATCATATGGAAAAATGCAGGTATCATATGGAAAAATACATGTATCATTATGAAAAATGTTGGCATTGTGAATGGGGTCATATGCACCCAACACAGCCGATGTATGCACCATCGGCTGTATCACCGGCATATGCGCCACCAGAAAACGCTCCAATGTATGCGCCCTAT
>NZ_BBWZ01000074.1 GCF_001015055.1 Aneurinibacillus tyrosinisolvens | reverse complement strand
CACCTGTTGAGGCAAAAAATTCATTACTATAGGAAAGTGTTTTTCATAAGAAAAAGCATGGTGTTAATATACACCATGCTTTTTCCATTTATATAATCATTGAACCAAATAATTAAATTAGTTATCTTTTAACACTTGGTAACCATTAAACTCAGTATGCAACTTTTTTGTCTTTCAACAAATCCTCCGATAATTACTTACTTTATTACTCAACCGTAACCGACTTCGCCAAATTCCTCGGCTTATCCACGTCACATCCACGGTGCAGCGCTGCATAGTACGAAATCAACTGCAGCGGAACCACAGACACAAGCGGAGCAAGCAGCTCATGAACTGCCGGAATCACAAAGCGGTCGCCTTCCGCCTCCAGCCCTTTCATGCTGATAATGCAAGGATTCGCTCCACGGGCTACAACTTCCTTCACATTTCCGCGAATGCTCAAATTCACATTCTCCTGCGTTGCCAGCGCAACAACCGGCGTATCTGTTTCGATCAGGGCAATCGGTCCATGCTTCAGCTCGCCACCGGCAAACCCTTCCGCCTGGATATATGAGATTTCCTTCAACTTCAGTGCGCCCTCAAGGCATACATAGAAGTCAACGCCTCTTCCAAGGAAAAAGCTGTTACGGTGAGCGGACAGGTACTCATCCGCGATTTTCGTCATCTCTTCCTTGCTGTCACACATTGTTTCCATAGCGTTTGCCACAATGGCAAGCTCTTTCAACGGATTAAATTCAAGCGTAATCCCTTTGGACTGCGCCACATCCACCGCAAGAATCGCAAGGACTGCCAGCTGGGCTGTATAAGCCTTTGTTGATGCTACCGCAATTTCCGGTCCGGCATACAGCGGAAGCGTGAAATCAGCCTCACGTGACAGCGTAGAACCTGGAACGTTTGTAATCGTAAGGGCTTTGTAGCCAAGCTTCTTAATCTGTACAAGCACCGCACGGCTGTCTGCCGTCTCCCCGCTCTGGGAGATAAAGATAAACAGCGGATTCTCGCTTAAGAGCGGCATGTTGTAAGCAAACTCACTGCCGATATGAACCTCTACCGGGATTTTTGCCATTTTTTCAATGAACTGTTTCCCGATAAGACCGGCATGGTAGCTCGTTCCGCTGGCTACAATATAAAGGCGGTCCGCTTCTTTCATTGCCTTGCGAATCGATTCATCGAGCTTAAGCTTACCGCTCTCATCCTGATAGTTCTGGATGATTTTGCGGATAACAAACGGCTGCTCGTCGATTTCCTTCAGCATGTAATGCGGGTAGGTGCCTTTTTCAATATCGCTTGCATCGATTTCAGCAGTGTACGGCTGTCTGGCAATTACATTGCCGTCCAGATCCTTGATGGTAGTACTTTCCTTTGTGACGATAACCATTTCTTTATCCATCAGTTCAAGGAACTGATCGGTTACTTGAAGCATAGCCATGGCGTCACTGGCCACCACATTGCAATCTTCACCAACACCCACAAGAAGCGGGCTTTTATTTTTCGCAACATAAATGGTATCTTGATCTTGTTTATCTAACAGGGCAATGGCATACGAGCCTTTTAATTGCTGCAGTGCTTTGCGGAAAGCTTCTTCGACAGAAAGGCCTTCCTCCGTAAATTTCTCAATCATTTGCACGATAACTTCTGTATCGGTTTCACTTATAAATTCGTGCCCCGATAAGAATTCACGCTTTAATTGTTCATAGTTCTCAATGACACCATTATGGACAAGTGTAAAGCGTGAGGTTGAACTCTGATGAGGGTGCGCATTCACACGGTTCGGGACCCCATGGGTTGCCCAGCGGGTATGTCCAATACCGATGCTTCCTTCACTGGCAGGATCAACAATTTCACGAAGAGCGGCAATTCGTCCTTTTTCTTTAAATACATGAACGCCTTCGTCATTTAATACCGCAATCCCGGCCGAGTCGTATCCTCTATATTCTAATTTCTCTAGACCGCGCAGTAAAATTTCTTTTGTATCTTTATCTCCGATATATCCGACGATTCCACACATAATTGTTTAGATACCCCTTTCATCTGAACAGGGGACACACACCGATCTTCTTTATTAAATTCGACAGGGTGTATCCCCCGTCATACCATTGTCCGTTAGTTTAGTTTCTCAATATCACTTTTTATACATACCCGAATAAGGCTCCTTTGAAACCTTTCTTTGAATCGTATGGACCGTGCTGTCCTTTTGTGCGGCAGGTCTCCCTGACGTTTTGTTGAACAGCCCTGCGGCAGCGGCCACTGCCGGGAGGTATCCGCCGAAATTTCGATAAACCTCCACCTCGTCAACCATTCCTGTTTCCGTCCGTGGAATGGTCCTGGCGCTTCTCTGCTTTATTCTGCATATGTCCCATTTATGGTGATTCCCTTAATTATCCACCGCCTTTCCTTCAATATGGATACATTACCACAAACATACCTAACCTACAACAGTAAATATGCGGTAAAAAATACAATATATTTTACGTACTCGCGCAAAAAAGAGTGCATAATGCAAGAAAAAAGGCAGGGGGCTGCTGGAAAGCCCCTGCCTTCTCGTTCTTGATTAAACAAGCTCTTTCTTTACAACTTCAACAATCCGGTCTACATACCCGGTTAATACCGCTTGATCTGGACCTTCCGCCATAACGCGAACGATCGGCTCCGTACCGGAAGGGCGGACAAGCACCCGGCCATTGGTGCCGAGCTTTTCTTCCACCTCTTCGATTGCCGCCTTAATTGCAATGTTGCCTGTCAGCTTTGATTTATCCACGACGCGAACATTAATAAGAAGCTGCGGGTATTTTCTCATCGTAGCAGCGGCCAGTTCAGATAATGGCTTCTGTTCTTCGATAAGTACATCGAGCAACTGGAGCGCCGTAAGCAGGCCATCTCCGGTTGTATTGTAATCGAGGAAGATAATATGCCCTGATTGCTCTCCACCAAGGTTATAACCGCCCTGCAGCATCTCCTCCATGACATAACGGTCACCAACGGCTGTTTGTTTTGTTTCCAGGCCTGCGCTCTCCAGCGCCTTGTAGAATCCAATGTTGCTCATGATGGTTGAAACGACGGTGTCCTTTTTCAGCTTGCCGCGCTTCTTCCATGACATCGCACACATCGCCATAATGAAGTCTCCATCCACCAGATTTCCGTTTTCATCGACCGCAATTAACCGGTCCGCATCCCCATCAAAGGCGAGGCCCAGCGCCGCCTGATGTTCAACAACCGCTTTCTGAAGGTTCTCAGGATGGGTAGAGCCGCAGCCCTGGTTAATATTAATCCCATCCGGATTGCAGGCCATTGTAATCACATCGGCTTCCATATCGGCAAACAATTGGGAGGCGAGTGAGGAGGCTGCGCCGTTCGCACAATCCACGATAACTTTTATATTGTCAAACCGGTTCACAACGGTTCCTTTTAGGAACTGGAGGTATTTCTGCGCCCCCTCTTTATAGTTAAGAACCGTTCCGAGCGCCGCACCGGTTGGGCGCGGCAGCTCATCCGTCGCCTCATCAAGCAGCTTTTCGATTTCCAATTCTTTTTCATCAAGCAGCTTAAATCCGTCGCCGCCGAAAAATTTAATCCCGTTATCTTCAAATGGATTGTGGGAGGCGGAAATCATAATTCCGGCATCCGCATCGAGGGCGCGAGTAAGATAAGCGACTCCAGGCGTAGAAATAACGCCGAGGCGCACCACTTCTGCTCCAATCGACTGCAGCCCGGCAATAATCGCCCGCTCAAGCATCGGACCCGAGATGCGCGTGTCCCGCCCGACAACCACTTTCGGTTTCTCATTCTTGCTTTCACGTGTTACAACATATCCGCCGTAGCGGCCTAATTTATATGCCAGCTCAGGCGTTAATTCAGTGTTGGCAACCCCTCTTACACCATCAGTTCCAAAATACTTACCCATGACTTTTAACTCTCCTCTCAGGACTTTGCCTGTGCATTACTAACAGCTTCCTTAATAACGACTGTCGCTCGTAAGTTATCCGGCGAGTTTATAAGGCTGACACTGGGTGGAACGCCCACCTTTACATCAACAGTATACTCTCCGGCCGGTTTATTGCTAACATCAATGGAAGCTTGCAAGGCGCTTCTATCCATGCCGGCCAATGCTTCCTCGGTACCTTCCAGTTCCAGTTTAATCTTCCCGGCTGCAGGTCCTGTAAACTCAATCGCCTTTCCTTCTGCAAGCCCGTTCACTTTAATTGGGACTTCCTCCGTCATTCTCGCTTTTGCCGTTTGAGGTGGAGCAGTGTCCCCCGGAACAGCTGCAGTTGGAGGTGGAGCTGCGCCTGTCTGGCTCACGCTTACCGCTGCACTGACAAACGGCGGTTCAATTCTTGAAATACCGCCCCGCAGCGGCATGTCCACCCTTACCGTAGATGATTGGTTTATTTTGCTTACATCAACGACGAGCGGGTAATACTGCAGTCCGGCAAGCTCTTCCGGCGGCCCGTACACTGTAACCTGGGCAGGTTGAGCCGTGATAGAGTCTACCTTATACCCTGGGGGTGGGGCGCCTTTCCTTATAATCTTCAACGGAACGACCTTAAATGGCAATTCCACAATTGGGATTTTCACTTCAGCAACCTCGGGTATGATTGTTGCATTAATAGGCCGGCCCTGTCGATCAAGCGCTCGGAGCGGAACCGTCATATCAATCGGCCCATTCGCTTCTTCCACATTAACCAGCGCTTGGATCAAAACAATGTCTTTTACCCGGCTTTCCGGAACGGTAACCGTTACTGTTTGCGGGTTAATGACAGGTTCCCCGGTTTTGTAGGCTCCCTGGGCTTTTCCGACAACCGTCACCCGGATGTTCTTTTCTACCTTTTTCAGTTCTTCAATCGTAACCTGAACATTTTTCGGCTGTATTTGCACCGTCAGTCCGGGGGGGACCCCTTCGATTTTAACGGGTACGGTATATTTCCCGCTGCCATAGTGCCGCAAATCAATATATACACGATAATTACCCGGCGTGAGCAGGGAATTAAAAGCAAGTAAATCCTGGCTTCCCCTCAATTCCACCTGGACGGCCGAAGGAGCATTAACAACAAACTTTCTTTCATCGTACCGCGCCTGCAGGGCCACCTCGCGTGTGGCGATTTGCTGTTGTCCCTCGCTCGGAACATAGGGAGCGCGGTCGTTATTGACAACCATCCACAGCATAATCGCAAGAAGCAGCGAGGTGGCTTTTACAATTGAGTTATTATTCAACCACTTATCCATTGTTCCTCACCTTCCGTTGCCAGATCGATGTGCTGGTCCTCGCTGGCGATGTGAGTTTTTCAATGAGAAGTTTTTTTAACCTCTCTTCTGTGTAGTCACGCAGGATTTCTCCATTCATCGTCACAGACACCTGGCCTGTTTCCTCCGATACAACGAGAGTAAGGGCATCAGACACTTCACTTAATCCAATCGCTGCCCTGTGCCTTGTCCCCAGTTCTTTTGAGATGGTCGGATTTTCAGACAACGGCAAATAACACCCCGCCGCCATGACCATATCCTTACGCATAATCACGGCTCCATCATGCAGCGGAGTATTCGGAATAAAGATGTTAATGAGCAGTTCAGAACTGCTCTTGGCTGTCAATGAAATTCCGGTCTCGATGTAATCTGACAATCCCGTCTCCCGCTCAATAACAATAAGAGCGCCGATTCGCCGTTTGGCCATGTAAAAAATGGCTTTTACGACCCCTTCAACCGAATTGATTACGGTTTGTTCCTCCACATTTGAACTTCGCGCAAAAAGGCTGCCACGTCCAAGCTGCTCCAATGCGCGGCGCAATTCCGGCTGGAAGATAATAAGGATGGCGAATACACCGTATGTAAATGCCTTATCCATAAGCCATTGGAGGGTACGAAGATGCAGGTAAGAGCTGGCCAGCATCGCGACAACAATAACCATAATTCCTTTAAACAGCTGCAGCGCGCGCGTTCCACGCAGCAAAATAATCATTTTATAAATAACATAGGTAACAATCAGTATATCAACCGCATTAGTGACATAGCTGAGAATATTTCCGGTAATGTCCCCCATTCGCAAGTTCCCCCTTTAAGATGGGAGGGTTGATGCAAGAAAGCCCGCGTGCTTTACGGCTCTTTCTCGTTTCCCAGCACTCTTCTATCCAAGTATATATTTTTTTTCACATCCACGCAAAAAAGACACGGTGCTTCCGTGCCCTTCCCGCTCTTCATTCTACCCTCTACATAAGATAGCTGACAATCCTTTTCGTATTATACCATATCCATTCTAAAGCTTTATTAATTTCCTGTATATCTCCCGAAATGTGGGCAGTAGAAGCCATATACACTTCTCCGTCTATCGCTACGACGTTGCCCTTTACTTCTCCGTCCACCTCAATGTTGCCGTTGCGGACGACAATATCTCCTTCAATGGTTTGCCCGGCGGGAACAATCACCGTATGCTTTGCTTCATCCACCTTCAACTGTTGCGAATGAGGAGCGGAAAACTCAAACCGCCCTTGTCCTTGCGACCAGGTGGACATGATGCTGCCGGCCATCAGCACAACAAACAACGAGGCGGCAACAAGGAAAGGATGTCTCTTTAAGCCGCTTTGCCAGCTCACTCTCCGTTTTTCCTTAGGTATGTTTAACATTACACTATTGGTAAAGCCTAGCGGCGCTTTCGTATGAGATAAGCTTTGCACGAAAGCAATCGACTTCTTCAATTCGTAAAAATGCTGCTTGCAGGCGGTACAGTCCGCGATATGTGAACGAAGCACAGCTTCCTCTTCTCTGCTTGCTTCCTGATCCAAATACCGGTGAATAAGATGACTAATCTCTTTGCAAGTCACAGGCTTCTCTCCTTCCTCTTTGTTTACATAAACCGAAGTTTTTTACGCAGTGCCTCACGACCGCGATGAATCCTGGTTTTTATGGTGGATATGGGGAGTCCGACCACATCGCTGATTTCCTGCAGGCTTAAATCTTCAATATAACGAAGCAGCATAACGGCCCGGTATTTCGGGTTAAGCCCCATAATCGCGCCCTGTACTTCTTCCTGCAATTCGTCAGTAAGCAGTTCTTCCTCCGGTCCCTTTCCCGTGTCCGCAAGGCGGTCATGCCACACAGCTCCATCTGCTCCAGTAATTTCTGCATCAAGGGAGAGATTTTTCTTTCTTTTTCTAATTGCATCGATGCTGAGATTTGAGGCAATCCGGTATATCCAGGTGGAAAATTTATATTGTGGATCGTAGTTATCCAGGTTTGCATATACGCGCAAAAATGTCTCCTGAGCTACATCCTCCGCCTCCTGCCTGTTGCCAAGCATACGGTAGGAGATATGGTATACCTTGTCTTTATACAAATCCACAAGTTCTGAAAAAGCGGCGCGATCACCTTTTTGGGCACGCTGGATAATCCGCTGCTCAGTAAGTTCCATTACTCCACATCCCTAAAATCAGTTTCCTGTATCTTATGTACGAAAAGCGTACCGCTTTGGTTTCAAAAAAAAGAGAAAAGGTCGCCCTTTCCTCTCTTCCTTCTCCACTATTATAGTAATTTTTCTCCAAATAAGGAACCCATTAAAGCAACGGCTACAGTAGCTGTTTGATTCATGTTGTCAAGAATGGGGTTGACCTCAACGAACTCGGCGCTTGTTACCACATTGGCTTCCGCGAGAATTTCCATAGCGAGGTGGCTTTCACGGTAGCTAATCCCTCCGATCACAGGCGTCCCGACTCCCGGACAGTCATGGGGATCAAGGCCGTCAAGATCAAGGCTTAAGTGGACACCGTCCGTACCATCCGTTACAATTTTGAGTACCTCTTCCATTACCTGCGTCATTCCCAGACGGTCGATTTCATGCATCGTAAAGACTTTAATGCCAAGTTTTCTAATAAAATCACGCTCGCCCGGATCCAGTGAACGCGCTCCGATAATAACAACATTCTCCGGCTTAACCTTTAGATCGGCTCCTCCGATCGAAGTCAATCTCTCATGCCCATAACCAAGGCTAACAGCAAGCGGCATGCCGTGAATGTTCCCCGAAGGCGATGTCTCGGCTGTATTTAAATCTCCGTGCGCGTCATACCAGATGATTCCAGTATTTGGCTTATACTGGAGTACCCCGGCAATCGTTCCAATGGCGATACTATGATCACCGCCAAGGATGAGGGGGAAATGCCCTTTTTTCATTTCGCTTGCTACAGCATCTGCAAGTTCAGTGCTGACTTGAACAATTTCATCTAGATACTTCAGATTTGTTCCAGGCGTACTGTACTTCTCAGGACGGCGAACAACGAGATCTCCCTGATCGTGCACCTGGTAGCCAATTTTTTCTAATCGTTCTGTAACACCGGCATACCGAATGGCGCTCGGCCCCATGTCGACGCCGCGACGATCCGCTCCAAGGTCCATCGGCACCCCAAGAATAGATATATTTGAGTTAATGTTTGGATTCATAATATGTAAGCCCTTCCTTTTATCAAGATACTCTTATTTTATCCTTCTTAAGACCAATGACTCAACTCGACAGTTTTATGAATGGTTATACACAGCGAAGGATTCAGAAACAATAAAGAAGAAAAAGGAAGCTGTTTAGCTATTTACAAAATCGGGTAAAAAATAACGTTTATAACCGGGAAGAAGCGGGGTGTCTAGTGATTACATTTTCTTCAGTTTCTAAGCAGTACGAAGACGGAACAAAGGCGGTTCATTCACTTGATTTTACAATTGAGAAGGGAGAGCTATTTGTTTTAATCGGGCCAAGCGGCTGTGGGAAAACAACGACCATGAAAATGATAAACCGCCTGATTGAGCCAACACAAGGAACGATCACCATTGGGGGCCGTGATATTCGCACGTACAATGTACAGGGCTGCGCTGGAATATCGGGTATGTGCTGCAGCAAATTGCCCTTTTTCCCCACATGACGATAGCCGAGAATATCGCCATTGTCCCTGAGATGAAGGGATGGAAGAAAAAACAAACAGATGAACGGATTAATGAGCTTCTGGACATGGTCGGACTTGCTCCGGGAATATACAGGGAACGTAAGCCTGCGGAACTTTCCGGCGGCCAGCAGCAGCGCGTCGGCGTTGTGCGTGCACTGGCGGGTGACCCGGAAATCATCCTTATGGACGAGCCATTCAGTGCTCTGGACCCGATAAGCAGGGAACAGCTCCAGCAGGACATTCAAAAGCTGCAGCTGGACATTAAGAAGACGATTGTATTTGTTACCCACGATATTGATGAAGCGATGGCACTGGGAGACCGGGTCTGTCTGATGAGAGCGGGAGAAATCGTTCAGCTGGACATACCGCAAAATCTAATTCTTCATCCTGCCAATCCATTTGTCCAGGATTTTATTGGCGACAGGAAAACACCCTGGCTAACGGCTGTGGATGTGCTGTGTGATCCACATAGTCCCCATCTGGTTTCATGGTCCGCATTCAAGCAAAATCAAATACCGGCTGTTTCTCCTCTTTTTGCAGAAGATGAAGAAGGAAAGCTTGCCGGGGAGTGGATAGGCGGCGAATTGGTACATAATCCTCCTGTTCTGCAAAACGATATGAGGCTGCATGACGCCCTTTCCATTATGGAAAAGTACAACAAAGACGCACTGCCAGTTATAAAACACGGGAAGATTCAAGGCGTACTCTCTTATAAAAATATCGTGGCCTATCTCGCTTCTAAAAACAGGCAGGAGGTCGGCACCCGTTGATTCATTCCATTCTTTTACTCATCGAAAAAAATAAAGACATTCTTCTGGCAACAATATGGCAGCACTTATGGATTTCTTTAGTTTCTCTCCTGTTTGCCGTTATCATAGCCCTGCCCCTTGGCATTTATTTAACAAGACGAAAAAAGGCGGCAGAATACATTATTGGCGTTACCGCCGTTTTGCAGACAATTCCGAGTCTGGCTTTGCTCGGCTTTATGATTCCTCTCATTGGAATCGGCACGTTTCCGGCCGTCATCGCACTCACTGCCTATGCGTTACTTCCAATCTTACGGAATACATACACTGGAATTACAGGAGTGGACCCATCCTTGCTTGAAGCTGCGACAGGAATGGGCATGGGTTCATTTCGGCGCCTCCGCAAAGTAGAACTTCCGCTTGCCATGCCAACCATTATGGCGGGGGTACGAACCGCTATGGTTCTCATTGTAGGGACGGCTACACTGGCGGCTCTTATCGGGGCCGGTGGCCTGGGGGATTTAATTCTAACGGGCATCCAACGGGCAGACAATGCTTATATTTTATTAGGCGCCATTCCTGCCGCTTTGCTGGCCATTTTCTTTGATATCATTCTGCGCGTTACGGAGAAACAGTCTCTTCGCTCTTCATTCAAACCAATGGCCGCCATCGTAGTTATCGCACTTGTTGTTATTGTCTCCCCGCTGTTTACAAAAGGGGACAAAGCGGATCTTGTACTAGGAGGCAAGTTAGGTGCAGAACCTCTTATCCTAATCGAGATGTATAAGCAGCTAATCGAAAGCAACACCAATCTTACGGTGGAATTAAAGCCTAATTTGGGAGGAACGGACTTTTTGTTCAATGCACTGCAGAAAGGGGACATCGACCTGTATCCTGAATTTACCGGAACGGCAATCGTGAGCCTTCTTAAAGAAAAGGCAGTGAGCAATAATTCTGATGAAGTATATCAGCAGGCGAGGCAGCAATTAGCACAAAAGCTTAACTTAACGCTTCTGTCCCCGATGAAATACAACAATACATATGCGCTTGCCATGAAGCAAGGTATGGCGAAACAGCTGAATGTAAAAACCATTTCTGATTTAAAACCTTATGCAGAAAAAATTAACGCCGGCTTTACGTTTGAATTTAAGGACCGGGAAGATGGCTACCAGGGTGTTAAAAAAATGTACGGTTTAACCCTTCCCAACATTAAAACAATGGATGCTGGCCTGCGCGCCAAAGCCCTTGAATCCGGCCAGGTGAATCTTATTGACGCCTACTCAACGGATGGATATATGATTGAGTATCATCTTGTAACGCTGAAAGACGATAAAAATTTGTTTCCGCCTTACCAGGGGGCTCCGCTGCTCCGCACAGAAACACTGCAGAAATATCCGGAGTTAGAAGGTGTATTAAATCGGCTTGCGGGGAAAATAACGGATGAAGAAATGCAGGAAATGAATTACAGAGTGGATTATAAGAAGGAAGATGCAGGAACAGTGGCTAGAGAATACCTGGAGAAGAACGGTCTGCTCGGTAAATAGTGATGTTCGAAAAAAGCGAGGGAGAAATAAATCCCCTCGCTTTTTTATTAATGCGGCTATGTTAGGGCTGTAATGTTCAATAAATTGTTTGTTATAATATTTACTATATTTGTTGTACAAAAAATTTCCTTCGTCTATATTAGGTAGATATCATGCCAAATTGAGGTGGTTGTTTTGTTTAGTGATGTGAAAATTGAAGAATTAAAATCAATTGGAGAACATATTGATAAGCTTTCGGAGCTTCTGGTAAAGGTAGTAGAGGATGGTGCGTCCATTGGTTTTCTGCCACCAATGGAACGCTCAGAGGCAAGGAAGTATTGGGAAACCGTATTAAGACCTGAAGTGATTCTATTTATAGCTAGAATAAACGATGAGGTAGTCGGAAGTGTTCAGTTGCATTTATCCACGAAGCAGAACGGTAGTCATAGAGCGGAAATTGGAAAATTAATGACACATCCTGATTTTAGATGTAATGGAATTGGTCGTTCATTAATGCAAGAAGCTGAAAAAAGAGCAAAACTAGAAGGCAGATCTCTTTTGATCCTTGATACAAGAGAAGGAGACCCCTCTAATCACCTCTATACTTCAATAGGTTTCGTTGAATCGGGACGGATCCCTGAGTATGCCAGGTCAGCCAGTGGGGAACTGCATGCAAGCGTTTTTTATTACAAGTCTTTTTAGTACAAAGAGAAAAACATTGCGGACATGATATACTTTTCTATAACAAAAAAACGCCATCATGGCGTCCTTCGATAAATAATAATGGAGCGGGTGATGGGAATCGAACCCACGTATTCAGCTTGGAAGGCTGATGTTCTACCATTGAACTACACCCGCTTAATGAAATGATGGTCGGGAAGACAGGATTTGAACCTGCGACCCCCTGGTCCCAAACCAGGTGCTCTACCAAGCTGAGCCACTTCCCGATAACCATGGCGTGCCCGGAGAGACTCGAACTCCCAACCTTCTGATTCGTAGTCAGACACTCTATCCGATTGAGCTACGGGCACATCTTATTTATTTTTTGGTTAAAAAAATGGAGCGGACAACGAGACTCGAACTCGCGACCCCGACCTTGGCAAGGTCGTGCTCTACCAACTGAGCTATGTCCGCATCTTTTGTGTTTTGTTAAAAAAATATGGTGCACCCTCAACGGGTACTACTGATTTCCTCTGAACAAGGAAGCTGATTCGACGTCGTACAGATGAAGATAGATGGTGCGGGTGGAGGGACTTGAACCCCCACGCCGAAGCGCTAGATCCTAAGTCTAGTGCGTCTGCCAATTCCGCCACACCCGCACATGAATAATTATTGTCCCTTTCGGGCCCCGCAAAAGTATTAGGAATAAGCTACGAAGCATCTGCTTCACTTTTGTGGGTAATATATGGTGAGCCATACTGGACTCCGAAGCGCACGACGCGCGAGGTTCTGCGTTAGGCACAGGATGTGCCTGCTTTTAGCAGAACTTCCTCTCTGGTGAGAGTCCAAAGTGATGAAAGGTACGATTGTTTGCCTTTAATCATGGTATGTTTTCCATATAAATGGTGAGCCATACTGGACTCGAACCAGTGACACCCTGATTAAAAGTCAGGTGCTCTACCAACTGAGCTAATGGCTC
>NZ_BBWZ01000073.1 GCF_001015055.1 Aneurinibacillus tyrosinisolvens | reverse complement strand
TTAGGTGGCGGGGTTCTTTCTATTTATCTGCTCTGGATGCATCATATTTGTCAAATTCAGCTGTCGTAACCTCTGTATAATCGCCGCGGGCAATTTCTTCTTTTGATGCATCTTGGTTTAATATTATTGTTTTTATTCAACTATAGATTCTCATTACTTCAACAATGAGTCTAAACAGCTCCATGTTTTATTCATCTTTTTAGCGAAGTGGTTTTTCTAAAGCATATATTTCTTCTTCAAGAGAATTAACTTGTTGCTGAATTACTTTTCTTGCATCACTTAATGCTTGATTATAAACAATCGGCGCTATTTCATTTAACATGAAATCAAATAACTGTTCAGCCTCCAAATTCCCTAAAGATTCATCTCTTTCCTTATTAAAGTAAAGTTGAATTTTATTTATGATGTTATCCTTATGTTCCTTTGGTACTTTCTTAATAAGCATTAAAAAACCTCCATTTATTATGATATTTTTGAAGAAATTCCCTTTTATCTATCCCATCCACTATTCATTTCTACAAAGTTAAGCTTTTGAAACCAATTAATAATTACTATAAATTTGAAATTTGAAAATATATGTATCAACAACATGAGTTAAACCAAAATGAACACCATCTTTAGCTAAGTCATAGCTACAACATAACCTGTATGACTTAAAATATTCATTCATAATTGAATGGGTTTTTGTTTGCTTACTTTACTACTAATACGATAATTTATTGGTTTTCATTTCATCATATCATCAGAATTTCCCGGATATCTTGCTCGGTCAGGGCGGACAATTCCTGCTGGCCTGGCTGGATGACTTCCTCGATGAGGTTCTTCTTTTTCTGCTGGAGTTCGTACATTTTGTCTTCCACGGTGCCCTGGGTGACGAGGCGGATCACTTGCACTACGTTCTTCTGCCCAATGCGATGTGCACGATCAGCTGCCTGCTGCTCCACGGCGGGGTTCCACCATAGGTCATAGAGGATAACAGTATCCGCTCCAGTCAGGTTCAGCCCGGTGCCGCCAGCCTTTAATGAGATGAGGAACAAGTCCCGTTCGCCTTCATTAAACCTGTTGCACAGCTCTACGCGCTCGGAAGTGGGGGTTTTGCCGTCTAGGTAGAAATACGGCACGCCTTCATAGCCTAGTTCCCGCCCGATCAGGCCCAGCATCTGGGTAAATTGTGAGAATACCAACACCCGTTTCCCCGCACTTCGGCATTCCGCCACAATCTCCATCAGCTGCTCGAATTTGGCGGAGCTTCCGGCATATCCCTCCACGAACAAGGCAGGGTGGCAGCACAACTGCCGGAGTCGGGTCAAGCCGGCTAGGATTTTAATCCGGTTTTTCTGAAATCCTTTGTTCAGATGCTTCACTGTTTCCTGCTGCAGTTCTGCCAAATAGGCCACGTACAGCTTCTTCTGATCCGGAAGCAGCTCGGAGGTTTGCAGTGACTCGATTTTCTCTGGCAGCTCCTTCAGCACGTCGGTCTTTAATCGACGCAGCAGAAACGGACGGACCCGTTTAGACACGATTTCCCGCGATAAGTCGTTGAATGCCTTTCTACCATGGAACAATTCAGGGAACACCGCATCGAAGATGGACCACAGTTCCTCTAGCGTGTTCTCCACGGGAGTTCCGGTAAGGGCAAAACGATATTGGGCTTGAATCCCTTTCACCGCCTTCGCCGTTTGAGTGGCATGGTTCTTAAAGACCTGCGCCTCGTCCAAGATGAGCGTATGGAATGGTTGCTTGCCATACATTTCGATATCCCTACGCAAAAGTGGGTAGGAGGTGATAATGACGTCCACCTGGGAAATATCCTTTAGAACACTGCTGCGCTCCGCCCTGCTGCCGTCGGCGATGACAGCCTGAATCTCGGGTGCGAATTTCTTCAGCTCATTTTGCCAGTTGTACACAAGAGAAGCGGGAGAGACGATTAGTACCGGCAATTTCTGATTTCTGATTTCGGGCAGCACCGAGACGATAAAAGTGATGCTTTGCAGGGTCTTCCCAAGTCCCATATCGTCTGCCAGAATGCCGCCGAAACGGTAGTGGGCGAGTGTCTTCAGCCATTGGAACCCATACTTCTGGTAATCCCGAAGTATGGGTTCCAGACTGTCGGGGACGGGGAAATCCAGATTGTCCGGATTCCGCATATTTTCCAAGAGACGGCGGAACGTTTTACCTAGCTTGACGGCGTTTCCTTGCCTCTCGGAATCCACCAAATGGAGTCCTTGGACCACCGGAAGGCGAATTTTCGTTCCTTTCACATCCCCTTTGCGAATGCCCATTCCGTTCATGAAGCGGATGATTTCTTGAAACTCTGCACTTTCCAGCGGTAATAACGCCCCATTCGGCAGCCGGTAGTATTTGCGCTTCTCTTCAAGGGATTCCAACACATTGCGGATGTCCGCTTCAGGAATCCCATCCATATCGAACTGGAATTCCAGCCAATCGGGTCGTTTGGCTATGTCCACCGTTACCTTCGGGGTCGCATGTCCGGTGTGAAGCCTTAGTTTTACGGCGGAGGTGGCGTATACCTCCACCAGCTTCTCCAGCTGTGGAACGACGTGGTACAGAAAATCGTATTCCGCTTCTTCGTCATGCATGAAATATCCGCCTTCCGTCTTAGAGAACAAACTTTGCTCCATAAGCTCCAGAATTCGTCGTTCCCGCTCCCCGTCCCGCATGAGGATGCTATCGATACTGCGCTTCTGCTCATGTCCTTCTAAGGGATTGATGACAATATCGCCATATCGAAACTCCAGTCCGGCAAGCAGTCGATGCTTTATCCGATCCAAATACAGCTTGGCTTTTAACGGTGTTTGCATAATGCGATCGGAAACGGCTTGAGCAATGTGGATGCTGCCCAGCTTCATCAGACCAGGGACTACCCTTTCCATAAAAGGTTCCATTTGCTCTGGCGGAATCTGGATTTGGTGCTTGTGGGAAGTTTCGAGCATTTGCTTCAACTCCGAGAGACGTCTGCACTGATCGGCCGGCAGCTTCAGCAGTTTTCCTTCGGAAAGGACTACCCCGTACGATTCCATAACGGTAATCCTTTCCAAACCCTGGATATCCAATTGATAGCCTTCGGCCTGTGCTTGGTCGAACTCAAAATGGAGCGGAATCGATTCGTCGGATAAATGGATCCCATCATATATACTGTCACCCTGGTCAAGCTGCACTGATGGAGCCTTGGCAAGCAAGGGAAAAAGGGTTTCCCATGAGAAAGGAGGAACGAGAAGCATCCGATCGCCGCTCCTACTGTTAGCATGAACGGAAGAAAGGTTCGGAGTTTCACTGTACATCTTTTCGTTGTAATAAATTTGGCTTAACTGCCGAATGACGGCATCATTTTCTTTTTGAAAGCTGTGGAGCTCCGGATCATAAGTGAAATGTTTGGAGAATACAATGGCTTCTCTCCGGTCGATTCGGTCGAGAAATTCTCTTATTTTCTGTACAGTGTACAATCGTTTGGGCCCAACCTTAATTTCAATACCAAACATGTACTTCCGATAACCGTAAGGGAAAGGTCTACAGGTGAACACCACATCAAGGAGTACCCTTGTATCGAAGAGTGCACGGGTATTCCTTGGACGAAGCGGCTTGTCACCAAACAGTCCCAACATGCTGTTGGTCAGTTCAATATCTCCCACCGAAATCTCAGAGGGGCTGGCTGCAGAAACGGCAACTCGGGGTTCGAGATGCCCGGTTTCCCCCGAGTAGCCGTCTTGTTGAATATCATAGACGTTCAACAAGACGGCCGCGATATGTTGACAGTAATTGTCGTAAGAATCAAGCGTGGGACAGCTGCATTCCGCATCCACATCACTGTTTCGATCGATTTTGACGGTAACCTGGAAGTTGCTCTTTCCCTTGACGGTGGCTTCGTAGATACAAGCTTCAGGGATGTAATTTGTCAAAACCACTTTTCCGGCTCGGTTATACGCCTCTCCTCTTTCATAAGAGATTCGGCCGCACAACGACTTAATAATCTGTTGGGATAACTGAAAGTTCATTGCTTTGTTCCTTCCTTTTGAATATGAATAACGAAGACAACCTACACATTATAAACATGTTCAATCATTGCTTTTTTAAATACAGGTAATCTCCCTAGTTCGATCTGGGAAGTAGCAGTAACTATACTCATTCACCCTTTTCTCTCGTTTTGTTGGCTCGTGAAAGCTGCTACATTTTACATGCATGCGCATGCATGTAAAATGTAGCATTAGTATTCATCTATGTCAATTGCATAAGAAGAGATTTCATTTATTGAAAGATTGCTTTCAATAGTATTTTATCTTCGTTAATTACTTTGTTATTTAAAGCTTCATTCATCACTTGAGCTATACCAGGAAGCGCTTCTTTATATGCGCGCATTCCTTGTTCCGTCAATCGAACGTGAGAACTTCGTCGATCCCTCTCATTGAAATGACGTTCAACAGTATGACAGGTTTCCAATCTTGCTACTAACCGAGAAATCGCACTCTGACTTAAGGTAACTTTATCAGCCAATTGTTGAATGGTTAAACCCGAGCTACTTTCTTCACTCAAAATAGAAATAACTGTAAACTGACTGATTGACAAATCATATTGAAATCGAAGGTATTTTTCCAATTGCTTATTTAATGTTGCGTGCAAATGTTCAATAGCTATCCACTTTTTCATAACGTCTTCCACGTTTCATCACCTATTATCGATATAAATTTCTATTTACATTACCATTTATTTTAAAAGAAATCAAAGATTGGGTACGTAAAGAAATTAGCCCCGTTTATAATAAGCAGGTTACACAAACAGAGGATAAGCAACTCTTTTCACCATGGTGTTATTGAACTAACTTGTCCGTTTAGTAGAACGAAAAAAGCTACTGAAGTAAGGTTTGCTCCCGGTTATAGGCTTTTTAAGAATGTATTACTACATTGGTGCTTACTGTTACAGATAAAAATGAAATTTTGTTTTTATGAATGATTACACAAAAGATAGGTTTTTTCTGTTTAGTGGGTATTGAATAATTTTAACCTGATGGCGATGTGCTAGGACCCCATAAATGGAGAAGAAAGGGTAGTACCAGCAAAGCTATTACAAGGAGTAAAGTAAATGTAAATGAATAGTAAAAAGATCAAGGTTCAAAAAACCAAACCTTGATCTTTTTTCATTTCTCGTAATTCGTAATGTCTATTTTTAATTCGGAAGTTATTGAGTAGCATTTATTTTAGAACCAATATTTCATTCCAAAATAAGATAGAGCTGTTTAATCTGAACTGTTTTATAGGAATTTAACATTTGAACACATTTTGAATAGATGATATTGTAAAATCAAATTATTTAGATGTTATGTTAGGTGGAATGTAAATATGGAGGATGCTATACAAAAGTGGATGGCTCTAGACGAGCTGCACGGAACTTTGAATCAGCGGTTAGAAAAATTTCTTAAGACTCATTATAATTTAACAGTAAGTGAATTTTCGGTCATATCTGTCCTGAACGAAGACAAGGGATCGGGATTTACTGTTCATCAATTGAGTAAGATGGTTAATTTGAGCCATAGTGCTATTTCTCGTCTTGTTGCTCGCTTGGAAACTTGTAATACTGTCGAACGTCGATCAAGTGACACAGATCGTAGAAACACAGTGGTGCGGCTATCTGAACAGGGAAGAATTGATTATAAAGCAACATTACCGGGTATAGCCAATATCATCAACGATGTTTTTAATGAGACAAAAGTAAAAATAATGGTTTAATGTTTTTTGACTTCGAAATTGTTTGACTTTAAAAGTGATGATTGATATATTATTTTATGTGCGTGCGCACGCATATAAAATACCACTAGTGTAGCTTGATGGGCATGGGGTTCAGCCAATATTTTGACAAAAATACGCTAAGGACGTTCAAACGCATACACAGCGTTTTTTTCTACTCTAAGCCAAATGTCCTCTAAACATCATTAGTGGTCATTACATGCTTCCATAAGACGAAGCAGCCGTTGACGGTTTGGTTCCGGTCCATTAACGTCGCCTATGACAAACAAGGCACATCAGTTTTGTCACTTTCTGATGTGCTCGGTCTCAACTACAAATAAAGGAGCATTATTATGAAATTCGAAAATGAAAATATTCAGTATGATAATATCACCCAGGAACCGGCGGCAGCCTTAACCTCCCCTCGTCCTTTCAAGATTTCTATAGACCAGGCTGTGTTGGATGATCTGTCCGATCGCCTCGCCCAAACCCGCTGGCCCGACCGTATTGAAGGATCCGGGTGGAGCTACGGCACCGACGATGTGGTATTGCGTGATCTTATCACCTATTGGCGCGATGACTTCGATTGGCGCGCGCAGGAGCAGGCTCTAAACGAGCTCCCGCAGTTCATGACGACCATCGACGGCATCGACGTCCACTTCATCCATCTGCGAGGAAACGGACCAGCGGCGACGCCGCTCCTCATGCTGCACGGGTGGCCGAGTTCCTTCGTACAGATGGCGGAAATTGCGCCCCTCCTTGCTGATCCAGCGGCGCACGGGGGGCGCGCCGACCAGGCTTTCGATGTCGTAATTCCTTCCTTGCCCGGATTTGGTTTTTCGGGCCGTCCGCAGGATCTGGTATGGACATTGCACGTATCGCTAGAATCTTTTCGACCCTGATGACCGAAGTGTTGGGCTATGACCGCTATGTCGGAAGAGGCAGCGATATGGGCCAGGGCGTCCTTATGCATCTCGCTCTGCAGCATCCCGAGCAGCTCATCGGCCTGCACTTCTCCGGCACTAATCTTCTAGTCTCCGAGGTTCCCAACGATCTCAGTGCGGCCGAGGAGGAATTCATCGCCAACTCCGCGGCTTGGATGCAGTCAGAATGGGCCTATGCCTTACTTCAGGCCACCAAGCCGCAGACAGTCGCAGTGTCGCTGAACGATTCACCCGCTGGCCTCGCCTCCTGGATTCTGGAAAAATTCCATACCTGGACCGACCGTCCCGATGATTTCGTCGCTCGTTACGGACGCGACCGTCTTTTGACGAATCTGACAATCTATTGGGCGACCGAGACGATCGCATCGTCCATTCGGCTTTATGCCGAGTGCACCCGCAGTAACACGTTTAATGTAGATGTCAAGGTTCCGACCAGCATGCTGATGGCCGGCTACGACATGTTCCTGATGCCCCGTGAATGGGCAGCTCGTAGCACCAATCTGGTGCGGTGGGTTCAGCTCGACTGCGGCGGGCACTTTCTCGAATGGGAGGAGCCGGCCATAGTTGCCGCCGATCTACGCGCGGCGTTTCGCACCTGATGATAAACCAGCGGTGTTAAGCTTTCCGATGTTCAATAACCCGTCTATTGCGTCGATATAGACATCCGGAACTAATACAACTGCTCTCCAAGGCAATCTAAAACGCAGAATCGTTTTCTCCGGCTCATGCTGCTGCACTGTTAAAAAGGATAATGGTTTTTTGGTTTTGAGGAGCGTTTTTATTGTTAGTTTGCTGGCGATATCCTGTAATCCTCATTATAGAGTTGTTATTGTTTTATTATCATTGTGTTATTGAATGAGGGAACTTGATGTCCTAAGATGACAAAAAAGGAGGAACATAAACATGAAGTTAATGAAGCAAAAAAAAGGGTTAGTATGGTTTTTAAGTTTCGCCTTGATGGTTGGGACTCTTTTATTTCCAGGACTAACATATAAAACTCATGCATCAAATGAAAGCAAGAAAAAAGACGAAACGGTAAAAAGCAGTCCCAAAACAGTCCTTAGCAATAAGGATGGTTCTGTTACATTAACGAAACTAAACAATCAAGTCTGGGTACATACCACATACACGAAAATTAACGGTAATTCTGTACCTGCCAACGGTTTACTGATTACTTCATCAAAAGGTCTTCTCCTCGTTGATGTAACATGGAATGACCAACTGGCGAGCGAGTTGTTAAAATTGATAGATCAGCATTTTCATAAACCGATAAAAAAAGCGATGATTACCCATCACAAAATTGATCGTATTGGGGGTATCCGAACTTTATTAAAGGAAAATATTCCGGTTGTAAGTACGACTTTTATCGCAAAAATGGCAAAAGAAGCCGGCTATCCTCAACCTAAACCACTGTTAGATAATCATCCTGTAATGAAATTTGGAAAAACGATCGTGGAGACCTATTACCCAGGAGAAGGGCATACAAGAGATAATATTACAGTTTGGCTGCCTCAATATAAAATTTTGTTTGGAGATATGATTTTTTCATTGGAATCTCAAGGGGTAGGAATTATTGATGAAGCAAATATGAATGCATGGCCTTATACGATACAGAATCTGATGAACAAGTATCCGGACGCTAAACTTGTCATTCCAGGACATAAGAATTGGGGAGATTATTCACTACTTCCCCATACGTTAGAAACCTTGAAAAAATTCAAACCATCCCATTAAATTTAGTAGGGACGAAGTGGGTAGTTCCCGGTTAGAGACCTTTTAAGCATCTAGTAATACATTGGTCCTTACTATTACAGAGAAAAAAAGGATCCTTTTAGTAAATGATACTGAAAGGATCCTTTTTTCGTTTTTGGGGGTGCCCTTTTTTTCTTAGCCTGATAACGATTAAAGTCAAACATCCCTCTTCTGCTGTCCTGCCCGTTAGTTGAGCAAATAAAAAACGACTGCCGTAACAGCCGTACTTCACTAACGATTCCCGTTAATGGAATAGACTCTGTTAAAAGTTCATTGTTGATTTTTAAAACAATTCCTCACCCATGTTGTAATCAGCAGCCCTAGTCAAAAGGAGTGCCAAATATCTGAATTTAGCACTCTTTTTTGGTATCAATTTAATTCAATAATGATATCATCTAACACAAAATCCTTCCCTGTACTAGACTTTGTTGGTGTTGAAACTGAAATTTTATTTTCCCTATTTTCAGTTAGTTCTACCCCACCATGATTACTAGAACTGTAATTTCTTAAGGTTATATGAGGGGTTACAAATAGTTTTGTTGCATTTTTATCAAGCTTTTGGAATGTTTTACTCCAACTCATATTATAAGAATCTTTGCCTGTTCCTCCATTTCCTTCACCTGAATAGCTATTCCCTAAATCATCTTTAATTTTCAAATCAATCTCTACTTCATCCCATTTGTTTCTTATTTCCTTGGAAACCTCTTGGTCATAATAAACGATAAAGGACATTGGTGTTAGTGATAATTTCTCAATATTTACTTTTACTCCGTCTTGTTCTGCACTTCGACCAATCAATTTCACATCGCTATCCGTTGCCTTTAGAGTAAGAGCAAAGTTCCAATCCCCTTTTATCTCTTCCTGCCTATCTGTTAAGATACGGTCTAACCCCCATTTTACTTTTACTGTATCTTTGTCGTTAAGGCCTACGTTAGCAGCTTTAACTAAGCCTACATAATTATTTTCATTCACTTTCAAAATTTGGGAGCTTCCTGTCATTCCTTTAGACCCTTTAATATCTAGATTGCCAAGTATGGCAGGTTTTTCACCTAAATCTTGTTCGCTTTTTAAAGAATAAGTTAAAAATACTGTTTTCCCATCAAAAATCGCATCATTTATAGTGACTTTAATCCCCTTACTTTCCTGTGTAATGTTCATTTCATTGGAGTATTCCTTATAATCATCATAAAGACCTGCTCTTCCATTGTCTAAAAACCTAAAAATATCTCCTATCACAGGAAGGCTATTCGCATAAGTAGGGAACGCTATTCCAAACGTTGTAACGGATAAACCGGCTATAATGGAAGCCACCGCAACATTCTTTTTCCAACTCTTCATTTTTTTCTTCTTATTTATTGACTGTTTTAGAGCTTTGTTTACTTTAGCCTTTTCGAGTTCATTTACTTCCATTTCCTCAAATTCATTTTCGTCTATGGTAATATCATTTAATAATTCATAAATATCCTTCATAGTACACTACCTCCCAGCTTTAGATTCGCAGCTTTTTTAGTAAGTTTCTTTTTTCCTCTATAAATTCGATTATCTATTGAAGCCCTGGTCAAACCGAGCTTTATCGATATTTCCTCTGTCTTTAAACCTAGAAAGAACTTCATAATAAAAATATCTCGGTCAATTGGCTCTAAATCGTTGATTAACCTTATGAGTTCATTTCTGTCTTCCAGCATAATAAGTTCATCTTCTGCGGATTTTTCTGCATTCAAGTCCATATAACTTGAAGTGAATTCTGCATTCTTACCAGATTTTCTATAGAAGTCTATAGCTTTAAACTTAGCAATGGCACAAATCCATTTTTTAAAATCAACGATATCTTCTCCATGAAACTTTTGCGAATGATTCCAGATGGAAAGAAAAATATCATTGATACATTCTTCTATGAGACCCTCATTCTTAAGGGGTGAAAGAACTTTATAAGTTACCCCTTTTATTAACGGCAAATATTTATCTACTATAAATTCTAATGCATCTTCTTCCTGTCGCTTTAATCGCTGTATGAAATTTGTATCATTAGACTTCATGTAACCATTCCCCTTATTTTTTCGTAAAAGCTTTTACACCTTATATAACGAATGGAAAAACATTTTTTCTCACATTTGAATAAATAAAAAACCAGCTCTAGAGCTGGTCTGTATATATTAAGAAATACATGATAATGACTTTCTTGTGGCGATTCTATAATCGAAAGCGTTTCCCATTCAAGTGAAATATAAGACACAATTTGTTGATGCTGTTCCGCCCTTCTGCCCATTAGTTGAGTAAATAAAAATACGACTGTCGTAACAGCCGTATTGTGCTAACGATTCCCGTTAGCCACCCATGCCGCAGGGCACGGCACCACAGATGATGTAAGAAAACTTCGTTCTTACATGGGAGCTTAATAAAAAATCAACAAGAAATTTTAACAAAGCCTTATATTAGAATGTTTTAGCATTTTATATTGTGGTAAATAAAAAATGTAAGACAATACCAATTGAGGAGGACTGAGAAGCTATGAAAAGCCCATCAGGAACTTCGAAAGCGGGAAGTAGTCTTGCGTCAGAAGGAGGGTACGTTGCGCTGGCAATCGGGACGCATGTCGGAAATCGTTACTCTTAGAACCGATTTCACCTTATCTAAGAGACGATTACTTCTCTGTACTGACTTTACGTTCCACATATAGCGTTAATTAACCTTCCTCGTTTCATCAGTGCCTCCGCTAGCTTCATCGGGCGGAGGCTTTTATGAGTAGGTTTGAATTTTCCTACCGTGGTAGAGATGTTTAATCCCAATTTTCCCATATATGATTTACCCCTCAGTGGAAGTCTCCAACGGTTTTTACTGTTTGGAGGCTTTTGTCATGTAATTTCATTTGAAATGTTCCAAGGACTCCAAACCACATTTATTTTCTTTGCACTTTAAAATCAAATAATATTAGAATATTCCAAATAAAATATACATTACTTTTACAGGGAGGTTGAAGTATGGATAAAAAAATTCAATGTGAAAATTGTGGGGTTGGGTTTATTTCAGGAAAAAGCTTGTAGATGGCAATTTAAAAGTGCAGAGTTCGGCAACCATTTTTGATACACTTTCCATTCATTAGATTTTACATGGAGAGGGGGCATGATAGGCTATATAGCCAAGCGTACTATGAGTTCCCAGCAGTTCGTAGCAAATCATGCCCCTAGAGGCTCCATGTCAAATTTATGCAAAAATGATGAATATTATTGTATATTGATGAATAATATCCATTGCCGAACTCTGCACTTTTTCTTTGCCAAATACAAAAGTGAACTCATTAGAACAAGAAAAGAAATTAGGAGAATTAAAAGTAGGAGATCGTATCATTCATACTACGTTTGGGAAAGGACTCATCCGCAGCATCCATGAGAATGGGGTTCTTGCTGAAATTAATTTCAATGAAGAGATAAAGAGAATGAATTTAGAGGTCCTCGTTACAGAAAATCTTATTACTAGAATATAGGTAAGTAAGAAAGGGAGTTACAGACATGAACAACCCCGAAGGAGTTTTCACAGCAGTAAGTGGAAGTGGAAAAGTATTATTGGATAACAATAAAATCATCCATCTTACTTTGGGCGATGTGGTAAAAGTTCTTCATCCTCAATATGGATGGCAGCAAGGGATTTATCAGGGAGAGAGTCAGGTAGATACTCCTTTAGGAATCTATGAATTGACACAAGGAGACACGGTAAGGATAGAAAACTAAAGGATCATTACGAGTACCCAGTTCGGTAAGCAAGTGAACCAAATGAAAGTAGAGGTGCTTACACATGCCACATAGAGTAGGAAGCCATAAATGCCCGAACTGTAACCAAACATTCTATTGGGCAGGCGAGTTGAATAATCGAATAGATGAAGACATACGAAATCAAATCGCAAGGAATACTGGGATTTTACGGTATGCTCGATTCTCAGAAGGAACATGCAGAAACTTCAAAATAAATGTAAGATGCTCTCATTGAAACTCTCTCATTAAGTTTGATTATCATGATAAAAAAGAGTTGCTCTCATGAGCAGCTCTTTTTTATAACCTGGGTTATTATTACTTGTCGTCATTATCTTTACCGCGAGAACGCCTGCCCTTTTCGCCGATTTCCTCATAAAATTCTTTGTCATGCGTCTTGGCAGTTGTTTCGCCACCCTTACGACCTGCTTCTTCCTTACTCATTTTAGGACTGTCATTATCGTCATTTACAGAACGGCTATCATTGTTATTATCGCTGCGTGATTGACCACCCTTGCTGCCTATCTCTTCGTAAAACTCTCTGCCATGGGATTCAGCCGTTGCCTCCCCACCTTTACGTCCAATTTCCTGGTAGAATTCTTTGTCATGAGATTCAGCGGTTGCTTCTCCGCCTTTGCGACCAATTTCCTGGAAGAATTCTTTATCGTGAGACTCGGTGGTTGCTTCTCCACCTTTATGTCCGATTTCCTGATAGAATTCCTTATCGTGAGACTCAGCAGTGGCTTCGCCACCTTTGCGTCCAATTTCCTGGTAAAATTCTTTACCATGGGATTCAGCCGTAGCTTCCCCACCCTTGCGTCCACCTTCTTCCATGCTCATATTGCGGTCATCATTATTATTTCTAGCCATTTCATTCACTCCTTCATCTTGGTGTGGTTACGGGCATACTTTTTATTTCCCTCCTGAATCAAAAACCAAACCAAAACAAATTACCAACTTTTATTCAACATTACTGCCCGTTAGTTGAGCAAATAAAAAAGGCTGCCGAAACAGCCTCTGATTTAACTAACGATTCCCGATAGCTTAATAGGAAGTTCACATTGATCTCGTTTCAAGGCTTTAAAAAAGTCCTTACAAGAAGGACCTTTCGTTAAACACTTCACTCTACCATCGTAATGACTGGAGCTTTTTCAAGAAAAGGCATTAAATTTGCTACATCCCCTACTACTTCTTTACCTTCTGGTGACTCTAATGCTTGGTTAATCTCTTGTAAATCACCAAACTCTAACTCGGCAATCAAATATAAGTTCTCATTTGTGTTCATCGCCTGTTTAACCTTATGAACGGCAGCATTTCTAATAAAAGGCATCTTTTGGACTAACGGAATATGTACATTGAAATAATGTGCTTCAAACCCCTCTTTGTTGGTCGGTTCATTATAAATAACGATCATCTTTGCCATCCTTATTCCCCCTACTAAAATTAAGTAATCTATAAGAACAAAATAGTACAACCTTCACTGTAAGTATACATATTCAAAGTATTTTAAAAATATAGATAAAAATTTAATATTGTTAAGAAAAAATTTGTGCATTCTCCTTATTCCGCTATCCTGCCCGTTAGCACAGTAAATAAAAAACGACTGCCGAGGCAGTGGTTGTATTTAACTAATGATTCCCGTTAGTGCAATAAGAACCTTAGAAAAACACAAGAAACGGTAATACGACTACACCTGAAAATAATTGTAGGGTCGGAGGTCCCTTAGTGTTAAACCGAACAACGTATATAGTCGTGTTACTCTTATACCGCTGGATTGAGTGACACAAAGAGAAACAATGTAACGGTGCTGAATAATTAATGGGATTTACTGGAATAGTAAAGATAAAAAAGGATTATCACAATGAGTCGACCTGTTTATAAACGCATTGGATGTCGTCATCTAGCCAATGTAAACCAACTGGGGATCACACAGC
>NZ_BBWZ01000072.1 GCF_001015055.1 Aneurinibacillus tyrosinisolvens | reverse complement strand
ATTCCTTTCCGATAGCTTTCTATATAAGTATCTTCTCCGTTGTTAGTCGGATTAATATTTTTCATGGCATAACTACGGTAATTTATTCAATATTTGCTCTAAATATATTGCTTTGTCATTTCTAAAAAAGTTTGTAATGCTGGTGATATCCATTTGTCTTTATGCCAACACAACTGTGTAATAATTTGTAATGACTGACTGTCCCAATGGAGTGGCGTAAGTTGTTTTCGTTCAACTTCTTTTGCTACCACCATCTCAGGCAACAGTGCAATTCCAAGTCCGTTCATTACACATTGTTTTATTGCTTCTATACTAGCAAACTCAATTTTCATTGGATCTTTTATTCCCTCTTCAGCTAAACGTTGCTCAAACATCATTCGGTACGTGCATCCCGGTTCGGTGACGAGAATCGTCTCATCTTTAAGATCAGTTGGCTGAACCTGTTTGTAATGGACAAGAGGATGATCCGGATGGGCAAGAACAAGCATACATTCTTCTAATAGTGGTTCACAAAACAAATTTCCAGATGTGATAGTTGGTTGAAAAGTCAACGCTGCATCTAATGAGCCGTCTAATACTGCTTTATGAAGGTCAGTGCATATTCCTGTTCGGAAAATCAATTCAACTTTCGGATAAAGAGAACGGTATCGGCCAAGAATGGGAGAAAGTCGATATGTACATAGACTTTCTACAGATCCGATCGTGATGGTACCGGAAGGCTCTGAATCATCTGGAACCGCTATCAATGACTCATCAACAATACGAAGTATCTCGTCAGCATATCGTTTCAATCGCTTCCCAGATTCCGTTAAAGAAATTCGTTTACCGATCCGCTCAAAAAGAGGGACGCCGAACTCAGATTCAAGCGCCTGAATCTGGGTAGAAATACTTGATTGCGCATAGTTGAGCCTATGTGCTGTTTTGGTAAAACTAAGTTCTTCGGCCAACACCCGAAATGTTTGTAATTGTTTCAATTCCATACTAAAGACCTCCAATCGATATGACCGATTAACGTCATCTGAATTATCGTATGACACGATTATATCCTTAGAAGTAAAATGATGGAAGAAAGATTTGATAATCAATCAATTGGAAACAGAAAATGGCTATTCATAGTAATCTTTAGCTGTTATTTCTAAGGAGGTTTTGAGAAGATGTGGACCAACATGTTAACTGAACGCCTTGGTGTAAAATATCCGATAATTAAAGCACCTATGCTAGGATGTGAAAGTCCGGAATTTGTTGCAACGATCTCGAACGTTGGAGGCCTAGGCGCGATAGGAGTGGGACGGACAAACGGTGAAGGAGTTAGAGAAGTCATCCAAAAAATACGCAGGTTAACAGATCAACCTTTTTGTGTCAACTTTTTTATCCCGGAAAAAAGAATGGACGGTTTGGAGCATGTAAATGATGTCAATTCGGTTATGGAGTACTACCGAAAAGAACTGAACATTTGCTCTAAACCATTTATGCCTCCAAATTACAATATTGAGGAGCAAATAAACGTAATATTACAAGAAAAAGTTTCGGTGGCCAGTTTTACGTTTGGCTGCCTTGAACCCTATTGGATAGAGATATTGAAAAAAAATGGCACAACAGTATATGGAACGGCTACGAATGTACGAGAAGCGGTATATTTAGAAGAAAGTGGAGTTGATTTTATTGTCGCTCAGGGCAGTGAGGCAGGCGGGCACAGGGGAACGTTTCTTGGAGAATTTAATGACTCTTTAATTGGATCAATGGCTTTAATACCTCAAATTGTTACTGCTGTAAATATACCGGTGATTGCAGCTGGTGGAATCATGGATGGACGGGGGATTGCAGCTGCATTTGCTTTAGGAGCTTTAGGTGTACAAATGGGAACAGCTTTTTTAACTTGTATAGAGAGTGCGGCACATCTTAAACATAAGGAATTAATATTGAACAGCACAGACGAGCTGTCCTGCTTAACGAGAACATTTTCCGGTAAGCCAGCTCGTGGGATTCGCAATCGGTTTAAAACAGAAATGGAAAGCCATATCAACTTGATCCCCGGCTATCCTATTCAAGAAACGTTGACAAGGGATATTCGCGAAGCAGCTGCAGAACAAAATAACACTGACTTTATGTTGTTGTGGGCGGGTCAAGCTTCAACATTAAGCAGATCCTTAACAGTGAAGGAACTCATCGATAGGCTAGTTGTAGAGACTGAAGACGTAGTGAACCGATTAAATGAAAGCAGATACTAAAGGGGGGATTGCCCAATATGATTCTTAAAAATTGTGGGAAAAGTACCTTGAAATGAATCATAGAGAGGAGCACTTATATGAATTTTAATATGAAAGAAGCGATTGAGGTTTTGGAGCGTACGCCACAGACATTGGAATATTTTTTGTCTGACTTATCTGTCCGATGGGTGCAATGTAATGAAGGTGAACATACCTGGAATGTCTCTGAGGTGGTTGATCACCTCATTGAGGGAGAGAAAAATAATTGGATTTCTAGGCTAGAAATGATTCTTCAGTATGGTGAAAGTAAGCCTTTTCCTCCATTTGACCGTTATTCTCATTTAAATGAGGGATCTGAAAGATTGATTGAACAAAAGCTTCTTGAATTTAAAACGTTAAGAATGCAAAGCATAGCCAAGCTTAAGGTTTTAGTTCATCCCGAATCACATTTTGAATTAACAGGTATACATCCTGCATTTGGTGTAGTGAAGGTAAGAGAACTGCTTTCTACCTGGGTAGTTCATGATTTAACGCATATTGCACAAATCGTTCGGGTCATGGCCGAAAGATACAGGGAAGACGTTGGGCCTTGGATAGAATATTTAAGTATATTGAAAAATAATAAGAGGTTCGGAAATTAAGAAGTGGTGGATGATTTGCTCCGATTGCCTTTTATAACTATAAGTTAAAAAAGGGTTGGTTTTCACAAAATAAAAATTTATGTACTGTAAATGGAGGAAATCATGAAGAATAAAATCCAGTATATGAGTCTGGTGTTGATAACTACATTTTTAATGGGGATTGCATAAAAAAGGTTAGCATACCAGTTACTCCATATAAAGTCTCTAATATGATCACTTATATTTAATAGGCAGTATGTCCAGATTGGCGGTAAGTCTACTTGACCTTAATTTTATTGTCCAGTTAAGTGTAGCCGATTCATCCGGCTGTTCTACCTGCAGGAAGTTCGTAAGTTCTTCCCGCATAATGAGTTCCAGCTTTTCTTTTATAAACCCTCGTAAAAGATCTTCCAATTGATTTGTAAGATCGGAATTCGATATACTAGATGACATAAGTAGGGTCATCTCCTCTCTTTTTATGGAATCTGGACAATTCCGAGGATACCCTACTTTTTTATTGCTTGAAAGACACCAAATCTTGGTGAAATTCCTTTACACAAAATATTTTACGTCATCTTATTTGTTTTCAATTTCCATTTATTTATATATTGATTAATGAATGACAATAGTGGAGAATGATAAACGGTCTTTCAATAAATTCCGATAAAATCACACATCACATATAAGGGGGAATAAAGTAAATCAATACAGACAAACGAGCAAATCATGGCAGGGTTAACACTTCGCAACTTGTTTTGGACACCACATAAATGAAAGAGGGGAAACCATTGTCGTTTTTATACAAAAGAAAGTTTTCTATTTATAGGAAAGTCATTTCCTGGATTCTTGTCATTACACTAGGCGGAGGCCTATTACCTTCACAATTTTCTTCCTCCGCTTCTGCAGACAATCAGGGTGGCACAGCAATAAACAATTTGGATAAAAAGGAACGTAAGGAAGTAACAGACTTACGAACAGAGAAATCAAAAACCTATGTTAATCCAGATGGAACATGGACAACAGAAATAACCCAGCAGCCCACGAGTTATAAGAATTCATCCGGAAAGTGGGAGTCCATTGACAGTACCCTACTCCCTGATGAAACGGAAAGTAGCTATGTGAATAAAACGAATGATTTCCGGGTGTCCTTCCCCAAAAAGAGCAAGAGCGGTAACGCAATAGAAGTAAACAAAGCAGGGGATTCCGTATCTTTTGCACCAGTTTCACAAGAAGATGCTGTCCAGGCGGATGTTATGAACCAACAAAATGCCGTAACAGCAACTACAGATAAAAATAACATTATCTATTCTAATCTTTATCCGGGTGTTGATTTCCACTATGCAGTCGGACAAGACAAAGTAAAAGAAGAAATTGTGTTAAAACAAAGACCAGACACTTCTACACCTACCCATTTTTCTTTCAAAGTAAACCTCAAAGGGCTTACCTTTGAACAGCAGCCTGATGGTCAGCTTCTCTTTAAGGATAAGAAAACGGGAGAAATAAAGTTTTACCTGGAAAAACCTTTTATGTATGACTCTAATGTTCCGGCAGGATTTGAAAAGTTGCCGGGCACGGATGCTATCCCTGAGGGTTCTCAGTCTTACGATGTTCAAATGAAGACCGTCCAAAATGGAAATCAATTATTTATTGATGTTATCCCAAACAGGGAATGGCTTCAAAATCCGGCTCGTGTATATCCGGTTGTAATTGATCCAACAGTAAGAGAGTTCCAACCCGGTGTAACACCGGGATTGACAAAATATGATGCCAATATTCGCAGTTCAGTTCCAACCCAAACAGGAGGAGCCGACAAAGATTTGGGTGTGGGAACCTACACAAGTTCTGCAGGTTCGAATACCATTCGGGGGTTAGTTAAGTTTGATTTATCGTCCATTCCGCGTGGTTCTCGTATTTTAGATGCAAACATGAACTTATGGTTATCCAGCATATGGAATACAACAGGGATTAACGTAAGCGCTTATGAAATAACAAAAGACTGGAAAGACACAACCGTAAACTGGAATACTTTTAACGGGACTACAGCGTGGGCAACACCAGGAGGGGATGTTAAAACCACACCTGCCGCTACGGTAAGCGGGATTTCCGTTTTGACTGATTTGGGCGTCCACTATGCATTTGACTTAACCAAGGCAGCCACAGGCTGGAATGATTCTCCGTCCTCAAACTATGGAGTGCTCCTTAAAAGTGATTCCGAATCTACGGCTACTTTAAAAAAATTCGTTTCAAGTGATGATACAACGAATAGTAACTATGCGCCCATGCTGGCAGTCACCTATTATCCAGGAAGCAGGTTAGGATTGGAATCCTACTGGACGTATGACACGCACGCATTAACAGGCGGCCAGAGCAGCATTAACCTTACAACAGGAAACAATGTAGTCCAGTTTACTGACTTAGCTGATGAAGGGCGGGGTGGAATGGGCATCAACTTCACCCGAACCTATAACTCGAAGGCGGTCAATGATTCTCCGATAGGATATGGCTGGACATTCACCGGCGGAGAAACCGTAGTTGAGTCCGTTTCGAACGGACAACAGGCGCTTTATACGGATGCGGACGGCACGGCTCACCTGTTTACGTATAATAAAACCACTGGCCAGTATGACGCACCTGCAGGAACCTATTTAAAATTAAAAAGAATTTATGATAATTACGCCAGTGTAATCGGGTATGAAGTGACCTACAAAGACGGGATGAAACTTCATTTTGATGTATATGACCCGAATGGGATGCACGATAATACCATTCTGTCCAGAATCGGTTATGCAGAAGACCGGCATGGGAATCGGGTTACCTATGGCTATGATTCTACCGGAAATCTTGTAACGATTGCAGATCCATCCGGAAGGAAAGCAACCCTTACCTATAATGCAAGTAACAAAATTTCTTCCATTACAGACTTTGCTGGGCGGCAAACAGTATACACCTATAATGGTAGCGATTTACAGTATGTAGATAATTATGTGGATGCAACAAACTTCCGAAGGACACAATTTGTCTACCAAGGCGAGCATATGCTAACTGATGTGATTGATTCAAACCTTCGGAAAACTACTTTTATACCAGATGGGAAATCGGTTGTAAAAGTTCAGGAACCTGACGTGCAAGCAGCTACCGATGCTTCCACGCGTCCAGGAACCACGTATACTTACGAGCCGGCAACAAGTTCAGCAAAAACAACAGATCGTAATGGAAATACCACAACCTATCTGTATAACACGAATTATGTTGTTACTTCTGTTACCGATGCGTTAGGCAACACAACCAATGTCACCAGTATGGACGGAAACTATAAACCTTTACAGGTTACAGATCCAAAGGGGAATGTTACGACAAATACCTTTGACAGCAACGGGAACAAAATAAACACGACCGATCCTTTAGGCCACCAAATTTCTTTTACTTATGGATCTTACGATGATGTAACCAGTTCTACTGATGCATTAGGAAAGAAAACAACGTACACTTATAACGCTGCAGGGGACTTGCTGTCTGTTACGAACCCATTAAATCAGACAACGTCCTATACTTATGATGCTTATGGAAACCGGCTAACCACGCAAGATGCAAATGGAAATATCACCACGTATATGTATGATGCAAACGGAGTGAACGTATCTTCCATCAAAGACGCAGCAGGCCGTGTGACAAGTATAAGCTATGATTTAGCTGATAATACAACAAAAATAGTGGAGCCGAACGGACATGTAACGGATCAAACCTTTAACAAAATGGATGAAGTAACAAACATGGACGAAAAATTGTCTGATAACTCCCAAACAAAAGAGATTAATTTAACTACGTCCTATGATAACAACGGAAATGTTAAACAAATAAAGGACGAGAATAGTAGCAGAACAGCGGATTACGCCTATACTGGTACAAATGACATTGAATCTCAAACTGGGGGGCTGTCTACATCATTACCAATTTCCTACGGATATGATCCAAACCAAAACTTAACCGAATGGAATCTTAATTCAGGGGCCAGACAATTTAAATTTAGATATAATGCGGCTAATCAATTAGTCCAAACGCTTGATGCGGCTAACACTCTAATTGAAAGCTACCTTTACGATAAGAACGGGAATCCTACAAGTGTTCAACGTTCAACAGTTGCGGATGGTATTCTGCAAACTGAAAATTATGATAGTAGCAACCGTCTAACCAGTGTCATTCATAATAAAGGTGCCAATACGCCTACATTATCGAGCTTCACATATACTCATGATCTGAACGGCAGAATTCTTGACATCACGGATCAAGCGGGAGTGAAAACCAGCTATACGTATGATGATGCCGGCCGTTTACTATCTGAATCCGATCCAACTGGGAAAACCACTTATACGTATGATAGCGTGGGCAACCGAATGAGCAAAACTTCAGGAACGGCCACGACGAATTATCAGTACAATAACTTAAATCAATTGGTAAATCGAACAGGAGCAGATGGAGCAGCTGCTTATCAATATAATGAAAAGGGCGAGCTAACCGCCAAAGGTAACACAAAGTTCGACTGGAATACAGATGGAAAAGTCGTTAAGATAATAAACCCGGATGGAAGCACAGTAGAATTCACCTACGATGCGCAAGGGCGCCGTGTTCAAAAAATAGTCAAAAATGCGGCAGGAACAGTTACAAAACAATTGAAATATGAATATGAAGATGCCACCGGAAACCTCTTAACGGAAACGGATGTGTTAGCCAATACAACAATTAGTTATAATTATAATGCTGCTGGCGACCTCATGAGTCAAACTCAGGGTGGAAAGACATATTATTATAATTATGACGGCCAAGGGAACGTAGTTAGTTTAACGGATAGTACCGGAACGGTAGTTGTAAGTTATAGTTATGACGCCTGGGGGCAAAAAGTAAATAAAACGGGTACACTTTATAACCCAATTACCTCTCGTGGGTACTATTATGATGAAGAGAGTAAACTATACTATCTTTTCAATCGGTATTATGATGCAGAAGATGGAAGGTTTCTAAGTAAAGATACTATAGAACCAATAAATCAAAATTTGTACGTATATGCCGAAAATGACCCTATAAATAAGGTCGATCCGGATGGTAATTATGCAGCTTTCCTCTATTTTATACCGGGTTTAGGGGAAGTTGCTATGGCAGCAACTATTGTTGGTGCTGGAATTTATACAGGTTATAAATTAGCTCATTACTTTGCGAAGAAAAGTGAACATGATCCCTATGCTAGGCCAAACCAGAAGAAACAAGGAAGGGAAAGAAAAGAAAAGAAAAAAAGTGGTAAATGGAAGCAAAATCCTAATAAAAGACCTGCACCCTTGAAAAAACATACACCTGGACGTGAACATAGAAAATATTAAATTAATTCGAGGTCAATACAGTGAATATATGGAAAAGCAACAGATGGAGAAGGAATATCGATATAAATAACACTCAGAGGAGAAAAGGCTTGCGGTTTAGATTCGAAAAAGGTGTTGATAAAGAGGTGAGGCGAGCGTGTATAGAATTTGGTTATTGGTTAAGAAATGAATTTTTTTTCCCTGTCAGAATACCAATTTATATTAAAAGTTCTACTTCTATTAAAGCTTTAGATGGAGAATATGTTTCTGCTGTCTTTTTTGAACCGTTTGATAAAAAAGAAGAACCTTATATAAAGATTTCAACAGGAGAATATAAGAAGTCTTTAATAAAAAACGGTAAGGATGATGCCTTGGCGGAAATTCTGGGGTCCATAGTACACGAATTAACACATTATTATCAATGGATAAACGACTTTAAACCTAGTGAAAGGCAAGCGAATAACTATATTTCTAAGATACTATATGAATACTCCCAAACAAGAGAACATCCATAAATCAATCTGTGCCGAAACTAGACTACATTTGACTTATAAGAGTTTAAGCTCTTATAAGTCAAATAATAGACTTCGTTTAGCTGCCAGGGTTTGACTCAAACTGAATTCGAATTACTTTGCTTATTTGCCAGATTATCTATAAAAGGGCTTTATTTTGCTAATTTCTTTTTCAATACCTCTAAAAAGTGATTATAGATAACTATGAACTGAGTTTTCCGGTCTACTGTGTTAATGAAGATATTTTTAATTTCTGCATCAATAAAGCACGAGAATTAAACCTTTGTATAAGAGACTGGAGAAAAGAAAAAAGCAGGTGAATTTCTCACCTGCTTTTTACATGTTTTTAACCTTTTCAGGTTTTCTATCCTTCAATATGTGGGCGTAAAGCCCCGTAGTTTTCGGATCACTGTGTCCCAGTTGTTCCTGTAACCAGAGTAAATCTTTGTTTTCATCGTAATTCCGGGTAGCAAAGCTGTGGCGGAGCTTATGAACGGTCATTCCTGGCTTTCCATAGGCTTTCGCGTACTTCTTTCTCCATCATTGCTTGTACGGAGCGGGGAGAAATACGCTGCAATCCTTTATCCCCACGCTGTGCCGAGATAAAAACCGGTTTAAAATTCTTCGGTATGTTGTACTTTTTGTGTCCGAACCGCCAAGTAATCCATTAAATCATCTAGGGCAATATCCGAAAATATTACGTTATCCGCTTTTTCACCTTTACGGAGAATAGAGAGAGTGCGATTTTTTTGATCAATTTCATCTACATCCAAACCAACGATTTCAGAAAGACGAATCCCGCTGCCGAGAAGAAGGGATACGATTGCGATGTCTCGTTCCCGGTTCTGGAGGTAGGGGAGAAGTCGGCGTTTATCTTCTTTAATAAGTTCCATATAGTCATTGGCCACAAACGCTCTGAAATCCATGAACTCATCTTCGGTATAAAGGATACTTCCCTTGATTTTCTCGCTTCGATTGTTCAAGGTTTCTTTTTTCTTTTCGTTTTTGCCTCGTTTGACTTTTGCCATGACATTTCGGATAAGATAGGGTTCGTAGGTTTTCTCATGTTCCGCCTGATTTGTCAGATAGTCGAACAATGCCTTTAACGAAGAGAGCTTACGTGTAAGGGCATCTGCTTTATTTCCGCGATGATTCATACAGTACAGGCGAAAAGTGGTGATATCCTTAACCAGCAGCGATTCAAGCACAGAGAGGGGAACATCCTTAATTTCCCCCTCAAAGTAGTGGTTTGAAGTAAGCCAACCAAAGAAAATTAAAGAAGAAAGTTATGATTGGAGCTATCGTAGGTTCTCTAGCGATATCGGGGACAGCTTTCGGTGCGGTTAAAGCCTATGAGAAATACATAAAAGTAAGATTCGCTAACATTAAACTCATTGTGGATGGAAAAACCATTCAGACAAAAGCGGAGCCTTTTATTTATAATGGAAATGTTTATGCGCCAGTTGCTACGGTTGCGAATGGAATGGAAATCGGACAGAGATGGAATAATAGCGTTCCTTCTGTTGAATTTACAAGGAAACCAGTTGGAGACACCATTCAAGGCCGTGATGCTAGATACCGTGAATTAGATGCAGATACCTCACAAAAAAATACAGATTATGTTGCACTTTTTGGTGACCAATATCTAGTTGTAGATGAATGGTATGTTGACCCTGATTACCTTGCGCCTACACAAAGATTTAGTGGACTAATGGATGGATTTAACGGAGAATTTGTAACTCAGCAAAACTTGCTCTTTGCAAAAGGTGATTTCCCTAACATTAATAATGGTTGGTTTGCAATTCATACTGTTACAGATAAGGGAAATCATTATATAACAACTTATCGTCTTGAAAATGAGAAAAGAACACAAATTGATATGAAGAAACTTGATATTATGGAAGGTATGAGTGTTAACGTTGCTGATGGATTTATTAATCAGTCCAAAGGTGGAAAGGTTATTAAGGTAAATCTTTTAACCTTCAACAACGGAAAAATTCAAATTGGGCAAGACCTTCAACCGAAGGAATAAATTATATATAAACAAGGTGAGTGATACTATGCTTCGTGATAAAATCAAAATAATAGGACAAAATAAGAATGTATCTTAGACTAATCAGGTTTGAGATATAACTAAAAATTCAGCTAAATACCAAAGAGGGGAGCCAAAAGGCTCTTCTTTTTGTATATAGTGTGTATCCTTCTTATCCAACTATCCTGAAAATACCTCTACTAAAAAAGACAGCACGAAACTAAGCCTTGAAAATCCTTTTTTTTAAAACAAGGCTTTAGGTTTTTGGGTAGTTTCTTCTTTTAATTATTTTTAGGCTGTCTGTTTTTCAACGGTTACCTTGTATCCGAGTTTTTCTAGTTTTTTAACCGCGCGATTGACATTCGATACCTCACGGCGCTTTTCAAAATAGTCAGGACCAAGTTCTTGATAAGGTTCTTTCCTTTTTAACATGTAATAAATGATGATGAGAATGGAATGTCCCACTGCAACAGCTGCTCTTTTCTTTCCTCGGCGAGCACCAATTCGATGATATTGTGAATGAAAGTAGGTCTTTTTGGAACGAGCAGCCGCTTGCGCGGCTTCAATTAAGCAACTTCGCAGCTTCTTATTCCCTTGTGTCGTCTTTCCTGACTTACGCTTTCCTGCACTTTCATGGTTACCTGGTGCCATTCCAGCCCAAGAGGATAGGTGAGGGGCTGTGGGGAAACGACCCATATCGGTACCGATTTCAGCTAAAATTTGTTGGGCATTTCTCTCACCAATGCCTGGGATGGTGTCTAGTAGTTTCAGTTCTTCCTGAAAGGGACGCATTCGCTCCTCAATTTCTCGGTCAAGTTTTTCAATTTCTGCCTCGAGAAACTCAATATGACGAAGTTGCGTAGCCAGCATCATGCGTTGATGTGTTCCGATTAATCCTCTTAGAGCTCGCACGAGCTCATTTATTTTTTTCTTCATACTTCGTTTAGCGAATTGAGCAATAAGCTCTGGATTATCCACACCATCGATGAGAGCCTTAATCATCGCTCGCCCTGATACACCCATAATATCTGTTGCCACAGAAGAAAGCTTGATGTTGGCACCTTCCAATACTTTTTGCATCCGATTGACTTCACGGGCTCTCTCTTCAATTAAACTGCGACGATACCTGGTTAATTCACGGAGTTCACGTTGATCCCGATCAGGAATGTAACTGCCTTGAAGAAGCCCATGGCGTAATAGGTTAGCGATCCATTCAGCATCTTTGACATCGGTCTTACGACCAGGAACCGCTTTAATGTGTTTGGCATTGACCACGAGAGTTTCAATATTCGTTAACTCCAACACATTATAAATCGGTTTCCAAAAAGACCCCGTAGATTCCATTGCAGCGTGGGTACATCCCTTCTGTTTGAGCCAGTCAGCAAGCGCCAGAATGTCTTCGGTCATTGTACCGAAGGTACAAATCTCTTTACCTTGGGGAGTAAGTAAACAAGCCACAATCGTTTTCTTATGAACATCTAACCCGCAACAGCGTTCATAAATAATTTGCATGGAATGTTCCTCTCCTTGTAAAAATGATGAGGCTGGTACAGCAACTCTTGATAGAGCATTCTATCCTGCGTGCTTCCTCGTCAAGAGGAGCAACAATCTGTGGTACACTAGCTGCTGAGATCGGTCTCCCATACGAACTCGAAGTATCAGTTTGAAATCGATCTCTGACTCCAGCCATAAGTAAAAAATTCAACACAATCCATTTTCATCCTTCTGATGGTGCCGCATGTATGCGGCATGCTTGTCTCCCATGAAAATTTATCTGAGTCAAAATCTAAAAAAGGCAATAGAAAAGTAGACCCAGCCAAAATGGTTTTTAAAAAAAGGCTGAGCCTTATGATTACACTTCAATATGTAATTAAACATGACTTGGAATTAGCTCCTTTCTTACGTAAATAAAGAAAAAGGCTAGGCTGGTGCAATAACCAGAGTAGGATTAATCTCCCATGAGTGCTACCCGTATAGGGTGCGACAGTCTGTGATGCACCGTGGTCGCCCAAGTCAGACTAACGGTTGGGCTCTATGGCACCATAGTTCATCGACCTTCTTCGCCAGCCGTAGTAGCAGTATCGACACAGAAACCAAATTTTCATTCTCTGTGGTGCAGCTCCGCTGCATGGGTGGCTAACGGGAATCGTTAACGAAATACGGCTGTTACGGCAGTCGTTTTTTATTTGTTCAACTATCGGGCAGTAGAGTTGAACAAGCAGGGAATCTTCAATATGTTAGGACTATGTGCAAAAACAGTTAGCCTGGTTTCAGCTAAATCAGGATTTTTCTTTATGTTTAATAAATATTTGATGAAGCCAGTTGTTTGAGAGGAGTTGATTTCACTTGTCTGAATATTAAAGTAAAATAAGAAACAAAGGAAGTGAGGGATATTTTGTCACCTAATCAAATAATTGGATTGTGGCTCAATATTTTTTTCATTTTGTTGATATTATTTATGGCGCTTATGTCTAAAGGGAAATACAGAAAAATCCTTATTGCTTCATCAGTATTATTAGCTATCTGGGTGTGGGGTCTAAGTCCAATTTGGACTGAATATCGAGTATCAGCCATACAGAAAGATGTGAACGAGTACCTAAAGAGTCGTTACCCGAGAGAATCATGGAAATTAGAACGAGCTGATAAAACGTCACCCTCAGCAAACCCTTATCGACAGGATGTTACTTTTGCAAACGAGCCAAGACGTGAATACAGTTATACAGCTAATCTCTTCGGAAAGGTAAGGCAAGTGGGTAATAGTGCTCCAGAAGATGAAATTTCAATGCAAGGCAAACACTTTGAGATGTATAAACAATGAGAAGATGTTTTGAAAACAATAAATGTCTCTATGTAGATGATTATAATTTGAAATAGGAAACCCCATAATTTCACCTTTGAAAAAGCATAGACGAGGAATAATAAAGTCACAACTTTAGTTTACTAACGGGCAGGATAATCGAATAAAGGGTTTTTAATTTCCTCTTTTTTCCTGTTTCCATGATATAATATTATTATAAAATGTAAATCGCTTCAAAAGGTGGAGGCGGAAGTGCAGAAGGGGAGATGTACAGTTGGCGGCATACCTGCTTCTTATTGTTTTTAGTTTGGTGATAGTAGTCTACATTGTGAAAATCGCACAGAAGAAAGAAATGCCAAAAGGGAACGGCTATACACCATTTGATGATATTATGCTGGGAAGAAAAACTTCACCTCCGCCTATCCAACATATTACCGAGAACACAGAGGACACAAAACATACTGCTCGTTATGAGGAGCAACTTCGGCTTAATAAAGAGAAAGACTAATAAAAAGGTTCCTTACATGAATTTTTGTGTTACTTCACTAACGGGAATCGTTAGCTCAATACGGCTGTTACGACAGCCGTTTTTTATTTGTTCAACTAA
>NZ_BBWZ01000071.1 GCF_001015055.1 Aneurinibacillus tyrosinisolvens | reverse complement strand
CTTGATTGTGCAGAGCTTTTTCCGATTTGCTTATTTACCCTCTATTTTCTATTAAAAGAATCGTTTTGCTCCGTAATACTCGTAGTGGTCAAGATACCAGTTTATATCATCAATCTTAACGCTGGTAGATGCTGCATGTGCCATCTTATTGTCACCAATATAAACGCCCACGTGCGTAATTGTTCCCCGTTTTTCTGAGTCAAAAAAGAGCAAGTCACCCGGTTTCAAGTCTACAATACTTTCCACTGCCTCACCTGCTGTAAACTGGGAAGCAGACGTTCTCGGCAGGGTAACTCCCATCTCCCCGAGCACATAAGACGTAAATCCACTGCAGTCAAACCCTTCCGGTGTAGTTCCCCCCCATTTATAAGGAATGCCTACTAAAGGAGAAACAATCCCGTCCATTTTCCGTTCATCATGGGACGCATCTCCCGAAGAACGGGATGTCTTCGTTATCCGCTGCGTTTCTTGAGCAAGCAAAGACGGTACAGGGGCAGAAGAGGTTGTCTTGGAGCCGGAGGACGGTATTTTCTCCGTCTGGTATACTTTGGCGCTTCTTTTCGTCTCGTTGGCCCGGACCGTGCGTGTTGTATGTTGTTTAGTATCTACCAGGTTTGTGGAGCCGGATGCCTTGGCCGAACCGGCTGTAGTTTTTGCTGGAGCCGGTGATTTCATTTTGCTTGAGTTCTTCGCTTGCGTTGAAGATTTTACTGTACCGGAAGCCGTTTTCGCTGCATCAGGCACCTCAATAACTTGTCCCATTATTAAATTGTCCCCTGTCAAATCATTCGCTTTCTTTAATTGCTCCACCGAGACACCAAACTTCGTGCTGAGCTTGTACAATGTGTCTGCTTTTGCAACAGTGTAAGGCGCCGCCGACACCGGAGCGGCAACTGCCATCGATAAAATAACAGACAATCCGAGTATTTTCTTCATCACGTTCACCATCCCAGCCCGTTCTATGATTTTCCTACTATGTATGCTATGACATTCGTTCGATATTACTATAGCTATGTATGTATTCCTGCTGCTATTTTCATTCTAGCTTCATTTCATTCGGGTGAAAACTACTTTTTTCCTAAAAATATGTTTTTGTGTCGAATGAACTAGATAAGCGCAAAGGGAGGAAACAAAAAAAGACAGGGATAGACTCCCTGCCTGTAGAAAAACGGCGTATCTGTTTATTTTACTAATTGGCCGCGGGTAACGCCAAGCTGGTTCGTTGCCTTCAATGCGCGCCAAACGCTTGTCCCCGTTCGCTTCCCATTCAATGCTTCGCGGTATAGTGATAATACCTCCTGTACTTTGTCCGCATCTTCTTCCAGGAACTCGACGCGGTACCGCTGCACACCAAGCGCTAAAAACTGCGGCAGGTATTCTGCACCGGATTGTTCAATCGCGTTATATACCGTGTTTCGGCAGCCGACATCGACGCGAACCGGGTGTGACATCCCGATGCGATCCTGCAGAGACACCCGGTGGCTCTCACAAGGCCTGCCGCAGTTCGTATAATCCGTACCTTCGCTTAGGAACGTGCAGTATACACAGTGCTCGGTATGGAACATCGGCAGGTGCTGGTGAATAACCAGTTCCATCCTATCTGCAGGCGACCATTCAAGCATATCGAGCACTTGCTGAATGTTCAAATCGTAAGACGGAGTCACGTTTTCCAGCCCATTGTCGAGGAACAATTCCGCCGCTTTGTGGTTAGCAATATTTAATGAGAAGTCACCAAACAGCGGCAGATTAGTCCCAGATTGCCTGTAATACTGCAGGGCCCCCGTATTGCGAATGAGAATCGCATCCGGCTGCGCTTTCGTAATCGCATTTAGCACACCGTTTTCGCCCGGCATATGAATACGCGGGGTGGCCAGTGCAATTTTCTTCCCGTTTGCATGCGCAATTTCAACAGCACGCGGGTAATCCCGGGTAAATTCAAAGTCGGCGTACAGGTAGTCCACGTCTGTCATGGACGACGCTTCGATCTGCTCCAGAGTGCGGCACAGTGAGATAAGAGCGGGAGATTGGACCGGTGCACCGGTCTGTCCCGGACGAACTTCGGTTTCTTTTCCTGCGGTATTTTTTGTAAAAGCACGCGGGCGCATTCTGCACTCAATCAACTGCTCGACCGCTTCTCTTCTCATCCGGTTCAGTTCTTTTACAGGTACGATTACATCTCCGTCAATGTCCATATCAAGTTCGCCCAGTTCATAGATGGTTCCACCGAGCCTGCCCCATTGTTCCACCAGATAGTCAATTGTAAGCGGACGCTTTCTTGCGGCTTCGAGCACGGCGTCCGAAGAGACGGTTACTGTGTCGCCTGTCCTTGTGTCCTGCCAGCTGGTCGTTAAAGGTGTTCCTTCTTTTCCCCATACTTTCACGGACAGAGGGAACAGGCGGTGTGGCTGCTCTGTCTCAAACGTCTTTCTCAGCCTGCGGTCAAGCTCCGGATCGTTTGTTTTCCAGATTTTATCGCCCACATGAACACGGTTCAGCTTCACATCATGACGGCCAGGAACGATTTCGATAAGGCCTTCAGGGATTTCCCCTTCCACCTTGTGCCCGTTCCTCCGCAGATCATATACGCGGCCGCCCTCTTCTTTTACCTGCGGATTCCCCGCGTCAAATACAATTCCATCCCCGCGCTTTAGCGGTGATTCAAGCTCACAAAGCACGGCGTCTTTCAGCACTTTTTTCACGGTACCAAGATAAACGCCCCGGCTTTTAGGGAATGTACCGTCCACCAGTTTCTTATTGTTCGTTCCCGTTAGGAAGCCATGTGTAAAGCCCCGGCTGAAGCTCTGCTCCAGTTCTCTCACTTCCTGTTTAGAAGGGACATACGCTTCCCCTTCAAAGTACTGATCGATTGCTTTACGGTATTTGCTAACAACATTGGCTACATACTCGGGTGTTTTCATACGGCCTTCGATTTTAAAAGACTTAACACCTGCTTCAATGAGCTCGGGCATCAGGTCAATGGCGGCTAAATCCTTCGGTGATAGCAGGTAAGCGATGTTGCCCATTTCCTTCTGCTCTCCGTCTACAAGCAAGTCGTATGGCAGCCGGCACGCCTGTGCACACTCACCGCGATTTGCCGATCTTCCGCCCCACATCTCTGATGTTAAGCACTGTCCGGAGTAAGAGACGCACAACGCCCCGTGCACAAACACTTCAAGCGGGGTATTTGTTTTGTCCGCGATCGTTTTGATTTGTTTTAAGTTGTTTTCCCGCCCGAGAACAACAACTTCCAAATCGTACTCTTTTACGAAATCCACCGCTTCGGGAGACGTAATCGTCATCTGGGTAGAGCCGTGAATGGGAAAATCAGGTGAAATCTCCCGAATCATTTTGACAAGCCCAAGATCCTGGACGATGACCGCGTCGACTCCTGCGTCTACACACGCATCAATTAACTCCCTTGCGTCTTCCATTTCGTTCTCAAACACGAGTATGTTAAACGTCAAATACCCTTTAACGCCGAATTTATGAAGATAAGCCATAATCTCAGGCAGCTCGTCCATCTTAAAATTGTCCGCCCGGGCTCTCGCATTAAATTTCTCCACGCCAAAGAAAATAGCGTCCGCGCCGTTATTGACCGCGGCTTTCATGCATTCCCAATTCCCGGCCGGTGCCAGCAATTCAACCATTTCTCTTGTTCTGGCCGTCATGTAGTTCATTCCTTCCTGTCTTCAGGTAAACCCTGTCTGTTCAACAATTAACTATACTCTATTTTTTACATTTTTGCAGTTGCAAAGCTGCACCTGATCCGGTAAATGTTGTTTCGTAACATGTTTCGTTTTATAATTAGTTTCATTATTCGAATTATAAGGGGACTCAAACAATGAAATCTGCATTTCTATTATTTATCCAACTTATCATTTTATGGCTCTTAAACAAAGCCGGCTATTTGATTGTTGAAGCGTTGCACGTGCCAGTACCAGGAAATGTGGTCGGTATGATTCTCCTCTTCCTTCTTCTCGCGAGCGGCATCTTCCCCTTGCGGTGGATTGAACAGGCTTCTTCTTTTTTAATCAAACACCTGGCCTTTTTCTTCATTCCCATTGCAGTTGGCTTGATGAATTTCGGGCCCTTCTTTGCAAAAAACGGCATTGCCCTTATTGCCGCGCTGCTGGTAAGCACAGCGGCAGGCCTGTTCATTACCGGATTTGTCTCACAAACGCTCGCAAGGAAAAAGGAGGCCGTACACCGTGGGGACAGCTATCACACTGTATAGCATTGCAATTACACTGGGCGCTTATTTTATCAGCAGAATCGTAGCGAGAAAATACCCTTCCCCGTTTACAACGCCCGTCTTTTTCAGTACAACCGTTATCATCCTGCTGCTTTCTGCAGGGGGCATTTCTTATGCCCAGTATGAGTTCGCAAAGGAGATTATGACCTTCCTGCTCGGTCCGGCTACCGTTGCCCTTGCGGTTCCGCTCTATAAGAACAGGGAAACACTGCTGAGAAACAGCGTGCCTGCCATTATGGGGCTGATTATCGGTTCGCTATCAACCATGTTAGCTGCCATTTTTATCGTAAAATTATTCCACCTGTCAGACACCATTCTTTCTTCGATAAGCGTAAAATCCGTTACGGTTCCGATCGCTGTAGAAGTGTCGAAAATTATCAATGGTGACCCGGCGCTGGCAGCTGCTTTTGTTGTAGCAACCGGAACGATCGGAACGATGCTTGGCCCCTGGCTGCTGGATAAAACAAGGATTTCTGATCCGCTTTCAAGAGGTCTGGCTCTTGGAACGATTGCACACGGCCAGGGAACGGCGCAGGCGGCACTGGAGGGGGAGCTGCAGGGAGCCATCGGCGGGGTGGCGATGGGGCTGGGCGCGATTTTTACGTCGTTTGCAGCTCCTCTGCTCGTTCCCCTGCTGCGGTAGCTGGATAGTATATAAGCAAACAAAAAGGCGGATACTCGTTATTATCCGCCTTACATTGTATTATTCACTTGAATCCTCGCTCTCTTTATGTTCCATAAATCTACGGTGTACGGTCGCCCTCGATGCCTCATACCCCAGCCCTCTCAATGTAGCCGCAATCTCTTCGTAGGTCAGCTTTTTAGCTCGCAGCTTAACGATCTCATCAAGCGGGAGCTCGTTCCGCTTTCTCCCGCCCTGATCAATGTTTTTCAAGTTTCGCTCAGGCCTGTACCCTTCCATGATGGCTTTCTGCATACCGCGTGATATTTTGTGGTTGGTGAGGCGGCGCTGGTATTCTTCAACGATAGCCAGAATCTCCAGAACCATCCCCTCCATCTCGCTAATTTGCAGTTCTCCTTCATTATCGAGAGAAATGACCTTGCCTCCCAGCTTGCGTATTTGGTGGAGGATGGCGATTTTGCTGTTGCCTCGTCCAAGCCGCGACTCATCCTGAATCAAAACCGCGTCAATTTTTTTGTTTGTAAAGTCGTCCAGTATAGCGAGCAGGCCTTCACGCTCCATCTCAAAGCCACTCTCCTGCTCCTCCACCTGCCGTATCACTGCCCATCCCTTTTGTGCTGCGAAGCTTTGAAGCTCTTTCATTTGCCTCTGCAGGCTGCTTTCCTGTGCTTTTCTTTCCGTACTTACCCTTGCATACAGCGCAACTTTCATTTTCTATTCCTCCATTTATGTAAAAACCCTTCCGGGGCGACGGAAGGGTTTTCTAGTGCTTATATTTTGTCGGCAGCGGGCCGATTTCTTTTCCATTCTCGTCAACAAGACGAATCGAGTCAAGATTCGCGCGCAAGGAACCGCGCACAGCCTGTATATATTCATTACGCAACGATTTCTGCTCCGCTTTTTCTTTCTCGGTTAAACCGGAAGCCTTCGCTTTCGCGGCGAGTTCATTAATGCGTTTGATTTTCTCGTCGGTTACCATATAAGAACTCCTTTCATAAAGGTGTCCCCTATTATAGCACGAATATCAAGCTGTATGGAAGGACTCCTCTAGGATTGTATAGGAACGATAATTTTGTCTCCGTCCTGTACAATGGCGGAAGTAAGTTTGTTTTCTTCTTTTATGTAGTATAAGAGCTCCTGAACAGACATATCAGCCTGCTCGTTATAACGGTCTGCAATACTCCACAGGGTGTCTCCCTGCTTTACGACAACTTCAATCCCTCTCGGCTGCTTCACTGCCTTTCCTTCCGATCCGATGGAAGCAAACACGAGGTTTGCCATTCCCATAATACACATCCCAACGATGATTCCTATAAACCCGATTTTCTTATTCATATGTATGTATCCCCCTTGTCCACCTTTTCCTTATTGTCATCTTATGCATGGCAAGTTATAATAGAACAAATGAAAATAAGAACATTCGTTCTTTGTATTTATACAATAACGCGAACAAAGGTTCCTGTCAATAAAAAATTAGAACTTATGTTTGTATATAGAGATAATTGTTAGTATAATAAAAACAAAGAAATAACGAATGATGGGGAGTGTTATATATGAAGAAGCTATCCAGCCGACAGCTTGCCATTCTGGACTACATAAAGCGTGAGGTTAAAGATAAAGGGTATCCGCCTTCTGTTCGTGAAATTGGAGAAGCGGTAGGATTGGCTTCCAGTTCTACAGTACACGGACACCTGGCACGCCTGGAGAAGAAGGGGTTAATCCGCCGCGATCCGACCAAGCCGCGCGCCATCGAGATTCTTAATTCTGAGAATGCACCGGTTGAGCTTCAGGGGATGCGGACGGTGACCGTACCTGTAATGGGGAAAGTAACGGCGGGCCTGCCAATTACAGCCGTGGAAAACGTAGAGGAATACTTTGTTCTTCCGGAAAGCACAGTCGGCAGTGACAACGTATACATGCTGCGCGTACAGGGTGAAAGTATGATTGAGGCAGGCATTCTGGACGGTGATTATGTCATTGTGCGCCAGCAGCAAATCGCGAACAACGGAGATATTGTCGTGGCCATGACCGAAGAGGATGAGGCGACGGTAAAACGTTTCTTTAAGGAAAAGAATCATTTCCGCCTGCAGCCGGAGAATTCGACCATGGAACCGATTCTTCTGCCTGCTGTATCTATTCTTGGAAAAGTCATCGGTGTATACCGCAATATCCACTAGATAATAAAAACCAGGCCATTTAAACGGCCTGGTTTTTTGTTTCATTAAGAAACTTCATGTCGTTCTAATCCTTGTTTTACCTTGTAGATTTTATGCTGCAGGCGGGTAATCCGCTTCCGCAGGTCTTCCCGAAATCGGATTTCTTCTTCATCAGGGTCTTCTTCCAGTACGCGCAACAATTGATTGAGTTCGTTCAACTGATGCTTTAATCGTCTGTATGTTTGGATGGTCATTTTTCGCCGTATCTGCATTTGAAAAATTTGTTTTGCTACTGTCATTTGTTTGTCTTCCTTTTCTCTTCTGGTCTATTTTTCTCTCCTTCCTTCTTTACCACGCATTTAAATGGTTTATGCATGCTATCGGCATTCCATTTCCATCCACACCGTCTGAACTTTACCGGAAACCGATTATAGAACGACAATCAAGAACCAAATAATCATAATCAGCTGAATGATGATTTTTACAACCCCGCTGCTAAGAAAGCCGAGCACCGTGCCCATTGCCATTTGCAGCGAACGCTGTGCGTCGTTTTTCTGCACGATTCCAACAGCAAATACAGCAAGGAAAGGCCCTACGATAATGGAAAACGGACCAAGAAATACACCGAGCAGCAGCGGACCGAGAATCACACCTGCGACCGCGGCAAACATCGACCATTTATCCCCTCCATACCTCTTTACAAAGTACATATTAGCCAGCATGTCAGCCGCAATTAAAAACAAGGTCAACACTGTCATCGGAAGCCAGAAGCTCCAGCCGAGCGGCACTCCGCCAATTCCGAACCGGTACAGAAGAAACGCTGCCCAAACAAGCAATGCATCAGGAATAACAGGAATGAATACACCGGCAAGGCTAAATAAAAAAAGCGCACCGATTCCAATCCATATAAGGACCTCCATATTACCTACTCCTTTGCTTTATATTTATTGTTCTATTGTATTGAAAACATAGATACCTAAGTCTCATCGTTATAAATGTCCCCCCTTTTTTTACTACGTGTATTACCTGGGACGGTTTCATATTCTTTTTTACTTTTGTATGCTATGTTTGATTGTGTATGTATAATTTGTATTTTGTTGTCTTATTTTTAAATACGCAGTATTTTAATACATTTAACAGCTTACTGGTGGGATAAAGAAAAAAAGCTGCCGAAGCAGCGTTACCTCTCATCGTATACAATTTTTCAAATACAGGTAAACTCGTTTGAACGGATAAGCTCAGCTACAGTTGCGCCCGTAATTACAACCGCCTCAATCCCTGGTCCTTCTCCTACTCCCGCTCCTGCAAGATACAAGCCGCCGATTGGACTTTGCAGAGATGGAAACCCATTTTCTTTATCCATCTTCGTGCTGTAAATAGAGCCCTCATATGTTTTCATATAGCGCTCAACGGTTTTAGGCGTTGCTACCTCTGAGAATAGAATAGATTTTTCTGCTATTGGGTCAATGGCTGCCAGAAACTCCCGGCATTTCATATCAATTTCTTGTTTACGCTGAAGGTACTGTTGTTCGCCCATCTGTTGATAATAGCTTGCTGATGGGGAAGCCTTAAACATAATGACAACCGTTCCGCACCCATTCGGCGCCAGGCTTTCATCCAGCCTGGCAGCAGAATGATAGGCGATGCCGTCTACTGTCAATCCATTCGCCGGGAATTCAACCGGCTTCGAGAATTTATGGCTGATTAAACGCTCGGTAATAAATGGTGTTTGTAGAGCAGCGCTCCAGGAAATAAGAGACATAGAAGGTTCAAGCTGTCTCACTTTTTCCTGATAGGCAGCGGATAAACAATCCAACCCGATAAGTTTTTCGTACGTAACGCGTGGGTCTGTGTTTGAGATTACAACAGGTGCAAAGAAATCCCCCTTATTTGTTCGGACCCCTTTTACTTGATTTTCTTCTATCATAATGGAATCTGCGTGTGTGTTTATTCTCGCTTCGCTGCCATAGGAGCGCAGCTTTTTCACAAGCTGGTCTGCCAATATTCCTGAGCCTCCCTGTGGCCGATACCCTCCTTCAATAAAATATCCCATAATGGATAACATCGTGGAAGTTGGCGTCTTTAACCCTAAGTCTCCCACATACCCTGTTAGCATCGAAAGATTTTGAATCAGGACAGAGTCCTGGATAAAGGCTTGTAAAAACTCCCCCCATGTACTTCTCATCCAGCGAAAGTAGTTTGGATTTTTTGCAGGATATTCCATCATTTCTCCTTTTGTTTTTGGAATTCGCGGTATGACACGGTCCGGCGCAAATACCGTATATTTCTCCTCATAAGCAGCCTTACACGTTGTAAAAAACTGTTTGATTCCGTACGCTTCATGTGGATATTGAACAATGAGCCGATCTCTCCACTCCTCATACTTGTGCGGAATCTCAAAGATCTCATCATCGTAACGAAATTCGTAAGTGTTTTTTAACCACGTAATGTTTTCCATCATTCCATGGCGTTGTAAAAAATGCCGGACAGGCCCCTGCTTTCCTAAACCACTAATCGATTCTACACCGGCATCAAATTTGAACCCGCCTTTTCGTGTATAGGTTGTGCAGGCTCCCCCAAACATGTAATGCTGTTCTAAGACGGTTACTTTCTTCCCGTGGCTTGCTAAATCTACAGCAGCTGTCAGCCCTCCAATACCTGAGCCTACTACAATGACATCATAATGATGATTTTCCATGTGTAACTCCTCCTTCTAATACCGGCCGTTGGTATGTTTTGATCATAAGATACCGACTGCCGGTTTGTCAATTGTTTGTTTAAATTTATATTGGAACTCAGTTTATGCCCTTTGCTAAATCCATATGGCGTTTTAAATTCAATGCGCAGTATTTTTTTACCATAAATAAAAGGATAAGTGACAAACGCAGGATAAAGAAGACGCTCATCGTAATAACCGCTGTCCAGAGCAAGGTCCATAGGACCCTGAGTGCGTAAATCAGACCCCGGTCGGGCACAATATGTTCTGGGACTGCGCTGGCAAAGCAACAGCGCTTCCCTATCACAAAACGAGGGAGTGAGATGAATGGCTGAAAACAACGAGCGCAATCGAAACGGTGCTGGTGGCCGCAACGCGACCAACACGGCTGGCGTCGATGCTAGTGAGGCTGTAGGAACCGTAGGAGGTGCTGCTGCGGGCGCTGCCGTGGGTTCTATTTTTGGACCGCTTGGCACCGTTGCAGGTGGCCTCGCTGGCGGTGCATTGGGCAACCAGGTGGGTGAGGGTGCCGGGGGTGCCAACAACAACGCGAAAAACGCGCGTGGTGCTGGGGGTAACGGCGGCGCCACGAACCGGACCGAACAGAATAAATAGCGCTGGCACCATCTACTAGTGAGGGAAAGCAGGGGGCAGGGACAACCCTGCGCCCCTGCTTACTTGTTGGGGCAGAAACTTCACTGAGGACCACGTCAAGTGGTCTAGTTTAACCCGGGATTGATTTTTAGAAGATTTATTTATATAGCGAAGATTACTGGACACTCATTCATTAATTCCTCACTATCGTGGCAGCGGTAAATTATCCAACAAGGTTGCCATCATTACAGGAGGAGACTGCGGAATTGGCCGGCGATGTTTGACGATTGCCGGGGATCTGCGTGAGGAGCGATTCTCCTATGAGGTCGTGCAGCAAACAATCGATACCTTCGGAAAAATTGATGTTCTCGTGCTTAACCAAGCAGTACAATTTCCTCAGGAGAGCGGTTTCTTGCTGTTTTCCTAGGGCAGATTATCGGACTTTCGGGTAAAAAGGGCAAACACCCAACACTTGTCCCCCCTTCTCTGCGTACTATGAAGTGTACTCCAATTCATTACGTATGGGAGGGAAACAGCATGGGATTTTTCGATGGAGCTGAATTCTCGTTCATCCTTGTTCTCTTTATTCTCTTGGTGATTATTGCATGTGCATGCGACTAATAAACCAGGAAGAGCTGCTGTTCTTGTAAAGAAAGAAGTTTGATCATAAAAAGGCCACCAGTAAAGGCGGCCTTTTTATGATGGCTTACCAATTCAGCTTATAGCATCGGACAAATGCTGCGAGGGGGAAAGAGGCAACGACCTACCACTCTGTATCCTCTAAGCAAGGAGGATAAAAAGCCGAAGTTACAGGATAGAGTTGATTTTACATCATGAAAATTAAATGACATGCTCTTCCCTTCCTACTCTTGTTACACGATACCTGCAATATTTTGATCTACACTATGGGGTTCGTTCGTATTAGTTGAACTAAAACGATTAAAGTTTTCCATAAAATTAGCCGTATTTCCGGAACCTGACCCGTCATTTGTTGTTGAAGTACTTTTAGGAGAAAGAATCACAGATTTTTTCGTGATAATCGTTGAACCGTTGTCCATGGATCCTATATTGATAGCTCCAATGATTGAAGACATAGACTCCCATCCTTTGTAAGTAGTTTCTCAAAGTATAATATGCTGACCTTCGCCTAAAGTTAATGATGTAATTCCGTTAGCTTTTGTTTATCATACAGGCAAAAGAAAGAGCAGGTTCTCTTTGAACGACTCTTTCTTATACCATAGCTTTTATGGTGTATCTTCCCTTCTCCGCTGGGTTACACCGTACCTGCAATATTTTGATCTGCAATGTGGGGACGGTTCGTATTGGTTAAACTAAAACGATTAAAGTTTCTCATAATATTAGCCGTATTACCGGAACCTGAACCCCCATTTGTTCTTGCACTGCTTTTGGGAGAAATAATAAGAGCTTCCTCCAAGACAATCGATGAACCATGGTCCATGCTTATCACATTGATAGCTCCAACGAATGTAGACATAGACATCCATCCTTTATAAAGTAGTTACTCATTCGAATCATTCGTTTTCGTTACATTAGAATTGTTTACGATTTTCATAGAATCAGCAGTATTAAAAGAGCCTGATCCGGCAAACGATTTTGAGGTGCTTTTAGGAGAAAGAATCACACAATCACCCAAGTTAACAATGGCACTATGATCCATACTCACTATATTTACACTTCCAACAATTGAAGGCATGGGAAAACATCCTTTGTAAAGTAGTTAATAATGCATAGTATGATCCCATGCACCCATGGGTGCATCATCCAATTTACTTTTTTCAGGAGGATACAGCAGCCTATAGGATACCTTTCATTTAATTTTGCCTCCTAGATGTGATGGAATCATGATGAAATGAACCTCAAAATAACGATTAATAACCGGGATTATAAAAATAAACAGCCAACCTGAAAGCAGGCTGGCTCTGTATAGATACAAGGTGTACGATTTAACTTTCGTTTTCATCGCGATAATGTCCATGGCCGCCATATCCACCATAACCATACGGATATTATCCGATAAGTAATAGGATAAAGAGTACAAGAATTACCCCGAAAAACGCCTCGCCCACAAAAACCTCTTTTCCAGAAGAGGTTTTTGTCTGTTTAACCAAGTGCTACAAGGGTAATGCCCCCATTTTTCTTCTAAGAAAGGAGGTTATAGGAAGCTCTTTTTTACATAACGAAGATTATCCGCCACAACAAAGCAGCTGCTGAAGCTGGAATTTTAGCTTCAGCAGCTGCTTTAGTTTATAGTTTGTATGATATTTTGTATTGTCAGAGAAAAAAGTTCTTGTTTCCTGACGGCCTTTATAAAACAACGAAAATGAAGTTGATTTAGCCTCGTTTTCGCTGTTTCCGTGGTTCACTTGATGCCTGTGATTTATGTCCTTCCTTTGACTTCCGCTGTTCCCGTCGTTTTTCTGGTTCCTGTACCGCTCTTGATTCCTGCCCTTCCTGTGGTTCTTGGCGTCGTTTACGACCAAAAAGGCCCATTCTTTCACCCCCTCCCTTTTTTCACCTAAAACCTACTTCCATATTATGCGGGATAAAAACAATGGTTAGATGAATATCCCGCTTTATAAACACAATGTGAAAATCGGGTCCATAGAAGAGAACATCCGATAAGATTCACTATGTAAAAGCTTACTTTTTTGTGAGAAAGTAGGTTCTAGATTGAATGAGTATGTAGGTAATACGGATACCGTTCATTCTATTGTCATCATTTACTTTGTAGAAGATTCCCTTGCTCCTGCATAGTAAACAAAGGAATCCTTCCTTGGCAGTCTTTATTACTCACATACAAATGCGATGATAACGAGTAAGATGAAGAGTACGAGAATAATCCCGATTTCCTCCCCAAAGCCGAAACCTGCCATTTTCCATCCCCCTTCCATTTAGGCAAGAGATAGTATTACATTATGTAAAGTGGTTTGGACAATTGTTGGGCAATCGCCTTTTTTTGTCGAAATCTGCAATAGGATTCATTGTATATCTCGTAAGGGAAACTGCTTAGATAATGCCTCTATGCAGATCTTGTTCGGACAAAATTAAACAACCTGAGTCCAATCGAATTTCAGACTCAGGTTGTATATTTTAATACTGTCTACTAGGCAGGGATAAGATCATAGTCTCAACATCTACTTTGTTAAAATGCCAGCGATATAACCACCAAGGATATCCATCTTAACGACCGCCACCACAGTGGAAGCAATTAGAACAACGGAAGCAGTTGAAACAATTATGGAAACAATTATGGAAACAATTATGGAAACAGTTATGGAAACAGTTATGGAAACAGTTATGGAAACAATTAAAACAACGAACACCCATACCACATTGTCGCGCCTGATCCATATTGTGTTGACCTTGAGTGTCATAAGGAGTCATCTGGTTCGCCTGAAAATTAGAAACATCCAACCCTTGAAGTTCTTTTTGAAAATCATCCATTTTTACAACCTCCGTTTATTAAATGAATAAGTTATGCCGGCAGCGTAACCAGCAACTCAAAACAATGACAGGACGAAGAGAATCAAAAACAATGGCATAGCGATTGAATCCACCAAATAATTTCAATACTTTCCTCAACACAATATGAACCATAATGGGCGATTGTTACTGATACAAATTCTGTTAAAGAAACTCAAATCATAACAAGGTCACCTTTACTGGCCACCTTGTTATCGTGAATTATGCACAATCCTTGTTTATCGTAAAAGCCGAAATAAAGAATCCCACTTCATGGCATACCGAATCAAGCTTCATCCC
>NZ_BBWZ01000070.1 GCF_001015055.1 Aneurinibacillus tyrosinisolvens | reverse complement strand
AAGATGGGAAGACACGTGTCCTTTTTTCCAATGTAGGAAAGTTAGGGTGGACAAGTCAGGAATTGTTACATGGGATTAAAAATGACACAGGATTGATTAAAGCCATACAGACAGCCGACTCCCGTACAAAGATTGCCCCCTGTATATGCCGCCTTTTTACATCACGAGAATACACTCTTATTTATGGATGGCATCCATCCAAACAATAAGGGCCATCAACGCATAGCAGAAACCATGAGAAGCTTAGGTTATCATTCTGAACACTTATAGACCGCTTTTGTCTGGACAAAAGCGGTCTTTTACATCATCCGAGTGCGAAGAGGATCGTCACAGGTTCGCGCCCGAATGAACGGTCCCCGAACCTAAACAGGCACTTTCCCTTTTAACGGAGCGTTGCTTTTTGGTTTTTATCCGGTTTTGCTCAGCATCGATTTCAGCATCGATTGCACCATCGGGTTTTGCAAAAGATTGGTAATCTGGGCAAAATCTACATTGCCAAGAAACCCCTGGAGGAAGCCCCCTTTGCTCCCCGTTCCCGTTCTGTTTTTCAGTTCTTCTGCCGGTGTAGTTTGAATGTCCGCTTCGCCCTTCCCGCGCCGTTTCCTGGCAAAACGGGGAGCACGCTGACGCCTGGGCTGTTCACTGTTTCTTTGGACTAGATGATGTTTCACTTCTCCCAGTTCTACCAGGATATTTTCAAGTTTTCCCCTATGTTCCTTGGTCTCCATCACGTGCTTTTCTATTTTACGAAGCGTATTCTCAAGGTTTTCCCTATGCTCCTTAGTCTCCATCGCGTATTCTTCTATTTTTCGCAGCCTATTTTCCAGGTTTCCTCTATCCTCATGGGTCCCAATGGTGTGTTTTTCTTTTTTATTTAATGTCGTTTTTCTGGCTGATATTCGCTGGCTGATGGCCCCTCGTTCCATTCTCCGGTTTGGACTGTTCTTCTTCTTGATGACAAAACACCTCCTTATTTTTGTACTCACACATCCCTTCCCTATTGTATGTTGAAAAAGACATAACGGAGATAAGGCATGTACCCAGTTTGTAAACGTCCGAGTATTGGTGTAGTTAGCAAGATTACTTGCATTCACTTACTCTTACCTTTTTCCAACCTGTGAACAAAGCAGGAGTCCTTGCCTTCCTAAGTACTATGATCCCCTCTGACTCCCTCTTTGCCATCCACCCTTTTGTATCCACTTATAGGCTTCTGCTTTACTTTCCATATCGCTCTACCATTTGCTTTGTAGCTTGGGCATCCTGATGTTCGTATAGATATACGATAACTACATCGGCACCCTCTTTAGCAAAGCCAATCGCTACTGCACGGCCGGTTAGGGAAAACCCACAAATAAACATAATCGGACATCTGTCATTCATACATTTTCTTAAAGTATTAATTGTGAGGAGGTCCCCACTCATATGCCGGCAAAAGTAAAATTGCAAAAATTCGTTGATAAACTACCGATTCCCAAAACCATTTCCCCGATCAAGCGAGACAAGGAAGGTTCATATTATGAAGTGACCATGAGGGAATTTACCCAAAAACTACATCGTGACCTCGGGCCTACCCGCTTATGGGGCTACAACGGAATGTACCCGGGTCCGACTTTCGACGTGATGAAGGGTGAAACGACATTTGTCAAATGGATGAATGATTTGCCCCCAAAGCACTTTCTCCCCATCGATACGACCATTCATGGTGCAGAAAAAACGCTTCCGGAGGTTAGGACTGTGGTTCATCTACATGGCGGAAAACAGCCAGCCCATAGTGATGGGTACCCTGAAGCCTGGTTTACGAGAAATTTTGAACAAACAGGACCTTTGTTTGAAAGAGAAGTATATGAGTACCCGAACCTTGAGGCCACTACTTTGTGGTATCATGATCACACAATGGGCATTACGAGATTGAACATGTATGCGGGACTTGCTGGTTTTTTTATCATCCGCGACAAGCATGAACAATCCTTGAATCTACCAACGGGAATATATGAAATCCCTCTTTTAATTCAGGATCGCTCGTTTAACCCGGACGGATCGCTCTATTACCCTAGTCAGCCGGATGAAAAGAGCCCTCGCCTTCCTTATCCTTCGATTGTCACACCTTTTGACGCAGACACGATTTTGGTAAACGGGAAAGTATGGCCCTATGTGGAAGTGGAACCGAGAAAATACCGGTTCCGCATTTTAAATGCCTCCAATAGTCGAGCCATTACATTCAAACTGGACTCCGGACAGCCATTTTATCAAATTGGGACCGATCGCGGATTATTGGAGAAACCAGTCAAAATGAATGAGATCCTCCTTTTGACTACCGAGCGGGCGGATGTAATCGTCGATTTTTCTGGATCCTTTGGTCAGTCGATCGTTCTTAAAAATGTTTTCAAGGATGCCTCCCCCGAAACAACAAATGTGATGCAGTTCAAAGTTACCGTTCCGTTAAAAAGCAAAGATACCAGTTCCCTTCCAGATTATTTAGGGAAGATCGATTTTCTTTCAAGAAAGATGGCAAGCAGAACAAGAGATCTAACACTCGTCAGAGTAGCAGATGAATATGGAAGATCGTTGAATTTACTAGGTGGTAAAATGTGGATTGATCGTATATCCGAGAAAATAGAACTAGGGACTGTTGAGATATGGCGCTTAATCAATACGACAACGGATGACCACCCCATTCATCTACATATTGTTGACATGCAAATTCTTGAGCGCCAGCCTTTTGACGTTGCTCATTTCCAAGCCACAGGAAAACTTAAGTTTACAGGACATGCGGCTCCTCCTGATCCTAACGAAAGGGGATTTAAAGATACGATTCGTGCTCCCGCCGGTTACGTTACCTCTTTTATCGCGAGTTTCGGTCCTCTCACCGGACGTTTTGTATGGCATTGTCACATGCTCGAACATGAAGATCACGAGATGATGCGACCATTTGAAATCCTGAAGAAAAAGAATACACTAAAAGATATACTAATGAGAATGATTTACCCTTCACGGTTTCTTTGAAGAGATATGGTTTTCATGACGTCTTATGGGGGTAGTGACAAGAAAATGCGGAACTAACCATTCCCGTCGTATTATGAGGTCAGCCAATTTTTTCTGGTTGACCCTTTTTTGTTTACGTGGTCTAAATATCGGTAGCCAGGGGAGAACGACCGATTCCCTGGGAATATCATCCCGTCGCTAAAACTGTTCACTTCCTTTCGGAACAGGATATTTTCTACCTTGTGGTGAATCCGCTGATTTCTAATCAAGCCAAGAAGTCTTCCCTTACTCACCGGGCAGTGAGATAAACGGGAAGAAAGGATAGGAAAATGGCGAATAACGAAAAGTAGAAATAGTTATATAAGCGCAATAGATTGACTTGCATTCGATTCTTCCCTCTCTTCGTTTGGTGAATGGCACTCCCTCATAATGTTCCGATTTTAAGCAGGATTGTTGTTTTTATTATAAATGAGTAAATTCCACAGACTAATTAATTCATTCTAAATTCGACCGGTCTGGACGAAGCAAATAGATCATCCCGTTTTTTATATTCGGAAGGAGAAATCATTCGATTAATCATTTGTTTTATTTTTTTCGCTTCTTGTCCGGAGGAGACAGGAATTCGTTCCCAGCCTTTAGTATACAACGCACCCCAAGCTCCTAAATCAAGACAGGTGACATACTCCTCCTGCCGATAGGGAATGCCCTTCATTCCCAAGAGATCACACACTACGTTATGTCCGGCTAACTTCCCCTGAGGAATCGCATGTTGGCAAGACATCATTGACACGTGCACATCGTCAGTTTTAGCACTGGCAGTGTCGCCGGCAGCAAAAATACCAGGTAATCCTTCCACCTGCAAAAACGGGTCTACAATCAATCGTCCTAATGCATCCTTTTTCACAGGGAAACATGCTGCCAGACGGCTCACTTTTACCCCGACCGACCAAATAGTAGTCAGCGAAGCAATACGTTCTCCTGTTTCCAGGGTGACACCTTTGGAGTCAATTGCCCTAACCGTTTGATTGGTTCGTATTTCAATGTATAAGTCGTGTAACGCTTTTTCGACAATTAACCGAGCCTCGGACGCTTTATTTTCTCTTTGAGCAATTTCTTTCAGGCGTTCCATCACTTCCGTGGACACCTCGATCCCGGTAACCCCTCCGCCAATGATAATAGCGGTGTACTTCCCTTCTTGTTCCGTGATTTGAGGCAACCGTTGAATATGTTGATCGAGTTTCGCGGTTTCTCTATATGTATCAGTTGAAAATGCATATTCATGCAATCCTGTCAAATCTGGACGAAACAATGCGCTTCCTGCCGTAAAAACCAATCGGTCAAAGGATAAGTCGAAAATTTCTCCTTCTTGTTGCACCGATACCTTTTGTAAATCTACATCGATGTGCATTACTTCTCCCTCAATAAATTTTGCCTATACCCCTGCCTAAATCCATTGCTACAATCATTGAAAACATTAAATAGCAACCTCCATCTTAATTGTTGGATGATATTTATAGCCTATTAGTTCAAAATCATCGATGGTAAAATCATCAAAGTTTTTGACGTTAGGATTTATCCATAATTCTGGTGCAGGGAATGGTTCGCGTCCAACCTGCTCCTTTAATGGTTCAATATGTCTCTCATATATGTGAAGATCATTAATATTGAACGTTAATGTCCCTAACTCATACCCTGTAACTTGCGCTACCATTCGTTGCAGTACATAATACTGAAATATGTTGAATGGGTTCCCTAAGGCTAAATCGTTAGAACGAACCTGTACAATCAGATGTAACCTGCCTTTTTTAACCATCCATTGGTTATTCCAAACACAAGGATATAGTTCCATCTGGTCTAAATCGTCTATATTCCATAGAGAAATAATATGCCTTCTTGAAGCCGGATTATTCTTTAGTTCATCAATTAGGTTTTGTACCTGATTCGTCAATTTTCCTTTAAGCATAATTGGCTTTCCTAATTGATAGCCATACGCTTTTCCGATGTTATTATTCTTGTTTGTCCACTCTTTCCATATCTTCACATTGTTTTCATCAAGATATGCAGCGTCACTTGTTCTTTTTATGTAAAACCAGAGCAGCTCATGAGTAGAAGATTTCCAGGCTACTCTCTTAGTCGTCAAAATAGGCACTTCGGAATTATCAAATTTAATTTGCTTACAAATTACACTTTTTGTATAAGCAGGGGTGCCATCTGCCCAGATCGTTCTTACTTTCTGGTCTTTATCCCAATCTCCATTTTCTAACACATCATTCACTAAATCCTTATATATCCTATCTGCCATACCCATGTGATTATTCCCACCTCTATTAGTTTAGTACGCTCAATATTATTCCGATAATTTCAAATCAAAGTTCCTACCTAATTCAGTAAAGCTCTATTTTCATTATATCTCTCTAACTAACCTCCATTAGGCAAACCGGAAAAACGAGACATTAAAACAGCATATTTTCGGTAATTTCTCAAACAAAAAATCAAAAAGTATTTATATTTATCCTATGTATTTCGTTAACCGGTCGCGCCAGGCCCCGCCAGTTCATCCACCTGAAGAATCCGCTCGATCGCTTCCGTATTATTTTTCTCATGGAAGAAGATTCGAAGGTTCGAGATAAACAAACAAACCATGATCAATTCCTGTTATCGTCTCTACATTTCTCAATAAAGCATACGAGCTCATAACGTTCACTGCATTCTGAACTTTCTCAATCGCATTCAGCTCTACCATGGTTTCGCGCAGGTGCAAGAACACGAAATCGGCTTTCTGTGCGACCACAGCGTACATAGCCAAGTTCCCTTCATTGCGTAACTCGACAGCTTCCCAATCGCGTATGAATTGCAGCAGTCCGCTGATGGGGACATCCTCATCGTCCGGATTTAACAATGCATCCAGAATGAAATTTCGATGAACCGGAATATTCATTTTCCTTAATGGCTACCAAATGCAAAAAACAATAAGAAAAACGTTAAACCATTGAAATTAGCGTTTAATAAAGAAAGAGGTAGACGTTAAACCAACTATCCCCTTTATATCCCGGAAGAAAGCACAATGTGATTATGATCATAATGAGTACGAAGGAAAATACTTTGATACAGGTATAACATTGGTATTTTTCATTTCACCCTCCTGTGATCATTGAACCATTAATCGGCACAATATACGGTATCGGTCACAACTAAACTCAGAACCTTTTCGGGATTCATACGGCTCCATCTAAGCCCAATTAGACCTCCCCAGTCATGAAGCACTAAGTGAGTTTTTCCAACTTGCAGGCCCTCTAGAAATGAGGTTACAAAGTTTATGTAGTTCTCCCATGTGTGTGGATGATTTAGAAATCTATCGCTCCCTCCAAAACCAGGCAGGTCAGGAGCAATAGCCCTATAACCGGAAGAAACGATGGAGGGAACAATATCTTTCCAAAGCAAGGAAGACTCCGGAAACCCGTGGATTAGTAACACCGCTGGATGTTCATGCGCCCCTTCATCAAGATAGGCTATGGATATTTATGCCTAAAAGTAAGTAAAATAGCCCTTTTTGCTGAATAAAAGGTTCAGCGAAGCTTATCGGCAAAGGCTCGGATCAAAGAGCCGGCATTGCCGATGCACGGTTTTCCATGCCCCTGACACAATGTCGCGACGTTCATTTCCGCAACTTTGCGAATCGAGCGCTTTGCTTCTTCCATATCCGGGGTTGCCGCTGCCATGGGCAGGAGAAAACGGCCCCAAGGGGTACGCATCAAGAGATCTCCGCCGAAGAAGAGGCGGTGCTCCGGCTGCCAGAACCCGCATTGGCCCGGGCTGTGGCCTGGAATATCAACAACCGTCAAGCCGGGGAGAACCTCGTCCAGACGGTCTCCTTCTTTAAGCTTGCAGTCGACTTGGACAGACAAGTTGAACTTCAAACGCGGCCGGACCCATGCCGCTGCGATGACGCGGTCCAAACCGCCAAGCTGCGAGTAGGGCGGGGTGACGGGCTTCCGTTTCCCGCGAAGGATCGCGCTTTCACAGCGGTGGTGGGCATACACCCGCGCACCGGTGGCTTCTTTCAGCTCTGCCAGACTTCCATGATGATCCCAGTGGGCGTGTGTGATGAGAATGCGCTTGATATCGCTCAGCTTGCGGCCTGCACTCCGAAGGTCCTTTTCAATACGGGAAAGCGAACCGGGCACGCTCGTATCGACGAGTGTCAGACCGTCCGCCGCCTCAATCACGTAAACATTGCCTAGACGCAGTCCTTCCACCATGTAAATCCCATTCATAATATGCTGCATAGCGATATCTACTCCTCAAACAAATCAGTTCTAAATAGGTCAAGCTGCCCTTTTGTTTAGTTTCATTCTTCTATTGATAAGACTATCTTTCCAAACTGTGATGAGTTCTTCATTCGTTCAAATCCTTGCTGCACTTGTTCCAGAGGTATAATTTCCGAAACGATTGGTACGATTTTGTGCTCATTAAAAAATCTTATCGCATCTACAAACTCAGAATCTGAATTCATACCTGTTCCAATTAACGACAATTGCTTAAACATCAACATATCTACGTCAAATGCAGGAATCGATTGACCCGTGTATGCAAACTGTATGACCCGGCCACCTTTGGCTGCTGCTTCATGAAAAGTAAGATGCTGGGGCTTTCTCGTCAGGTTTCTTGCCGGTACCTTAACGAACTCAGCAAGCGTTCCCGGCAACGATTTTCCGCCCAATATCTGGCCCTTCTCGCAAAGGGCATGATCACCGGTTAAACAATACTGGCATTGACCACAGGAAATTTGTGCATTGATAATTACCTCATCGTCTTTATGCCACTCTTGAACATGCTCACCAACTGCTTCAATCACTCCCGCCCCATCAGACCCGTAAACGAACCTGCACTTCATCTGGCCCCGGTTGCTCAACAGGCCATTCTCCCAGAATTGGATTGACCGTTTGTGGGTCAAATACAATCGCTTTCATAGTCGTCATCTCCGTTACTGTTATCGGATTTTTATCTTACGTCGGTCCGTTTTAGCATACTGAAAAGCATTATTCACCACTTATAATAGCTTCTGCTTCTATCTCTACTAACAATCGTGGGTTCATAAGTGCTTTAACTTCTACCAATGTGGAGGCAGGTTGAATATCTTTGAAAAATTCACCATGTGCTCTCGCTACTTCTTGCCATGTAGAAATATCTGTAACAAAAATTCTTGTTCTCACAACTCGCGATAGATCAGCGCCCAACTCATGCAGTATGTCCTTGATCGTTTCAATGATGAATTTTGTTTGTTCGTATGGATTATCAACGCCCACTACTTCACCATTCTTTATAGCAGCAGTACCAGCAATATCAATTCGGTTACCAATACGAATTGCTGGGCAATAACCAAAAAACTTTTCCAACGGAAAATCAGTAAGAATCTGTTGTTTAGCCAATAGTACCCTCTCCATTTCGAATATATTTTTGATATCCATCGTACTCCAACGTATCTGCTGCCATCTGAGCCGCTTCTGCGCCCATTAATCTTTTGATAAGATGAAAAGCGAAATGCAACCCGGCGTCAGGTCCTTGCGAGGTAATAATATTGCCCTCGTCCACAAACTTCTGGTCCCGAATCACCATGACTTCGGGAAAATATTGCTGGAGAAAATCCAGCGCTTTCCGGTTGGTGGTTGCTTTTTTCCCGTTTAATAGCCCAGCTTGGGCCAAAGCAACGGCGCCGCTGCAAACGGATGTCATCAGCTCTACGCTTTTCACTTGGTCGGAAATCCACTGAATCAGCTTTTGATTTGCTATCAGCTTACGGATAACCGGGAAAAACCCACCAGGAATCAGTAGAATGTCGAAATGCGGGGCGTTCTCAATACTGTAGTCAGCCAAAATGCGCAGGCCATTGCTGGCCGTTACTGCTTCTCCTGTTTCCGATACGGTTTGAACCACAAACGGCTTTTGTTTATCACCTTCCTTGCCAAGAATCATATTCTGAACATCTTCTTCGGTGTATCGGGCGATTGAAAGAATTTCAGACGGTCCGACGAAGTCAAAAGCGTCAACCTGATCAAATACGAGCATTCCTACCGACCATTGTTTATTCATAGTCCTTTCCACCTCTTTTACTTTTAAGTTTCACAAACGGCTTTAATGACCGAATAAAAAAACGACCGTTCGTTATTTTAAAATTACCATATTTTTCACGGTAAGTCTAGAGGGTAGATTTAAATATTTTTTGACTTGCGGTTAAACTGCCAATTCATTTATACTTAAATATAACGAACGTTTGGTTTTTTAAGGGAGGACAACATGGGAAAAGGTGAAATGACAAGGGAGTTTATCATCCGAGAAGCAGCGGTTTTATTTAATCAGAAAGGGTACTTTGGTTCGTCCATCTCTGATGTAGCCCGTGTAACCGGAATGCAGAAAGGCGGCATTTATAATCATTTTGAAAATAAGGACCAGCTTGCTGTAGAAGCGTTTGAGCACGCAACAGAAGTTTTGAAGAAAAGTTTTCTACAAGCGATGGAAGGGAAAACGACAGCATTTGAAAAGCTCACTGCCGTCATTTCCGTTTATCAAAATGCATATGATCATCCGCCGTTACAAGGCGGATGTCCCCTTTTAAACACAGCCATCGAGAGCGATGACGCCCATCCCGCCTTAAAGGAAAAGGCGCAGCAGGCGATGGGACGCTTTTTGGAACTGCTGCGTACTCTTCTCAAGCAAGGTACGGAGCAAGGAGAGTTTGTTGAGGATATGAATGTCCAAGAATTGGCGATCTATATCACCTCCGTTATTGAGGGTGGCGTGATGCTGAGCAAGCTGTACGATGATAATATGTACATCCGCCTCAATATCAATCGGTTGCTGAAAGAATTAGAGAGATACCGCAAAGTGTAATAGTTGATTTTAAAGAAGAAGTGCTGGTGGATAATCCCATGGCGATTTTATTAAAGAATGTAAAAACAAGAGTAATACGACATCAGGCTGAAATCACTATCGATGGCAAGAAAACCATTGTAGATTTAGATAAACTTCATATAAGCCCGTCTGACATGTCTTACGGTATTGGTTTTGGCGGAACCCGTTTTGAGGTTATTAACAATCAACTAATTTCTTGTATTGACGCGAATATGTCTATCTCAACGCATATAGGGGCTATTGTCATTACTTACGAATTTAAAGATAATATGTATCAAGCAAAAAAGTCGAATTTAAAACCACAGCAGCCCTCATTAAATGAGGGCTATTTAAGTCGTAGAGAAGTTTCAAATAGCCTGATTATCCTTTACTTCACTCCCCTGCTGGTTAGCACAAAAAATAAAGACGGATGTCGAAACACCCCTACTTTGCTAACGATTACCGTTAGTTAAACAAATAAATAACGTTGCCCATTAGTAAAGTCTCATAATTTTATTACTTGCCATCCACTAATTTTACATAATTGAAAGGATTTGTTTAAATATTGCAAAAAATATAGAAATATATGATATTATATAATTATATAAAAACAGGAAAAAGGAGAAGCGGTTAGATGAAAAAAAAGCAGCTAGTTCCGTATATTTGTTCCGCTATCTTGTTATCTTCCCTTCTCGGATGTGGTCAAAGTTCTACACCAACAGCAACAGCACAAAGCACTCCTCAACAAGAACAAGCTTCACAACCAGCACAAGAGGAAGGGCACAGAACTTCCAAACCATGTAGTCCGACACCCTTAGTAAAATCACCTGTTCCCTTGGCAAAATCACCCGTCCCAAAACCAAAGTCACCCGTTCCTTTAGCTAAAGTGAGGTGTAGTTAACTGAGTATACAAGGTATAAAAGAAGCCGCCCTGTTAAGAGTGCAGCTTCTTTTTATATGTAGGAATAAATTAACCGTTACCGAAAAATGACTGCTGAAACAGCCGTATTATACTAACGATTCCCATCGCACAATAAGATTATTAAGAATGAAAAAATATTTATAGGAAAAAACTATAAACTATATAAATTTTATATATTTCACTTATATGTTTCCTTGTGTGAAAATAATTCTAACATAACAAGGGGGATGAAAACGATGAATTCAATTAACACCTGGAAACCTAATTTATATGATAATAAACTTGGCTTTGTTTCTGAATTTGGGAAAGGTGTAATCGATTTACTCCATCCACAAAAAAATGAAAGAGTTCTTGACTTAGGATGTGGAACAGGTGATTTATCCAATGAAATTACTAAAAGAGGGGCAACGGTTGTTGGAATGGACATGTCTGCACCTATGATTGAAAGAGCAAAGGATAAATATCCTGAAATCAAGTTTTTTGTAGGCGATGCTCAAAAATTTAGCATGGAAGATAAGTTTGATGCTGTTTTTTCAAATGCGGCTTTACATTGGATGAAGGATGCTTCACAAGTTGTGGAAGGCGTGTGGAATGTTCTCAACAAAAATGGACGATTTGTTGCTGAATTTGGTGGTAAAGGAAATGTGGAGACCATAATAAACGCAATTACTGAGATACTTATGGAAGACTACGGTGTTGATGCCGGCGAAAGAAATCCTTGGTATTTTCCAAGTATCGGTGAATACAGCAATGTACTTGAACAACAGGGGTTTCGGGTAAGTTATGCTCAACATTTTGACCGTCCCACTCAATTACAAGATGGTGAACAGGGGCTTAATCATTGGTTGACTAATCTTTGTGATGACTTCTTTAGAGGGTTTACTGAACTGGAAAAGATACATATTTATCAAAAATTAACCGAAAAAGTTAAACAAGATTTATTTCAAGATGGTTCTATATATGCAGATTATAAACGAATAAGAATTGTAGCGATTAAGCGTTAATCTAAAAGCTTGGAGTCCCAAGCTTTTTCTCTTTTTCAAATATAAATTGAAGCGTAAATCCAAAATACCTCCTGTTTGTGACCGCTAAATAAGATTGAACAAAATATGCTAGATAAAGGTGAACACTTTTTTACCAGTTGAGAACGTGCGCTTTACATGGAGTGGCGTACATGATAGCCTCTTTTAGAACGGCCATCCCTTGGTATGGTTGGTTTTCTGTAGGAATCATGTGCGCAGAGGCTTCATGTCAAGCGCTAGAAGGCAGTGACTAATTTCCAGAAATGTGTTCAATCTTATTTAGCGGAAAGTGTTCAATTCTACTTGGCGGCTACAAAGGATTCGATGGACCTTGCTGTTTTATGTCCTGCGTTCAAGAAAACCTATAATATTTAATGGGAAGATAAAAAAATGATCATATTTTTAAAGTAAACTCATTCAAAGAGATATCGGTGATACCCACACTGATACTTACCATAGATACTTACCTTGATAACTCCTCTTAATGTAAAAAAGTCATCCATAAATTTACGGATGGCTTTTTTACATAATCAACCTCATGGGACGTAGGCAGTTAAAATCTGCGTTTTATTCAACTATTGATTCCCGTTAGTTAAATAACATTTTTTAATTATGTTTTTATTAGTTCCCTTAAAGCATTCGTATTATTGCTTGTCAAAACGGGAATTGATTCAGTTATTTTTTCAATATCCCATTCCCACCACTTCATAGTATTGAGAATATCAATCGTTTCCTCGTCAAATCTATAACGCATTAATTTAGCAGGGTTCCCTCCTACAATGGAATAAGACGGAACATCTTTAGTCACAACAGCATTTGTTGCGATTATAGCACCATTGCCTATATTAACCCCAGGCATAATTGTAGCATTATAGCCTATCCAAACATCATTTCCTATAACTGTATCACCTTTGAATCCACCACTTAAATTCTCTAAACCAGCTTCCCAATCTCCACCAAATGCCCCAAAAGGAAAAGTTGTAAAAGAATTTGTATTATGATTCGCACCATTCATAATGAATTTGGCATTGGATGCGATAGCACAAAACTTTCCGATTTTTAGTTTATCTCCTATAAAGTCAAAATGATAAAGCACGTTTTTCTCAAAACCTAAAGGGTTATTAGGGTCATCGTAATAGGTATAATCCCCAATTTCAATATTTGAATTAACCACTACATTTTTTAAAAAACATAGGCTTCTGATGTTTTCCATTGGAAAAACACTCTTTATGTCTGGACCAATCATTTTTATAACAACCCTCCTTGGCAAATCATTTCATACAAAGTTTACCAAATAATAGGTATTCCGTGTAAAGTTTTGCCCAACATTACTGCCCGTTAGTGAAATAACAAAAGAAAAAGAGCCGAGTGTGACCACCCGACTCTTCGATTATTGTTTCGTTGTAACTACTGGCACTGAATCTCCTAGTTTAATCTTATCTCCATAGAAAGAGAGGCTACGAGTATATGCCTGACCGTCCTTAGTATAAAGAATCAAATCACCATGGATTCCACCAGTTTCAATCTGAACTGAATCTAATTTTGTTAGCTTACTGTTCTCATATTTATAGTACGTGATAAATCTTTCATTTTTACTGGATGTCTCAAGAAAAGCGAATTTACCTTCATTCCATCTCATGCCATTAGATATAGAATCCTTTATCAGGGTTCTTTCACTTAGCTTTTCTCCATTTGGAGTGGTAAGTGGCAGTGGAGCGTCAGTTCCATTTGATGTATTAACGATTCGTTGTCCTGTAATTATTCGTTCGAGACCTTCAACTCCTCCACCCATTTCACTCGTTGTTGCAAGGAATGTATCAAGGAAGATATTTTCTCCCGTAGCGGTTTCTCCCATATGATTCTGTAAGCCAAGGTCAGCAGCACGGTGATTTCGTATCTGAATGGAGTCATCAATTAGGTTTTTCCTTTCAAACTCAACAGCGGGTCTGCTATTATTCCACTTCTGAGCGATTCCCATTCCGTTTGCAACCGTTGCTACTGGTGCATATACATTTCCATTGTAGATGAACGGCTCAGCCTTTGTTTGAATCGTTAGTCCGTCCACTACCAGCTTAATATTGGCGAATCTCACTTTCACATACTTATCGTAAGCTTTTACAGCTCCAAACGCTGAACCCGATAAGGCAATGGCACCAATCACTGTTCCGAGAATGACTTTTTTTGGTTCGTTTCCCACTTTTAAACATAATGCTAGCCTCCAATTTTTATAATTCTTTGTTATGCAACTTATTAATTAGACTTTATTTTTTTCCATAAAGTTGCTTTTATATATTTTTTCGCCCATTTAGACCTGATATTAAATTTACATATATTCTTATTTACCAGTTTCAATTGAAACATTAAAGACAAATTTTTCCGTAATGTCATTAAC
>NZ_BBWZ01000069.1 GCF_001015055.1 Aneurinibacillus tyrosinisolvens | reverse complement strand
GAAGATGGGAAGACGCGTGTCCTTTTTTCCAATGTAGGAAAGCCAGGCTGGACAAGTCAGGAATTGTTACACGGGATTAAACAGGACACAGGATTGATTAAAGCCATACAGACAGCCGATATGATTACCTGCTCCATTGGTGGCAATGATTTACTTCAGGCAGCCCGTGTTTATGATAAAAGGAACCATAAAAAAGCAGGAGACTTGGCCATTCATGCTTTTCGCCATCATTTTCTTTCCATCCATCAAAGCATGAAAGACATAAAAAAATCTTCGCGTACCCCCTATATGATCCGCTACATCGAGCTCTATAACCCACTGCCCGAACTGGCTCTCGCTCGACAATGGGTGAAAAAATTCAATCAAATTCTCCATAAAGCAGCCGACTCCCATACAAAGATTGCCCCTGTATATGCTGCCTTTTTACATCATGAAAATACACTGTTATTTATCGATGGCATCCATCCCAACAATAAGGGCCATCAATGCATAGCAGAAACCATGAGAAGCTTAGGTTATCCATCGGAACACTTCTAGACCGCTTTTGTCTGGACAAAAGGGTCTTTTACATCATCCGAGTGCGAAGAGGAGAGTCACAGGTTCGTGCCCCTTCGGGCATGCCGTTGTTAGGCCAATGCAGCAGAGTTGGCAGACCCGAGCGATTCACTATCATATTCCTTTTGGGATTTAGGTTCGGCCCGAATGAACGGTCCCCGTACCTAAACAGGCACTTTCCTTTTTAACGGAGCGTTGCTTTTTGGTTTTTATCCGGTTTTGCTCAGCATCGATTTCAGCATCGATTGCAGCATCGGGTTTTGCAAAAGATTGGTAATCTGGGCAAAATCTACATTGCCAAGAAACCCCTGAAGGAAGGCCCCTTTTCTCCCCGTTCCCGTTCCATTTTTCAGTTCTTCTGCCGGTGTAGTTTGAATGTCCGCTTCGCCCTTCCCGCGCCGTTTCCTGGCAAAACGGGAAGCACGCTGACGCCTGGGCTGTTCGCTTTTTCTTTGGGCTAGATGCTGTTTCACTTCTCCCAGTTCTACCAGGATATTTTCAAGGTTTTTCCTATGTTCCTTGGTCTCCATCACGTGCTTTTCTATTTTACGAAGCGTATTCTCAAGGTTTTCCCTATGATCCTTGGTCTCCATCGCGTATTCTTCTATTTTTCGCAGCCTATTTTCAAGGTTTCCTCTAACCTCATGGGTCCCAATGGTGTGTTTTTCTTTTTTTATTTAATGTCGTTTTTCTGGCTGATATTCGCTGGCTGATGGCCCCTCGTTCCATTCTCTGGTTTGGACTGTTCTTCTTCTTGATGACAAAACACCTCCTTTTTTGTACTCACACATTCCTTCCCTATTGTATGTTGAAAAAGACATAACGGGGATAAGGCATGTACCCAGTTTGTAAACGTCCAAGGGTTCCATGTACTTTCCAGTAATCTGTTTGCTTCCTTCTCTTTGGTTCTTGGTTTATCTTTCTTCTCCTACTCTTCAGCTCTATGCCTCCTTGCCCCCGACCTTACCCGGTTAATTTCGAATCCACTACCAAAGAACCCCATTTTCTCAACCCCTTTTCCCGTAAACTTTACTTCCATGCTATGTGTACAGGTAAGGACAAGTGTTTGGTTACAGCCTTTATTTAGAAGTTTGGATATTCCTACTCCTATAAGCAGGCAGATGGTTTACAAGTGCAAACATCTTTCTATTTCCATTTGTTTCAAAAAGGAAGCGCCGTTTAGTTTGCTGACGTATTAAAAGAGGGTGGTGCAGCAAACGTACGTCGAAAAAGCTGCATTTCTTTCAACCTGCTTTGCTTATGAAAAAAAATAGCCTAAGCTATTTCAGTCTTTTGAATATCATAAACTCTCTCCTATCAAACTCTAAAAAGCTTTTCGTTTATTATCTCTGCCTATTCATCTCGTGATTTAACAAATCAGCCGCCTGCTCTTTAGTGATTCCTATGACTACCATCAGTTCACTAATCAAGATCTTTCTTGCATTGTCCAGCATTGTGATTTCGCTCATATTAAGCATTTTTTTAGGCGTATTAAATCACGGACTACTTCCGCACCTTTCTGTACATCACCTGTTCTTATTTTATCCATGTTCAGGCCATACCTTTGGCTCCATGAGAGCGAATGATCTGATTCCTCATGATGAAAAGTAAGCAATCCCTTTTCCAATGTAAACCTATCGACAACTGGGCGTATGCTACATTTGATGCTTTCTCCACAGGAACCATGATCTGCATGTTGGTAACTGGCATTTTTATCACATAATACTGCTGTTTCTTTCCGAGAATTTCCCTTTCCTCTATGGTTTCGATTACACCTGCGCCATGCATTGGATAAACAATCTTATCGCCCATTTGAAACAAAGAATCCCCCCAATAGCGTCTTTTTTTCGAGGATATTACCGATTGTTTTCGTCCATTTGACTAAAGGGATGTGGTACCAAATATGGACCATTATTAGGGCGCTCAACTAGGACAAGATGTTATCTTTTCTCATATCCTATAGCGAAGTCAGCAAGAAAGTAGGAATCAAAGAATGCCTGATCTTCGTTGAACGTTGGCAGAAAACACAGGGAAATGGACCGTCATCAATACAAAGTCCGGTTCCTTCTATGGAAAAATTGAAAGTGTAAATAGAAGAGGCGTTACTGTATTACTGCCGGACCATTATACTGTCAATGATCCTTCCGTTAAACTCGTGGAGGAGAACATAAACGTTAAAGCAGAGGATGTTCTTACGGTGCAAGAATTTTTTAGACGCAGACGACGTTTTTTCTTCCGTCGCTTTTTCTTCCCCTTCTTTTTCTTCATTAATGGGTGCTGCTGTTTCTTATTTGCCATGGATGGTTCTACATCCATGGCTTTTTTGGTTTTACAATAAACAAGACGAATGTACATAATGGATGACCCAAAGGTCGGCTTTACTGGCTAGCCCCTTTTGTGATTTGAGTTTCTTTCCCTTGCGAAAACAGAAGATCTTATCGATTAACACCTTTCTCCGCACGCACAAGCGATAATAACCAAGAGAATAAAGAAAGGAAGGTACTTTCACGTTATTCGCTCGATTTACGTTGTTCTTTGGCTGATTTACGTGATTTACGTCGTTCTTTGGCTGATTTACGTGATTCACGTTGTTCTTTGGCTGATTTACGCCGCTTACTACCAAATAGTCCCATTCTTTCACCTCCTTTTGATGTGAGATCTAATTCCATATTATGTGGAGTAAGAACAAGTGGTAGATTAATATAATGGTTTATAGGCATAATGTAAGAATCAGGTATAAATATAACGTCCGATAATTGTCAAACTGGTGCGACAAGTAAGTCGCTTTCATATATACAGTGCAGCGCTAGTCTCATTTGCTGGTATGCTGCTAGCCTAGTCGCAAAGGCTATCTCTGCCCAAAACAGCGTCGGAGGGGTTGGTTGCATGAGGAAAATGCGGAAACAGAGGATGAGTGTACCATCCAGAACACTGCTAGGAGAAGATGGGTAAGGCTGCACCTCTTGGTACAGCTTGCGGTGAACGAAAGTGAAGGTTTGTAAGCTTCGTAAAGGTTAGCCTGAGATGGTTCACAGCTTCGCTCAGGTATTGGTAAGAGGAAAAGCGGAGTTATAAGGCCGATCTGACGCGACCCACATCTTACCCGGAGTAAAGAACCCACCTGTCCCCATCGTATCTGTGGGAAGGGAAACTTGGTAAGCCCGATGGTATCTGCGTGAGCAGTAGAGCGATGGCAACATCTATCAATGTGCTAGCGGGTAAAGGATGTCGGAGAAAGCGAATGCCGTTATGCCGAAAGGCAACAGGAAATCCGAAAAGGTATAACGGGACGGATACTGTCGGTCGAAAGGCTTTTGCCATGACAGAACCCGAAAGGGTGCAGACTGAAGGCACATCTTCAACATGGAGCGTAAATTGATGGCTATCTTTTGACGTAAGGAACGTGCTGCGATGTATGCTAATCATTTCGGTTAGTCCGCGCACACTTCGCTTACTTTGTAAGTGACGAGGATACGGTCAAACAACGACCGTGCCTTATAGAAAGCTTCGTTTTCTATAAGGGGGAAAAAGAAGGCTTGAGCCGTATGAGTTGAAAGGCTCACGTACGGTTCTGAGGGGAGAAAGGGGCAGCGATGCCCCCGACTTACCCGACTAAAACCCACTTTTGTGTGCTCAAAAGTGGGTTGAGGGGAAAATCGATGAGGCTCTTTAGTGGTGGATGAAATGGGTATCATTCTATTCTTTTTCATTTTATGTAAAAGGTGATAGACGAGTGTTAGAGAAAACGCCTGTTTTATGTAGAGAAGTTTAGTTATAGGAAGCGAATAGAAAAAAGAACCCTTTTGTGAGCTTAAAAGGGTTCTTGGTTCCTCCTTATTAGTTACATATACAAATGATAATCACGAGAAGAATAAAGAGAACCAGAATGAAGGAAAATTCAAATTCCTCACGACAAAAGCCCATGTTCTTACCTCCTTTTACGTTAAGAGATAATGCTATATATATATGTGCATAGAAGCGGACGAGTGTTGGGTTACTGCCTTACGTCAAGCCTGATATAAAAACAAACGTCTGACTATATGTAAAATGTAAACTAAAGCAGTTATCATGTATTGACCCAGAACAGCTGCTTTATTGTGTCCGATAATTTCACTTATGTATGCAAAAAGCCAGCCTGGATTCAGGCTGGCTTTCCTTATCCTCATTTTTCAAGGCTAGTCCGATTATACTGCACACGAAATAACAACTAAGAGGATAAACAGAACCAGAATAAACGAAAATTCTCTTTCTCCACCAAAGAATCCCATTGTATGACCTCCCAATATATAAGTGATTGAACTCCATTCATACTATGTAGATAGGGAGGGACAAGTGTTGGATGAATACCCGTATTTTGTAAATTGGATAAAAGCCGAAAAAGTAACGAACCAACGAACACCACGAAAACCTCTTTTCAAAAGAAGTTTTCGAAGTGGGAGCATGGGTTTTTTGGTTTCATTCTGGTATTCTTTATCCTGCTTGTACTAACAAGTTATGCAGAAGGGTCGAAACATGTGTCAAGGCACTCCCCCCATTCTTACACATATTAGTAAATTTACAGTTTATGTCCAATAAGACGCAAACTGTAAAGTAAAAAAACCCACCGTAGGTTGAGGTGGGCTTTCCTTATCCTCATTTTTCAAGGGTAGTCCGATTAACGATCACATGCACACGAAATAACAACTAAGAGAATAAACAGAACCAGAATGAACGAAAATCCTCTTTCTCCACCAAAGCATCCCATAGTATGACCTCCCCTATATAAGTGATTGAACTCCATTCATACTATGTAGATAGGTAGAGACGAGTGTTGGATGAATACCCGTATTTTGTAAATTGGATAAAAGCCGTACTTGGGGTTTGTCATGTTTGGGAAATACCACAAAATCATCTGTTTTATTTAAAATGCGATTTCTTCTTCTTGTGGGATTGCTCCGTTTTTCTACATGCTTTAGCGTATGTTTCCCATGTTCTGTTAATACGACCCTGGTTATGCAGACTTTACTCTACTAAGCTCCCTCTATGATAAAACGCATATCTCGTATTTTCTCTTGTTTTCTCAGATTTTCAAGGTCATTTAAGTTTAGTAGATGATTTCTCATTGGAATGAGGAGGAAGTTTAGGATATTTTTGGAGCTTAGGGGCAAAAAAAGCCATAATTAATTAGCCACTTATATCCAAAAAAGTGGATATTTAATCAAATTATGGTTGCACTCATGGATCCCCACATCTCTCATGGAGGTCAACCCTCCCATGTCTCACAGAGTCTTCGCTCCCAAATTCCTTCGTCCAACCTTTCCATGAGGTGGATGTCAGTAATGCTGCCCGACAGGGTCTTTGCCCGTAGTATAGTTGAATACCTGACTCATCCGTGCTTCAAATGTCTACTACATCTTTCAAACTTCCATACGCCTGATTAACCCCTAGAAAACAAACGATTAAGCTGCACTCTTTACGAGTACCATATGAGGGATATCCCTTAACATTCTTTCTTCACTAAACTCACACTGCTTTTTACCGACAGTAAACAAGACACGAATCAATTTATTACACAAAGCGATGAGAGACTGCATCTTTTTCAAAGGATGGTTCGGTCGCTTCGTATAGTACGCATGCAGGGCTTTAAAGGCTGTATTCTTCATCAGAGAGTTTTACTAACTCATTCGGTAGTTGATTGAGCTTTAATAATTGGAGTGCCGCTTTGCCTTCCCAGTCTTTAAACACGGTCAGAAACTCTGGGAAATATCGGTCTAACCAGTTATGGATTTGTCCCTGCACAGCTTGAAGGTCAACCGATAAAAGATCACGTATTTTTCTTGCCACACGAAGTTCGGCATACACTCCTTGCGGAATGTTGGGTTCAGCGTATCTTCCATCTTTGACTAACTGTGCAATGACTCTGGCGTCCTTCACATCGTTCTTGGTTGGTGAATTATCATCTAACTCTTTACTTTTCTTGACGTGCATCGGATTAACAACAACGAATTTGATACCCTGCTCTCTCAAGAAATGAGCGAGGTTTAGCCAATAATGACCGGTAGGCTCCATTCCTACAATGACCTTAGCCATCCCCTGTTTCCTACTTATCTGCCCTATCCAATCGATAAAGGAATCAAAGCCATATTTTGTATTTTCAAAGGAAAGAGGGGCTCCAAACTCCATCCCTCTAAAATCTTGTGCACGCGCGACGTGTTTGAATTTAGCAATATCAACACCGATAATGAGCGTTTCCGAAGTGATTTGAGCAATCTTTTGATTTTGGTTATAATTCATAGAGAGTCCTCCTTGGTTATCAGTTAAGGGTCCTAGCGCTGCAGCACCGGACACCTCGTATCTTACCAAAGGGGCTCTTTTTCGATCAAACCTCAAATTTCTTTATTACAGGAATGCTGCCCGTTAGTGCGGTAAATAAATAAGGATGGACTATTCTCCATCCTGTAATTTTTGTATGTGTTTATTAATTAAATCTACTTGGGCATACAACCTCATACGTTCTGTCCAATCCATAGGTTTAATTACTTCAGATTTAATTTCCTCTTTTAGTGATATTAATACCCCTATATCACTCATGGTGTTTATTTTTTTAATGAACGATTCCACCAGTTTATATCCCCTTTATATTAAGAAATACATGATAATGACTTTCTTGTGGCGATTCTATAATTGAAAGCGTTTCCCATTCAAGTGAAATATAAGACACAATTTGTTGATGCTGTTCCGCCCTTCTGCCCATTAGTTGAGCAAATAAAAAAAGACTACCGAAGCAGCCTCTTATTGAACTAACGATTCCCGTCCCTCGGTATTCCCTCGGTATTAAGGGGATTTCTCACGTATGCTCGCTCATTCGCAGGATTTCATCACCTTGAATGCAGAGGAGTTGGTGGAAAATAAGTTAGATTGAACCAGGGGTGGTGAATTTGGGCGTATTTAAATAGAAGAAACGATAACGAGTCTCCTTGGAAATCTTTTACTGCACGTTTCCTCCACCACGTTTCCTTGGAAGTTCACCCTCCCACGGCTCAACGGGTCCATTGCCCTTACATTCCTTCGTTACACTTGTCCAAGGTGTGGAGACCGATGACGGTTTAGCTAACAGGTCTGTGCCCTTCTGGGAATCGAACTCGGTCCTCCGTGCTTTCTTTGTCAAAATCCTGCGAACGAGCCAATCTGCGTGAAATTGGTTAACTTATGACGTTAATTTATTCTGTAAATACAAGTGGAGGAGGACGTAGCCCCGTAGTGAACCTGACCGCAGGTCAGGCAAACTAGGGGAACGCGAAGCGCTTTCCTCCTTCTCTTTTCTATATCATCCAAAGCTATGCGGCCTGATCGTATGGAGGGGCTGCCTTGTCAGGAGAAAAGGCTTCTCCGTGTTGAACGATCCCAATTAAGATTCGTGCTAGTTTGCCAACCAATTTAAAAATGGAACGCTGCTTTTTCATGTGTTTGACTTCTACGTTATGCTCATGCCACTGTTTGAAAGCCGGATTGTTGGCTACCAATTGGGTCGTAGCTAGATACATGTATTTGCGCAATGTAGCGTCTCCACGCTTGGAAAGCACAATCTGCCCTTTTCGCTTTCCAGACATACTTTCGGCCAGGTTTAATCCCGCTCTACGCAGTAATTGGCGGCCATGGGCATATTGTTTAAGATCACCTGCGCCCGCTAGAATGGCAGCCGTAAAAATAGGGCCGAGACCCTTAATGGTTCGGAGTTGCTGGGCCAGAGGAATTTCACCTAGCAGACTTTGGATATCCTGTTCGATCACATCGAGTATTCCGACGATACGTTCATACTCCTGTATGAGTCGTTGTAAGTCCTGCTTCGCTTCATGGAGAGCTGTCGTATCTCCAATACTTTGTTTGGCCTCAGAGATGAGATGGGAAGCTCGTTGGGATACCCGTCATACCACCCGGTCGCTGCCTATGCTTTTCCAACGCTGAAGGACCTCTTCTACCGTTAAAGACCGCAGGTCTAGTGGGGTAGGAAACTCTTTTAATGTAGCCATGGAACGCGGGCATGTCCAGTCTTTAAATACCGAGGTATACTCCGGAAAACGAATGTCCAACCATCGGATGAGACGATTCTGCAGCCGGACACTATTCTTTATCCAAAACTCCCGATCACTCATGATGGTACGCAGCCTTTGGAATTCCTCTGCTTGACGTTTGTAATCCGAGTAATAACCCCGACTGACGACATCAGCGATGACCAACGCATCTTTGGGATCACTCTTGGAAGGAGAATGATCACGATTCTCCTTGTTTCGTTTGGTTGTGGCAGGATTGACCAATACAACGTTGATTCCCTTATCAAGAAGCCAGTTTGCCAGGTTAAACCAGTAATGTCCGGTCGGCTCCATGCCGATAATGAGCTGATTCAAGTGGTGCTTTTTCTGAAGTCCGCCAAACCACCGTTCTAATTTCTCAAATCCTTCTTGTTCATTGGTAAAGGTAAGATGTCGAGGGGTAAGAACAATCCCCCGAAAGTTTGTCGCTTGCGCGACATGTTTTTCTTTCGCCATATCAATTCCTATAACAAGATGGGAAGGGGTAATTCTTTCTATCCGTTGATTTTGACCCTGAGATTGTTTAAACTTCATAGTAAGAGCGCCTCCTTGATGGGTTTTTAGGGCTTTGACCCTGTGCACACCCCCATCATACCGAGGCGCTCCTTTTTTGGCAAAGGCTGCTTCTTAGCCTCTACAGGAATGTTTAGTTGCATAAAGTCCCTTTTATTATCCAAGATAAATAATTTTATTTTCTTGTTTTTTCGCACGAATTACTATATTTGCAGTTAAATGTTCTGGTTTTTCATACGCTGACTGAATTTCTTGAAAAAGTTCGTTAATTATATCTTCAAGTTCACCTAATGTTAGTGATTTTGAAAGATTTTTTGTTCTTGCAATTTCATACTTTTTAAATGAACTATCGTATCCATTTATCGTCTCTTCTCCAACAGCATTTATTTCAAATTCCACTTTTATCTGACTTTCCATACTGTATACCTCCTAACAAGTTGTAAATGCCATTCATATTTTTCCATCCTGCTTCTTTAACTATTCTGCCCGTTAGTTGTGCAAATAAAAAACGACTGCCGTAACAGCCGTACTTCACTATCGGTTCCCATTATTGAAATAAGAACCTCTAACTATTTCGTTAAAGATTTATTCTAATTCCTTGGTGCCCAGAGCATGACAGAAACACCTACAAGGCATATGGATGCTCCAATCCAATCATACATATCTGGTGCTTTCTTATCTACCCACCATCCCCACAAGACAGCAAGTGTGACAAAAACACCACCATAAGCGGCATATACTCTTCCGAAGGTTGGAAAACTCTGAAACGTAGGGATGATACCGTATAGGATAAGAATGATGCCTCCAACTACTCCGTACCATAATGGCTTAGATTCTCTTAACCACAGCCAAACAAGATAACCTCCACCAATTTCAGCTAACCCAGCTATAAAAAATAGGAATATTGCATAAATCATTTTACAATCACTCCACCAATTAACCTATCATGTTATTTTATCATTTTTAATGCTATCTAAGTGGGGTCCATTGTTAGATTTTATGCTGCTCAATTTCGCTAGCCTGCTCGTTAGCGTAACAAAAAAACGACTGTCGAAACAGCCGTATTTAACTAACGATTCCCGTTACCACAATAAGCAATTTTCTTCGGACACCTCCAAAACTGTATATTCTTTGCATAAAGATGCTACTATAGAATGGCATAAAATTGTGTCGCAAAACTTGAAGTTTACACTTACACACGATAGAAAAAATCCTCATCCGTTGTTTCGTGATGAGGATTTTGCTTTTTTTGAAGTATTATTACGTGTTATTTGCCCACTCTATTTGCGTATTCTGCCGGATAGCGATCTCCTGATACCTCTATCTTCGAGAGTGCGTCATTCAAATGACTAAGTTCCTCATGAGTCAGCTCAACGTCAACTCCGCCAAGATTTTCTTCCAGACGTTCCAATTTGCGCGTACCGGGAATCGGAACAATCCATGGCTTCTGGGCAAGCACCCATGCCAGTGCTATTTGAGCTGGTGTTGCGCTTTTCCTTTCAGCAATTTTCTTTATCAATAGCTGTTTTCGTATAGATTGTTGCTTATGAGGTAATGATGTATATAAGAGCAAAATCTGTGCGGGAGGCGTTGACGATGGATTGGAGCGTGGTGTATCGAGATTTTACCGACTTATCCAAAGAAGAACAAATCAATCTGTTTGAAGCCATTAAGGATACTTTATTCCCCGAAGCTAATACAGGTTTAGGGAATATGGTCGGTGAAATCCGTGAAACAAGATTCTATACAGGTATCGCTTGCGTTCATTGTGGTAGCAAGACTATCAAGCGAAATGGAAAATACCGAACTCGTCAACGTTATTTATGCAAGGATTGTGGGAAGTCATCTAACGACATGACCGCAAGCCCTATTAGTGGTACTCGTTATCCTCAAAAGTGGTTGGATTACTTTCAAATGATGGTCAAAGGATACACTCTGCCCAAAATCTCCAAAAAACTTAAAATCCATATTTCAACAGCTTTTTATTGGAGACACAAAATCCTTAATGCTCTCCGAACCATTGGATTCGACTCGCTGAAAGGTATTGTAGAGAGTGATGAAACCTTCTTCTTAGAGTCCTATAAAGGGAAGAAGAACATTACCCACCGCAAGGCTCGTAAAAGAGGCGGAAAAGCTACCAAAAGAGGGATTAGCAACGAGCAAATTTGTGTAGTTGTTGCACAAGACCGTAATGGTGTTATCCTTTCTAAGATGGCAGGGAGAGGTCGTGTGACCGCAAAAGCGATTGACGAAGTGATGGGTTCGTATATTGACCCCTCTGCTTTGCTATGCTCCGATTCTGCCACCAACTATAAAACTTTCGCCAAAAGTAAGGGCTTAGAACATGAAGCTGTAAATATCCGTAAAGGTGTTTATGTTAAGAAAGGGATTTACCATATTCAGCATGTAAACAACTACCATATGCGTTTGAAGAAATGGATGAAGCGATTTCAAGGTGTTGCCACCAAATATCTCGACAACTACCTTTACTGGTTCCGATTCCTTGAAGTTATCAAGAAATTGGATACCAGGGATAAGCCAAAATCAATGCTCCTTAGCGCTTGTAAAAAGGCGGATTTTACGACTATCAAACAGTTGCGAAGTGCATAGAAAAAACCTTGTGTAAAAAGGCTTTATTCTTGAATATCTTGACTTTTATAATCCAGCTTGAATTATAATCTTTTCTTGTGAAGCGCGGACTTTTCCATCATCATTAACCTTACCTTCGCTAAAAATGTTGCGAATTGTATATTTATGGATTAATCGTATATTACAAATTTCCCTTCTTCACGTAACTTATTTATAGATGCAATCATATGATTTATTTGTTCATCGGAATGTCTTTCCCATGAACTTAATTCAGCTATTATTTTCAATGGTGATTTAGATCTATAGGAACGTGTTGGGTTCCCAGGAAATTTTTTGTCAGTTACGTTTGGGTCATTTTCAAATTCACCTAATGGTTCTACAATATAAATTCTTTCTTTTGATTTAGATGTTGCTAATTCAGCACCCCATTTAGCAGCATCTAATGTTGCAGTAAAATATATATAGTTAGATTTTTTATCTTGGTAATTTGATAAGTGTTGTGGTTCTAATAAATCTCCAATTTTTAGTTCTGCTTTAGTACCATGAAAAAAAGGACCATTATCTAAGACATCTTTTTTGTCATTCATACTGATACACCTCTTTTATATTTTAAGATTTGTGTAATGACATTATAGTATCCGAATTACAAAAAAAGAATCTGTGCGATTGTGGAAGAATAGTCATGTAATGTGTAGCTTTTGGAATAATTATACCATGCAATCTAAATGTAAGTAAAAAAGCAACAAACTTTACGCAAAGAGCTTTGACAAAACATACGCTAAGACATATTCTAGAAAAAAATCCGGTTTTTCCTACGCTAAGGAAGGAAGAACCGGTTTTATAGTTTATTGTGCTATAGACACCCGTTAGCTTTAACCTTCAATAGTTATTTGATTTTCTCAGCCAATTCCAAAATAATTCCTTCTGGACCACGAACATAACATAACTTATAACTTTCTTCATATTGCTGTATCTCACTAAAGATTTCCGTGCCCTTCTTTTTCAATTTGGCAACAATGGCTTCAATATCTTCAACAGCAAATGCAATATGTCGGATACCCAGCTTATTTGCAAAGGGTTTCTGAAAATCTTGTTCATCTGACGGCGTATAAAATTTGACTAGCTCTATCCATGCCTGACCGTCTGGCGTTCGCAATCCTACACATGCTGTTTTAACGTCAGTAAGCCCAACTACCTGACCCAACCACTCTCCTTCCATTTCCCATTCCCCTTCCACTTCAAGTCCCAAATCGAGAAAAAAATGCTTTAGCTGCTGAAAGATCATTTACGTTTACACTCACATGATCTATTCGATGGATCTTCATATCCCATACCTCCTAGTACCTAAAATTAACACACATGTATTCTAAAGATTTCTTCTCGATTGCTAATAAATTTTCCTCTTTATCCAACAAACTGGGGCGTTTGTTGGAAGACTAGAAGCATCTGTTCAATTCGGTTTTACTAATAATAAAACCTGTTTAGCGCTCAATTATCCTGCCCGATAGCTGAATAAAGAAAAAGAAGCCATTAGATGCGGCTCCTTAACTATTGATTCCCGTTAGCTGAACAAAGATTCTTCTACTTTTCTTAATAACTAATTGTTACTTCGAAAAAAAGCCAACATTAAATTTGATTAATATCTATGAAAGAATATTATTAAACTTGTACTTCCCGATTACTCTATATTTGTTGTATCTATGTTCAATTATTCTTTCAGCCGAATACGTTGAGAGCTCAATTAGAGAATTCTTAATAATACTCTTTAAAATCATAGCTTGCTCTTCATGATTATTATGTGCCCCGCCTTTTACCTCTGGAACTATTTCATCTATTATTCCTAATTCCTTTAAGTCAGGTGCCGTTATCTTCATCAAATTTGCTGCGAGCTGACCTTTTGAACTGTCTTTCCAGAGCAATGCTGCTGCTGATTCTGGAGCAATCACTGAAAACCAAGTATTCTCTAACATATGAATGTGATTTCCTACCCCTATTGCTAAAGCCCCTCCGCTTGCTCCTTCACCAATAATGATGCAAATGATGGGAACTTTTAAGCTTGACATCTCAAAGATGTTTTCAGCAAGTGCTCTGGATTGTCCTCTTTCTTCTGCTTCTTTACCTGGGAAGGCACCTTTTGTATCTATAAGTGTGATAATAGGTCGATTAAACTTTTCCGCTTGTTTCATTAATCTTAGGGCTTTTCTGTACCCTTCAGGGTTTGGCATTCCAAAATTTCTTAATAAATTTTCCTTTGTATCTCTTCCCCTTAGTTGACCAATGATGGTAACAGGGATTCCCTCAAACTTAGCAATTCCACCAACAATTGCTTTGTCGTCACCATAGTAGTGGTCGCCATGTAATTCAATAAAGTTTTCAAACAATAACGGAATATAGTCAAGAGTAGTTGGTCTCATTGGATGTCGAGCAATTTGAACTCTTTGCCAAGGTGTCAAATTATTATAAATTTCGCTTTCTAACTTCTCGATTCTTTGCTTAAATCTTGACATTTCATCAGATAAATCAAGATTACTTTCATCCATAAACTTTTGTAGTTCAGACAGTTTAGCTCTAAGCTCTACCAATGGTTTTTCAAAATCTAAATAATTATTAATTTTAGGCACCTCCGCTAATCACACTTACCTTATATATTCCATATTTATTCCATGATGCCTTTCTTATTAAACTATCC
>NZ_BBWZ01000068.1 GCF_001015055.1 Aneurinibacillus tyrosinisolvens | reverse complement strand
AGCGATTACTGTTAGCGGCGTCCGCCATCGGAATGGGGGGGCACCCGCTTCTGGGGTTTGATGCAAACCTGTGTGATGAAATTTACAAGATAAATCCCCAAGGAAAAACCAGCCTCATCCAAATCCCGATCGGTCCCTATCGTCATCGTCCCTGGTTGAAGGGAGGTTTGCACAGTTAAGAGAAGCGAGAGTGAAAGCGTTCATGCTATTGCAAATCAATTCGTTAATTCGACTTTCACGGCCTAAAGATGAACACGAAGCCTGGACGCTGCTAAGATTTTCAGTCGCAACTTATCGTTTTTGAAAGAAAAATTTATTTCGCGTTTGGTAACGTGGAAACAGATAACGTACATGTCTCACATTAAGAGCCGGTTAAGGCCGTGATTTTTGTAGGGCTCCCGGGACTTGGACTCCCTTTGGCTAGTCAATACACGTGACTTTTAATCGTATCAAGAGGATTGGACAATAAGTGGTCGCGTATTAGAAGAAAAAGGACAGCGAGTCGCTGTCCTTTTGGCATATCATATCAGTAAAAAAGCTTAGTTGTTATTTTACCTAGACGTCACGAAGACTTTTACGCTTGTCTATTCATTAGGGTATTTAATCCCATTTCTGTCTTTATTACTTGAAACAATTCATGAAAGATGGGAATTCATTAAAAGATAGTGCCGGTGCTTTTGCTTGTTGTGAAGCTGGCGCATTAAATAATTGAGCCGGACAAGTAGACTGCTTCGCCGGTATTCCTTTACTGTTATTGTTATTAGCCAGAGCTTGTTGAACTAAATTATTTAATCCTTGATTATTAGCGGGATTCAATTGTTGTGTTCCAGTGTTACCACCGAAATTTTGTGCTCCGTTGGCGAAGGGGCAGGTACTCGCTGCACTTGCGCTACCTACGTTGAATGCCAGCAAAGATGCACCAAGAAGAGCAGCTCCTAGCAGTTTTTTCATGTTATCACTCCTAATCTGAAATTTGGTGTTTTCTAACTCTTGTTCCATCCTAACATACATACAAGCGAATTTTTGCTGGTAAATGTTTGTATGTAGCGGATCCAAAGTGAACGTCTGTTACGAATCTCTATGCTGGATGTTTTGTAATCTTTACGGATCGCATCACCATTATGCCGGCTTGCGTGTAACTATGGGAGCGTAAGAGAACGGCAATAATCCTTACTGTAAAAAACGTTCCAGATAGAGAACCCAGCAAACGTATACTTTTTAAAAATGAAAATGGATTAAGAAAAACGAGCCTCTAGAATCGCTTCTAAGGCTCGTTTAACGTGTAGGGAGACATTTTTGTCCCCCCTAAAATGACTCGATTTTCTCAAACACCCACTTTTGCAGCAGTCTCTTTGCGAAGGAGATTTTTTGCTTAGTTTTATATAATCGAGATTATCAGACGTTGACTTAAAAAATGGAACAACTATCTTTGCTGTTTCCATCTTCGGAATACAGGATTTTAGGCTCAACACCCATGTATTCTAGACATAAGCTAAAATCAGGGAAGAGGAGTGTTGCTCTATGTATCTATATGATCATATGTATTTTCACCCCTATGATTTAAAACATGAAACATTAGCAGTCACTGCGCCGGTGGTTAACCACGGGTTAAAAGAAGCGAAAGAAACCTCATACCCCTATGCACTAAAACAAGCTGCGGCGATAAGTTATTTAATGGGGAAGGGATATAACTTCCCACCGCTTGGCAAATCGTAGAGTCATGGTGGATGCGGAGAGAATAGAGAGATTGGATTTCAAAAATGGAGGGAAAGGTAAACCCGTTTAATGGAGCTGAATGGGAGACATTTCCTCTGGCAAGCTAAAGTAAGGTCATCTTTATTTTTCTTCTTCCTTTGTTTTTAATATAGGGGTAGCGCCACATGCCTATCAAGCTATCCTGAACATTAATATTCTCATCCTTCTGATGGTGCCGTAACTACGTGGCATGGTTATCTAACAGTAAATCTTCCGTCATGTGTGGTGCTGCGTCCACAGTATGGATGGCTTACGGACAGTCATCATTCAATCGTTTGACCTCCAAGAAGAAGAGTTTGAAAGACACTCTTGATAAGGGTGTCTTTCTTCTTGTATCCATGAGTATAGGAAAGTGCACCCAAAAGAAATCATTGTTTTTATAGAGAATCGATTATTAAAGATTAATTTTATTGATCATGGTTAATCGAACAATCAGCAATCTCTCCTTCATCATAACTTGAACTAACATATCGAAAGGAGGGATTCAAATAAGAATCTTTTCGGCACGTTTAAGAGGGTCAGAAGAAGTTCCACCCGTATCTACGAATGCAAAGGGAAAATTCTTTGCACGATTACTTGATGATGGGAGTAGGTTAGAGTTCAGCTTAGAAATCGAAGAGATTCAAAATGCATTTGAGGGTCATATCCACTTAGGACGTAGGGGAGTTAACGGCCCGATCGTGGTTTTTCTCTTTGGTCCGCTTCGACATCCTGTCTCTGTTAGAAAAGGAGCAGCGATAGTGACAGGTACAATCACAAGAGAGAACTTAGTAGGTCCGTTACAGGGGCACTCTCTACGAACATTAATCCGTCAAATGCGTTCGGGGAATGCCTATGTTAATGTACACACCAGGCAAAATCCTAACGGTGAAATGAGAGGCCAAATCGGTCATCGATAAAAAGTAAGGTGATTCTACTAAGAACTTTACCTTATTCATCGTTTAAAATTTGTAAGCAAAAAACCTAAAATTTTTAATTAAGGCTGTAACCTAACGCTTGTCCTTACCTTTTCACATAGTATGGAAGTCGATCTCTCGTGAAAAGGGGGAAGGAAATAGCAAGATTCTTTGGAATTAGAGAAGAAGTTGGGGTGATTCTCGTTCTCTTTATTTTTCTGGTGATTATTTCATGTTCAATTTGTGACTAGTACGGAATATGAATGAAACAAGCAAACTTTGCAGATACCTTCCCCGAGCACCCTGGCCATCCTTCTTCGCCCACTTTTGTACCACCCAAAAGGGGGCTTTTATATCACCGTGATTATCGGAAACAAGACAAAATGTATAGACATGGTGTACTTTTACGAACGGGCCAAAAAGGATTAGTTAGGATTTTATATGTTTTTATACCCTTCTGTTCCGAGAAGACTACGCCAAATAAAAAGCTGCTTAGCGAACAAAATTTCCGTTTTTTTTCGTGGTACCTCTGAATACAAAAGATGAACGTAAAAAATGAGGGAGGAACATAAGGGTGTATAGAATAAAACAATCCCTTGCTTTTATTATCATACTTGGAATTCTCACGATATCGTTTTTCGCAGGATGTTCAGAAAAAAATACATCCATTCAACCGCAATCAAATCATCCAAAGCTTGATATCCAGATACATCTACATCCTTTGCCGGCAAAAGTCCTCCAGAAAAACGAACTTTTCATCACATCAACAAAAACAGAGGACCAATCGCTACAGAACGCCGAGGTAACCATTACATTGTCAATGTTAGGAATGAACCATGGCAAGATTATAGTGCCTGTTGAAAAAAAGGACGGGGGCTTTCTTGGAATAATTACCCCTACAATGACTGGAGAGTGGATAGCTGACATCCATATTGTGAAAGACGGAAGAACAAATGCCATTCCATATACGTTTGAGGCTGTACCTTAGTCTTTCCCCCTCTCCATTCCGTCTTTAGAAGTTTCTCCTTGTTCTCCTTCTTCTAAGCTTACAGAAAAACATACAACAACAAAAGAAAAAAAGGCTCAATAGTGTTGTAATAAACGGCAGTAAAAGAAACGGTTTATCGGCCATAGCCCCCGGTATGGGACCCATGATTCCTGCCATCATACCGCTTAGTCCTCCGCTGATTACTGTTTGAAAATCACTAAGCGCTCCAAACAAAATACCAATGGTAATAGCTACAAGTGTATTTAAGATGGTAACCGGTATATTATAGAAGGGAATTGGTAGGCTCATACAATACCCAATGCGACTCCAGGAAGTCCGCTTACTGTCATGGTGATATTCATTCCGATATGGCAGCCGATTATTTCGCGAAATCTCACTACAAAAAAATAGGAATAGGTACCAACGATGAGGGCCACCCCCAGTAGTAACCAAAGAAACCAGGATATCATTCCTTTCCTCCTCTTTCATCTATTAACAAAAAATAATGCCTTTACCTAGACCTTTTCTTATCACTTTTCCTATCTCCTGTTCGTATTATACATATGATGAGTACTCGTCAAAAGTAAGGGGCAAAAGCCTCCAATCTTTGATTAGAAAGTCAATAAAAATTCGAAAGGGGGATAAAAATGAAAGAACAGATAAGCAATTTTTCAGAGGGAATGCATGGTTATTTTAGAAACAAAGTATCCAACAAATTTGGCGTTTCTTCAAACTGTACGTGTGCTAGAAAAAGAGAAGAAGATAGATGCAAAGCAAAATCTCGCAGGAGATGTGTATGCTAGTTTTAAAGCCTTTATGAGGCCTATAAAGTACGATGTGCAATAAGTAGCATAGGCAGAGAAAGATTGATGAAATGTATAATACAGAACGATTTGAGCAAAAATTAGACAACCTTAACCGAATTCTCAATTCGGTTAAGGTTGTCTAGAAAGTATCTTTTTGAAAATGCCAACACAAATTTAATGACTTTACGGTATAAAAATAGCTCTCTATGCCTCTAAGAGCCGATATGGGACAATCTAAGGCGTTATATTTTTTGCGAGAAATTCTCTATTGTTATCCACACTTTGAGCACATACCTCCTTAAAGGATATGTGGTTTTTTGTTTTTATAAGATGTTTTTTAGCATAGATTGCACCATTGGGCTTTGCAAAAGCTTCATAATCTGGGCGAAATCTATACTGCTAATTAAATTCTCTAGGAAGCCATCGTTTTTACTCGTTTTCGTACCATTTGGGGTAGTCGCCGCTTCTGCTTCGCCCTTATCGCGCCGCTTCCTGGGCCATCTATTATTTCTTTCGGCTAGATGCTGTTTAACCTCCGCTAGTTCTACCAGAATATTTTCGATTTTTTCCCTATTGTTCTTTGTCTCCCTAACATGGCCTTCTATTTCATGCAACGTATTTTTAATTTCTAATAATTGCTCATGCAGCGTATTTTCAATTCCTGATAATCGTTGGTTAATGATAGGCAGTTCTTTTCTCCGATTTGGACTGACCTTCTTTTTCATGACAAAACACCTCCTTTTTCTTTTGTACGAATGCGTCCCATATCATAGTATGTTGAAAAAGGCATAATAGAGATAGTGCATGTACCCAGTTTATAAACATACAAAAGGAGAAAGAGGAGAGAACATGAGGAGAAAAGTCCAGGCCATTGTTTTCCGAGTACAACAAGAAACTGATTTTCAGGACGTTAGTACATGTAAACAAAGAATTTGCAAGGTTTTTGTCTAAAGATTCCTGTGGAGTCGGACAGGTAACAATTCCCCTAATTTTAGAATCAGCTTACGCCGGCTCGTTTTTACATAGCCGAGATTATAGGAGACAACACAAGAAAAAAGAGCATTCAGTAAGAATGCCCTTTAAAAGTAAACTGTAAACCAGTGACTAAAAAATACGAAAGAGGGAGCTTCTCCGACAGACCTTCTCTTTCTCTTCTGTATCGATTTCACTTCACCCTGCATGTGCTGGTCTCCTTTTCCCTCAACCACTTCTAGATACCTAATTCTACCTACTTAGGATAACAGACTACACATAAAAAACCACAAGTCCTATTCTGTATGTAGCCAATGGGAAAAACAATTTTCTGTATGGAAACTGAGAGGGGGATACGATGATGTCAAAACATACTTCCAATCAGAAGTCTGAAAACGTCTCAAACACGGAGACCACACGAATAGAACAAAAAGGAAATGAAGTAATTATCCAGGTGAAGCTTTCAGAATACAACCGGAAAGAGATACGGGTTGAAACCTCAAACGACTGGTTATCTATTATGATCGGATCTACACCGGGAAGGATCCTAAAAACCATTCGATTACCAGCCAATGTGGATACGAAAAAGACGAAGGCAAACAACCGCGATAACGTGCTGACCGTTTCGATTCCGCTCAGGGGTTCCCAACAGATGATAATGCATATTTGGCATAAACTACGTATCTTACCAATTGAATAACTATAAATGAAAAAGTGGCATCATGAAACGCTGTATCTAGTGTATCCTTTGGCATTAAGCCAAAAAACGCCATGAATCTTTACAAGGGAGGTTTTATATTTCACGGGCTATCTCATTTTCATAACGAACATTATCAAACGTTTAAAGTCAGCTGTTATTTTGAAAAAGAAGTAAAACGGCTTTCAATACTTGGATTATTTATAGCAGCGTTTTATTAGCAGTATTTTTCTTTCATTTCGCTTATGATGGATATTGTAGAGCTCATCATTTCGTCGCACTCTTGTATTTTAGCCTTCATTATCTCCATATTCCCATCCATCTCCATAGGCATACTTTTCATTTTATCTATCATCATTTTCATGCATTTCAATTCGCACATCATTCTCTCCATGGACATCATCATATTTTCCATCTTACATTCCCTCCTTAAAACGTATTTTAAATTCCTTAAAAGATTATTGCTTAAAAGATGATTTATGCAAAAAAATCGAGGTGAACAATAAAAAGGAGAGTGCCTGGAAGGACAACCTTTTCTCTATTCATTAAATATTCAGCATGTAGGCGCAATACCAGGATAGTCAGTTCCTATACATTCACGCTAACGGAATAATACAAGGGGGGATGTCATCACTTAGTACGGAAGACGTTAAGCGAATGGCGAAAAATTCATTCCAACGATACGAAGCAACGATACAGAAAGCGAGGTCAATTCCGGGATTTGATCCAACCATCCGAAAAAGATACGGCGAATATATGGCTATGATGGATACTGATAAAGACTAACGAAGGAAGGATTCCTTTGTTCATTACGTAGGAGCAAGGAATCCTTCACAAAGTAAGTGATGACAATAGAGTGAATGGTACCCGAATTACCTACATGCTCATTCAACGTAGAACCTTCTTTCTTATCTAATCGGGTGTTTTCTTCTATGCGCCCGATTTTCATATTGTGCTTATAAAACGATATATTCATTTAACCATTGTTTTTATTCCACATAATATGCAAGTAGATTTTAGATAAAAAAAGAAGAGGGTGGAAGAATGGGTCTTTTTGGTCGTAAACGACGCCAAGAACTACAGGAAAGGCAGGAATCAAGAGCGGTACAGGAACCGGAAAAAGGACGGGAACAGCGCAAGTCAAAGGAAGGACGCAAACCACAGGCAGCAAGTGAACCACGGAAACAGAAAAAACGAGGTTAAATGAACTTCATTTTTGTTGTTTTATAAAGGCCGTCAGGAAAGGCGGTCTTTATATGTTCCATAATCATGCAAGAAAATCATTGGTTCTTTATTGATTACTTTTTTCCAACATGGGTTGTAAATAAGGTCGAATTAAAGTAGTCCTTAGAATTATTACTTATCAAAGAAACATAGTTATTTTATTTAAGTTCCTTCGCATTAGGAGTTGCTTATGTCTTTTACTCTTAGACTTATTCATCGAATAACAGGACTTATCGGTTCGCTCTTGGTCATTCTCATGGCCGTTACTGGATTATTATTAAATCATCGTTCACTTATCGGGTACAATGTAGAGACGAAAATGAAGCTCCAACAATTTATATTTAATTTACATACCGGAACAGTCGGGTCAGTATCGATCCTATGGCTTACTGATTTAGGAGCAATATGTATGCTTGTATTAAGCATGACAGGCATATGGATGTGGTTCAAACGAAGACGATAAGAAGACCTTACAAATAAAACAACATGGGAGATGTAAAAATGAAATCAAGCAAAACAATACTTATATCAGCTATTTTACTACTTGCATTGGTACAGACAGGATGTAGTTTGTCTGAGCAACCTGGACAAGCTCAATCCAAACAAGTGGGAGAATCCCAGCAACATAACCATCAGACAGATGGACATCATCAACATGACCATCTGGCAAACATGGATCGCAATCACGCTGACACAACGAATCCTATACAAGTCGAATTAACCGGCTTAACTATTATTGAAAATGAAGTTAATACCGGGGATTTTCAAAAGGCAGAAGTGACGTTCAATTAAATGCATTCAGCCTATCATTCAGCTGTGCTTCCTCAAATTAAAGACAAAAACAAAACATTAGCTGATGATATGCATAGTAAGTTTGATGCATTAGAGGTTGCTATTACTACCAAAAAACGATTAAACAATTTGAATTATAACAATAAAAACTGATAAATAGACAAATATTTGATGACTTTTTACCTATGAAAAAAATGTCGAATTGTTGTACTATTGAACAAATAGTTTTATTCGATAAAGGCAAACTCATTGAAAAATGGTGACGCAAAGCTATAGGGGCTAATGTCGTTGACGATGCCAGCCAGCTACCGAATACCTATACGACAGGATAGGCTTATTCGGTAATCGGATAGGCTTTTTATTATTGAAGGGGGATTTATGAATGAAAAGGTTGGTGCCACTTAGTTTAATTTTTGCGTTAAGTTCAACGCCTGTTTTTGCTGCTAATGAGCCACAAATCACATTACAGCCAATCACAGGACAACCAGAAGCAACACAACCAGCAACACAACCAGCAACACAACCATCTAAGGGAAACTCATCAAACTTTAATTGGTATTACAATCATGAAGGTAAAGATGAACACGATGATGAAGATAAAGACGAACACGATGATGAACATAAAGACAAGCACCATAAAGATGAAAACAAAGATGGAGCAGACAACGAATCAGAGAAACAATTAAAGGAAGCTTTAAAAGCACTTAAGGGTCAATCAAAAGATGAATTGAAAAAGAATGCAGAGGCTTTACGTGAACAGATTAAAAAACAAAAAGAATCATTACAAAAGATTGAAGATTACCTCGGGGAACTTGCCCAGATTTATGAGCAATCAGGCGATATGAATCAAGCTGTTGCTGTTCAAAAGGAAGCAATAAAAGAAAACCTTCAGAACTTAGAATACTATAAGAAGTTAGGTAAAATGTACGAAAAAATGGGTCGAACTGGAATGAATACTTTTGTTAATGGTGAACAGCTAAAGGTTGATGTTCCTCCTGTAGTCAAGCAAGGTCGCACATTGATTCCATTCCGAGCTATTTCTGAATCCTTAGAAGCAACTGTAACTTGGAATCAAAAGGAGCAAACTATCACGGTTACAAAAAATGGGGTTGAGATAAAACTTCGTATTGGAGATACGGCTGCTTACATAAACAATCAGCAGGTTAAGCTCGATGTTCCCGCTGAAATAATGAACGGACGGACTTTAGTTCCTATTCGATTTATTAGTGAGACCTTTGGCACGAAGGTGCAATATGAACCTGAAACCAAAGCGGTAGTTATTTATGAAGAAGGAAATAGTACTAAACCAGCTACTCCTGATACTGCTACACAAACACCTGTTAATAATAACAGTACACAAACAGCAAATACTCAAATTCAATAAAAGACAACCTTCCTTAAAGAACAAAATCCACCGGCTTAGCTGGTGGGTCTTTTTTTATTATGTTTGCAAAAGTATACTTTTATAAATTTTTTAGGTGTTTTATTTTGGGATGCTTAAATGGAACTGTACCAACCCAGACTCTACCGTTGTTCATTTCATGTTCCAATAAGGTTTACCACATGCCTATCAAGTTAAGCCTATTCAATAGCCAGCGAACAAAGAAAATTTATGCTTTGAGTAATTATCCATGAAAAGACAATGAATTTTTATCATTTTGGGCTAGAAAAATTTCTTAACTTGATGGCTATGGGGTTTACCATACTGGGATACTTACAGATGGCTGCATTACACTTCAAAATATAAAATGTTAGTTGAACGGAAAAATTCGGAGAAAAACAGAAATCGTACTTTGAAGAAAACAGGGCTTTTTCAGACACTAATATCTCATTGATTAACTGATCCCCCCTTTAACAAAGTTCCATCTCATAGGTAATCGCCCAACACTCGTCCAAACCCATTCACATAATCTGATATCATCTCTTTGATAAAAAGGAGGGGGAAGAAAAATGGCAGGTTTCGGTTGTGGTGAGGAAATCGGGATTATTCTCGTACTTTTTATCCTACTCGTTATTATTGCGTGTGCATGTGAGTAATAAATAGCACAAAAGAACCCTTCTGGTGAACAGAAGGGTTCTTTTATTTGCATCGTGCAGATTATCGTACATTCCGACTTGAAAAAGGCAAATACCTAACACTTCTCTATATCCCTCGCATAGATTGTTAGTATCCTATAAGCAGGTAGGATGAAGAGCAGGAGAATTATCCCGATGAACATCTTCCACCACACAAAAGCCTCTTTTTTCAGAAGAGGTTTTTGTGTGTTTAACTTAGATTTTAAAGTTAATACTACCCCTTTTTATAATGGACCCAACAATCTAGACACGAGATAAGGAGATGTTAAAGTAGATTTATGAAGACAAGAAAAAGCTATACAGCTGAATTTAAATCTCAAATCGTGCTAGAAATCTTGCGGGAGGAAAAAACGCTAAATGAAATTGCCTCCACGTATGGGATCCATGTTAATCAACTTCGGCAGTGGAAAAAAGCAGCCATTGAACAGATGCCACAACTATTTTCTAATGAAAACAAAAAGTTGGAGCAGGTAAAGACACAGTATAAAGAACAGATTGAAAACCTATACGCCGAGGTTGGAAAATTAACCACGCAATTGTCGTGGCTTTAAAAAAAATCTGGCATTAAAGACGAGAGATGAGCGCATCGCCATGATTGAATGGGAAAATGCTGAACTCACCATCAAGGCGCAAGCTGAGCTGTTGAGTCTCAACCGCTCGAGCCTGTACTATAGGCCCGTAGGCCCTTATTAGAGGAGGTTGCACTCAAACACCGAATCGACGAGATTTATACGAAATATCCCTTTTACGGCTCTAGACGCATCGCCGTTCAATTGCGGACAGGCGGTTTCACAGTCAATCGAAAAGCGGTTCAACGCCACATGCGAGAAATGGGAATCGCCGGGATTGCGCCAGGGCCAAACCTAAGCAGAAGGAACCACCAGCACCGAATTTATCCGTATCTCTTGCGCGGTCTGACGATTGACCATCCGAACCATGTGTGGGGCATTGATATTACGTACATTCGCTTACGGCGGGGCTGGCTGTACTTAGTCGCCATTATTGACTGGTACTCTCGCTATGTCGTAAGCTGGGAGCTGGACCAGTCTCTTGAAATGGATTTTGTCCTGGCAGCCGTGAAACGTGCCCTGCACCAGCACCAACCTGTTATTTTGAATAGCGACCAAGGGAGTCATTTCACAAGCCCTCAGTACACGGATGTACTGAAAGACAAAGGCATTCAAATCAGTATGGACGGCAAGGGTCGAGCCTTGGATAACATCATCACCGAGCGTCTTTGGCGCACGGTCAAGTACGAAGAGGTGTACTTGAAGGACTATGAAAGTCCGAAAGAAGCTCGACGAGAGCTGACAAACTTTTTGGCGTTCTATAATCACGAGCGGCCGCATCAATCTCTCAAGTACCAAACGCCCGCTTCCCTCTTCTTTGTATAGAGAAGCGTCCCCCTCCTTTTCGATCTTTCTTACGGGTTCACCTTTCAAACTCTAACTGTCCCTTGACAGGCGAGTCCCTAAGAAAGAAAATACACGGTAAGAACAGAACGCGGTGGGAACTTCCCCTTCATGCCAAATTAAAATCTCCACTGGCTGCCATCAAGTAGAACCTCCTCGTTCTACCCCCACCTTAGATTCTTAAAAATCGTGTCTTGACGATGGGGTCCACTTTATTATTTACTGTGCTAACGGGCAGTATAGCGTAACAATACTCATTATGTAGATGGGGCAACCCATCTGGTTTCTCAAAACAAGTTTCTTTTTTTGTCATTCATATAAAAGTAGACAAAAGCAGGCATAAAATCCTCGTTTCATCATGAAATGTTAGTGGTATTAGGAATTAGGTTGGGGTAAATTGGGATAGGAAATATCAGCTAATACATAAACGATTAGGTTTCAGTTTTGAAGAAGGACAGGGGATGAAGAAGTTTCTGATACAAAACAGACAAGTTTTTTATTTGATAGAATTGATAACACGATGAGGGAGAATGAGGATGCACAGAAATCAAAAATTGTATGATTTTTTACAGAAACATGCCAAGCAAATTAGCGATGAATGGTACGACTCCATAGAAGATAACGATCCTACGTCCGTTTATGCTTCGAGCGATCCTGTGGTTGTAAGTACATTGAGGGAACAAAATCTTGATTTCAACCTGCACTTAAATCAACTTTTTGCCGAAAAGGAATCTGCGTTTTGGGGGCCTTTTAGAGACTGGATCGTTATGATTGCAAAAGATACAGCCCATTTAAGAACCCCCGTTCATTATGTCATTCGTGAATTTGGGAGAATAAGAAAATTATATTTGCATTACATAAAGGAATTTATTCAATTGCATAACGAAGAAATTAAGCAAAAGGATATTGATTTGTGGAATGATTTGATTAATAAAGCTTTCGAGATTTCGATTCAGGTGTTTGCAGAAGAAGCCCATAAAAACACACAAAAAAAGCTAAAAATTCAGCAGGAAATCATAAATGAACTCAGTTCACCTGTGATTATGCTAGCGAATCATATGGCTCTTCTTCCATTAGTGGGGGATATTGATACGACCCGCGCTAAAATCATTCTCGAAAATACACTTAGACAATGTGCGAGCAAGGGGATAGCACATCTTTATATTGATTTATCTGGGGTTGTCATGATTGACACAATGGTCGCACAGCAAATTTCTCATCTCATAAAAGCTCTAAATTTAATTGGAGTCAAATCTACATTATCTGGTATGAGACCTGAAATCGCACAAACAGCTGTAAGTTTTGGAATTTCTTTTGAAGGAACGCCAATAAAGGCAAATCTTGCTCAGGCATTAGCGTTAGAGGTAGGGAGAAGTGGTTTAAATAATCACCTTTAGATGGTTGCATCTATTGCATTCGACAATCAAACAAGTCAGCTTAGTATCAAGCTGGCTTGTTTTGTTTAGGGATATAAAAAGATTCATTCTTACTTCTACAAAACGGACATTACGTAATGATGGTATATTAATCGGGGTTATATTCCTGTTTAAACCTAGCAAATACGAGCGTTCGATTTCTAGTAATAAGGTTTGTTATCTGTTCGTTTTCCACATTTTCTACACTTCCTACCCAATCATTATGAACGGAACAAGCGTCGCATCGTCTGCTTCCAAAAATCATAGCAATATCGCTTCTGTTTTTATGTAGTAAAAGTCAATTAGATAGTATAGTACCCTTTTTTTTGTGCTTTAACATCCGTTTGTTTTAAAAATACGGTGTCTTTCCAACTGTGCCTTAATACGATTCGAAGGATGTTTTAGATTTATGTCTGTGCTTATTGTAAAAGAAATTTAAAGAATTAGAGTCATTTAATGTTCATGTAAAAATAAAAAGTATAGCTTTTAGTAAGGAGTGTTGGATTTTTATGAAAAATAACACGGATGAAGAAATGTACCGTCAAATCGTTGAGTCTTCCGCAGAGGCAATTATTATTCAACAAAATGGGAAATTCATATACATAAACCCAGCAGGAGTAAATTTTTTAAGAGCTGCTTCTAGTGAGGAAGTTATAGGTAAATCTGTATTCGATATTATACCCGAAGAGTATAGAGAGCTGACGATAAGGCAGATACAATCTGTTCTTGAAGAAAATAAACCAATTGGAATTATCGAAAAAAAATTAAGACGGTTTGATGGTAGGCTCGTTGAAGTAGAAACAAATTGTACTCCTTTTGCTTATGAGGGTAAAAAAGCGATTCAATCTGTCGTCAGAGATATAACACAGCGGAAAGAAATCGAAAGAACACTCGAGAAAGTGTCGAAAGAAATGAATGTACTATCAGCTCCAGTCATCCCTATTTTAGAAGGTGTCGCTGTGTTGCCCCTAGTGGGTTCTATCGATTCAGACAGAGCGAAATATATTTTGGAATATGTACCTTTAAAAGTAAAGGAACAAAATGTCCATTCTTTAATTAGCGACTTTTCAGGCATCTATACACTTGATGCAGTGGTAATTGACTGTTTATTTAAAACGAGTGCTGTACTTGGTTTGCTTGGTGTTCGCTCTATTGTAACGGGAGTAAGACCTGAGGTTGCCCAAACGGTTGCTCAACTCGGAATGGATTTATCCTTAATACAAATATTTGGAACTGTACAGGAAGCATTATGTGAATTTGGTGTTAAAGGATAGCTTCGTAAGCTTTAGACAGAATAATAACCATGTTCCATGACAGTTTTAGCAAACTTGGGTGTTGCGGATGCCGTCTTTATTATTTCTTAGATACGAAAAGGTATGATAATTTAACATCAAATAAAGAGAGCTATATCATAAATTAAGCGTGTTTACTAAGCTAACTGGAATCATTAGCGAAATTCGGCTGTTACGGCAGTCGATTTTCTTTACCATG
>NZ_BBWZ01000067.1 GCF_001015055.1 Aneurinibacillus tyrosinisolvens | reverse complement strand
AAATCCATCACCACAGCGACAGGCTTCAGATCAAATAAGGCAGGATGATTTTGATACGCGATACGAAGTTCTTCAATGGTTCGGCCCGAAAGGATATCAAGTAAACTTTCACCGCGTAAATCATGTAATCCCGTGTTATAGGTGCTTCCTTTTCGAATTGCAAAATCATCGATTCCAAGCACGAGCCCTTCTCTTTCTGTGGCTTCTTGAATGCAAGAGGCTTGGAGAGACGGACATTCCTTCTTCATCCACTGTTTATACACCCGTTCAACGGTGCTGTATGGAACGTCTAAAATAGCGGCAGCCTTGTCGATGGTAGACCCAATTACATAGGTGGGGAAACGATCTTCAAACGCCCTTGTATATCGTTTTCGAGGGAGAACGCATTCATATCCCCACATGAAAACACCCATACAATCTGTACAAGATATACGAATGGCAGAGATGAGAAGGTATGATTTTTTCCCGAAAATAGGAAGATGTCTTACTTTGCGTTCATAAGAAATCCCCCGAAGAGTCACGGAAAGAGACTGACAATAGGGGCATGGCTGAACAGGAACCGTCGGTTCCACTTCCATAATAAACTCCTCATTGTCTATACGCAGATCCTTCACTTCTAATTCTGGTATCTGGAGTAAAGAATTGATATACTGAAAGGGCATCTGTATAACCTCGCTTTGTTGGTTGTTCGCACTTTCAACATAGCAGATATACAGATGTTTTTCTATTTATTAATAAAAGCAAGGACATTTTATGGTGTTGAGCCATATTTCTAATCCCTTATTTTTCCCAAACCTTGTAATGAACTTTTTTGAAGTTAGTTTCTCCTCCAAGGATTGTAACAAATATAGTTGGAAACTAGGCCTACTGCTATATCTGTACTCCTCAACACACTCATCAATGAAATCTTGGGAAATTTCAGGACTTTTTTGTACAATCTTTATTAATGAATCCTTATCAAGATAAATTAAAGATTCCCTGATGTCTTTACTTCCCTTTGTAGTAACCATAGTGTATCGATGAAGCAAATCCTTTTCATCTACATAAGAAAAAAGAAGTCTCCTAATTGCTGCTCTTTGAACATGTACTAGCTTTTCCGCCTTCTTTATCACTATTTTTTCCCTCCATATCAACTCAGGTAAATAGCATCATGGCATTCTTTAAAAAAAACGGCATCTAGTTTTTTTTCTAGATGCCGTTGAAAGTTTTGTAAGTTATTCTATAAATTTTCTATAAAGCTTTGCTTTTGAATTTAAGTCTTCAATATCCATATTTAGCTAAATTTTGATGAGCTAAATATGGATATGTCTATATGCTAAATATCACTATCGTATAATTATACTTTTTTACGAATAAACAACCAAAAGTATAATTAATTATGACAAACTGTCCAGCTAATTATGAGACAGATCCAAGTAATTATGAGAAATCACAATACTTATCTATGACGCCTCACAGTAACCGGGCCATTAGCTGCATCTTGAATAGCCGCAAGACTCACAATGCTTACAGCCTTCTTCAGCTACAAGCGCTGCCGCTCCGCATTCCGGGCAAAGATCAAGACCTTCACGGTAGACGTCCCCGTCTTCGTCTCTTTCCTGTATCTTCGGAGCCGTCTCGGTCTGGATGCTTTCACTCGCCGATGCGATTACATTTTCCTCTTCTCCGTCGAGAGAGAATTCAATTGCCTTCGCTACTGCATCCGGAATTGAATCCACACGGTTTACGCCGAACCCGACAGCGCCGGAACCGCCGATTCCTTTCAGGTGTTTGATAAGCAGACGCGCTTTGTTTCCGTCAGGCAGTTCCCCGAAACGAAGGAACAGCGTAGATACACGTCCGAGCGCCTCTGACATGGCAAACACGTCACTGCCCGCTTTTCCTACATTAACGATCACTTCAAACGGAGCTCCGTCCGCCTCATTCACCGTTATGTATGCTTTTCCTAACGGTGTTTTCATTTTATATGTTGAACCTTTCAAGCGCTGCGGACGGCGTCTGTAATCTTTCGTCGGCGGTGCTTCATCAAGGTCTGTGGAAGGGGAAATTGCAGCCGCCTTAACCGGCTCCTTCTTGCTTTCCTCATCCTTGTCCTTCTCTTTTGTTGTTAATACCTGTACGTCACGGCTTCCATCACGGTAAATGGTTACCCCTTTGCAGCCAAGATCAAAGGCAAGTTCATACAGCGCCTTTGTTTCTTCTACCGTGAAATCAGCAGGTGCATTCGCTGTTTTACTGATGGAGCTGTCGACCCATTTCTGGATAGCACCCTGCACGCGTACATGGTCTTCCGCCGATAAATCCATGGCGCTGACGAAGTAATCCGGCAGTGTTTCACTATCGTTTTCTTCCATCCATTTTTTCGCAATCGGTACATACTGTTTGTCAAATCCAAGACGGCTTTGACGGAAGTATTCGAATGCGTAGAAAGGCTCAATTCCTGTGCTCGTACCAACCATGGTTCCTGTGCTCATTTTTGTTACTCCCTGTTTTCCAGGGGGTGGGATTATTAGTACCCACTCCATATGTCGCCATATGGATCAGACTATATCATCAACCAGGAGATTTATTTCTCAAGAGTATACTTGCTCTTATACTCTTTATCAGCATGTCTTTTACGGTGACAGGGATATTCACATAAAATTATAAGATTCTCCAGTTCATTGGCTTCCTTATAACTTTTAAACATCCTAAAAGGAACGATATGATGAACAGATAGTTCTTGCTCGTATTCCTTTTCCGTAACACCACAGTCTTGGCAGGTATAATTGTCTCGTTTTCTCGCTTTGCGTCTTTGACCGTTCCAATTAGGGCCATAATAGTTTATGTCCCCACCTTGCCAGGCACCATTGTTTGCGCCTGCAAACAACCCTGATTCAAGGTAGTATTCGGCCATACATTCCTGATTACAGAAATTCCAATCCCTAACTACTGACGGTTTTTTAAAGATTGGACGCCCACAATTAGTACAGGGAACTTCAATACGCTTTCTTAATTGCACCTTTGCTCGTTCTCCATTTGCTTTTCCCAAACAATCTTTAGAACAATATTTTGCAGTCTTGACCCTGGATTGTATTACTTGGAACTCTTTTTTACATAATTCACAAGTTACTACAACCTGCTTTTTAATATGTCCATACAAATCTTCCCAATAAGCTGATTTGTATTTATTTGAACATTCCCGGCTACAAAAATTTCGTTCTGTTATTACAGATTGCTTTTTAAGAAAAGACTTACCACAGGTATTGCAACAAACTTCCTTTTTCTTGCTCAAGTGTGCATTGAAGGTAGAGCTTTCTCTGTAATAATCATATTTACATTCGCGAGAACAAAACCTCTTACGTTCAAAATGACTGGGTTTTACTTTTATTGTCTTACCGCATTTTAGACATTGCTTTTCCATGTTTTCTACCCCTGTCCTAATTTTATCAAGAACTATTTCAGAGGTAAATACTGGTTTAAAACCTGGTGCTCGGCGTGTAGTCGTTGAGGGGTCAGCCACGACTTCCCGGCGGATTGCCCGCACCTTTCGATTTTTACCTTTGCGTGCTGGCAAGGCACAGGTACGAAAGGATACTCGGAGTTTCCCGCATATAGCCAAGTTTACGCTGCGTTTTTACAAACGTAGGGGGCAATCACTTTACCCGTAGGAGCCTGCGTAAGAACAGTTACATTCCGCATGCCGTTCTCTTTTACCGCATTTCGCACTTCGTCGTCAAACTGCTTCATAAATCCACTCTGCAGGAATAAATCTGCATCGAATGCCGGGAAGCTTCCTTTTTCCGCAGCGATTTCCGTCGAAGCAAGATAGGATTCGCGAGCGATAAAATGATACAGTTTGTCCAGGAATTCAAGTGATTCCGGACTGCCGTAGCGGACCTTAAGGTCAATCATCATTTCTGCAAGACCCATTGTTCCAAGACCTACGCGGCGCTCTTTCTTCTGGTTCGCTTCGTTTTCCGGGAAGTGGTATGGCGTAACATCAACGACGTTATCAAGGAAACGAGTAGCATAGCGTACAGCGGTAGATAGGCTGTCCCAATCCACTTCGCCGTCTTTTGTAAATTTGGATAGGTTGATGGCGGAAAGATTGCACACACCCCATCCAGGAAGTCCTTGTTCTCCACACGGATTCGTACAAATAATCGGGTTGAAATACCAGCTGTTGGACATCTGGTTGTAGTATTCCATGAATACGACACCTGGTTCCGCTGATTTCCATGCAGACTCAACAATCGTGTGCCATACATCGCGGGCGCGCACTGTTTTATACACGCGTACTGCTTTACCGAGTTCAAGCCATTTATCAAGGTTTCCGTCCCATAACTCATCGTATTCAGGATCCGATGTATCCGGGAATTTCAAATCCCAATCCAAATCTTCCTTAACTGCTTTCATGAAACCGTTGCTCACGCAAACGGAAAGATTCGCGTTCGTAATCATGCCCATGTTTTGTTTGACGGTAATGAATTCAAGCACATCGGGGTGCCAATCGTTCATCATTAGCATTAATGCCATATTGTTACGTCGAATCGCTACTTCGACTCTCTAAATCACTTTAGAGTCCAGACCATATCTTACGCTTTGCAGCGTCCTCGCACTTCGGACCCGCTTGAGTCCTACTCTACTCGCTTCCGTATATTATATACGTGCTTTCGATGGCCGTTGAACCTTCCCCATATCCTTTCATGACGTAGGGGCTTGGCTGCTGATTGTCTTTATCACCACGTTATTTTTAGGCATTCACGCTTACCGTTTCCAGTTACGTTGTAGCTAACGTGATAAATACGATACAATGATACGTTCCACTTCATTTAAATTGTTCAAAATTGTATCTTCCCAAAAGCGAAGGATTTGATACCCATTCCGTTTTGCAATTTCATCTTTTAATTCATCAATTTTTCTTCTTTCCATTTGCCACCTTTTAGGAACAGGATAAAACTTTGGGTTACAATGCCAGTAGTCTCCATCACATTCAATAAGGAGTTTGTAATCCCGAAGTATAAAATCATATTGCCTGTTCTCTAGCTGGAAAGAATATCGATACTCCACATTCAAACTGGAAAGCAGTTCCTCCATAATATGTTCTATTCTTGTTTTTCTAAAGGACTCTCTCTCAAATTGACGAAGAGCTGCTTGACGAATTTTTTGAATGGTTTCTTCGCTATAAATCCCTGTTTTCCCCTTGTTCCATGGCGGACGATAATTACCTCTCCTCGTCTCTGCCGTTTTTTTTCCTATTATTGAAAAATGTTTTAGTTTGTACTCTTTTGGCATTTTTTTGTGCCATAGAGAAACCTGGGAAGATATTAATTTTTGCCCACATTTTTTACTACATGTTTTCACACGCATGTCTTCCTTTGCGAACTTTTTACCACATACTTCACAAGAACGGACCCTATCCATTTTTTTATGACAAGAAGTTGTACAAAAAAGATTAGGCACACCCCGTCTTAATTTTACAGTTTTTGTGCATATCGGATTATGACATATCAGGTCCTCTTTTGCGTAGTAATAACGTAAAAGGTATTCATGCAAATTCATTCCATGTATGTGAATTAAATGAGAAGTGAAACGACCTTGTTTATTATGTGAAAATTCTTCTCTGCATAATAAACAGATCTGTTTATCTTTTGCATCGTAAAAATTCATGTAGGCTCACCTCAATAAATATAACTTTTTGCTAATATCTTTGAAGTGGCATTACATAATAAAGAGTTCCCAGCAATTCACGAGGTTACGTGGCACATTTACGCTTAATTTACATTATTTACCACGTCTTGAGCCACCCTGCTCAATTAAACCTGTCGTATAGCTGAACAACCCGCCCCAGGAAACCGAACCACTGGAGGAACCATTCACGCCTTTTACCTGCGCGCGGCGCGGACGAAGGCTCGACAAATTGATTCCAACACCGCCGCCGCGCGACATAATTTCCGTCATCTGGCTGAGCGTATCCATAATTCCGCCACGGCTGTCCTCTGGAGAAGGAATCACATAGCAGTTATACAGCGTAAGCTCATCATTTGCACCTGCGCCCGCTGCAATCCTTCCGCCCGGAACCAGCTTCCAGTCATCGAGAAGCTCGCGGAACTTGCCTGTCCACTCCTGCTGCTTTTCCGGTGTCGCCTCGACCGAAGCGATCGTTCTTGCCAGGCGGTCCCACATTTCATCAGGTGTTTGCTCAATTGTTTTTAACGTCTTATCTGCGTCCGCAGTAACCGTTTCCCCATTGCGCAGCACCACATGAAGCGTATTTCCTTCACGCTTGCTTACTATGCCGACTTCCTTCTTCGGGAATTTCGGATCATCTTTTGTCAGTACGAGAACCGTATTGCCCTCAGCTATATTATCCGGATTTGTATCCTTCAGCGCATACCGGTCGAGAAAAATTTTCTCGCTTAAGCCCTCAAGCTTTGTTTTTGACGCCATTTCTGTCGTTGCCTCCATTTTTCACCCTCCGTTTATAGGAAATAGGAATTGACCAACTTGTACCAGTTTGATACATTTAATCGGTGTCTTCTAAGTCTACCACAGACCAGCAGACACGTCTATATATTGCGAATCATTTATTTTCCACCACAATATATAGTTCTTTTAACCTCTTGCCACAAAAAAACCGGCCTTTTCAGGCCAGTATGCCTTACCTCTTAAAATTCCATTCATCGGATCCGTATCTTTCACGAACCAGCTCATTTGCCAGTTCCTTTTCCTCCGGCGTCAACCCATCATCTACCAGCTCAACGTTCAGCCCCTTGGCAAACCCATCCCGGAATGCCTTCCGTGCTTCGTCCAGCGATAATGGCGTCGCACGCACCTGATTAATCGCAACCGCCTTATCCAGAAAGCTCTTCTTTAATCGTTCCTTCACGCGCTCATTCGGGTGCTGAATGACATCAAACAGCATGTCTACGTCCATATCAAGCAAAATCGCCCCATGCTGAAGAATGACTCCCTTCTGCCGTGTCTGGGCGCTTCCCGCCACTTTCCTTCCTTCTACAACAAGTTCGTAGGCAGACGGAGCGTCGAAGCACGCTGCGGAAGAAGGCTCGGCATATTTCTCTTCCTTCGGATTCGCCATTTCCGCCTGCAGCCCGATCGAACGGAAGCCTTCGAGCAACCCAAGGCTAATAATTCGGTACGCATCGGTCACACCGGCCGGCATTTCCGGGTGCTTTTCCGACACAACTACGCTATATGTAAGCTCCTTATCGTGCAGAACCGCTCTGCCGCCCGTTGGCCGGCGGACGAATCCAAGGCCGTATTCCCGCACCTTTTCCATATTGATGTCCTGATTTACTTTTTCAAAATACCCAATCGAGAGCGTGGCGGGCTCCCACGTATAAAAACGGACGGATGGTTTGGTTTTTCCCTGGCTATGTATCGTTAGCACCGCTTCATCAATTGCCATATTCATTGCCGGAGAACTTACTCCGGTGTCAATAAAACGCCATTGTTCCATGTTCATGCTCTCCTTCTTTTGCTATAAAATAACCTCCAATTCATTGTAGCATATTAATTTTAATGGAATTTTTATAAAAAGCAATGTCCTGGGTGTTTAACAATATGTGCCAGGAGGTAAGGAAAGGGACAGGAAGAATTCCATAAGTAACACAAAGGAGGAGTTGCGATGAACGACTTATGCATCTACTGTGGAGACCCTTTAGTTTTGTGGGAACGTAGTCGCAGCTATTGCTCAAGGTGCAGTGAGAAGGCAGAAGTGGCTTATGGAGATGACCATTTTTATGCAGAAGGCGAAGCCCGGCATGACGATGAGTACGATGAGTTAGACCCATTTACCGACAATTACGGGAAACGTTAAGTTGAAAACCCTTACATTAAAAAGGGGTTCCGCGAAGAACCCCTTTTTCTTATTTTCTTTCTCCCTCTTCTTCCGTTACATACCCTTCCCGGTCTGTGTAATCTTCCACAGGATCCGGGTTTCCAAGAATAGAAATCACATCCGCAGACTCCAGCATCCCCTCGTATTTCTCATGCAAGGTGGAGTCCGTGTTAATTCCAATATAATTCCCATGAATATCCGCAAGAATAAATCCTTCAATATCTTCTACATATCCAACATCTTCTCCCGATTCCATAAACATTTCATTGTAATCAAACTTACCCGCATCATAAAAATCGGACGGCGTTTCCGACGTACCATATCGTTCAACTTCCTGCCAGGCATCCTCTGCATCGTAAAAATTCCCATCGAGTTCATCGTATTCGAACTGGCCAAAAGGAGGAGTCAGGATACTTTCTTCAATCGGTCTCTCTGCTACTACGATATGTTCATCTGCATGCTTAAAACAACGCAGTGCCGTAGGAAGGGCTTCCAGCCGTTCAAACGAGATGTCCTCGCCACACACTTCACAAACCCCGTACGTCCCATCCTCTATTGCCTGTAAAGCCCGGCGAACTTCACGTATTAGCCCCTCCGAATGTTCGAGAAGCGCAATATCCTTTTCCCGTTCAAACATTTCGCTTCCATAATCGGCAGGATGGTTGTCATAATTAGAAAGTTCACGCAAAGCTTCCTTAACCTGCGCTCTGCTTAATTGGAAATGGCTGTTATCTTTTAATCTTTCCTCTTCTCCACGGACCGTATTTTCCAACTGTGAACGTAGATGGGTAAGCTGTTCCGGAGTTAACATGGAAAACCACTCCTTTCTGTAATCAACATGGAACCCGCCAGCTCCTGTCTATCTAGAGATAGTATTTGCACTCTGGCAAGCAAAATACCACCCGGCTTTCCCGCACGGGTGGTATTTATTGACTGGCATCCGCAGGCGGACGTCCGCCTTATTCTTTTGTATAACGGAGAACGGGCTTGCGGGCAGCAAGCACTTCATCCAGGCGGCTGACAACCGTATGATGAGGAGCTTCCTGGACCACTTCCGGCGTCTCTTCCGCTTCCCTGGCGATTCGAATCATGACATCGATGAATTCGTCGAGCGTTTCTTTTGACTCCGTCTCCGTCGGCTCGATCATCAAGCACTCCTCTACAATAAGCGGGAAATAAATCGTTGGCGGGTGGTATCCGAAGTCAAGCAGACGCTTGGCGATATCGAGCGTTCGCACCCCCTGTTTCTTCTGGCGCCTGCCAGAAAGAACAAACTCATGCTTGCAAACGTAATCGAATGGCAAATCATAATACTCGGCAAGCCTGCGCATCATATAATTCGCATTGAGTACAGCATTCTCAGACACGAGGCGCAGCCCCTCCGGCCCCATTGTGCGGATATACGTATAAGCGCGCACGTTAATTCCGAAGTTACCGTAGTACGCTTTCACGCGGCCAATGGACTGGGGCCGATCGTAATCAAGGCGGTACATATCGCCCTCCTTCACTACCTGCGGTTTTGGAAGGAATGGGATTAAGTCCTTTTTCACGCCTACCGGACCGGATCCGGGACCGCCGCCCCCATGAGGCGTTGTGAATGTTTTGTGCAGATTTAAATGGACAACGTCAAATCCCATGTCCCCCGGACGTGCTTTTCCGAGAATGGCATTGGCGTTTGCTCCGTCATAATAAAGCAGGCCGCCTGCTTCGTGCACAACTTCCGCAATTTCAACAATGCTCTTCTCAAAAAGGCCGAGCGTATTCGGATTCGTCAGCATTAAAGCCGCCGTATCAGGACCAACAGCCTGCCGGAGCGCCTCTACATCGACAAATCCATGCTCATCCGAACCAACCGTAACAGTCTCAAGACCGGCAACGCTCGCGGAGGCGGGATTCGTTCCATGCGCAGAGTCCGGCACGATGACTTTCGTGCGTTTTTCTCCTCTGCTCTCATGGTACGCGCGAATCATCATGAGCCCGGTCCATTCCCCCTGCGCTCCTGCAGCAGGCTGGAGTGTCACCTCATCCATGCCCGTAATTTGCGCCAGGTCTTCCTGCAGCTCATACATTAACTGGAGCGCTCCCTGTGCGGTTTCTTCCGGCTGGTACGGGTGAATGCGGGCGAAGCCCGGATAACGTGCAACGTCTTCGTTAATCTTCGGATTGTATTTCATCGTACAGGAGCCAAGCGGGTAAAATCCGGAGTCCACCCCGTGGTTTCTTTTCGAGAGCCCTGTATAGTGGCGCATAAGCTGAAGCTCGCTTATTTCAGGAAGTTCAGCGGGAACTTCCCGGATAAACGTTTCCGGTATGATATCCGTAACCGCAGCCTCAGGTACATCACAGGCGGGCAGATCATACCCGACCCGGCCCGGTTTGCTTAATTCAAATATAAGAGGATGGTCTTTTTTCTCGAAATCATTAGGCACGGTAGGCTCCCTCCAATCCTTGGACCAACTGGTCGATTTCTTCTTTAGTGCGAAGCTCAGTCACAGCCAGCAGCATGTGTCCGTCCAGCTCCGGGTATTCATTCGCCAAATCAAACCCGCCGATGATTTTTTGCTGCAGGAGCGATTTATTAATTTCTCCGACACTGCCCGGTGTTTTGATAACAAATTCATTAAAGGTCGGTGAAGTAAAGACAACTTCATATCCCGCAAGGCCGGCAAGCTGCTGTTTTGCGTACTGCGCCTTCTGGATATTCAGCATTGCCATTTCCTGCACGCCCTGCTTTCCCAGCGCAGTCATCGCGACGGAAGCAGCAAGCGCATTCAGCGCCTGGTTCGAGCATATGTTAGACGTTGCCTTCTCACGGCGGATATGCTGCTCGCGCGCCTGAAGTGTAAGCACGAAGCCGCGGCGGCCCTGTTCGTCTTTCGTCTGCCCGACAATGCGGCCCGGAATCTGGCGCATTAATTCTTTCTTAACAGCGAAGTAGCCGCAGTGCGGTCCGCCATAAGCCATGGGAATCCCGAACGGCTGCGCGTCTCCTACAACAACATCCGCGCCAAAGGAACCCGGCGGCTGGAGAATGCCAAGAGCAACCGGATTGGAGCTGACGATGAATAGCCCCTTGTGTTTATGAGCGATTTTTTCAATGCCTGCCAAATCTTCAAGTCCGCCGAAGAAGTTCGGATACTGCACAACAACAGAGGCGGTCGCTTCATCGACAGCCGCTTCCAGCGCAGCAAGATCGGTGACTCCGTTCTCACACCCTACTTCGACTACTTCAAGTCCATGCCCCTTTGCATTCGTAAGCAGAATGGCGCGGGCTTCCGGATGAACCGCACGGGAGACAACGATTTTCTGTCTTTTCATCTTCCCTGCTGACATGGCCGCCGCCTCGGCAAGCGCAGTCGGGCCGTCATACATAGATGAATTGGCAACGTCCATTCCTGTCAATTCACAAATCATCGTCTGGAACTCAAAAATCGCCTGCAGCTCCCCCTGGCTGATTTCAGGCTGGTACGGGGTATAGGCGGTATAAAATTCAGATCGGGAGATAACATGGTTCACTACACTCGGAATATAATGATCGTAAGTGCCCGCACCAAGGAAGCAGGCATACTCAAGCGCATTGCTATTTTTTCCGGCAAGCCGGCCCATATGCTTCGTCAATTCAGTCTCTGCGAGTGCTTCTGGGATTTGCAGCTCTCCCTGAAAACGCACGCTCTCAGGAATATCAGCAAACAGCTCAGAAATATTTGAAATTCCAAGCGCTGCAAACATTTCTTTCCGATCTTCCGCCGTGGTTGGAAGGTATCGATAGGTCACAATTATTCCTCCTCTTTAATAAATGCCTCATACTGTTTAGCTGTCATGAGCGGATCAAGTTCACGCGGATCGTCCAGCTGTATAACCGCCATCCACCCTTCTCTGTAGGCGTCTCTGTTAATGGCGTCAGGCGCTTCCTCGAGCCCGCTGTTTATTTCTACGACTTCTCCGCTTACCGGGGAGTAGATGTCAGATACAGCTTTGACAGACTCCACCGTCCCCATACTTTCATCTGCTTTCACAGCCGCTCCTGTTTCAGGCAGCTCAACGAAAACGATATCCCCGAGCTGATGCTGCGCAAAATGGGTAATCCCAATACGTGCCTTACCCCCTTCAAGCATTTCCACCCATTCATGTTCCTTGCTGTATTTAAATGCAGCGACAATTTCACTCATCTTTTCTTCCTCCCGGATTCCGTACGTCTCTATGCTTTTGCTCGTTTATAGAAAGGGGTTTGCACAATGTGTGCCTTCACCCGTTTATTGCGGATTTCCACTTCGACCTCTGTACCGATTGCGCTATGTTCGCGGTTTAATAGGGCAAGTCCTACATTTTTCTTTAGCGTAGGCGACTGCGTCCCTGTCGTTACCTCGCCGATTCGCTCATCGCCGGCATAAACAGGATAGTGTGAACGGGGAATACCCCGCTCAAGCATTTCAAGCCCGACTAATTTGCGCGCCGCTCCCTTTTCTTTCTGCTCTCTAAGCGCTTCCTGTCCGATAAAGGGAATTTCCTTATCCACTTTTACCGCAAAGCCAACACCCGCCTCAATGGGGCTGATGTCCCCACTCAGCTCCTGTCCGTATAACGGCAGGCGCGCTTCAAAACGCAGCGTGTCACGCGCACCTAATCCACAGGGCAGTACGTCCTCTCCGCCTGCTTCCAGGATGATTTTCCACAGCGCAGGTGCATCCTGAGAATTTACATACAGTTCAAAGCCGTCTTCCCCTGTATAACCGCTGCGGGATACGAGTGCATCAATTCCACCCAGGTTCACATGCGGCAGGAATCGGAAGGAACCGATGGCCGATAAATCCTCACCCGTCAATTTCTGAAGAATTTGTTCTGCCAGAGGCCCTTGAAGAGCAAGCTGGGCTGTCTCTTCGGAAATATTCCGCAGGGATACGTTTCCTTCCACATGGCGTTCCATCCATTCTACATCCTTGTCAATATTTGAGGCGTTGATGACGAGAATATAGTGGTCATCAGCCAGCTTGTAGACGAGCAAGTCGTCTACAGTTCCTCCATCCGGGAAGCACATAAGGGAATACTGGGCCTGGTTCACTGCAAGCTTAGACGCATCGTTCGTAGTCATCTTCTGAATAAAAGCCAGAGCATCCGGCCCCTTCACTTCAACTTCTCCCATGTGTGATACATCGAAGAGGCCGGCTTTCGTCCGAACCGCTTCATGCTCTTCGAGAATGCTGGAGAATTGGACAGGCAAATCCCACCCGCCGAAATCAATCGTCTTTGCGCCGTACTCTTTATACAAAGGATAAAGAGGCGTTTGTTTTAGTGCTGACATCTAGCGTGCCACCCCCACGATTATTTTGACACAAGAAAAACCCAGGGACATGCTGCTCGTCCCTTCCCCTACTATGTTACCCAACAAAAAAAGGACACAAATAGGGTATTATCCCTATCTCTGTCCTTTTTACCTGAGAGCTACCCGGCTTATCGTCTAACCGGCCGGTTTCCCCTTTGGTGGCCTGCCAGGGCAGGCTCTCTCCAGAGTTGCGTCCCACAGAAGTACTTTTGCCTGAGAGATTCAAAAGGTGTGGCTTGCTCCTTCGGCGACGCCCTCCGGCGTTCTCTCCTTCTGTTTTCATCCGCGCTTTTATGCTATTTATAAAAATTAAACAGAATAATTACTCATCTATCGTATCACGAATCAGGAATATTGCAATCTTATTCCTTCTCTTTATGGCTTGTATCCCACATGAACGTATAAGCTGGTTCTGCCTTCTTTAATACAACAGCGCCCTCCCGTACAGTAACTTCAATCGTTCCATGTCCGAGTACTTCTTTTATTTCCTCCGGAAGCACAAGATTCCCCCGCTCATCCAGCTGGCATACAATCGGTTTCTTTTCCATTAAACAGCCTCTCCTTCCCTGCTTTCCGCATCTTTTTCTTTTCTGCTGTCTGTTGTCACTTATCTATTATTCCATCTCCTTCTCCTTTATTCAACCGCCTCTTCTTTTGTTCCACCCTGAACCGTTTATTTTTTTAAAGATTAAAATTAAAAAGTTGAAATTAAATAAACGATATATTAAAATGTCTATATAATAACTAAACGAGCCTGAGGTGTTTAACAATGAATGATGTTTCTGAATTGTTCTGGAATGCGACCGTGGAAGAGATAAAACACGGATATATTTATGATGATGCTGCGGAAGAATACATCTGCCTTGTTTGCGGGACACGCTTTATGAAAGGAGTTATCTATTCGGAAGAGGATGTTTTTTATGAGGCTGGGAAGTTTGCAAAGCTTCACCTTGCACGCGCCCATACTTCTATGTTCGACTACCTGCTAAGCCTGGACAAAAAGCTGACAGGTCTGACCGAGCACCAGAAAATGCTTATTAATTACTTCTACCAGGGACGAAGCGATGCCGAAATTGTGAAGGAACTGGACGGCGGCAGCACATCTACGATACGAAACCACCGCTTTACGTTGAGGGAAAAGGCAAAACAGGCAAAGGTGTTTCTCGCCATCATGGATTTGGCTGAAGCAAAAACCGGAAAACAGGAGAAGTTTATTAGCGTGCATCGAACAGCTACCATGCTTGATGAACGGTATGCGATCACGGAGCAAGAAAATGAAGAAATCATAGCGAAGTATTTTGAGAACGAAGGGGGAGGGAAACTGCTTGAATTTCCTAAAAAGGAAAAACGGAAGATTGCCATCTTAAAGCACGTTATGAAAAGATTTGAGCCGAATAAAAAGTACACAGAAAAGGAAGTCAATTCGGTTTTAAAAGCGGTGTACGATGACTACGTAACACTGCGGAGATACTTGATTGACTACGGGTTTATGGAACGAACATCCGGCGGCAGCGCCTACTGGGTGAAAGTATAAGAAAACAA
>NZ_BBWZ01000066.1 GCF_001015055.1 Aneurinibacillus tyrosinisolvens | reverse complement strand
AAATCGATGTTTTACGTATGGTAGTTGCTCGAGGATATCGGGTAAGACCACAAGTCAAAGTTGGGCGCTATCAGATAGATTTGGTTGTTGAGGGATTAAAAAACCGGCTGGCGGTTGAATGTGATGGGGATAGGTGGCATGGTATCGACAAATGGGAAGAAGACATGGAAAGACAGCGAATATTAGAGCGGGCCGGCTGGAAATTCTGGAGAGTTCGCGGCAGTTCTTTTTATCGAGACCGTAAAAAAGCAATGGAGTCCCTCTGGTTCTTACTAGATGAAATGGGGCTCGAAAAGGAAACAATGGAGAATGCGAGTGGAGGTTAAAAAAGCGGGCTGCATGCCCGTTTTTTTATGCGCTTGGTATGGGCATACCAAGGTTAGAGTCCCAAATAGCGAAGGCAGGAGCAGCTATTAGCTCAAGGCAAGGATATCGACCGCTAGCCCTTAGAAGGCGGATCAGAGTAAAAAAGGCAGATAGGTGAAGAGGAAGATAATCTCTTACAGCGGAGGGGAATATCGTCCCCCTCGGCTACTTTTCCAATCGGAGGATAGTATCTGAAAAAGCAATGAAATCAGACAGATGATGCTCAATAATAGCACGAAGAATTGGCAGTTGGACAGATTGGTAATCGTGGACAGCAATATTGCGGAATCCAACCATTGCCTTTAGGTTTCGATTTAATTCCTCGTTAATGATATCCTGCTGATACAAAATTTCAAATGCATCCCGGCTATTTTGCGGGATTCCCCAGCTATTTTCCGAAATAATATGCATAGCTAAATCAATGCAAGCTTCATACACCCGCTGGATATTCAAAATAATGGCATCTTGCTTGGTGAAATTTTCAAGATTAGCAGGCGCCTGGGCATATTCTTCATTCACCCGTTTTAAGCAACGTTTGATTGTTTGTAGTTTATTTGCGACTACATCATTCATCATACAATGTCCCCCTCTCTTTCAAACGATCGAAAATAGGCTGCCGTTCCTCATTTAATTTCGCGTATTCTTTGAAAGCCCTCATAAAGAACACCATTCTGCGGGATGGATCACAATCAAGCAGAATTTTCCCTGTGCCGACAATCTGCGCTTTTAATACTGTGCTGGCACGATTCAAATCCACAAGATCTACTTCTTTCCCAAGTTTTGCGGCCAGTTCCTGTCCGGCCATAAAAATTTCATATTCGGTGAAGGCCTGATCGGAGAGGAAAGCAATATCAATATCACTCTCGTTATGCATCGTTCCTTTCACCACCGAGCCAAACAGAATGATCACATAAGGAGACAGTTGTTCAGTGAGGCATTGAACGATTTCTTTTTCCATGAAGGATTCCCCTTGTCCGCAGAAAATTTGTATTTATTATAGCACAGGGAAAAATTTTTACCGCATAAGTGAAAGATTTATAATGGAACGCAGGTAATAAGGGTGAGAGGGAAAACGGAAGGGTATGATATACGCTCCGGAATCCCCGACAGAAATAGGAGGTCTACATAACATGCGGGACGACCGGGAATGGGTTGAGCAGGTGCTTGCGGGCGATAAACAGGCGTATGCTCATCTCGTAAATAAGTATAAAAACAAAGTATACGCCCTCCTGATCGGAATGGGGCTGCAGCCGCAGGACGCCCAGGACATGGCCCAGGAAAGCTTTATTAAAGCGTACAAACGCCTCGGCAGCTTCGATAAGAGCCGGAGTTTTTCCTCCTGGCTTTACAAAATTGCCGTAAACTGCTGCCTGGACGAATGGAAGCGGAAGAAGAAGGATATTTTTGAAGGGGCCGACGTGCCGCAGATTGACCTGGTGAGCCCGGAAGCTATGTATTTGCGGAAAGAAGAAGCGGAGGAATTGCTGAATCACATCGGGCACCTGCCTGAAAAATACCGGCTCGTCCTTATGCTCCGCTATACCGATCATTTGAGTTACAGCGAAATTGCAGATGTGCTCGATATTCCACTCGGCACCGTGCAAAACCATCTGCACCGGGCAAAGAAAAAATTAAAAGAGCAAATCGTAGAAAAAAAGACAGGGGGGAAGATGCATGAAGTGTGTGGCATATGACAGAATGAGCCGGTACGCAGACGGAGAGGCAGCGGATAGAGAAAGGATGCAAATCGAGACCCATCTGCTTGGTTGTGAAAAATGCCGGAGGCTGCTCGAAGCCTGTAACGAAGAAAACGAGGCGCTGCAACTGGCTGCAGGCACACCGGCGCTTCCCGACTTTTTTACTGAAGAAATTATGGCAAAGCTCGAGCCGTACACCCCGCAGCAAGAAGGGGGGCTGTTCAAACTACGGAAGGGGAGGCGCATATGGAAACGGGTGGGATACTCAGCCGCAGGCTTGCTGTTTGCTGTGTCAGTTGGTGCTTTCGTTTCCCCGTCCTTTGCCTCCTACCTCACAAACTCTGTCTTTACGAGTGGAAATAAAGGGATAGACAAAGGCTTACAAATCGCCGGTGGTACCGGCTTTGTCCAGCAGGGGGAGCACCATGTGACCGATAAGGGCATTACGTTTCGTGTTATTGATATGATGGCGGACCCGACCCGGGTTGCTGTTTCGTACGAACTGTCCAAAAAGGACGGGGAGCATGTGGACCCGGTGCTCGAAATTGGCGGGTATGACTCCCATGAGGAAAGTAAGGCATATATTACGGATGAGAAGGGAAAGCTGCTCGCAAATTTGTCGGGGTGGGGGCGGAATGATCCGTACGGCGTTATTGATTTCGATATCGAAAGGGAAATGCCTGCGAAAGCAGTTATTCACCTGGAAGTGGACAAAATCGGCGGATACAAAGGATTCGGCGGCACGGAAGGGAAATGGCATATGGACATTCCGGTGGACATGAAGAAAAGCCTGTCCGCTACAAGTGTTATGTCTATCAATAAGCAGTATACAGCTCCTGAGGGAATTACGGTTGCGCTGGAACGGCTTTCTTTTGCCCCGAGCGCCAGCCAGATTGAGTTAACGACGAGCCTAACGGACGGTGAAAGAAAAAAGTTAAAGCAAGAAATAGAGCAGCATAAAGACGTTATAAACAACGGGAATGAAGAAGCACTGTATGGTGGACATAACCTCGCTTACCATATTGTAGATGAGAACGGAAAGGTTGTCGCCGGCAAAGGAGGAGAAGTTTACTCGCCGCCTGCTGAGACGGAAAAAAATGCGATCATGTCCCGGTCAACGGTAGATAAAAAGGGAACCATCAAGTGGAAAGATCTATTCGTGCCAATGGGGAAGGCGAAACAGCTTACGTTCGTGCTTGATGCGGTGGAAAAAGAAAAGTTTACGGATTTCTCTCTCTCTTTCACGCCGGATAAACTGGCAGGAAATCCAGTAACGAAAAAGTTCGAAGGCAATACTATTACTTTCAAAAGCTTTCAGATGAAAAAAGACTGGCAGCTAAAGAGAGAAGCTCCGTTTATAGACGCCCAAAAAATTGGCGTTGTTGAAGTGGAGGGTATTCAGAATAAAACAACGGGAACATTTTATCACTGGATAGCCAGGGATGAGGGTGGCAAGGTATACGAAGTGAGTATGTCGGGAGGCACTGACGACCCTGACAAAGAGGGGAATGCACGCTTCAAACAGACGCTGCAAATTCTCGGCCTCGACCACGAACCTAAGCAGCTGACCCTTAGCCTGACGAGGGTCATGAAGAAATACACCGATGTAAATTGGAAAGTAACGTTTCCGGTGAAATAGAGTTTCAGCTTATTCTAGAGTGTGGAGAAACCTACAAGTTTCTTTACACTCTTTTTTTGCTATACGGGCTCGAAGTTAAATAACTAGTGAAAGGCACAAAGACACATGCCTCAATCATACTTAATATTTTTATTTTGTTAATAGAGCCGAAGCAAAAAGAATACATTTAAAACAAGGGAGAAGCTGATAGCAGCCCAGCATGGTGAAAAATTCAATCGAATTAGGGAGGAATAGCATGAAAAATGAACAGCAAAAACCAATTTATTATGATGGAAGCGGTCCTTTAATGATACCGAAGCGTTTTACACAAGCAGTGACTAAGCCGGATACGCGAATACAACAGAATGGCCCTTTATACTCCGCATCTAATAAAGGCCATAATATAGAAAACAAACAACCAAAACCACCATACTATGACGGGAGTGGTTCTTTAAAATAACATAATGTTCATCCATGGGCCGGAGGGAAAACGGCTCCCCTGACAGGATAAATAATGGGATTAGAACTCTGCCCCACCAGGTGGAGTTTTTTTGTCGTTAAAGAAAGTATATGTTGCTTTAAAGTGTTAAAGGGAATTACTATCATGGGACCGTGCGGTCTTAGGCGTCAAAGAAAAACATCGCGGGCGATGACGGCTCTTTTCTTTCCCCCCTGTGGAGCGCGCCTGCCATAGGGCGAAAAAGACCGGCAATTGTCTCCAACACCTAAGATACCCAGATGTTTTGCCGGTCCGCCCGGCGTGAGACTAAGCGGCCGTCCAGCTTCCAGAAGGGAAAGGACGAGCGGCATGTCCGCGATGTTTTTCTTATTATGTAAAGAAGATTCATAAAACTCATACAGGAAATTCATGATAGGTTAATGTAACTATAGAATTGGATTAACATTTTTTTCTTATAGTCAATATGTAATATTTATTCTGTTCTTTATTACTAAGGGGGAAAATTATGAAACGGATTGTCATGGGTGTTGTGATTACATCAGCATTGGGAGTAGCAGCGCCAACTCTTCCATACAATGTTGTAAACGCGGCAGTAGAAGTGCCCGCAGCAGTCAAAGCGCCGGCAGCTGCTGAAGCAGCTACAGGTACGGAAGCTACGGACACTGCGGCAACGGATGTAACAGACGCAATCGATGCAGTCGATACTACTGGTGACGCTATTCAGGCTAATGTTAATTCATATATCAATCCACGCTGGATTGATGCGGAAAACCTTCTCGTTACTTACGTTACAAACAAAGGTGAAAAGGATTATATTTTCAACACCAAATCCAAGAGCAAAACTCCGCTCCTCGGAGAAGATGTGAACGAAGCGGATGCTGTCATTTCCCCGGACGCAAAAAAGGTCGCCTATGCTGACGAAAACAATGAAGTCTATGTCGCTGACTTAGAGAGCAAACAGACGACAAAAGTGAGCGGCGACGATCATGCCATTAAGTCTGAACTTCAGTGGGCTCCTGCCGGAGACAAGCTGTACTACCTTGAAGGAGATAAGACAAACGTAGTCGCTGAACTTACTATCTCTACAGGAAAAATAAAGAAGATAGTAAATGACAATGTGAACTATAAGTCCAACCTCCGTATATCGAATGATGGAGTAAAGTTCCTCTACACAGTTACACCGGAAGGCAAAATCACAGCGGACAGCGTATCGGAAGAAACTGCCGATAAAGCCGCGAACGCGAACATCAAAGTTGACACGGCAGGCACAGAAACGCAATTGTACGTTTATTACAATGGCAGCAGCAAGCCTGAGCAGATTGCCAAAACAAAAGATAACAAATCGTTTGCCGATATGCTTCCGGACCGCACGCTTGTATACGTAAGCACAGATGTAGAAAATGAGGAAAAACTGCCCGTTCTTAAAGCAATTACAAACAATGGAAAAGACACGAAAGATCTTGTGTCCGACTTAGGCATTATGCAGAGCCTTGTAACACGTGACGGACACCTTGTTGTGCTTGCAGCCGATCAAAGCGGCAAAAAAGCGATTTATGAAATCAATGCTTCAACTGGTGAGAAGAAAAAGCTTTACGATGCAGATGACAGTATCAACCAGCTATTCTACTCTTCAAATGGAAAACACCTGGCTGTTTCCATGACAGGAGATGAAGGCGATAAGGTAGGCGTTCTTATCCCAGGTTACAATTCTTATTCATTTGATGACATTACAAAATAACAGCAGAAAAATGGAGGAACACAAATGAAAATCTTTAAGAAATTATCCCTTGTTATGGCTTCTGCCGTACTGCTCGGCTCTACTCTCACAGCGACTGCCCCTACGACTACACATGCTGCACCTGTATCCGGAAAAGTAACGGTTGCAGGTTCAACTGCCCTTCTTCCGCTAACATTGCAGGCGGCTAAACAATTTAAGCAAAAGAATCCAATGGTATCTATCCCGGCTTCCGGTGCAGGCTCGATTACAGGCCCTCAGGCTGTAACAAGAGGAGCAGCACAAATCGGAGCATGTGACTGGGATGCAACGAAAGACGTTCCTGGCTTTAAAGCGTTCCCGGGTCTTGTTGCTCACAAAGTAGCCGTTATTCCTTTCGCTACAATTGTAAACAAGAATGTAAGTGTAGACAGTCTGACGACAAAACAATTGCAGGACATTTTCTCAGGCAAAGTTAAAAACTGGAGCCAGGTTGGCGGCCAGAATGCGCCTATCGTCGTTGTAAACCGTGCTTTCGGTTCCGGTACACGCGTGAACTATCAGGCAAAAGCATTAAAAGGCGCTCAATTCATGAAGGGCGGCAGCACATATAAAGAAGTAAAATCAAGCGGTGACATGGCGACTTCAGTAAGCACAACGCCAAATGCAATTGGCTTCATTGACCTTGTATATGTAAAGGGAGACCTTAAGGCTTTGAAATACAACGGCGTTGCTGCTACTACTTCTAATGTTTTAAACAAAACATATCCGGTATGGGCTTATGGTTACTACCTAACAAAAGGTCAGCCGACAGGAGCAACAAAAGCGTTTATCGATTATGTACGCAGCCCGCAATTCCAAAATAGCACATTAAAGAAAATGAGCTTCCTTCCGATTACAAGTATGTAATAAAAATGTAACAAAAACAAAAAGTTTAGAAGACAACCGGCCCCTGGTAAGCGGATGGCAAAACCAGTGGGGCTGGTTGTTTTATAAGTAAGGAAAGCAGGGGCGTGTACCGCACACAGTTCTTCTGATCGGGAGGATTAGGATTATATGGAAAGATCAATGCAAGACTCTTCTATTGCATCACCCTCCTTAACGGTCGATAAAGGAAATGCAAAAATCCTTAGACGCCAGTTAAGGATGAGGGTTTCTGACAGGCTTTTTAAATATCTTTGCCTTACCAGTGCATTTTTGTTATGCCTTACTTTAATCTCCATTATTTATTTTGTCGGGAGAACCGGAATTCTTACATTTAAAACAGTGTCTTTATCTACCTTTTTCTTTTCAACCAAGTGGATCCCGGAAGAAAATGATTTCGGAGCGGCTCTTTTTATTATTGGAACGATTTCTTTAACATTACTAACTCTGCTTATTGCTATGCCGGTATCTGTCGGTATGGCTGTATTTATTGCAGAAATTGCACCCGGCTGGCTGAAAGGTTCCCTCCGTACTGTACTCGATTTGCTTGTTGGTATCCCCTCAATTGTCTACGGATACATTGGGCTAACGGTTCTTATCCCGCTCATTCGCAAGGTGACAGGGCAGGAAATGGGAGATGGATTGCTTGCCTCGGCGCTTGTGCTCGCACTCATGATCCTGCCGACCATTGCAAGAATTAGCGATGACGCGCTCACTTCTGTTTCAACGGAGTATCGGGAAGCGATGTATGCGCTTGGAGCGACCCGTCTGCAAATGATTTGGAGAGTGGCTCTCCCCGGAGCAAGAACGGGGATCGTCACCGGCATTATTCTTGGGATGGCGAGGGCGCTTGGTGAAACCATGGCTGTTGTTATGGTTATCGGAAACACAGCCCAGCTGCCGGGAAATCTGTTTACGCCGACGTCTGTATTGACGAGCAACATCGTCATGCAGGTAGCGAATGTCCCCTTTGATTCTACCTGGAATTATGCGCTGTATATGATGGCTTTCCTGCTTCTTATTGTTTCTCTCTTATTTATTATCATTATTCGCTGGATCGGCCCTAAAGGAGAGCAGAGCAGATGAAGGCACAAATAACGAAACGAAAACGCATTCTTGATAAAACGGCAACGGTAGCACTGTGGATACTGGCTGCAGGGGTCATTCTTCTTATTGCCTGGCTGCTTTTTCATATCTTAAGCAGGGGAATCACGAAAATAAACCTGTCCTTCCTTTTGAAAGTACCGGATGAAATTGAAACCGGCGGCGGAATCGGTCCTGTTCTCCTAAACTCGTTCTATGTTTTGATCCTGTCGATGGTCTTTTCATTGCCTGTAGGAATCGGAGCCGGGATTTATCTTGCGGAATATGCACGGGATAACAAAGTGACAGGCGCCATAAGAATGTGCGTGGAAAGCCTTGCCTCCGTTCCTTCTATCGTATTCGGGCTGTTTGGAATGGCGATTTTTGTGAACTATTTACAAATTGGTTTAACGGTTATCGGTGCGTCGCTGACCCTGGCCCTGCTAAACCTGCCAATTCTTACACGCGTTACGGAAGAATCGATTCGCGCTGTGCCGAACGCCTTGCGTGAAGCTTATACGGCGATGGGCGCGACCAAATCGCAATGCATTCGCAAGGTCGTTCTGCCTACGGCTTTCAGCAGAATCATTACAGGGATTAGCCTTGTGGCAGGGAGAGCTTACGGGGAATCGGCTGTTATCATCCTGACTGCGGGAACAAGCACATCAGGCATGATGTGGGATTTTAATTTATTCTCTCCTGGAGAAACGCTGGCTGTCCATTTGTGGTATGTACAATCAGAAGCGATTGTACCGGACGCGAAGGAAATTGCGGACAAAGCTGCCGCTGTCCTCGTGTTCGTTGTTCTGATGATTAACTTCCTGCTCCGTTTGCCGGTCTGGTTCATGGAGAGAAAATTCAAAATTTAGGAAAGCGATAGGGCAGCCTTCGGAAGAGGCTGCCCATTTTCTTTTCTAATCAATAAAAATGTATTGTATAAACGAGAGAAGACACGTATAATGTCCATTATAGATAAACAAATGTGTTTTTTAGGAGGACGAAATGCCGAAACAGGATGAAATTTTTTATTTAATCAGGGCCGACATCCTCCCTGAATCGATAGCTAAAACAATAGAAGCAAAGAAATTGCTAGACTCAGGAGAAGCGGAAACGGTGCATGAGGCTGTTGAGAAAGTAGGGCTGAGCCGAAGCGCCTATTATAAATATAAGGATAGCATATTTCCGTTTAATTCGATGATGCGCGAAGTCATTATTACCGTTTCGCTCAATCTTGAACACCGTTCGGGAATTCTGTCTAAAGTATTGAAGTTTATCGCAGATAGGGGCGGGAATGTTCTAACCATAAACCAGACCATCCCGCTTCAGGGAATGGCCAATGTCGCCCTCTCGATCGATACAGGGGGGCTGAGCCTCTCATCAACGGAGTTTCTTGAAGAACTTCAAAGACTTGAAGGCGTTAAGCGGGCGGTTATCGTAGGAAGGGGATAAAGCTCCGGTTTTCAACATACGAATGACATGGGAAAGAGCCAACGAAAAGGAGAGATAGCGATGCGGAATCAACCAGTAAAAATCGGCCTGATGGGCCTTGGCACCGTAGGTACCGGCGTAGTCCGAATAGTACAGGGCCACCAGGAGGATTTGCAGAAGCAAACCGGCCTGGCGATTGAGGTAGCAAAGGTGCTCGTGCAGGATAAGGAGAAAGAGCGAAGTCTTTCACTCGATAAAAGTCTAATAACAACCGATGCGGCGGATTTGTTCAGTCCGGACATTGATGTCATTGTAGAGGTCATCGGCGGAGTCCACCCGGCGAAGGAGTACATCCTCCAGGCGCTCGACAACGGAAAGCATATCGTGACCGCGAATAAGGATTTAATGGCGCTGCACGGCGCTGAAATTCTCTCGAAGGCGCAGGAAAAAGGCTGCGATGTTTTCTATGAAGCAAGTGTGGCAGGCGGAATCCCAATTTTACGGGCGCTTGTCGAAGGATTCTCGTCCGATCGCATTACGCAAATGATGGGTATCGTAAACGGGACAACGAATTACATTATGACAAAAATGAGCCAGGAAGGTGCCGCATACGAAGAGGTGCTGAAGGAAGCGCAGGAGCTCGGCTATGCGGAAACCGATCCGACTGCCGATGTGGAAGGGCACGATGCGGCGCGTAAAATGGCGATCTTAAGCACACTGGGCTTCCACGTTGATATGAGCCTGGAAGATGTGGATTGCAAAGGGATTTCCCAGGTGACTGCAGAAGATATTTCGTACGCCAAAAAACTCGGATATGAGATTAAACTGCTTGGCATTGCCAAGCGGGACGATGAACTTATTGAGGTGAGCGTACAGCCGACCCTTGTTCACCGGACCCACCCGATTGCTTCCGTTAACGGTGTCTTTAACGCCATTTATGTACATGGAGAAGCTGTAGGGGAAACGATGTTCTATGGGCCTGGTGCAGGAGAACTGCCGACGGCGACGGCTGTCGTATCCGACCTCGTAACCGTTGTGAAAAACATGAAGCTTGGCGTAAACGGCCGGGGCAGCGTTGCTCCATACAAGGAGAAGCGCTTAAAATCGGATGAACAAATTGTCTCAAGATATTTCCTCCGGTTAATCGTGGATGATAAAAGCGGTGTACTCGCACAAATTACGAGCATTCTGGCGGAGCATGATGTAAGTCTGGAACAAGTTCTCCAACAGCCGTATAATGAAGGTGGGCAGGCAGAAATTATTCTCGTCACCCACCATGCGTCACGTAAAAACATTTACAGCGTCCGCGATTTGTTTGAAGCACTGGACAGTGTGATAGAAATAAAAAGCCTGTATCGGGTAGAAGGATTGGAGAGGAAATAATGGCTGGCATCATTGAACGCTATGCAAAATACTTACCGGTAACCGAGAAAACACCGCGCCTAACGCTGCATGAGGGCAATACCCCGCTTATTTTTGCGCCAAAATTATCAGAAGAATTGAATTTGGAGATTTATTTTAAATATGAGGGGCTCAATCCGACCGGCTCATTTAAAGACCGTGGGATGGTCATGGCAGTAGCCAAGGCGGTAGAGGAAGGAAGCCATACGATTATGTGCGCTTCAACGGGAAATACATCCGCCGCGGCTGCGGCTTATGCGGCACGTGCAAACCTGCGCTGTATTGTGTTAATCCCGAATAACAACATTGCGCTGGGCAAGCTTGCCCAGGCAATGATATACGGTGCTGAAATTATCGCCATCGAAGGCAACTTCGACCAGGCACTAAAGATCGTTCGTAACATTACCGAGAAACACCCGATTACGCTCGTTAATTCCGTAAACCCGTATCGGTTGGAAGGCCAGAAAACATCGGCGTTTGAAATTTGCGATGAGCTGGGCAAAGCACCTGATATCCTCGCGATTCCTGTTGGAAATGCGGGCAATATTTCCGCCTACTGGAAAGGCTTTAAAGAGTATGAGCAGGCGGGCATCGTATCGAACCGTCCGCGCATGTTTGGGTTTGAAGCAGAAGGCGCTGCCGCGCTTGTGAAGGGTGAAGTTATTGAAAATCCGGAAACGCTGGCAACCGCCATTCGGATTGGGAATCCTGCAAGCTGGGATTTGGCGCTGAATGCGAGAGATGAGTCTGAAGGCCATATTGATATGGTAACAGATGATGAGATTCTTGAAGCGTACCGGAAGCTGGCGGCTACGGAAGGGATTTTCGCGGAACCAGCGTCCGCGGCATCGCTGGCCGGTGTCATCAAGATGCGCAAGGAAGGACGAATTGAACCGGGCAAGCAGGTGGTTTGTGTCCTCACTGGAAATGGATTAAAGGATCCGAACATTGCTTTAAAGGCTGTAGGTGCCCAGCCTGTCGTAGTAGAAAGCACGGAGGAAGCTGTACTTCAGGTCATTGCCCAGGCGGCGGGTGTGTAGCGTGTATAATGGAAAAGTAACGGTGAAAGTCCCGGCAAGCACCGCGAATCTTGGGCCGGGATTTGACACGATTGGCATGGCGTTTCAACTGTATACAACGATTTCTATGGAAGTGGCGGACAGAACGGAGATTTATTTAAAAGGAAACCACTTGGCGGGCATTCCGGCAGATAAAACGAATTTAATCTATCAGGTGGCAGCCCGTGTGTTTGAAAAGGCCGGACTGCCGTCTCCGGAGCTCATCCTGCACGTTGACTCCGAGATTCCGCTTACGAGGGGGCTGGGCAGCAGCGCATCCGCCATTGTTGGGGCGCTTGTGGCTGCAAACGAGCTGGCCGGAACGCCGTTTACGACAGAGCAGCTGTACAATATGGGGACCGGGCTTGAGGGCCACCCCGACAACGTTGGGGCTTCTTTCTTCGGCGGAATTGTCGTTGCTTTCATGGAGGATGAACACGTGCCATACGTCCGACTCCCCGTTCCCGGGCACCTGGAGGCGATTGCCGTCATTCCTGATTTTATGCTTTCCACGGAGCGGGCAAGAGAAGTGCTGCCTTCAATGTACAGCAGGAAGGATCTTGTGTATACAACAAGCCACGCCGGTGTTCTGATTGCGGCACTGGCAACGGGCAATTTGCCCCTGCTTCGCTCGGCGATGCAGGACGTTATCCATCAGCCGTACCGGATTCCGCTTGTACCGGGACTGGATACTATCCTCCGGGAGGCGCCTGAGCACGGTGCACTCGGGGTAGCGCTATCCGGTGCCGGTCCTACCATGCTTGCCCTTGTTGATAATCGCCATTCTGCGGAGCCGGTTGAGAGATTTATGGTAGAAACACTTGCTGAACGCGGCATCGGATGTACGATAATGCGCCTTGTACCGGATGAGAAGGGGGCACATGTTGAGCGTTGCACCCAGGGCGTGGCAGAGTAAAGGAGTTAAGAAGAGATGGAGAGACAGATTGCGTATTTAGGACCGCGCGGCACAAACACAGAAGAGGCCGCACGGTTTCTTTTTCAGGAGAAGACAGACGAATTTTGCCCGTACCGTACGATCCCGGATTGCCTTGAGGCAGTAGCAGAAGGAAAGGTTTCTTTTGCCGTCGTACCATGGGAGAACTCTATCGAAGGCTCGGTAAACCTGACGCTGGATTGGATTACTCATAAAGTTGACCTTCCGATCCTCGGGGAAATCATCATTCCGATTTATCAGCACCTTTTTACAGCCAGAAGAGAAGAGAAGATGGAGTTTCATACGATCAAAAAAGTGCTTTCCCACCCGCAGGCGATTGCCCAGAGCCATGACTACCTCCGGAAACATCTGCCTCATGCGGAAATTGAATACGTGAGCAGCACGGCCGAAGCGGCCCGCCTTGTGAGTGAACACACGGAGGAACCGTGGGCTGCGGTGGCTGCCATGCAGGCACATGACGTATACCCTATTTCTCTTCTGCAGGGACATATCGAGGATACACAAAACAACTTTACAAGATTTATTCTCGTAGGCAATAAACAAGTCCGTCTGCCTGAGTCAAAAAGCAGCAAAACGACAATTCTTGTTACGCTTCCTTCCGATTTTCCGGGGGCGCTTCACCAGGTGCTCGCTGCGTTTTCCTGGCGGCGCATCAACTTATCGCGCATCGAATCACGTCCGACTAAAACCGGGCTGGGAAACTACCACTTCATTGTTGATATCGAGCAGAAGATGGACGATGTTCTGCTTCCGGGCGCTTTTGCTGAAATGGAAGCACTGAGGTGCCAGGTGCGCATCCTTGGCACGTATCCTGTCTATCAAAAGCAGGAGAATGAAACGACTCTTCCTATTAAATAACATTTCATAACTGGCGGAAAGGCGAGGTGTTGCACGGTGGAGCAGTTGATTTATTTAAATGGAGAATTTGTAAAAAAAGCAGAGGCAAAAATCTCCGTATACGATCACGGTTTTCTATACGGGGATGGGATTTTTGAAGGAATTCGCGCATACAACGGCAACGTTTTCAAGCTAAGGGAACATATTGAGCGATTGTATGAGTCGGCCCAGTCCATCCTTCTCGACATTGGCATGACGCAGGAAGAGATGTGTAAGTGCGTGCTTGATACAATAAGGCAAAATCAATTAAAAGACGCCTACATCCGCCTTGTTGTTTCTCGTGGCACCGGGGATCTCGGGCTGGACCCGCGAAACTGTTCAAAACCAAACATTATTATTATCGCCGAGCAGCTGGCTCTTTTCCCGAAGGAGCTGTACGAGACAGGAATCCGGATTATTACGGTTCCTACCCGTCGCAACACGCCGGACGCGCTAAATCCGAAAATCAAATCCCTTAATTACCTTAACAACATTCTTGTAAAAATCGAAGCGAACAATGCCGGTGTGAGTGAAGCGCTTATGCTGAACCAGCAGGGATATGTATGCGAAGGTTCCGGGGATAACATTTTTATTATAAAGAAGAACGTGATTTTCACGCCGCCAAGCTATTTGGGAGCACTGGAAGGAGTGACGCGCAACGCGATTATCGATATTGCGCGTAAGCTCGGGTATGTGGTGAAGGAAGATCCGTTCACCCGCCATGATGTTTTCATTGCCGATGAGATTTTCCTTACCGGGACGGCAGCGGAAGTGATTCCTGTTATCGAGGTAGACGCCCGCCGCATCGGGGACGGCCAGCCGGGCCCGATTACGAACGAGCTTCTCGTGGAGTTCCAGAAGTATGTAGAAGAGGATGGAATGAACGTATACTAAAAAACAAGCAAAAAGGTCCGCCAGGGTGGCGGGCCTTTTTTGTCGTACTTATTGAAACTTTTCCATCTCATCCTCATCAGTTACCGCACGTGCCTGTGCGGGTTGCTGTAGATAAAGTGTTCATAGCCATCAAAAAAGCGCTGCCTGTTATCCCAATGCCTCATAATAAGGGAAATATAATATTCCACACGGGAGCTGTAGAAGTATTTTTTTCTCTCAAAAAGTCCGTTCACTTCCCGCATGAAATTATCGGGAAAACGCAGGAGCAGATAAATAAGCGCAACCTGGCTGTCCGTGAGCGGCTGAATTTCACGATAGGCTTCAATTGCAGAGTAGAAAAGGTTTGCATCCCATCCCTGCTGGACAAGCGCTCTGCTAATCAACTGGACAATATCAACGAGAGGGGTATCGTAAGCGGCTGTGTCAAGATCAATGAGCGCTTTTTTCACTGTTCCAATAATAAAGTTATGGCTGGCCAAATCTTTATGAACAATTTGCTGGCGCATGAGTGCCAGCTGATACTCCCAGGTTAAGGAAGAGGCGCCGGCAACCCGCAGCGTATAATCCGCCTCATCAAGGATAGAGGAAGAGGCGGAAAGGATAAGCCTGCCCAGGCGATTCTTTTGCGGAGTTGCCTCAAGCCCCCGGGCAATGTCGTGAAATTGATCTCGGCGCTTTTTCCATTTAGCCAGAAGAGGAACTTCATCCGGCTGGGGAGGAGGTCCGCCGCTAATTCCTTTAGAATAGGAGTGAAACCTGGCCAGTGTCTCGATAGAGTGAATAATATCATGCCTGTGAAAATAACTGCCTTCCCTTCCGGGGATTTTTTCCATGGCAGTCATGTATTTTCCGTTCCATTTAAATACAGGAACCTCCTGTATTGTATTTACATAGCGGACGACGTCGTGAAACCCTCTGGCATGCAATAGGCCCGAAAGCCGTGTTACCCAGGCGGCTTTTTCGAATGTTTCGTAGCCCTTTAGTGTCCAGTGCCCTTTGTCCGTTTCACACATCCATACGGTTCGCTTCGGCCGAATGCGCATGACCCGGCACATGTACATTTGCTCGATTATCGACGGCAGCGTGTGGTCCATAAGCTTCCTCCTTGTTTCCTGAGAAAGGCTATCCGGACAGTGCCGGATAGCCTTCATAATCAATTAACTGCTGCTGGAGCAGGAAGATGAACTTTCGTGCCCGCCGTACCCCTTCCAGCCTGGCTTCGTATGGTGATAGGAAGGGTAAGCGTGCAGAGGGGATGGCTCATACGGCATTGCATATGCCTGGTATGGCATTGCAGGAGAATGGGTGTATGGATTCATGATATTTCCCATTGTTGTCGGATAGCCACTCTGCGGCAGCATTCCTGGCGGTGCTCCGATAAAGTCGTGCTGGGTCGGATACATGGAATACGGGCTGGCGGGCTGCTGGGAAGGCATGCTCGTACCTGGAGGAATATACTGCACGCCGGGTGCCAGAGGCTGCGGAGGTAAACATACTCCGGGCGACTCCTTTTTCTCCTTCATCTCTTCCGCCGGTAACTGCTGTCCGTACATCGGCATTTGCTGTTGGGCAGGCATTTGGAATTGCGGCATGGG
>NZ_BBWZ01000065.1 GCF_001015055.1 Aneurinibacillus tyrosinisolvens | reverse complement strand
TCATACACCTTCCATTCTCCATCTTTTTTCATCCCTCCCATGGTAACCAGCATATGAATATGGGGATTGAAATTAATGCGAGAGCCAAACGTATGTAAACCAGCAATAATGCCGGGTACCACTTTACATTTCTTTTTGAACCATTCCTGTATGAGTTTCACTGCTTCATCCATGAAAGGTTTCAGCATCTCACGATGCTAAAAAAAGATATTTCTCAATCCTTCATCTATCGTAAAAATCACATGTCGGTGGCTTACTTGAAGCATATCTTCCGCCATGAGGCGCCCCCACTCTTCGGTTTCTCCATTAGAGCAACTCGTACAGAATCTCCCCTTACAACGGAAGGCTATCTTTCGGACATCATGGCACCCTTCGCATACAAAGAGTTTAAAGCCGTTCTCATATGTACCACATGTCCGAAATTTATCGACTTCTTTTATCACATTGGCACGCACGCGGTTTCCGTGCTTTTCAACAAATCGGTCCCAATGCTGATGCTCATCGAAAAAGATATGCTTCAAAATATTTGTCTCCATCTTCTCATTTTACAATAAATTCAAAGAGAAAGGGACCTATCGGTCCCCACCTCAAGCTGCTTTATCGCTTTAAAGCAACATATACTTTCTTATACGACAAATAAATGAAAAGCCACTTACCCATACTAAAAAAGTGATTTAAAGCACAAATCCAATGATGGGAGTGGTATCTTTTATGCCGAACCAACAACCTCAACAAGGAGTAAATACAGCTCCACAATCTCAAAGCGCACCTTCAGAGATAAGTCAACAAGCTCAAAGTACAACTTCACAATCTCAAAATGCACCTTCACAGACAAATCAACAAGCTCAGGCTACAGCTTCAACAAATGCAGCAGAGAAAGCGCAACGATAAAACGTTTTTTTAAATCCCCTGGAATTTAGCAGGGGATTTATTTATTATTTTCAGATTCACATTGAATTTGTTAGTTATTTGTAATTCTTATGTTTAAAAATGTAATCAATGGTCATTATAAGTAGCAGGGAAGGAAACTAGTCTCTTCTTTCTCATTACTCCTTTTCCCACTGGATTATTCCGGTGGGAATTACACTATGTAGCCTTCACTGACATAAGACGATGCACATCGTCCTTCCCCTAAATGTTTCCGGCCATCAGCACATTCGCCTCCTAACCCCGGTTAGTGTGGTACGGCTAGCAAGCGCACAAAAAAACTCGCCTATCATGGCGAGGAAAAAGGAGATACCCTGGATATCTTCCTAACAATTTTATTCATGAATACGCAAAATATTTATCATTTATCCGGTATTCTTCAAGTTTGATTTGGATGTTAATAAAAAAGCTCCTATAATAAAGCTCCAAGGTGCCCAAACTTTATCGATAGCCTACAAACAGCGGAAAATAAATCTGCTGTCTTTTTTATGTCCTTCTCCCCTTCGTATGAAACGACTTTTTTTCAGCAAAATATACAAAGATGATTCTATTTACGTAAAGGAGAAAGCGATGCCAAGTAAAGCAAAAAAGAAAAAAACTAACCCCCACCCAAATCGAGTATCAAAGTTTCGCAAAACAGCGTGAACCTGCAAGACCGATTTTCAGGAACGTCATCCTTGCTTTTTTTGTTGGCGGATTTATTTGCCTAATCGGCCAGTTTATTCAGACGTTTTTTATGAATGTTTTCCATTTCTCACAGAAGGCAGCCGGAAATCCAACCGTGGCGGTCCTTATCTTCACTTCCGTTCTTCTCACCGGGCTTGGGGTATACGACAAAATTGCCCAGTTTGCCGGGGGCGGCACCGCTGTCCCTGTTACCGGGTTTGCCAATTCCATCGCCTCAGCCGCCATTGAACACAAAACCGAAGGCTATGTGCTCGGTGTAGGCGGGAATATGTTCAAGCTTGCCGGTTCGGTTATTGTTTTTGGTGTTGTATCCGCTTTCTTTGTCGCTCTTATAAAATGGACTATTTCAGTGCTTGGAGGTGTGTAAGCTTGCTGAAAGGACATCAAACCTGGGTATTTCCCAACCAACCTGTTATTATATCTTCCGCCGCAGTCGGCGGACCAGATGAAGCAAAGGGGCCACTGGCTGAAGATTTTGATATTCTTCATGAAGATCACTGGCTAGCACAGAAAAGCCTGGAAAAGGCCGAGAAAGTCATGCTCGAAGAAGCGTGTGACAAAGCCATTGAAAAAGCGAACATACAAAAAGGCAGCATAAATTTTATGCTCGCGGGCGATTTAATTAACCAGATAACACCCAGCAGTTTTTCTGCGCGTACAGTAGGCGTTCCCTACCTTGGAATTTTTGGCGCCTGCTCTACATCAATGGAGGGGCTTGCCCTCGCCTCTCTAATCATTGATAGCCAGGCAGCCAATTATGTACTGGCGGGAACCTCCAGCCACAATCTTACGGCTGAAAAGCAGTTCCGTTATCCAAATGAATATGGTTCTCAAAAGCCAGCTACGGCCCACTGGACCGTAACCGGAGCGGGCGTTGCGATTGTAGGCGCTAGTGGAAACGGCCCTCGAGTAACCGCAGCGACGATTGGGCGGATTGTCGATATGGGGCTTTCTGACCCCTTCAATATGGGTGCGGCGATGGCGCCTGCTGCCGTAGATACAATCGGGGCGCACTTTCGAGATTTAAACATTGGACCCGATCATTATGATCTCATTGTGACCGGAGATCTTGGCAAGGTTGGACACCAGATTGCGGCTGACCTGCTAAAAAAGCACGGCTTTGTGATCCCGGAACAATCCTTTACCGATTGCGGCCTGCTCATTTACAGCAAAGAGCAAAAATTATTTGCGGGCGGGAGCGGCTGCGCGTGCTGTGCAACTGTAACATACGGTCACCTGCTCAATCGGCTGCGCAAAGGGGAATGGCAACGAATCCTCGTGATTGCTACCGGTGCGCTTCTTTCCCCACTCACCTTCCAGCAAAAAGAGAGCATTCCTTGTATCGCCCATGCCGTTGCAATCGAAAGTACCGTATAGGAGGTCAAAACAATGAGTACATTTATTTGGGCGTTTGTTGTTGGGGGGCTTATTTGTGTAGTAGGTCAGCTTTTAATGGATGTAGGCAAACTCACGCCGGGACACACCATGGCTACTCTGGTCGTGATAGGCTCCATTCTTGCCGGGCTGGGCTGGTATGAACCGCTCATCAAATTCGCCGGAGCAGGTGCAACCGTTCCTATCACCAGCTTCGGAAATTCCCTGACGCAGGGAGCCCTGCAGGAGATGGAAAGGGATGGCATTGTCGGCATTATTACCGGTATTTTTGAAGTAACAAGTGCCGGTATTTCCGCTGCGATTATTTTCGGCTTTTTAGGCGCCCTTGTGTTTAAACCGCGTTCATAGCACATACTACCCTTTGTGGAGGTGAGACAGATGACCGTATCGATGCAGGTAAAGACCGTGCTTGCCAGCTTGAAAAGTGCACAGGCGAGCCTGGAAACATTCGCTCTTAGCACGCAAAATCAGGATGCGAAGCAAGTTTTCTCAGAAAACGCACAGAAGACGCAAAACATCATCGAGGCTTTGGAGCCGCGTATCCAGCAGTTGGAGCAGGAAGAGCCGCAATACAAGGGCTTCTAGAATTTTCTCTTGTAAGGTGAGTGTCCGTGCTCACCTTACTTCATATGAGATGAGGTGAATAAAATGGCAGATACATTTCAAGTGATACTGCGCTCCTTTTTTGCTCTTATAGCCCTCTTTGTTATCACAAGGTTAATGGGAAAAAAGCAGCTGGCCCAGCTCACCTTTTTTGAATACATAGCGGGGATTACCCTGGGAAGCATCGTCGCTTTTATCTCAACCGACCTGGAGGGCAACCTGGTCCACGGGTACGCTAGCCTGCTTGTGTGGTCAACCATCCCTTTATTGATTGAGTATATCTCCGTAAAAAGCAGGACCGCCCGCGGAATTTCCGAAGGAAAAGGGACCGTCTTTATCAAGAACGGAAAAATCATGGAAGATAACCTGAAAAAGGAGAACTATACAACAGACGAACTGCTTGAAGAGCTGCGTTTAAAGAACGTATTCAAAGTGGCCGACGTTGAGTTTGCGGTTCTGGAGACCAACGGACAGCTGAGTGTCATGAAAAAAAGGGACGCGCAGCCTGTGACACTAAAAGACTTAAAGATTAAGGCAGCCCCCGAAAGGGAATCGCAAGCGGTCATTATGGATGGAAAAGTGATGCTGGAGCCCCTCGCAACAGCGGGGTTTAACGTTCAATGGCTGAATACGGAACTGGAAAAAATCGGGGTTACCCTTGATAATGTTTTTCTCGGCCAGGTGGATTCCTACGGGCAGCTCACCCTGGATTTATACGATGACAAAATAACGGTAGCGCCTCCAACACAGCAGCAACTGCTCCAGGCAACACTAAAAAAATGCCAGGCCGACCTTGAACTGTTTGCCCTTTCCACCCAAACGACAGAAACGAAAAAATTATATGAAAAAGCATCGCAGGATACAGCAGCCATACTCCAAGCCGTTTCTCCTTTTCTTAGATAAAAGGAGAAAGGCTTGGAACGCAAAATTTCAGTCGACACAGCGGAAAACTATAAATAGGAAACAAGTTGGATACTCCATTCAAAACCTGCCCATTTAAAAATCCAACTTTTTTTATCCCAGTGTTGAAGGAGAGAGTTTTCAACAGATGAAAAAAGGAGTATTTCTTGCCATCATTTATGGAATTGTTCTTATTACAGCCTTTTATTTTCGAGATTTTTTATTACATTGGCTTCATGAAAGTGATGTCTCACACCTTCCTTTCATGTTTTTTCTTTCGATTCTTTTTGGCTTAATTCCCATGATTCCATTTACCGTTTTTGCTGGTACGATGGGAGCGAAATATGGCATTTTGCTTGGCAGTATCATCAATTGGTTTGGCTCGGTAGGTGCCGTGGTCATCATTTTTGTTTTGGTACGTTATTTATCCGTGAATAATCTACAACAATATGCAAATCGCTTTAAACGCTTAAATAAGTTTAATGAAATGATAGCTCGAAATGCCTTTTTTTCAGTATTCATCGCTCGCATTATTCATATCATCCCCCCAATGGTCGTTCACATTTATTCCGTGCTAAGTTCGATGTCCTTTAAAACTTTTTTTCTTGCCACCGCCATTGGCTACATTCCTTCAATGTTCGTTTATGCCTACCTAGGAAATCAATTGTTTACTTCTGTTCAAACGTTTGTGCTTGGTCTTGCGATCTACTTAGAATTTATTCTTGTTGTTCTTTTGTTCTACCGATGGTGGTTGAGGGCAAAGAAAAAGGTGGCCATAAAGTAGAAGATACAACATGATTGAACGAGGTTAGGCACAAACCTCAGATAAGAAGAGTGTTCGGTAATCTTGGTTATGTAAAAAGCAGCTACCTGTTAAAAAGCAGTGTTGTTTTTAATAGTAAGTGATCGGATGCTGATGAATTTATTTCAACAACTTCTACAGAAGCAACATGTATATCGGGGCTAACAAATATGTAGTCCAGCTGTAATTTAGGTCGAAATGAGGGAAATGTACAATATGTTCCTTTGCCTGCGGCATAACAAACATCAATAAAATGTCTGGTCATTTTTTTCCATGCTTTCACTTCTGGTTTCATATTCCAATCTCCCATAATGACGACAGGCTGAGAATCCTCTTCAATTTTTCCCACGATAAAATTAGTTTGTTTCTTATGAATGAATGGATTAAGATTAAGATGGGTGACGTATACTTTAAACAACTGTTTAGGAAGTTGTACACCGATTTCCAACAAGGAACGATTTTCTGTAAATCTGTTAAAAGTTAAAAGATGATTCTTTTCTAATACGATTGGATAACGCGACAAAAAGGCATTTCCATATTGGCGAAGCACTGTGGAATCTTTTGATTGTAATGTATAGGCCTCCCCAAAAGCATGATTCATTTCCAGATATTTTGCTAACCAGGATACCTGGTCAATATAATCACTTCTTTTTGAAAAATGTCTATCTACCTCATTTAAACTGACGAGGTCCGCCTTACTTTCTTGAATCACTTTGGCGATTCTCTCTAAATTCAGTTTTCGATCGGTTCCCCTCCCATGGTGGATATTAAACGTCATTACGTTTATTTCCAAGCCCTTCCCTCCAATTACTGTCTTTTGCATAGCTACTTCCCTGCAAAACTTTATTTTCCCATACCGATTGCTAATAGTATAAGCTTTTCCAACTTATTGAATTAACTGAAGTACCCACTCTTTTATGTCGACGACCCGGAAATGCTTTGGAACTGTTTCTGTTCCTGCAATAATCATGGGCACCAAAGAGTCCTCCTTGTGAAGCGGCACCGTGTCCGGCTCCATTCAGATGTGTGGGTGAACTCTCGCCGACAAATTCACAGCCCGGTTTGGCCGTAATGACAAGAAAGCGCCCAGGATGAGAATATAGAGCGCCATATAGGCGGACCAGGACATCCGGATAGTCATTGTATTCAATATCCTCTCCCGTAATCTGAATATCCAAAAGCGATGCATCTCCGTTTAACCTCCAGGTTTGCCGGTAATGGTCTTGATACGGACCATTCGGGCGAAAGGCCAACGCACTTTCTTTTCCCCCTCCTCTTACTTGAATTCTATCGTCTTCTTTCCAGGCGATGACACCAATGCGCTTATCTCCCTGCAGGTAGGCAGCCACTTCAAAAAGCGGGAGGTTATCGTACAGGGCATAAATATAGGTCATTCTTTCATTCACACATACGAAAAGCTGGTCATTTTTCTCTATTCGTTTTCCCAGTTTGGAGATTCTGTACCTGCTAAGTAACGACCGCAAGTAAATCAGTGCCTGACTACGGCTTGGTCCAATTGGCGCTTGACCGCTGTCTCCCATCACCACCCAAACCGCACGATGTAACGCCTCTTCCCAAGAGGCATATGCACCAAGTATTTCCTGCAGCTGCCGGTCTAGTTTTTCGATCCCGCTGATAGCCATTGGCCCGTTTTTATGCACGTTGTGATCGTTATCAGGAAAATACACAATCGTGAAGAGCGGGAGTTTTTGCTGCTGAATTAGGTATTTCAGTTCTTGGGCGGAAAATTTGTCGTTAAACCCACCCCTTTGCCAGAGATATCAGTACCTGTTTTCCGAATACAAACACGCAAGTACTCCGAATGAAAACAAAAGGGGTCCATGCGTTCGTAGTTTTTCGGGAAGAAGTTTAAGCCATACGGTGAGCTTTGGAACGTTGAATGGCTGAAGAAAGCTTCCGTGGTATATTAGACCGTTAATGGACCCCGACGGTATTTTATGAAAGGCGAGTTCTTCGTGAATCATTTGGACATCCTGACTAAGATGCTCATTGTTTAACCTGTATAGATTGTCCAGCAGTATCTGTTTGATGCCAATTTTAAGTAACTCCCGTTTTCCATTTCCATAATTCACTATACGTTTTTCCGTTTCGTCATACCAAACAAGTCCAGGTACTCGGTGGCGATCCGGATAGGTTCCGGTTAAGAGGGAACTATCAACAGTGACAGACATGGTAGGAAATGAACTCACAACATCCGGAATATATTGCCCGCGTTCCATAAAAAAGCGTAGAGCTGGCGCGCGTCCCTTCCGAATGGCTTCCTGTAAGGGCAGATGCATGAGGGAATCAATACAAAGAAGAAGGACAGGCCGACGATATGGTTCTATTGAATATAATCATCCTTTTTTTGGCATAGAAGTACCTTTTTGACTTAGCATGGGATTAAATCCTGCTTTTCATTCAAACTTATATCGTTACCTGTTAAAAGGATTACAATCCATTATTTCATCATTTACATAAATCAGTATCCCCTGTATCATAATGGATGGCTTTATTTGCTTTAGAAAGGGGGACACAAAATGATTGTTTTTGCAGCCATTTTTTTGCTCGCTTTATTTTTCGCACACCGCAATACGTTCGACGTTGCTGTGAAAACAGTAGAAGTTGAGGTTCATTTACCCTTTGGAAAAGAGTTAAACATTCTTCACCTTTCTGATATGCACATGGAGAATCTGTCGATTACTTCTGAGGCTCTTTATGATAAGATAAAAGATTTAAAAATTGATCTGATTGCTTTAACGGGAGATCAATTGGAACGAGAAAGAAACATCCAGCCGTTTATGGAATATATCGAGGCTCTAAAGAGGATTCATGTTCCTTACGGTATCTACGTGGTTTTTGGTAATCATGATTATTTACTGCGTAAAAGCAGCCTTGATTTTTTTCGCAAAACGCTGGAAAGCCATGGCTGCATCGTGATGCAAAATGAGAATAAGACGCTGCATGTCGGCGACACCGTGGTTAATATCATCGGTATCGATGATTTCAGCACCCGTCGAAGCGATTTCACCCGTTCATATAAGGGAATTAACGAGGGAGTTAATCTCGTGTTAACCCATGATCCAAATGCGGTGCTTGAGATGAACGAGACCCCATTTGATTATCTTCTCTCCGGACATTTTCACGGTGGGCAAATCCATTGGCCAAAGCCATACCATCTCGTGAAGATGGGAAAATTAGCTCGTATGAATATCATTAAAGGACTCCATTATCAGAACGGAAAGCCGTTCTATATTAGCGAAGGGTTAGGACAAACCGGGATTAATATTCGCACCGGCTGCCGGCCTGAAATCACTTTTCATACACTGAAAGGAAAAGAGAATAAACAAGTGGCGCAGGTCAGTTAAAGGCTTCTAAACAATTGTGTTGTTTAGAAGCCTTTTCTTATTTAAGGATTTCAAGGACTTTTTTCCAGGCTGCTGCTTCCCTGCTTCTGTTGTACGTATGAAGGTGATGATGCCAGTCATTACGCTGTTCTTCGTCGTTTAAAACATTAAACAACTGCTTTTCACACGATAAAGCAAAATCAATCCGGTGTGCCAATTTTTGTGATACAAGGTAACGAAGATTTATCTCTTCCTGACCAGGTAAGGCTGAATGAATAAAAATGGGCAGCTTTTTGCATAGCGCTTCACTTATCGTTATTCCTCCCGGTTTGGTAATCACCGCATCTGCCTGTTCGTACCACTTATTCATTTCCTCTCTTGAGGAAACAAAAGGGATGGGTTGAATATGTTCAACTCCCCAGGAAGCAACTTCATGAATCAGTTTTTCATTCTTACCGCAGAGAACAATAATGCGGAAATGCGTCGCGTGCTTCAGATTTTGTAAAATGAGCGGGATATTGCCCAATCCGTTACTGCCTCCGGATATCAAAATCGTATAAGGGGGTACGAATTTTTTATGCCCTTTTGTCTCCTCAAAGCATTCATCCACCGGAATTCCGGTTACAATAATTTGTTCTCCAGCAATTTTAAGTTTACTTATCAGTTCATCTTTTAGTGGGACTGAAGGAACAAAGTGATAATCAATTCCGTTACGGCCCCAAACGTTATTAATGAAAAAATCTGTATAAACATTGATAACAGGAGTGAATATTTTCCTTTTTTCTTTCAGCCTGCTGACTAAAAAAGAGGGAAAAGCGTGTGTACAAATAATTAAGTCGGGTTCTTCCTCTTTTAGCAGCTGCTCCATTTTTTTCTCAAACAACTTTTCATACCACTGTAGATGAGAATTGCTTACATATCCTGTTTTACAGGCAAAATGCTTGTACACTTGTTTATATAGCTGCGGTGCGTAATAAATCCATTTTAGATATAACTCTGTGACCGCTTTTTCCATCCATTGATTTACATAGCTTAGAAATTCGACTTTTCTACACGATATTTCCGGCGCTCTTTTTTCCAGCGAATAGATGAGAGCGTCGGCGACCTGATGATGCCCTGAAGCCATTTGCAGAAGTGGTAAAAAAAGAACTTTTTGCATACCTGCTGGGATCCTCCTGTGCTGTACATAGTTGTCTTCTTCAGTACGCATTACTAAATATGCAGAAAAACGTGGATGTGCAGCAATTTAGTGAAGGGGGATAGGCAGGTTGAGTGCAATCTTGAAGGCTTGGTCACTGGTGGACCAGATTTATTTTTATTGTTCCCGGCTGCAGTATGTAAATGAAGAAGAAAAAAATGTCTTTCGTGTAAAACTTCTGAGATATCGCGGAAGAAATCTTTTCCTTTCGAATGGGGCCTCCATTCAGACAGGGGATATCCTGCTTAAAATCCATTTGCATAACTGTTTGTTGATGAATGAAATGATAAATATAGAAAATGACACAAAGCGGGCTCTGTATGTTTACAAACGGGTCGAAGAGTCGATGCCGAGTCTCGGCCATTTTATCTCTAATCACCCACAAAACAATACCATTAAAGGCATCATTGGAATTACTTTTCTGCATCGAGGTGTCAGCCGGCTTGGGTTTGAAGTGAAGGAGATTGAGAATCCGCATTACAAAAGCGTGAAACAGATCGGTCTGAAACCATTATTTATCTTATGTCATTTGAATAAGCAGCAACCATGGAAAGAGAAAAACCTGGTTCCCAAGTTTCTTATTATGTCAAAAGAACAATTGTTAAGCAGGTATTTAAAGGATGCGTAACCACTATACTTTGTTAAATTTAGGGTTCTGTATAGTATCACGACCTAGTCATCATTCTAACTATGTGTATAGAATGCGGAAACGGGGCTCGGCAAGTGATAAATTATCGAAAGTCACAACGCAGGAATGAACGAAGGCTGCCGCTATCCCATAATCACCATCTCTTGTGTATATTGTGATTCAAAAAAATTCGGAGGGGGCGTTTATCTGAAAGCTGCAGCTGAAAATTTCGCGATTTGTATGCATTTATAACATTTTTCAAAGCACCTTAATTCCGCGTCAGGACTGCGTTTGCCCCCCTATTTTAAGCTAATCCAACTACCCCTTACACTACTGAAAGCTCCTACATGAATTTTTCTTCTGATAAACGTTTCGCCATGTCCAGTGCAGTCTTTTCAGAACTGCTCCCAGAATATAACTTATATCCGGCTTTTTTATGTTCATCCACCCGCCCGTCCTTACAGACAATCACGTTATTTTCAGAGATCATGACATGATACATGTAACCCCTCCTATCCTGCTGTATTTCCAGTATTTCTTGTTTTTCCGTAATAAATTCTAAGAAAGTTGCGACCTCCCCTTCAAGCGTGCTGATTAAGGTATAGTTATTCAGCTAATGCACAGATTAGCTCAACAAATACTGTTAACCAAAAAATATACTCTTTAAATTTTTTAAGACATCTTGGAGAAACTATCTATAAAATTGTAGGCGGATGGTGTTTTTCTTATGAAGAGATTGCTTTCAATTTGTTTGCTTATCGGTATTTTAAATATAAATGTGGTCTATGGATCCGGTGGGGAAAATCCGTCAAATAACCAGCATGGTCCTTTTGAGGCCTTTTATCTTAAACACGGTTACAAATCAGTCGAAGACGCGGTAAAGGAATGTGAAAACAATTTGCACAGAGAACTTCAATTGCCAGCTAAATTACCACCTGTGAAATTTACCCACCGTTTCGGAAGGTTTACTAACATGTATGGTAAAAAAATTGATGGTCTTGAGGTTCACTATCTCAATGAGAAGGACCTGACCATTCATTACATGATTACAGTAAAACCGATTGAACATAAAATGAATTTCCATAGCAAAAATGGAGTTAGTGGTACGTATAAACTTAAAGATGAAAGGGAAGCGGTATATTTAACCATTACTAGACATGGTGGTGACAAGGGTGTTAATGTACTGGTGTTTGAAAAAAACGGTTGGCAATATATGTTATCAATTGATAAACGAATGGAAGAGAAAGTACCAACCAAGGTTCTAATTGAAATAGCAGAATCTGTAGAAAACACATCTGGAAAAAATTAATCCATTAGAACGTTAACAGGAATCGATTATTATAAGTGTAAAAGCAGTCCACCGCCCACCTTCTGCTCCTACGTATCCTATAAACAACTCATTGTATTACATCCGCATCATCCTTTAACCAAATCGGGTTCAACATAACTCCCCCATCCATACGCCTACAGTGCGTTTGACCACGTTTTAATGTAGTCTGATTACCGTATAGTTTAAGCAGTACTGTTGTTCGAAGAACATAGGATTAGAGTGATTAACTAATGAGCGGTTTAATGGGTAAGAAATGAGTACGTCCTGTAAAATTCAATTTACTACATAAAATTATGCGACGGAATGGCGACTTTAACGCAGAGGTTAGCCAGGCGTAAAGCCTGGAATTTACTGGGTTGAAACTAAATACCCAATATTCTTTCAGCCATGTAGCTGTGATTTTTAAGTGTATTCACAGTTTCAGGAATATACTCATTAGTTATTAAGTCTTTGTAGGTTTCGCGTTTCACGATGAGTTCTGCTTGCCCATTCCTTACAAATACAACAGCAGGTCTTGGAATACGGTTATAATTATTAGCCATGGCGTACCCGTATGCACCTGTACATGAAACAGCTAAAATATCTCCATGGTTTACTTTAGGTAACTGGATATTCCAGATGAGCATATCTCCACTTTCACAACACTTTCCTGCTATTGAGACCATTTCTTCCGGCTTTTCATTTATTCGGTTAGCTAGTACAGCCTCGTACTTTGCTTGATATAATGCCGGACGAAGATTATCTGTCATTCCTCCATCTACCGACACATATTTGCGAATACCCTCTACCTCTTTCATAGAGCCGACAGTATAAAGCGTGGTTCCAGCTTCTCCAACAATACTACGTCCTGGCTCAATCCAAATTTCAGGAATTGGGTACGCTCTTTTCGTAAATGAACGATGGACAGAATCAGTAATCACTTTTATATAGGCTTCTTCTGTTGGCGGTATATCTTCAGCATGATAACGTATGCCAAATCCCCCACCAACATTTAAAACTTGGGCTGTGAATGACAATTTATCTTGGAGTTGCGCCAAAAATTCAGCAAGACATTCGATTGCAGCTTCAAATCCTCTCGTTTCAAAAATTTGTGAACCGATATGAGAATGCACGCCAAGAAGATGAAGAGAGGAAAGCTGTAAAGCTTCACTGACTGCCTTATAAGCTTGACCGCTTTTTATGTCAAATCCAAATTTAGAATCCTGTTGTCCTGTGACCATGTATTGGTGGGTGTGGCATTCTACTCCCGGACTAACCCGTAAAAGAATATGGGCCGTTTTTCCGTATTTCCGGGCTAAATCGGCTAGCATAGTTAACTCATAGAAATTGTCTACTACGAAACAACCTATATTGGCCTCTAATGCCATTTGAATTTCTTGCCTCGTTTTATTATTACCATGAAAATGGATGCGCTCAGCAGGAAATCCTGCAGCTAAAGCTGTAAATAATTCCCCTGCAGAAACAACATCCAAACACATATTTTCTTCTTCAATAATCTTACATACCTTCATAGTACAAAATGCTTTACTGGCATAAGCTACACGAAACGGGTACCCCGTCTCTTTGAAAACCTGAATGTAATTTCGACACTTTTGCCGAATTAATTTCTCATCGTAGACAAATAAAGGAGTGCCGAACTTTTGAACCAAATCAAGGGTGTCACAACCCCCTATTTCTAAATGGCCTCGCTTATTAACCGTAGATGTTCCGTGTAAAAACAAACACGATTCCCCCTTTCTATTCAAGGTTTTAATTAAAAGGATTGGGTAAAATGATTATTGGTAAATCTTCTTGAAAAATAACAAGTTTAGCCCAACCCACTGGCTTTAATTCTTATTACTCCCACCCAATATACTAAGACATCAACCTAATAATTGCCTGGACTAATGTCCCTCCACAAATAACTATTTTACTTCCAGAACATGAGCCCAACAATCTGTTGCCTAAAGACATTTCCCTTTTTGGCTTCGGATCGTCGATAATCAATATATTTGACACTCAATACTAACTTTATGTTATAAAACTTTGCACTTTTCCAGATGTTGAATATCCGTATGTTAGCTTAGAGTATGGGAGCCAATTTATAGTGGGTTTCTTTTTTATCCTGTTGATTAATTCATTACTTAATATAAACTCTCTTATGAATGTTAGTAAAAACATTAGTTTCCAGTTAATAATCCGATAGGAGTGTAACAGTAAGTCTTTTAATGGAAAAAACCACTCCGGAGTGTGATTAAAGGATGTACTTATAAAGTTGCAGTTTCCAATAAAAATACATACATGATGACGTAAAATATTTTGTGTAAAGGAATTTTACCAAGATTTGGTGTCTTACAGGCAATAAAAAAGTAGGGTATCCTCGGAATTGTCCAGATTCCATAAAAGAGAGGAGATGACCCTACTTATGTCATGTAGTATATCGAATTCCGACCTGACAAATCAATTGGAAAATCTTTTACGAAACTTTGTGAAGGAAAAGCTTGAGCTGATTATGCGGGAAGAGCTCACAAACTTCCTGCAGGTAGAACACCCTGATCTTTCAGACAGTCGAAACGGTTATTACCAGCGTTCCCTGGACACACGCTACGGAAAGATTGAGAACCTTTCGGTTCCCCGCGACCGGGAGGGCGCGTTTCAAACCGGGCTTTTTGCTTCGTATCAACGCCGGGATGGATGGCTGGAGGAAGCCATTATTAAGATGTATCAGAGCGGGATGAGCACAAGAGAAGTGGGCAAATTCATCGAACGTATGGTGGGCTCCTCTTATTCTCCAGCCACGATTAGCAACATTACAGACGCCACGGTTGAAGATATTGAGAAGTGGCAGAAGCGCCCTCTGGCCAAGCGTTATTCTGTCCTCTATCTGGACGGGCTTTACATCCGCCTTCGCCGGGATACCGTAGGCAAGGAAGTCATTTACCTTGTCCTTGGTGTTACGGAAGACGGCTACCGGGATATCCTTGGCTTCTATGTGGGTGGGCAGGAAAGCGCATCGGGTTGGCGTGAGCTCCTGCTTGATTTGTACAAACGCGGCCTTCAGGAAGTCCTGCTCGGTGTATTCGACGGGCTGGCAGGCCTCGAAGAGGCGTTTCTTGACGTCTATCCCAAAGCGGATGTGCAGCGCTGTGTGGTTCACAAAGTGCGGAATACGTTGAACAAGGTTCGAAAGAACGATCAATATGAAGTGGCGGAGGACCTGAAGGTGATTTATGGCTCTTCTACTCAAGAAGCTGCTCTTACGCAGTTTCAGGTGTTCCAGGAAAAATGGGCAAAGAAGTACCCAAGGGAAGTGGCTTCCTGGGGGCAGGACTTGCCCGCTCTCCTTACGTTTCTCTCGTATCCATCTGCCATCGCAGTGTGATTTATACAACGAACTGGATCGAACGAACCAACAAAGAAATCCGCAAACGTCTAAAAGCGATGAATAGCCTATCCAGTCTGAAAGCAGCAGAGAAAATCGTCTACCTAACCATACAAGACTTACAGGAACGATGGCAGGCCCATAAACTAAAGGGATTCGCTGCCGCCCATACAGCCTTGCAGGATAAATTCAAACAAAGATATGGAGTCTAGAATCAACACCCTTTCTGCATTGTGAAAAAACGGAAGAACCCGTCAAGGGTTCGGTATGCCCTCACTTTTTTAGCTCGCCCTTGACTGAACCTTCTGTATTTTTTCTTGGTTTCCAAGGAGGTTGATTCTGCTTTTGTATCCACCTCCGGTGGATGCCCTACTCACTTACAAAAATTCTTCACGCTACCAATTTTAAATATCAGACTAAAGTAGGTATCTTTGTTAGAACAAGGATAGCTACTTTAGTTTACAATCTGACAATTATCAGGAATTATTGGTATTAAGACGATAGATTGATGTCATTCCTGTTCTCTTCATCCTCTTGGTCATTATCATCGCTTGTTCGTATGAATGATAATGGTAAGAGTCGGGTGATTACTCGCCCGGTTTAGTAAGAATTATTAATTTTGGATAAAAATAAGATCAAGAAGTATAACCTGAACCTTCCCAACCTGAACCCATAGGATCTGAATAAGTACCTGTTGGGTAAGCACCTCCAGGATACGTACCTGTAGGATAAGCAGCTTCAGGATGAGTACCCCAATAATGCTTCATCCTATATAACCGATCAACCTCTTGGGTATGATAAAAATGCTTTTGGTAACAGTGCGTATGCAAAGCCGGGTCCACATACTCGTACTTTCTCATTAATAATCCGTATAGCTCGGCTTTCTTCAAATGATGTCTTAATTCGCGTATTCCCTTTCCTCCCAATGAATTTCTTCATTACAACATTAAACATATGCGGAGGATGAAAAAGTTGTATAGGCGTTTGTCCATTGGGCTTATTAAATATTTTTGGATGTTACAATGAATAGCGTCCAAAATGATAAAAGAATACATAAGCAATTTGGGCATTTGTCCCAGGTCATCCTCCTCCCTTCTGCATATATATCTATCATGGCTAAAAATTAAGGAGGTAAACATGAAGTATCCACCTTATCCATATTATATTTATCCTGTATCAAACCAGATTGAATTCGAGCCCGAAAGAAGGGAATCCAGTTCCAGGAATACTGTGACATTCACGAAACAGCTTTTGAATCATTTGCAACAACGAAGGGGAAGGGAAATCTCCGTTGCGACTCCCGTTGAAATCATTAAAGGAACATTAGAGGAGGTTTTCCCCGATCATATTTTAGTCTCAAATGAGGGAGAACATTATCAAATTAGGCTTGAGGGGATTATTTATATTAATTAAAACGTAGAAAAGACATAAGTAAAAACAACCTACGGGTGTGCTTTATAGAAAGCA
>NZ_BBWZ01000064.1 GCF_001015055.1 Aneurinibacillus tyrosinisolvens | reverse complement strand
AACGAGGGAGATTGAATATGGCAAACTCAAAGAAGAAAAAACACAAAAAGAAAGGCGTAATGACCGTGTCCCGGTTTCTTCGCGAAAAGAACAAGGTCAATTATGTCTGTTTGGTGTGCAATGAAATGGAAGGAATTCCGTATGATACGGTTCGCTCTTTTGATGTGATGGATGATGGGGACCTTACGGTCCCGCCTCAGTTTAGTTGTGAAAAGTGTGGTGGAGAAATGTACCGGGAGTATTACGAAGGGATACATGGGCATATTTACAAAATTGAAGATGTGAAGAAATAAAAAGGACCGGGCGCATGCCCGGTATTTCTTATCTGATTACTTGGTTTGTGATGCTTTTACATTCCTGGGTGGCGACCAACTAACGAAATACAGCGTATATCTTCTAAGGAATACTTACTGTGTATACTATTAGAACTCATGGGATCCATTTATTGCATGTAGTAACTTTCGATTTAATGCGTGTAAAATAGCGATTTGGACGTCTACCTTCGAGGACAGGGATAGACGTAATGCATACCGGAGCTGTAATATCGCGGATCGAATATCCTGTGCAATAGCAATGTAGTGATAGATAAGCCGTTGCCCTTCTTTTTCTTGAAGCACAAGTTCCTGGAGGTTTGTAATATGCTCTTCTAATCGGCTAAGGCTTGTATAAATCTCCTTAAGGAAATGCGTGCGCCCCTCATATGTAAGGAGCTGCTTTAGTGTTTTTTGTAATTGTTCTGACATTTTGCAAGTGATTGGATAGCACCTCTGATTTATTCGTGCGAGTAGATCAGCTCCATGATTGTCTTCTGAATTTATTGTCTTTTTCATTCAACCCTCCTTGTTTACAAGGTTCCTGCAACCATTTTAAGAAATAAAATGATTGTTAAATAAATATTACAAATATATGTTTATTCCAGGTTATTGGGCAATATGTATCCGAATCCTATGCTCGGTTCTTATCTATGTTCATCAAAAAATCAATAGTATGTAGAATACATATGAAAAATAAATGTGGTAATGTCGCCCTAGAAACATTTGATAAATAAAGTTTGTAAATGGTTTGGCTATTTTACTTTGGAATTAATAGCAGGAGTCATCACAAGCACAGGTAATTGCCACCAATAAAATAAAAAGTACCAAAATGACTCCAGTATTATCACTACAACTAGAATTGGATGATATCACGGGTGGTAACTACTCAGGCATAGACTAATAGGCTATTAAATGAATGATTCTATAGATGGACGAAAAAGGATAGGGAACTGTTTCTTTATATCTTTTGATACGCTTATGTCACTTATACGCATCTACTTTCTCTTATAATCATCCAATTTTCCCTGGGTTAAAGGCCAGGGACTGAGTAGTTACCACGGGTGTTGATTAACCAAAAAAAGTAAGCCGAAAAATGAAAAAGAGGTGCCTTTTTCGGGAAAAAAAGTTTGTATCTGACCACAAACTCATTACGAAAAGAGGCGACCTCCTATGAAAAAGTCTATCACACTTTTGGACGTCCTGGAACACCTCATTACCGAAGAAGAAATACAAGAGATTTTACAGACCCACAAGTATAAGGATACAGCCCGCAAACTTTCTGTTTCCATGTTGTTGCGATTCCTTATGATGGCGGCCATGCATGAATGGAAAGGGTTTCGCCATATGGCTGATGTGGCTACGGCTTACGGACTTCCGCAGGTTCATTATTCAGCCTTGTCTACAAAAACAAGCGATGTACCCTATGCCATTTTCAAAGATATTTTCATCAAAATCCTTTCTCGTTGCAATCGCCGGATTCGCCGTTCCACCCGGTTTCCTAAGGAGTTATTGCTCATTGATTCTACCACCGTCACGGTAGGAGAATCCCGTTTGCCGTGGGCTCCGTATCATGGAAAACGGTCCGGCATCAAACTTCATGTCACTCTCCTGGAAGCATCGCAGATGCCGTGTAACTTGAGGGAAACAACGGGATTATGCCATGATAGTCCTGTGATGAACGAGTTTGTTGACCCGCAATTCATCCTGGTGGCTGACCGTGCTTATTTTCAAATCAAGCGGATCGATACCTTTGTAAAACCAGAAACGAACCAGCCGTTTGTCATTCGGTTAAAGATGAATGTGGCCCTGTATAGAAAAAAGTCATTACGGCGATGGAGTCCGGCGGACTCCAATATTCTAGGTGACTTCACCTGTAAACTCGGCACGCCGCAAGCGCGTTCCGAATCCCGCCATCGTATTGTGGAATTCACCGACAGGGAAGGGAAAGTGATGCGCGTCGTCACCAATCTTTATGATGTAGATGCTGAAACGATTGCCTCTATGTACCAGGCCCGCTGGGCCATTGAGGTGTTTTTCCGTTGGATAAAACAGCATCTGAACATCCCCACCCTGTTTGGCACAACGGAGATCGCCGTATTTAATCAGCTATACGCTGCACTCCTTGCTTATGTAGTATTGAAAACACTTTATGAAGAAGGGAAACAGCATCCCTTCATTCGAAGCGCAAGCTTTGTCAGCTTTACCCGCCAGTTTATTGAGGCACAACTTCCTGTAGAATGGGAGCTTATTATCCAGGCATTCATAAAGGACTATCAGCAATTATACGGGAGCATTCTTCCTGGAACTGGATAATCAACACGCGTGGGATGATATATCACTCGCTCCATTTGTTTATTCCCTTACAAAGTATGGAAAGAAGTGCGAATGTGTATGGGCTAATCATATTTATGGGCACCTGTACTACAATTGATAACCTTTGTTATGTAAAAACAAGGCATTGTCAAACTAAAGTTAATTCTGATAAGAAGGATAGTTTATATAAGAAAGTAGCGGCATATATATTATCATGTCCTATTTTCGGAGATGAATTTATCTATGCCGTTTTCTTCAAAAACAGTCGCGATTTTAATAGGAAGTTTCCTAATAGCCATGGGTATTGATCCTTTTCTTTCTCCTATTGAGGTACTAGACGGAGGAATCATTGGTATTGGTTTAATATGTAAGTATTTATGGGGATTGAAAGCAGGTCTAACCATTATCATGTTTAGCATTCCTATTTTTATATTGGCTTGGTTTACGTGTCCAGATTATTTCTACAATGGTTTACAGGGAATGTTAATCTCCTCCTTTATGATTGATTTACTGCAGCCGTTGGAATATGATTTTGCTTCTTATGTTCAAGTATATCCCTTACTTAGTTCGATTACAGGTGGGGCACTTGTTGGGTTGGGGATTGGTATTATGCTTAGATATGAGACAAGCACAGGTGGGACTGATCTTTTAGCCCAATTTCTTGCTCCTGTTTTTCATCTAAATGTAGGCGTAATTATCTTTATAATTGATGCAATTATAATAAGCATCGGGGGACTTCTTTTTTCCTCAACCACCTTTCTTCTCTCTGGTATAACGATTACAACTGTGGGGTTGACCACGAGCTTGTGTACGTTAAAGGTAAGTACATAAACATCCAGTTATTTCCATTATAAAAATTAATAACGGAACGAGCTATCAGTAGAACTACTAAAAAAATGCCGTTTCCTTTAAAAGACGATGGTTCACTACAAATTGTAGTATCCCATCGTCTTTTTAGTACGGAGCATATTATATCTTGCAAAAAGGTAATGGATGTTTTACAGAAAACAGAATAGTAGGTTGTTTTTATTTGTATCCTTTCTATTTTTAATTAATATAGATAATCCCCTCAAGCCGAATTTGATACTGTTCTCCTTCATTGGAGACTAAAATATGATCGGGATAAACCTCCTCTAAGGTTCCTCTAATAACTTCAACTGGCGTCGCAACGGAGATTTGCCCTCCCCTTCGCTGCTGCAAATTATTCAGAAGTTGTTTCGTGAAGGTCACAGTATTTCTGGAAGTGGATTCTCTTTTTTCAGATGCGTATTCAATCTGTTCGGATACTGGATAAACATAACGGTAATAATATGGATGATTCATGTTTACCTCCTTAATTTTTAGCCATGATAGGAATATATGCGGAATGCAGGAAGATGACCTAAGGCAAATACCCAAATTGCTTATGTCTCTTTTTATTTTTCATTACATGACCTATATTTTGTTTTTTAAATGGTTTGGCTACTATATTGATGTTTACAGCAGCAAACTTAGCAAGAGGTTTGCCTTATTAGAATAGTTGACTTACTTACCTTGGTGCATAAAACTTCAGTGATGTTTGATTATCCTTACTGTCTAAAGTAAAAAGCCGTTTTGTATCAAAACAAACGGCTTTTTTATCCTTTTCTTTGTTTTTTTTTTGCCCATAATAAAGAAACTAGTAAGTGATAATCAGAAGTGGATTACTCTGCTATAAAAGGGCAGTAAAAACAAGGAAGCAAGTATAGATATGGGAAGCGTTAAATGTGTACTAAAGGGACCCAAACCAAATTCATGAGAATCTGTTCCTTCTATTTCACGCGCAGGAATGCCAAGGGTAACGTTTTGACGATTCACGTCGATAATAAATCCATCATAAATTCTACCTTCCGTTCGTCGTTACCCGTACATAACCATGAAGGTGGTGTTGACACAATGTATACGAGTGCTCAGTATCCAACTATTTATCTCCTCTCTTTGTCAATACTGATACCTAAACAAGGGGGAATGAAACAGGGGGTATTGAGCGTCAATTATATTGATTATCGACGACCCGAAGCCAAAAAGAGAAACGTCTTTAGGCCAGGGATTGTTGGACTAATAACCTGGAAGTAAAAATAGTTGTTTGTGGAGGGACATTAGTCCAGGCAATTATTAGGTTGATGTCTTAGTATATTGGGTGGGAGTAATAAGAATTAAAGCCAGTGGGTTGGGCTAAACTTGTTATTTTTCAAGAAGATTTACCAATAATCATTTTACCCAATCCTTTTAATTAAAACCTTGAATAGAAAGGGGGAATCGTGTTTGTTTTTACACGGAGCATCTACGGTTAACAAGCAAGGCCATTTAGAAATAGGGGGTTGTGACACCCTTGATTTGGTTCAAAAGTTCGGCACTCCTTTATTTGTCTACGATGAGGAATTAATTCGGCAAAAATGTCGAAATTACATTCAGGCTTTCAAAGAGACGGGGTACCCGTTTCGTGTAGCTTATGCCAGTAAAGCATTTTGTACTATGAAGGTATGTAAGATTATTGAAGAAGAAAATATGTGTTTGGATGTCGTTTCTGCAGGGGAATTATTTACAGCCTTAGCTGCAGGATTTCCTGCTGAACGCATCCATTTTCATAGTAATAATAAAACGAGAGAAGAAATTCAAATGGCATTAGAGGCCAATATAGGTTGTTTCGTAGTAGACAATTTCTATGAGTTAACTATGCTAGCCGATTTAGCCCGGAAATACGGAAAAACGGCCCATATTCTTTTACGGGTTAGTCCGGGAGTAGAATGCCACACCCACCAATACATGGTCACAGGACAACAGGATTCTAAATTTGGATTTGACATAAAAAGCGGTCAAGCTTATAAGGCAGTCAGTGAAGCTTTACAGCTTTCCTCTGTTCATCTTCTTGGCGTGCATTCTCATATCGGTTCACAAATTTTTGAAACGAGAGGATTTGAAGCTGCAATCGAATGTCTTGCTGAATTTTTGGCGCAACTCCAAGATAACTTATCATTTACAGCCCAAGTTTTAAATGTTGGTGGGGGATTTGGCATACGTTATCATGCTGAGGATATACCGCCAACAGAAGAAGCCTATATAAAAGTGATTACTGATTCTGTCCATCGTTCATTTACGAAAAGAGCCTATCCATTTCCTGAAATTTGGATTGAGCCAGGACGTAGTATTGTTGGAGAAGCTGGAACCACACTTTATACTATCGGCTCTATAAAAGAGGTAGAGGGTATTCGCAAATATGTATCGGTAGATGGAGGAATGACAGATAATCTTCGTCCGGCATTATATCAAGCAAAGTACGAGGCTGTACTAGCTAATCGAATAAATGAAAAGCCGGAAGAAATGGTCTCAATAGCAGGAAAGTGTTGTGAAAGTGGAGATATGCTCATCTGGAATATCCAGTTACCTAAAGTAAACCATGGAGATATTTTAGCTGTTTCATGTACAGGTGCATACGGGTACGCCATGGCTAATAATTATAACCGTATTCCAAGACCTGCTGTTGTATTTGTAAGGAATGGGCAAGCAGAACTCGTCGTGAAACGCGAAACCTACAAAGACTTAATAACTAATGAGTATATTCCTGAAACTGTGAATACACTTAAAAATCACAGCTACATGGCTGAAAGAATATTAGGTATTTAGTTTCAACCCAGTAAATTCCAGGCTTTACGCCTGGCTAACCTCTGCGTTAAAGTCGCCATTCCGTCGCATAATTTTATGTAGTAAATTGAATTATACAGAACCCATTTATTATCCTAATGCATAAAAATCAATGAAATCCGATAATGTCAAAACTCTAAACTAAAGCAACTGTCCAGGTTCATCCGGGTAGTTGCTTTATTGTATCCAATAATCTTGGTTATGGTGCGACAAGAAAGTCGCTTTCTTATATACAGTGCAACGCTAGTCTCATTTGCTGGTATGTTGCTAGTCTAGTCACAAAGGCTATCTCCGCCTGAAACAGCGTCTCTGGCAACGGAGGGGTTGGTTGCATGAAGGCAATGCAGAAACAGAGGATGAATACACCATCCGGAATACTGCTAGGAGAAGATGGATAAGGTTGTACCGTCAGGTACAGTTTACGGTGAACGAAAGTGAAGGTTTGTAAGCTTCGTAAAGGTTAGCTTGAGATGGTGTATAGCTTCACTCAAGTATTGGTAAGAGGAAAAGTAAAGTCATAATGTTACTGTGCCGTGACCCACATCTTGCCCGGAGTACAGAACCCACCTGTCCCCATTGTATCTGTGGAAAGTGAAACTTGGTAAACCCCCTGAAGTCCTTAATCTAGGTAAGCAAACCGTAAGGAACGCTGAATTCTTCATGGGGTAAAGGAAGAAAGAAAAAGCGAAGGCCATGATGCCGAAAGGCAACGGGAAATCATAACCGCGTGGATAGTATCGGCTCTCCGAGCCTCCGCCATGATACGAGCCGAGAGGCTGCCTACTTCTTTCTGGTGTACAACACGGTGTAAAACGAAACGCAATTTGCTTGTGAAGGGGGTATGCGCGCTGAACACTTCTCGCAAGAAGTCCGCCATATCTCCACATATGGACTGGAATTCTTTCAACTGGAAGAGAATCTACCGTTATGTAGATAAATTGCAAAAACGGATATATCGTGCCGAACGTCTTGGACAACGCAAAAGAGTCAGAGGATTACAACGTTTACTCATAAGAAGCAAGGCGAACCTACTTCTTTCGATTCGACGTGTCACGCAGTTAAATCAAGGGAAGCGCACAGCGGGCGTAGACGGCGTTAAAGCTTTAACATCAGAAGAACGTATGGCACTTTATCAGAAACTGAAAAGAAGGCATGTGTCTCTTCACAATCCTAAGCCTGCCAACCGTGTTTATATTTCCAAGAAAAATGGGAAACTGCGTCCTTTAGGAATTCCGACCATCATCGACCGTATTTATCAGAATGTTGTTAAGCATGCACTTGAACCCCAGTGGGAACAACGTTTTGAAAGCACCTCATATGGGTTTCGACCCAAACGAAGTGCACATGATGCGATAGCGAATATCTTTATTCAAGCGAATGCGCAAAGTAGGCGAACTTGGGTTTTTGAAGGTGATTTTCAAGGGTGCTTTGATAATCTCAATCATCAATATATAAATAAGCAGATTCATTCTTTTCCTCTGGTGAAGCTAATTGTGAAATGGCTTGAGGCTGGATATATGGACAACAGCTCCTTCCACGTCACATCAGCCGGAACGCCGCAAGGCGGTATTATCTCTCCTCTATTAGCAAATATTGCACTACATGGAATGGAAGAAGAGTTAGAGATTACATACAAGATTTTGAAGAAACCTAACGGTTTTAAACCGATCAATACAGGTACAAAAACCGTAGTGCGATATGCCGATGACTTTGTGGTTTTCTGCCAAGAGGAAAAGGAAGCACAGAAATTATATGAGGAATTGGTTCCGTATTTAAATAAGCGGGGACTTGCGCTTGCGTCAGATAAAACAAAGGTAGTATCCATCAAAACTGGCTTCGATTTTCTTGGCTTTCATGTAAGACAATATCCAACTCAGCAGGGGCATAAGCTACTGATTAAACCGAGTAAAGAAAGTATCAAGAAAGCTAAAGAAAAGATTAGGGAAACCGTACAGAGATTATACGGACAAAATGTCGACAGGCTTATCAAGATACTAAATCCGATTTTACTAGGATACGCAAACTATTGGAAACCGACGGTTTCCAAGCTTACCTTCGGGCGAATGGACGACTATATTCGGTTTCTTATCATTAAATTCCTGAAACGACTTCATCCAAGAAAGAGTTGGAGTTACCTACAGCGGGTATACTTTAAACCCGAGAAGACGGGAAAAAGCCAGGATAAGTCCATTCTTACTGATCCGCTGAGTGGTAACCAATTGATAAGGATGAGTTGGACACCGATACAAAGACACGTTATGGTGAAATACAAAAACAGTCCTTTTGACAAAGAACTTGAGGAATATTACAAGAAAAGGGACATCAAGTATTTTAACGCCAACAATATTATGAGTAGGCAAAAACTTGCCAAAAAACAACGTTACCTCTGTCCTTTATGCGAACAATTCATTTGCGATAACAGAGAAGGATTAGAAGTTCACCATATTACTCCCCGGGCCATAGGAGGTCTTGATGAATATAAAAACCTCCAGCTTGTGCACATTTCTTGCCATATTGACCATCACATCAAACACCCTGTCAAAGGGAAAATCGCCACGCAAAAAGAACTTCGCAATGAGAAAGAAGAACGTGGGGAACAATCCTTCAAACAGAAAGTTCGTAAAGAACTTGAGCAAAGAAATCTAAGATAATTGGATAAAGGTATGCTTGAGCCGGATGTGGTGAAAGTCACAAGTCCGGTTCTGAGGGGAGAAAGGGGCAGCAATGCCCCCGACTTACCCGACGAAATAATTAGTTTAATTTTGGGGATTTAGGTTGGGATCATCCACACTTTTCCTATGGGACTAACATAGTAATATATAATAACAAGCTTTGAAGGCAAGGGAGGTTACTAAAACCAAAGTCCAAATTCTAGAGCAGGATTTTTCACTTTATTATTAAGAAGTAGAAGAGCCAAGAAATTGTACAAGGTTGTTTCTATTTCAAATAAGTTTACCTGTCATAGTATCCAGCAGGCTTTTTTATAAAATTTAGTTTTTCAGCTAACAGGAATCGAAGTTGAAGTTTTATTGCTTTCTATGTTCGAAAATAGTTAATATGGAAACTTATGAGGAGGCACTGATGGAACAAATTATTAAAGAAATCTACTCCCCGAGTAGAATTTATAAGGTTGTTGTAATCAAAAGAAAAAAGGATAAATTATTTCAAACGGACATTTCCAAATGGTATAGGCATGATAGAGAAATACCCGTTGAACATGAATTGGAAGAAGGTTTTTGGGAAAGTATCGGTATAAGTAGTTCATTGACCAATAGAAAAACTGAGGCTTTAAAAATAGCTATTAAAGAGTTGCATTTTTTTCACGTGAAAAGATAGAGTAAGTAATGTTCAATAATCTTCCTTGTCTTTCTGATGAATGCACTATCCAGAACACTGCTAGGAGAAGAGGGATGAGGTTGTACCGTCAGGTACAGCTTACGGTGAACGAAAGTGAAGGTTTGTAAGCTTCGTAAAGGTTAGCTTGAGAAGGTGTATAGCCTCACTCAAGTATTGGTAAGAGGAAAAGTAAAGTCATAATATTACTGTACCGTGACCCGAATCCTTCACGGGGGAGAGGAAGAAAGAAAAAGCAAAAGCCACGGGGTTGAAAGGCAATGGGAAATCATAACCGCGTGGATAATATCGGCTCTCCGAGCCTCTTCCATGATACAAGCCGAGAGGCTGCCTACTTATTTCCGGTATACAAGACGATCTAAAGCGAACCGCAATGGCTTGTGAAGGGGGTATGCGCGCTGAATACTTCTGACAGGAAGCCCGCCGTATCTTCACATATGGACTGGACTGTTTTCAACTGGAAATTTAAAAACGGCATATGACTCGCTAGAAAAGAGGCTCCTCTGGAATGTAAAGAGGAAAAAAGCCTGGACACTATTTTATAAAAAATGGCATAAATTAAAAATATAAAAAACTAATAGTAAAGTAAGGATTAGTAAGCTCAAAGTTGGTTGGCAAGATGGAACGACGATACAGACTGCTCATTATCGCTTAACTAAGGAGGACGATGAATGGAAGTTAATAATGGTGAAATAAAGGAACCTCTAATTTCAGATGTAGGGGAAGAAAAACCCTACACAGAAGCTGAGAAAAAAACTGCGCTCACAAGCATGTTGCATCGTTATAAACAGCATCTTAGAGACTTGGAGATTGATACACTACACGTAAAAACAAAAGCCGGACGTGAAGCTCTTATAAATGAGATATCAATTACCATCGATAAGCTAAGAGCATTCGAAGCTGAATTATAAAGTAAATAATGTCCAATCATGCCAGCTATGTCAAAAATATTTTAAAAGAATAGAGATATCGTACGTTGCATTTCTTAACAAAATAACTTACCTAAAATTAGGTAAGTTATTTTGTCTATGTGCTTTTAAATGAGCCTTATTCATTATCCTCTGTTAGACTAAAAAGTCTTTATTTAAAATAGATCATTCCTTCGGGTCTGATATGGTAACTTTCCTCATTTACTTTGAGTAAAACGCAATGAGAGGAAACTTCTTCTAAGGTTCCTTTAATTACTCCAGCCATAGTAGCAACGGATACCGTTGTTCCTTTTCTTTTTCCTAAGCAATTTAGGAAATAATCGCTAAAAATATCCACTTCTTTAAAGAGGGGCTGCTCTTTTTCATCGGCTTCACCTTCTCCACTCTTGGGTTCAACTTCGCTTACTATGGAATCTAAAGCTTCTTCATTCTTAGGTTCAACTTCACTCAATACGGGATAGGAGACTGCTGTAATTTCTTTTAACTCATGTGTAACACCAGGTTGTTCAATTCTTTTTGCTCTTTTACTTTTCGAATGATACGGAGAATGCGAGGGGCAGGGGGGATAGTATACATAAGGAAAGAAGTACAGATAGGAATAATAGGGATTTTGATACACTGGGAAACACTCCTTTTCCCCATTTTTTATTTGAAAATTACCTTACAGCTTATGTCTAGAAGCCGTGTAGGTTAACCTAAAAAAACAAACTCTTTATTCCTTTTTTTACATTTTATTACTTTTTTCTATATCCCATGATCATCTAATAGGGCGGATTGCTCTTCCTGCATCACTTTTGTTTATTTTGATGCTTGGGCTGACTGTGTTTGCATAGCTGATTGTACTTGACTTGCAGCTGATTGTTCGATAGAAAGTTTCGAATCGCCTATTCAACACCTCCAACGGACAGATGCATATCTTAATTAAAAAGGAGGGTCCGGATGAATCCACAGTGGATGTTTAGACAATGGCGTGAAATGTGTAGAGAAATCAAAACGGGGCATGTAGCTGTGCCAGAGGATTTTATTTCGATTCAGGAGTTTGTCGATCACGGAGGGAATCCTTGGCGATTGAATCCAGTGGAAACCGCGAGAAGAGTCGGTATTGCTCATCTGGGCTTTTCTCCTAATGATACGTTCACTTTTCAAGGCTATTATTACGATTATGATTCGGGATTAAATCATGCCCTTGTTCGTGCTACCCATGGTCCCTGCCGTTTTGTCATCGATCTTTATCAGCCTGTGAAACAAGGTCCAGGCGGTATATGGGCCGTAGAAACGGTTACGCGACTGCCTTAAGTGTAGAGAGTAGGAACAGCCAGCACTGACTCCTCCCACTTTCTTATGTAGGAGAACCATTCGTTAGGAGCACAGCGTGCGAATAAGGACCGTTTTTCTCATGTTATTTTTTCCTGAAGGTTTTTTGATGGAATACAGGAATAGGGGAGAAGAATACCTAAAAATCCGAAACTCGGAAAATGGATAAATTAATGTAGGGCCTGTGGGGAAATGGAGTGCAAACCAGAATGACTTGATCCTGTTCACTCTTCGAGTCATTTAGGTAATGGCCTAAAACATTCGGGACATTTGTGGAATAGAGTACCATTGATAGTACAAAGAAGTGAGATATACCCGTGAATATGTTGTTCAGCAATACCCTTTGAATAATCGCCCGGCGATACGCAACGATGGCAACGATGCTACAGGCGATTTTACAAGCGAATTGGATAACGGATCCCTCCCATATCTAGGCAGGCCAACTGTTAAGGATGTCAGAAAAATTTATACGAAGAAGAGAAGTTCTTGATTACACAGTTACTGTCATTCCAAGAAAAAACACAGATGGGTTTTCAGTTATATGCACACGATTGGCTCCTTCCCCACGTATAAGGACAGCGGGCAGAAACATTTAGTATGCAGGAAGCCGTCCGTCGGGCCGTTCAATGGGCAGATATTCCTCGAGGAAGAAGAATGAGTTCTGGTGAATTGTATCTCCTTCATTAGTAAAACGTCCGCTACTATGCAAAATGTGAACGAAAGCAGCCGTTCCATATTCAGAACGGCTTTTAAACTACCACTATCCTTCCTAAATCAAAGAGTATGTCCACAGCGCTTTCCCGCCGCGCACATGATTCCAACTCCCGAGCATCTCATTCGAAATTCCAAGCGTATACGCGCATCCCAGTCTGCACATGTTATAGGATAAACAAGGGAGGAATTTCAGTTGGTATGGATTCTTGGGCTATACATATTAAATACGGTCTTTATGTTAATTGTAGCGATCCGCGAGGTACGCCGGCCGGCCAAGGCTTTAAATTGGCTAACCATCTGCCTCCTTTTGCCTGTCATCGGGTTCGGACTCTATCTGAGCACATCAAATCCCGTGCGTATTCATCGAGAAAGACTGACTTCTCCGCATAATGAGTCGGATATGTTGTCTGATTCATTCAGCCACTCAGCCTCCATCATTGCTCATGCTTTACGGCATTTGACCGTACATGGGCTTCGGACTGGGCAGGTCCAAGTACTTATAAACGGCATTGAAACCTATGAAAAACTGATCGAATCCCTACAGAACGCCCAAAAAACGATTGATGTGGAATATTACATTTTTCGGGATGATCAAATTGGTACACGCATCACGAACCTGCTGATCGAACGGGCTGCAGCCGGTGTTCAGGTCCGCTTTGTGAGAGACGGTTGGGGGAGCCGGAAATTTCCGCGGCATAGGATCATCCAGATGATGGATGCAGGGATTGAATGCCGGACGATATTTCCATTGCGCTTTCCCTGGATCATGTCCAATTGGAATTACCGAGATCACTGCAAGATTGTCATCATTGACGGAAAGGAAGCTTTTACAGGGGGGATCAACGTCGGGTATGAGTATACCGGATTGAAGCCGAATGTAGGGTTCTGGCGCGACACTCATTTGCGTATCGTAGGGGAAGCTCCAGTCGATTTGCAGGCTATCTTCAACGCCCATTGGAACATCGCTTCACCGGAACGGAGGAAGACGAGGACACGCCGGAACACAAAAGCAGAGGATACGCGAAAGCCCATTCAGGGTCCAGGGCATAAACTACAGAACAGTGCTCCACCCGGCAGGACAGCTCTTTCCGGAGCGTTGGCAGAATGGAGTACTGAGTTGGGCACCATGGAGGGCACCGGCGCAGAAACCTTCCCAGGCACGGAAGCATTGCAGAAAGCGTATGTGCACACGTTAGAAGGGAATCCTGGCATTCCTACTCCCGTCATCCGGCAGGCTTACTTTATTTGCCTGACACAAGCGGCCAAAACCATTGACATCACCACCCCCTACTTTATACCTGATGCAGATATCATCAATGCGATAAAGACAGCTGTGGCGCGTGGTGTGCGCGTAAGATTGCTGGTTCCTCGCCATGTGGATCAAAAAATCGTGGGTCTTGCAAGCCGCACTTATTATGGAGAACTGTTGGAAGCCGGGGTTCATATCTACCTGTACGACAAAGGTGTGTTGCACGCAAAGCAGATGATCATCGATGAGGCGATTGCCGAAGTAGGCGCCGCAAACTATGATCTGAGAAGTTTTCGCCTGAATTACGAGGTGTGTGAAGTCTTGTACAGTGCCGACGTGGCACGGGAACTCACAGAGCAGTTCGAGCGCGATCTCACTGATTCTGTGCCGTTGCGCATGGAAGATCTACTGCAGCGCTCCTTTTCACAGCGTACTCTCGAGCAAGGCGCTCGCCTGCTTTCCCCATTGTTATAGCCCGCGCACATGCTCTGCTGCTTCACGGCAGTTTGCACTGCGCACAGTGGATCGGGCTATTTACCTTGGTTTTGGCATGATAATCCCGTTGCGCACCTTTGATAATGCCCTCGTGCAGGATAAACGACCACTTGGTAGATAACGATCAAATTTCATTAACATACGATTGTCTTCCTTATATAAAAGGTTGTTTAAAATGATGTTGCCCAGAAACACAGAATAAGTCGCCTTTATTCAGGGCAACTTATTCTGTGTTGAAAGGATAAAGGAAATGATGTTCTTCAATTGTGGTACTATATTTTATTTTTTTGGCTTACTTTAGGCACGGAAAATGAAGGGTGGCATCCGTACATCTCTCAAACCTTTACACCACAATAAGTAGAAATATCAAATCACACAATGGGACTTTTAATGCCCTTAAACAATGCTGTATATCAGGTTTTATCGGAGGATTTTATTTCCTTTCCTCGAAGGATCTGGTTCGAGCGATAAATTTCCAACGTACATCGTCTTATATTATTACAATCATGAGGCTGTCCCAAAAGGTCGTCGAAAAGCGACTTTTTCGAACCAGCCTCTTTTTTTATCCTAATTTTTGGTTATTTATGGATACCACAGACTTCTTAAGGGCAGATTTCTTACGTCATTTAGCTTATTTTTTGGTTCTCTTTCGTGTGGGTTTCCCACTTTTTCAGATTATGGGCAATACAAAGAAGACCCCAATCCGCTGTATTTTTAAAGAGGCCCCTTAATGAAAATCGAGAAAAGTGGCGATTGTGTTTGATGTGGCCAAAAACTGGTTCGACCTCCACTTTCCTTTTCTTATACTTCTTTTTCCCTTCCGCTGTGGCTAGCCGGTCTCGTACTTCTTTGCGCTGTTTTTGATTTTGAAGGGAAACGGCGATGCTTTTGGTGTCTTTTCCTTTGGCGCAGGAAGATTGGAACGGGCAGTGAGGACATTCAGTACAAAGGTACGTTCTTTGGGTCGACACGTATCCGTTTTCTGTTTTCCTCCGTTTTTCATAGGTAAACGTCAGGCGCTTGTTGTTGGCACAGATCCATTCGTCCAGTTCTTCATCATACGTCATATTCTCCAGCCGGCCCGTTTGCTTCTTCCAGGCTTTGGTTTGTTCCTTATCGATCGTATTGTACTTGACATACGCCTCGATTTTCTTCTCTTCGCAGTACGCATAGTTTTCTTCGCTGCCATAACCGGAATCGGCAATCAACGCTTTTGGCTTGGGCCGGTTGTATTGTTCAAGTAACTCGAAATGAGGAATCAGGCAGCCCGGATCTCCTGCACGCTGGTGAAGGCTGAACCCGGTGATAAATTGACCTTCGGTCCCGATCTGTACGTTGTAGCCGGGTTTCAACTGTCCATTTTTCATGTGATCGTCCTTCATTCGCATAAAGGTCGCTTCTTTATCTGTCTTCGAAAAGCTGTTACGCTCCCCCAAGGTGGCTTTTTGTTCTTCATACTTTTGCTTCCGGGGCAGAAGATCTTTTTCCAGCTGTCGTTTCACTTTTTTTAGGGTCCGGTTTTTCGGATCCTGTTCGAGCCGTTTTTCCAGCTTCTTTACGGTTTCAGCGATTTTCTCGGAGGTAATCGGAGCTTCTTCCAGCTTTTCCTGAAGATCTTTTTCTCGTTCTGCCTGTTCATCCTGTTGTGTTGCTTCTTCAATAGTCAGGACGATTTGTTGGAACTTCTCATCCAGCTTTTGATCATACTTTTCGGTTGATTTACGCCAAACAAACGTATATTTATTGGCATTGGCTTCTATCTTTCTGCCGTCAAGAAAATAATCTTCCAGCTTCACCCATCCTTCCTCGCGAAGTAAATCGACAATGGAGAAAAACGTTTCATAAATCACTTCCTTCATACGTTCGGAACGGAAACGGTTAATCGTACGGAAGTCTGGTTTTTGATGCCCGGAAAGCCACATGAAATAAATGTTCTCTTCCAATTGTTTGGCGATAACCCGGGAAGAATAGATTCGGTTGGTGTACGCATAAAGAAGGACTTTCAGCATCATTTTGGGATGATACGGAGGCCGGTCTCCGCCCGGATAAAGAGAAAGAAGCAGGTTGGGGTCCATCTTTTCAACCGCGAGGTTGACGATTCGGCTCAAGTAATGTTCAGGAATGAGGATTTCAATGTCCAGTGGTAGAATGAGTTGGTTCATGTTATAATCAATAAACATAAGAAAATCGTTCCTTTCTAGGTGTTTAGTGGGTTGTGGTGACTTCATTATACCAAAAAGGGCGATTTTCTTCTTTTTTTTGCAAAAAGGGACGTCCCAAGTTACTTTTGGGACGTCCTCATGAAGTCAAGTATAAACCAAGAAAAAAGGGGGGAAGATTGACCTTCTTCCCTGATGATTATTGTGTCCATACATGAACTTTTTAAACTTAATATGGAAAAAACAAAATACCGATTCCATTTGGAGGCGGTTTTATCCAGCAGGATATAAACAAAAGCATCCAGCTTGGTTTCGCCTGGGCAACTGTTTCATCCTGTCCGATAATCTTCAAACTGTAAACTAAAGCTAACTTTAATTTGATGGAAGTTTATATACGAAAGTAGTGGCAAATAAGTAAAAACAACCTACGGGTGTGCTTTCTATAAAGCACACC
>NZ_BBWZ01000063.1 GCF_001015055.1 Aneurinibacillus tyrosinisolvens | reverse complement strand
TGATGAAGATTTTATTAAACTTTCAGAAAAGTTTAGGAAACATAGCAGAGTTGCGCTACAATGGAAGAAAGGAGGGAATTTTTTATGGAAAAATCGATGATAGAAACCGTTCGTATTTACATGATGGACAGCGGAGAAATTTTGCTCCAGGAACATGGCGAGTCATTTGGTTATCTCAACAAACCTTTATTTTTACGAATTCCTGTTAAAGAGGTAGAAGTTGCCAAAGAATGGATTTGTGAAACGGAGCGGGGGGTCGTTTACCTGCAAAAGGACAAGAAAAAAGAAGGGGGACTGTGGTAGCACTTCTCTTTCATCCCCCTTCTCTTTTCTTCAACATGACTGGCATGAGCTTCCGGATGCGCTCTTACACACCGGAATGCTGGTAACATCTATAGCGCTACAATTGCGCGCCCGCGCATCTTCCCTTGAAGAATGTCGGCGAGCGTTTGCCCAAGCCCGTCAAGCGTAACATCCCTTGTAATGCCTTCCAGTAAATCCGTCGGTTTTAAATCATCCGCCATTCGCTGCCAGAGCTTCACCCGCACATCCATCGGGCAGTACACCGAATCGATACCGAGCAGGTTGACACCGCGGAGAATAAACGGATATACGGTCGTATCTACCTTTGTGCCGCCTGTAAGGCCGCTAACCGCAACAGAACCGCCATATTTCGTTGTAGTCAATAAATAGGCCAGCGTTCTGCCCCCAACCGGGTCGACCGCCCCCGCCCACTCCGTTTTTCCAAGGGGTTTTATTTTCTCCGGTGAAACTTCTTCTCTCGTTAAGATGCGGGTTGCCCCCAGCTTTGTTAAATATTCGTGTTCCGATTGTTTTCCTGTGCTTGCCGCTACTTCATAGCCTTTCTTTGCCAGGATCGCCACTGCAAGACTTCCAACCCCTCCGGTAGCACCTGTCACAAGAACTGGCCCGTTTTCCGGCTTTACCCCGCTTTCCTCGAGGCGCTGAACGGACAGCGCCGCTGTAAACCCGGCCGTTCCGTATGCCATTGCCTCTTTCATGTTCAGGCCGTGGGGAAGCCGGACGACCCATTCTGCAGGTACACGCACGTACTCACTAAATCCTCCATAATGGGAAACTCCCATATCGTAACCGGTGACAAGCACTTCATCTCCCTCAGCAAAGCGGGCATCATCTGATGAAACAACCGTACCTGCTACATCGATTCCAGGGATAAACGGGTATGTACTTACGATATTTCCGTTCGGACTGCTCGCTAACCCGTCTTTAAAATTCACGCTGGAATAGACCGCTCGAATCGTTACTCCCCCTGCCGGAAGATCGGTAAGTGCCAGCCTCTTAACTCCGAGTGAGAAGTCGTCTCCTGATTTTTCTGCTACAAGTGCGCGAAATGTATCCATATCGTTCCTCCCTTTCTCTTTCTTTATTTTAATTACTCCACAGTTCGGCTCTTTCCTTCTTTCTCTGTCAGATGGATGTGCGGGAGAACGGGTTACCAGGCACGTCTGAATAGTCTTTATATGCCTTAACGGAGATAAATTCTCCCTCCGGAAAACGAAACCCGGTTAAGCTGCCCCCAAATACAGCTCCTTGATCGATATTTACGGTACTGTTTATTACTTCACGTTCAGCTCGCGGATCGTGCCCCCATACAATGAGTTCGCCGGTGCGGTGCCCGGTATGCCATTCTTTACGGAGCGGTTTTCCGTTCTCATCCAGCCCGTCTGTATCTCCGTAGCGGCAGAAATTCCGAATTCGTTTTGAATCTTTGCCAATGTATTGATCCCTAATTCCTGCATGGCAGGCTACAACCGTGCGCACACCCCTCTCTGTAAAGATAAGATGGGAAGGGGCGTTCATCAGCATTTCCCGTAAATCCCGCTTCAGGCGAAGAGCGGCTTCGCTTCCATACTGTGCCTCGTACCGATTAAATTCTTCCGCCACTTTTTCGTCGCCATGTGCCAGGTTTACTTTGCGCCCATCCAGCCAGCGGGCGATTTTCCATCCGTGGTTGCTATCCGTCATGTAAGCCAGTCCGGCATCGATATGTCTTTTAAAAAACACCATGGTTGAAATGGAAGCGGGCCCCCGGCTCATAACATCGCCCAGCGAAACCATTTTGCGGTGTTCCGGATGCCTGTACAGCCTCTCCTCGTCCGGGCTGTAGCCCAGCTTTTGCAACAGTTCAAGCAATTCCTCGTAGCACGCATGAATATCCCCGATGAAATCGAACCCGCATTCAAGCTCGATTTCCAGGGGACTGGCTCCTCGCGTCATCTCCTCGCTCATTCCATCACCCTCTCTTTTCTGAGCGATTTTATCCTCTTCATTATATACAAAATACTTTCCAAATAGCCGGGTTACCCCAGGCTAAACTGCCATTTACCGTATGCCCATCCTCCCCCATCTGATAAAATAAAAGACGGAACAAATAACGGAAAGGGGGAAGCTGTGCTTTCACTCACCCGCAAAACACAGCGACAGTTATGGCAAAACAATTTGTTTCCATTCAGGAAAAAATCGAACAGGCGATCACGCTGCTGGAAGAAAGATTTCTGGAAAGAGAAGAGCTGATACGCTTACTGTTCCTCGGTATCATGAGCAATGAAAACGCCCTTCTCATCGGGCCGCCGGGCACGGCAAAATCTCAGTTGGCCCGCTCCTTCTCCCAGCTATTCGGAAACGAAAAGTGGTTTGATTACCTGTTGACGCGCTTTACAACTCCTGATGAAATATTTGGTCCTGTATCGCTCCAGCAGCTAAAAAACGATCAGTATGTCCGCCAAACAGACGGATACCTTCCCGGCTCCCGGTTTGCGTTCCTTGATGAGATTTTCAAGGCGAACAGCGCCATTTTAAACGCGCTCCTATCTATCCTAAATGAACGCATCTTCTTCAACGGACGCGAGAAACAGGCCATTCCTTTACTGTTTTTAATGGCCGCTTCCAATGAACTGCCCGAAGAAGACGAACAGCTTACCGCACTATACGACCGTTTTCTCATCCGTTATGAGGTCAGTTATTTAAAAAAGATAGCGAGCTACGAGCGCATGTTCCAGCTCCCGGAGGACCCACTGCCCGCTATCCTTTCATTCGCAGACGTTGAAACGATAAGAACGCAGGCAAGAAAAACAAAGCTGCCGGAATCTCTCGTTTATTTTTTATTTGAAATAAAGCAGGCGCTTGAAGAACAAGAGTTTATTTTATCAGACCGGCGCTGGAATAAAGTCGGTTCGATGTGGAGGACATCTGCCGCCTTAAACGGGCGCGATACCGTGTCTATATGGGATACCGTTTATACCCCGCACCTGCTGTGGGACGTACCGGAGGATTTGGCGGCAATCCAGCAAATCTTCGATGTGTGCTTTCAGGATGCGCTGAAACGGGAGATGGAAAAAGAACTCCCTCTGCGCGAATATGAACAAATTGCAGAGAAATGGCTTGAGAAGGAGGAGGAACTCCACTCCTACCAATTCAAGCGAGAGGTTGGGGAAAAACTGAATAGAGATGCCGTTGCCCATTCACAGGCCCTCCTGGAAAAATGCCGGACCCAGGTCGAAGAAACCGCAAGGAAGCTGCGCAGCGACCTCCTGTCCTGGCAGCAAAGAGAGCAGGCGGTGAACGCTTACCTGTACAGCCAGAACTTCCTTCTTCTCCATACAGACCGTTACACTGTTAAATATACCCGCCTTCGCATTCAGGGAGAGCGAACTCTGCAGATGCTTCAAGGATTGTACCGCACCCTGTTCGATAAGGAAATTGCAGGAAGCGAGTACGACTATACGTTATAAATTGGCGGTGACACTTCATGATTATTCGCAGTGCACGCATCGATCGTTATGTATTCGACGCATTCATCCACTCCTCCCGTTCGGCAAAAGAATGGATAAATGAAGCAAAGTCCCGGGCCGCATGGTTTGATATAGAATTGTTCGCCGATTTCTTTCTTTGTTTTTATCTTGAAAAACCGGAAATCGACCCGGCAAGGGAAGCGGCACCGTTCCACCGCTGGCTCATTGGTACGCTGAAAAAGCAGTATTTCTACCGTACCATTCATCCGCGTACCATATCCCGGGTCAACGCTTCTTTTAAAACGGCGCTAAAGGCTCTTATGTGGTTAACCGCAACGTATGAAAAGGAAGTCGAACAGCGCAAAAAAGAGGAGCAGCGTTTGCTTGCACTCGGCCTTAAGGAGGAGCAGGGAAACGAAGGAGAGGAAGCAGCGAAGGTGAGCGAGCAATTTACCGACAGGCAGGTAAAGCAGCTCAAACTTGTTGGCTATACACTCCAGCAGGGAAAAAAAACGGCGGAAGAAAAACAGGCTGCAAAGGATAGCCGCCCGCTCGTCGAGTCAGAAATAAGTGCACTTCGCGAGCAAATGACCTCCCTGCAGGAAGAAATGCGCACGCAGTTTACAAAACGCACCAAGCTAAAACAAAAGGCAAAAAAGCTGGAGGAAGAGCTATCCCAGCGGGAAAAACAGCTCCGGCGGCTAATGCGGCAGGAGAAAGAAGCAATCGCTTCCCTTGAAGCGGAATTAGGCCAGTGGCTGAATACGTCGCTAAAGGAAACGCTTGCTGTAGAGGATGAAGAGAACGAGTTTTTACAGGATCTGCTTGAGGCCAGCCAGCGCTTCGCCAGCCGGCGCTGGGGAAGTGAACTTGGGAAGCTGCGAAGGCAGACTTTCGAGCAGTATATACACTGGGCGGAGAAATTAAGAAACCACCCGCAACTGCTTGCTTTTTTGCAGGAAGTGGGCAGAAATGTCCACCAGTTCCGTGTAAAACGGCGTAAAATGAAGTCGCCTCATATTCCTGAGGCGTATGATGATTTACGGCAATCCGGAGACATTTCCCACATGCTGCCGGGAGAGGCAGTGCTGCTTGCCGATGAAGACTTCGAACTGTACTTCACGGTCAAGTGGCTCGAACAAAAGCTAATGACATACAATACAACCGGCTTCATTGAAGAACCACAGAAGGGCCCTGTTGTCTGTATGCTTGATACGTCCCATTCCATGCGCGGAAGCAAGCTGCGGCTGGCCCAGATTTTTGTTATGACATTCGCTGCCCTCAGCCTGCTTGAACGGAGAGACTTTGTCCTGCTTCTGTTCGGGGCGAAGGGGGAGTTGAAGGAGCAGTTTCTCTACCACAATAAACCCGACTGGCAGGCGTTTTATGAGCTTTCCCAGATGGCTTTCGGCGGCGGCACCCATTTCGACGCTCCTATGAAACGGGCGCTTGAAATCATTGAACAGACAAAAGCATTCCGGCATGCAGACCTTGTCATGGTAACGGACGGCATCGGCCAAATTACTCCGCCTGTTCAAGACATGCTGTTTCAGCTGGGAAGAAAAAAACAGCTCCGCCTCCACTCGCTTATCGTCGGCTCCGCACGCCAGCATCTCGTACAAAAGTACGATATTCTTGGTGTTTCCCACCAGGTTCGATTTGCAGCCACATGGGAAACGCAGGGTGAAGCAGCAAATGAGTTATTACTGGACGTTTTCAAACAACAGCCAAAAAAACGCCCATTATAAACAGAAGAAGGCCCTGGCAAATACCGGGGCCTTCCAAATTATGCAATAAAGTTTATTGTTCCTTCTGTACCATACGTACGAGGAGGTGGGCTAATTGGTGGCGCTGGTCTTGCTCTCCGGATAGCCATAACTGCTGGAGAAGATATTCCTCACGATTGCGCGGTTCTTCATTCGCAGCCAAATAACCCGCCACCTTCTCCGCTGTCTTCGCCAGCATCTCTTCATTCATGCCAAGCTTTTGTCCAAGCTCCATTTTGTCTCCAAGATAATTCTTGAAGGAATTAAAATTTTGCAGAATATCATCTTTTCTCTCAGAGCTCATCCGGCCCATTACATTTTCCACTTTGTTCGTATCTACGTCTCCATTTTGATGTACCATATGGTTGTTTTCTTCCATCGGTTTATATTCCTCCTTTAGATTATCATGCTTAATTGAAGAACCACCTAATGGGCTTTTCCCCGTTTATGAGTGCTTAAAACATTGGATGTTTTGCTATTTTCTTGGCGAGTTCCGGTTTGTTTGTCCTGCGAAGAGGTAATAATAAAAGGGTGGATTTTTTCACTATGCAAGTTACTACTTTACTTTTTACCAGGAAGGCGGAATGACAATGGCAAATATAGCAGACCTCGTAAACAAACAGGTGGCAAACTGGACAGTTCTGTACACAAAGCTTCACAATTATCACTGGTATGTGAAGGGAAGCCAGTTCTTTACCCTGCACGTGAAATTTGAGGAGTTTTATAACGAAGCCGCCGTGCATATCGATAACCTTGCTGAGCGACTGCTGGCATTAGGAGGAAAACCGGTGGCTACGATGAGAGAATCGCTTGAGCTATCTTCTATCGAGGAAGCAAACAACCAGGAGGATGCACAGCAAATGGTGCAAACACTCGTAAGCGATTTTGGGAAACTGAGCGAGGAATTGAAAGTAGGAATGAACACGGCTCAGGAAGAAAATGATGAAACGACGGCAGATATGCTGCTCGCGATTCATTCTTCTCTCGAAAAACACGTGTGGATGCTCACCTCTTTTCTCGGAAAATAGCCACTAGAAAAAGAGGGAAAGGACCCTACCCTATATAAAGTAAGCAAAAAAAATGCGGAATTCCATATGGGAACCGCATTTTTTTATTTCGAACCAAATGAAACCGTATGTAAAAGAATTTTTCAGTCATTCTGATTGTTGTCAGCCCCCTCTTTCTCTTTACATGCAAATAAATTGTCTGCATATTATTAGTATACAAAATATTTAGACTATGATATGTTTGAAGCAAGGGAAAGAAAGGGGGCGCCGGATGCAGCGAATTGAAGACTGTGTACATTTCTTACTGGGGAAAGCTCTGCAGAAAGCAGCACAAATGAGCAAAGCAAAATTAAAAGATTATCATATTACACCAGTCCAGTTTGCCCTCTTACATATTTTATGGGAAAAGGACGGACAGCACGGTGCAGAGCTTGGGGAACGGCTCCATGTGGATGCGGCGACCATAACCGGTATCCTGGATCGACTGGAGCAGCATGGTTTTATCGAGCGCCGCCCGGACCCTTCGGATCGAAGGGTGAATCGCATCTACCTTACTTCAAAAGGCGGCAAGTTAGAAGCCTCCTTGAACGAGAAAATGGACGAAATGAATGATGAAATTTTTGAAGGCTTTACTTATACCGAAATTGTGCAATTTAAAAAAATGCTTCTGAAAATCGGGTTAAATAAGGATTAAAGAAATACTCATCATACTTTTAGGGGAGGAAATGCGCAATGAACGTAAAAGGCACCATTATGGAAGTGCTAGGAATTGAAATGCAGGAGTTAACGGAAAACAGGGTAGTGGGCACCATGCCGGTCAATGAAGCAACCCACCAGCCTTTTGGGCTTTTACATGGGGGTGCATCTGTTGTACTGGCGGAGACTGTAGCAAGCATTGGGACCTGGAATCTTATCGATCAGGATAATGAGCTTGCGGTAGGGCTTGAAATTAACGCAAACCATATCCGTGGCAAAAAAAGCGGCATAGTAACAGCGGTAGCGACGCCTCTCCATAAGGGCCGAACAACAATGGTGTGGGATATAAAAATAACTGATGAAGATGAGAAGCTCATTTGTGTATCGCGCTGTACCGTTGCCATTGTAAAGAAAAACAGAGAATAGAGTGAACGATTTACCCATTTGCAACCCCCTCTAACTAATGATATGTAGAGGGGGTTTTCCTCTTTCTGCGGCAACACCGCAACCCACTGCGTTATCCCGTAATACGGATTACGGTGCGACATCGTTTTACATATTATAAAATATAAAGAAGGAACATACCGCCGGGGAAATTATCCACAGGAATATGCGACAGAAGGTGAAAAACATGGACGAGTTTAAAAATAAAATTGATTTTATTACATGCAAAGAAAATTTAATTCTTTTAAAAGAAGAAATTAAAAACGAAGTGATTGCTCCTAATCTTTACTGGGAAAAACGAATCGACCTGTACGAACAAGTCCGTTTAATTAATGAACGTATTGAGAATTTAGAACAGAAATAGCTTTTACACAAAAAGGCCTGCCGGATTAAACAATCCAAACAAGCCTGGTGTATCACCACGATATTCTTGCACCCCAAATAAGAACATATATTCTCTTTATCCACAAACTTATCCCCATAATCCACAGCTTTGGCTATCGTTACGCACGCTGGATGGCTTCCAGCGCCTGCTGCACCGTAGCATAAGCCTTGAGAGAAGAGAAATCAATGCCAATGGCAACCGCTGTTTGTGCAAGATCCGGACGTATTCCCGTCAGGGTAGCATGTATCCCCAGTAAACGAAGCACATCATAAATTTTAAAGATATGGTTCGTCACCATCGTATCAATGGTCTGGATGCCGGAAAAATCAATAATGAGACATTCAACTTTTAATTCTGCTACTTTCGGGATTACCTTCTCTAAAATATATTTGGCTCGGTATGAATCAATAGCTCCGATAAGCGGAAGAACGGCGATCCCTTTGTGAATGGGAACGACAGGAGCGGATAACTCGCTTACTTCTTCCTGTGTAGCCTTAATAATTTTGTCTTTAAAATAATCAAACGCTTTAATTGTTTCATTAATTGAAAGATCCAATACGTAATTAATCCGCTTCGTAACAAACACAATTTCATCAACAGGGAGTTGATAATCCATGCTGATCCTTGCTATATGGTCGATGAACGTTTCCCGAATAACGGGATATACTTTCAATGAGTCGGTAATTTTCTTCCCCTCGTTTGCGTCACGTTCCCCGAGTTTACGGCTCCATGCCACAAGCCCTGCATCTATTTCTCCGCCATCTGAAATAAGAGATTCGCCTAAAAATCCGATAAGACGATGAAAATCATAAACGGCTCTATCGATTTCTGCCTGCGGGTATTGCACCTCTATATTTTGGAGAATATCATTAATAATTTCAACGCTTAGCTGCTGTCTTTTTTCAACTAAATGCGTAGCTACGTCTGCAATCGGACTCAACTTATTCCCACCTTTATGTCTCTATTTACCTTCACTCCAATTTATCTATACCCTATTCCTTTCATAGTGAAACCAATTTTTATAGCCGGGTTACGAGTTCTCAATAAACTCCCATGAGATAAGGGAAACATTGTGTAAATAACGGTCTCCGGCAAGGTACACGCTTAATTCAGAAATATAATCCTGAGGAACAACAATGGCTGCGACATCACGGACATCAAAGTTAAAGTGCCCTAAATGCCGCCATTCCCTCTCTCTGTATAGTGAATCCCCTTCTCTGGCTCCGAAATCAGTTACCTTTAAAAAATTCATGAGAAATCCCGCAATTTGTGAAGAATCAACTTCTCGCACACCTGAATACGTGTAAGCGAGCTGCCCGCCTGCCTCCTTCTCCCCTTGTATTTCCATATTTGTGAGGATCCGATTAATAAAGGGCATGTTATGAACAGGAATGTACAATACAGGCATAAACTTCTTATGGATGGCCCTCGCTGTGAAGCCAATGGCAACTCTTCCATAGTAAGGAGAGTGGGTAACCAGGTCTTTAAATGGGATGTCTGTAGTTGAACAGAAGTGTTCGGTAATCATTGTATCGCTGATTTTTTCGGTGCACTTGGCGAGCAGCTTTTTGGATTGGAGAATTCGCAAAAGAATGTCCACCGCCTCGCGATCCAGCTTTGGCACTCCATACTTTTGAATATCCCCAGGCTTTTTCACGAGATGCCAGTTTACATTAGGAGAACCGGTAAAATGCCAATAAATGTTTGAGTAATAACGCTGCATCCCACCATCACCTCGGTATGTTTCTCATATTACTCTAAAGAATTATTCCACCGCCTCCATTTTTAAAACAGCAAACTGTTTTTTCAAAAAACAATTGCATCTTTTAGTAAATTATACTAAAGTAATTGTATGATTATTGAACTAATGAACAGCGATGAACAGCGCATCAAAATTTTTAAAGCCTGGCGGATCAGACACGGATTGAAATTATTAGAACACTGTATCAGAACCAGAAAGAAATGAATTGCGGAGAGGTAGGTGAACAATGCCAGGCTTCCAAGTCGAATGCTTCTTATCATTTTCGGACATTGCGGGAGGCAGGATTAATCAAGGTGCAAAAAAGTTCGCAAATGAAACTGATTACGCTTGATATGGAAACATTCGAACAGTACTTACCGGGGTTCTTAAACACTTTGTAGCGTTTAATCCCCTTTCTTTTTACATATTAGTTCAATAGTTGTTTAACTAAAAAACAACCTGTTTTCAGGAGGAGATTTATCGTATGAGGAAACAAATCGGTTTGTTTTTCTTCATGATGTTCGTTATTGGCACGGATACCTTTTTAATTTCACCTCTTCTTCCCACACTAAAGCAAGAATTCCATGTCTCTACGGAGGTCTCAGGCTGGATGGTCGGGGCATATGCCCTTGGCTACGCTTTGTTTGCTCTGCTTGCAGGCCCCTTATCGGACGGCTGGAACCGCAAAAAGGTGATGGCTTATGGAATGCTGTCTTTCGCTATTACAACTGCCCTATGTGGTTTCGCTTTTAATTTCTGGTCCATGTTCGCGTTTCGTTTTCTTGCAGGCATCAGTTCAGCCTTCGTTTCTCCACAGGTGTGGGCGTCAATTCCCCTCCTCGTCCCGCAACAAAAAATCATTAAATCAATGGGCCTTGCTACGGCAGGATTGTCCGTCGCCCAGCTTCTTGGTGTACCGCTTGGGAGCTTCCTTGCGGTGTACGGCTGGTCTACTCCCTTCTTTGTCATTGGAGGCGCCTCTCTTTTCCTTACGATATTGATTTACAATGTAATGCCGAATTTACTTCCGGCCGCGCCTTCAGAAAAAAAACCTTCTATTCTTACTCGTTACCGGGATTTGTTAACGCAGACTGAAGCCAGAACTGCATTTGCTGCTTATTTCGCCTTCCAGCTCGGAAACTTTACCTCCTTTTCTTTTATCGGAACGTTTCTCACAACTACATTTGGCCTTAGCCTTGCTGGAGTAGGAACAGCAATGATGCTATTTGGATTCGGAAACCTGGCAGGAAGCTTATGCGGTGGGTGGATTATTAAAAAAGCAGGCCTCCCTCGGACTTTTTATACTGTACTGTCGCTGCTCGTACTTGATTACATACTGCTTGCCTGTTTAACAAGCCTTCTCTATGTTAAAATCTCCTTTTTCATTGTCTTTGTAATAGGAGGCATACTTTTCCCCATTATGATGAATGCATTGCAAAATATTTCACCAACATCGCGTGGAACGATCGCAAGTTTATCTAATTCCATCATGTACGGTGGAGCCGCGGTCGGTTCAGCGGTTGCCGGATTCTTATATGCTAACTGGTCAGGCTTTATGTCCGTCAGCTTATTCTCAGCCGCATGTTTCACCGCCTCACTGTTCCTCTTTGCAGGAAGCAGGGTGATTCCCTTTATGAATGTTACAAAAAAACAGATCGCTTCTCACGCAGAGTGAGAAAAGGACTAAAAGGCTTTTCTTTTAGCCTTTTAGTCCAATAGTTTTTATTCTATGGCAGGTGCTTCAGCTTTCTCACTTCTGATTAGCGTTATTTCTATGTAAACCTTTTATAATTTTACAGATTCTTCGTCCCTGCATTCACTTTCCCCCTGCATCTCACATTGGCAGTAAGGGCAGATCCACGTTCCTTTGTCATAACTTCCATACGAATCATAGTTACAATCCGGGCAAGTTTTGATAAACATACGTTCCTCCTTCCGGTAAAAATTAATTTATTCGGTTTGTTGATCTTACGCAAAAATTCAAGACTTTAACCCTGCCTAAATGGTAATCCTTCGTCCGGCTGCAGTATAGGAACAGCGCAGCTTAACAAATCAGAATACTTTACTCCCGATCCGGTATTTAATGCTACAACACTCTCCCCATCTTTAATCCACCCGTTTTCTCTCAACTGGCGTGCTGCCGCAAAAACAGCAGCTCCTTCCGGGCAAATAAATGCACCCTCCTGAGTGGCAACCTTCTGTTGTTCCGCTACTAATTCCTCGTCACTGATTGCGATAGCACAGCCATCCGTCTTATTAATCGCATCAAGAACGAGAAAATCACCCAGCGCTTTCGGCACATTAATTCCAAAGGCGACAGTCGAGGAACTTTCCCAGAACTCCGAATAAGGCTTCTTTTGATTCCATGCTTTTACAATGGGGGCGCATCCTTCCGCCTGCACAGCGACCAGCCGCGGCAGCTCATCTCCAATCCAGCCAAGCGTATGAAGCTCAATTAATGCCTTGTATATTCCAATGAGCCCGACTCCTCCTCCAGTCGGATATAAAATCACATCGGGTACCTTCCACCCGAACTGTTCGGCTATTTCTAATCCCATTGTCTTTTTGCCTTCAATCCGATAGGGCTCTTTCAATGTCGAGGCATCATAAAGATTGAACTCTTTCACAGCCTTGCTGACGATTTTTCCTGCGTCACTAATCAGTCCGTCTACAAGATAAAGTTCAGCGCCTGCAATCACACATTCCTTTCTCGTGACGACTGGAGCATCGACCGGCATAACGATAGTGGCTTTCATATTTGCTCTTGCAGCATACAAAGACCATGCTGCACCGGCATTTCCGTTCGTCGGCATCGCCAGGTGCCTCACGCCTAATTCCTTAGCTTTCGATATGCCTACTGCCGCTCCGCGCGCTTTAAACGTTCCGGTTGGAATCGTTCCTTCGTCTTTCATATAAAGGTTTTCTATCCCCATATCCTGTCCTGCTCTTGGCATTCGAAGCAGAGGGGTCATCCCCTCACCGAGTGAAACAATATTTTTCTCTTCTTCCACGGGAAGCAGTTCGTGATACCGCCAAAGGCTCGCTTCTCTTCCCACCAGGTCGCCTGGTTTTAACTGCCCCTTTATTTCATCAAATTCGTAAGCAACGAGCAGTGGAGAGCCGCACTCACACAGTTGTTGTTTTTCCTTTGTACTGTACTTTCTCTCACATGCCGAGCAATAAAGATGAGAGATATAACTAAAGGACATTTCTTTTCCTCCTTTTCCCGGTTGCCCATTAAGAATATATTCATTACCGACTAACTCTGCTCCCGTTTTCATGTTTTTCTTATTCGCCATCAAACCGCCCCCAAAGCCTTCTACTTAATGGCTCTCTTTTTATCCCTGCAAGACAGAAAAAAGGCATGATCAACAATAATCATGCCTTTTTCTAATGGATTGCTATTTTACCTTCTCGACAAGAGAAGCGTCTATGCTTTTAACTGAATTGCGCCCGGAAATGGCCATCTGAAGCTCTGTTTCGGCGATTAAATTTTCGATTGCTTCCCTGACTCCCGTCTCTCCGGCAACCGCCAAAGCATAGGCGTAAGGCCGGCCAAACAGGACGGCGGAAGCCCCGAGGGCAATGGCTTTAACGACGTCAGCCCCTCTGCGGATTCCGCTATCCATCAGAACAGGTACGTTGCCCTTCACCGCTTCGCAGACGGAAGGCAGTGCATCCAGAGTAGCGATCGCCCCGTCCAGCTGCCGCCCCCCCGTGGTTAGACACAATAATTCCGCTCACCCCATGCTCCACTGCTAGTATCGCATCGTCTGGGTGGGTAATTCCTTTGATTAACACCGGCAGGCTCGTTTGTTCTCGAATATAGTCCAGCTCTTTCCACGTAAAGTGGGTGTTGTTTCCTTCAGATAATGCCTTCTTTACTGCAGCTTTCATATTCTGTTCAGGTGGTTCATCCAGGCCCGAACGAAATACAGGATCAGAGAAATAGTTGCCCATCCCATCCCCTGCCAGGAAAGGAAGATAGGCATTGCGCAAATCTCTTTCCCGCCACCCAAGCAAAGTCGAGTCGACGGTAATAACAATAGCGGAATAACCGGCTGCTTCTGCACGCTTAAGAAAGCTTTTGGTAAGCTCATGATTTTTTGGCGGGTAAAGCTGGAACCAGCGCAAAGCATCTCCCATTACCCCCGCCACTTCTTCCATCGACCTGGTGGAAACATTGCTAAGTATATAAGGAACCCCAGCCTTTGCCGCGGCTCTTGCGGTAGCAAGTTCAGCATCAGAATGCAGAATAGAGTTGACTCCGATGGGCGCCAGTAGAATCGGGAGCGGGATTTTCTTTCCAAACAGTGTGACGGAAAAATCACGTTCCGTAATATCACAGCACATTCTTGGCCTTATCTGATACTTCTGGAACGCCTCCAGATTCGCCCGCAGAGTATCCCCTGCTCCCGCCGCTCCGTAAACATAATCGAAAGGACCCGCCGCAAGAGTTTTTCTTGCTCTTTCTTCCCATTCATGAAAGGAAACTGGCAAGAGTTTTGCACCTTCATCTCCACTTTCATAAAAGCGCATCTGTATCTCTTCACAGTTTTTCGTCATGCCCGTACCCCCGTTGATTAAAATCCATCCAACAATAAGAACACGATTACTATTCCCTGTGTCACTGTTTGTATACGTATTCGCTTCATGCTCATTTTGGGCAGCCTTACCGATGTTTTACAGAGCAAATAAAAAGGTATAGGAAAGTACTACATGATTGGAGTGATGTAAATGGCAGATCCAAAGAAACAGCCTGTTCAAAAAGCTCAAAAAGAAACGATGGACAATCCGGAACAATACCCAACAGACAATAAAAGCCTGTTTGACCTTTATGAAAGCGAGTTAAATGTTGACCCTATTCCTATGGAGGATTTAAAGGAAGATCTGCGTGATGAGAAAGATGGTTTCCATACAAAGGATACGTCCTCCAGTGAAAAGAAATATAAGCCCGGCATGTAAAAACATAGCAATGAATAAGGGTTGTCGATAAGCCGACAACCCTTAAAAAATGATACAAACCTAATCTGTCATCAAACTTAGATCGAAGTTTTCCCCTTCTTTTGTTTAAAGAACAGCGGCATAAGCACTCGGCCAAATTTTTTAACAGAAAAGCCTGCACTTTTATGTTTTTGATACTGCTTTTTGATAAACTCAATCAGAGGTATAGGTACCCTTCTTGAGGCGATTAAAGGATAATACAAGCGATATGCTTCTTTCAAATGCTCCCATCTTCCGTCGTTCCCCGGGTTCACATACTCTGATATATCAATCAGCTTTACTTTATCACCCTGAAGAAGGATATTCTTCAAATGAATATCCCGGGGATTCAGGCCTGCGCCGCGTGCGTATTCAATCGCCCGTTCGACGTCATCCACTACCTTTTCCGGAATTTTAATCCCTTTAGCCAGGCAATCATATAAGTTAATTCCCTGTTCATAACTCATAATGATGAAACCTTCACCGGAACCATGAAACGTCGGGAAGTAGGCGTTATCCCCGAGTTTTTCATAGGCTGCTTCTTCATTTTCTTGCTTTTGGGTTTTACCTTTTGCATATACCTTAAATGCATAGAGAGGATATTCCGGGTGAACAAATACAGCAGCATCTGTTCCTCTCCCGATGCACTTCAATTCATGGGAAACATTGCGAATTTGCACGAGTTCGTTCTCCTCTGTTGAGAGGATATCAAGCCGCTGGATAAGGGGAACAATATCTTTCCAACCCATATACAACACCCTTTCTACAAAAAGCTCATCACCTTGCTTGCTGTTGTTGAGATGCTGTTAGCTCTCCACCATCGATTCGCTCCATTTGCAAACCTTCTGTTTCTTTTATTTTAAACTATACAGTATAACGTTATAGTTTTCCTACTAGTGTTATACGGATTACACAATGTATTGGTTTCACTTTTTTTCAAAAACCTGTATCCCACCTTACATAGGGAAAAATGGCTGGGGTAGAAAATCAAAAGTTAGGTGACAAATCCGAATCTATCATGGCAGGAACAGACGGAATTATACAAAAAGATTCAATCATTGAATGAAAAAATTACTGAGCTTCTGGGAAATTAATTTATGACAATACCCCGCCACCGGATCGGCAGCGGGGTTCATGATTTCTATTTTTATTTCTTCGGGATGCCAATGTAATACGCATAATTTCCATCCCAAACATAAACCTGATTTTTTCGTTTATCTTTTCCTACTTTCCAGCTTTTCTTTTCTTGGACATTTAATAAAATGACAGGATAATCAGCATCCCCTTTTTTCCATTTTCCTTTGATTACTTTTTTATCCCAGGAGCTATTCCATACGTAGGTTCCGTTGGCATTAATCGTTAGCCATGAATTTAGTTTGCCGCTGCCGGGTGAAACTTTCGTTGTTCGTGTATTGTTAGTATAATCATCGGTCGTATAGACAGCTCCAGGTACATAAAGATTGAATGTCCCGTAACAGGAGGCGGAATCAACCTTTTTCGTTTGCTGCTTTTGGGTACTGGATGGCTGGGCCGGCTTAACTTCTTCAGCCTGATATGGCTTAACTTCTTCGGCCTTGTATGGTTGAACCTCTGTAGCTTTATACGGTTGAACTTCTGCAGCTTTATATACTTCGATATCAGCAAAAACAGGTGGAACACTGGTGAAAAGCAGGCCGAACGATAACAATGGAACAACGGTTTTACCAGCACGCTTCATACAAAATTCCTCCATTTTGAGTTCATGATTATACTCCTAAATAATGATTAATTATATCTTGAATATTATATTCAAAGAAGGGGAAATATTTGAAAAAATCACACCACAGAAGCTTTGAAAAACAAATAAGGAGGACTTGAAAGTCCTCCCCATTGTGCTTGCGGGCAAAAAGGCTCGCCTCTCTCATAAAATCCTCAAGCGGAAGATTCGCCGTCCATCCTTCCTCCGCATGGATCATGACAAATTTTGCTTCGGGAAGAATTTCAATCTCCCGCAGCACATTCTTCACGAGAACGCCTTCCCATGTATTATCAAGCTTCGACCAGCCTGTCACACAGTGGATATCATTGGCTGAAGCCGTGTGCGGCATATCAAGGATTTGCTCCCATGTATACATTATTTCCTTATCCACAAAGCCAAAGATCCGAAGGTCCCACGTGTCAAGATTTACCTGCGGTACTTCACCGTAGTGCAAAACCGGGAAACCTTCGGTCAGGCGCTGATTCGGCGGAACGCGGTCACTTTGGGCTGCTGTTTTTTTATCCAGGGGCATTACCTGCTGCTTCTTATTTATCTTCTTACGAGAAGCGCGTGATCGACTTTAATGCAATTGTCCATAATAACGTTCATTCCCTTATCCTGCGCTATCTTTGCTGCCTCTTCATTATAGATGCCCAACTGCAGCCATAGTGTTTTGGCGCCAATTTTGGCCGCTTCTTCTGCTACCGGCACGACCGTCTCACTGCGGCGGAATACATTTACAATGTCAACTGGTTCTGTAATTTCAGTTAGAGACGCATACGCCTTTTCCCCGAGTGCTTCCTGAATCGTCGGGTTAACCGGAATGATACGGTATCCGTTGTTTTGAAGCGCCTGGGCTACCATATTGCTCGTACGCTCCGGATTATCAGACAGCCCTACGACGGCAATTGTTTTTGCCTCTTCTAAAATCGTACGGCGTTTATCATTAGACGGGTTTTGAAAAGCCATATTTGATTCCTCCTCCGGTAGTTTCAGTATTTACTATAACTTTCTTCTCCATGGAAGCGGTGATTCCTTTTTTCCGGCTTTCACCTGGGCCGATTCCGCCTGGAGACGGATTTCTTCCAAATCGTGCTGTAGTACTGTTATAATAAGATGGACATAGAAACAAGGAGATATATATGGATAAACTTCTTTTCTTATATAAATTTTTGCGCTCGCCTAAGAGCGTAGGCAGCGTAACGCCAAGTTCCCGCTTCCTTGCCCGGGCCATGATCAAGCCGATCGACTGGACGGCCGCGAAAAATATTGCCGAGCTTGGTGCAGGCACAGGCATTTTTACGCGCTATTTGCACCAAATGAAACGCCATGGCTGCAACGTTATCGTCTTCGAAAGGGATGATAAGATGCGCGAACGGCTGAAATCCCTTTATCCGGACTTGTCCTACCATGACAACGCAGCTGAGATTCATTCGGTTATGAAACAACACCACATCGAAAAGTTCGATTATATTTTATCAGGCCTTCCTTTCACGAATTTCCCCCAGGATTTGCGGGACCGAATTATGGAAGGAGTAGAGGAGTCCTTAAAGCCAGGCGGTATGTTTATTGCTTTTCAGTATTCGCTGCAAATGCAAAAGCAGCTCGCCGAACGGTTTGAGCAGGTCGATTTCGATTTTGTCCCTCTGAACATCCCTCCCGCTTTTGTGTATCGCTGCCGAAAAGGAGAGTAATCTACTTGTTTGTTATTCTT
>NZ_BBWZ01000062.1 GCF_001015055.1 Aneurinibacillus tyrosinisolvens | reverse complement strand
ACTACGTCGACTGTGCTTCTTTGTTCAGATGAAATCAGTAGTATCTGCGCAAGACAGATGCTCCATGGGCCTATAGCTCAGTTGGTTAGAGCGCACGCCTGATAAGCGTGAGGTCGGCTGTTCGAGTCAGCCTAGGCCCACCATACATATACGAATTAACACCTTATTCTTAAACGAATAAGGTGTTTTTGTTTTTTACAAAAACACACCAATAGTTTCAAAGAAATCCATTATATAAAAGGTAGGAATCTTTAATGGTGTAAAGTTTGCGTGCGTTAATGTAAGCGTTTGCAAAAATAAAATAATCACTGTAATATTTTAATTAATAGGATAAATCGAACTGATTTATAAAAGTGTTTTACCTTACTTTTTAAAATAGCAGGAGGTATAGAAATGTCTAAAGAATTATTTGATGTGAAAAATCAGGTGAAAGAAGAAATCTTTCCTGTCCAGGATTTGCATCATGTTGAGTTATATGTAGGAAACGCCAAACAAGCCGCTTATTTCTATTGTAAAGCATATGGATTTAAAATCATTGGATACCAGGGGCTGGAAACCGGGTGCCGTGACCGCGTATCCTACGTTCTCGAACAGGGGGCGATCCGCTTTGTTGTTACAGGATCACTGCAAAATGACACGGACATTGCTGAATTTGTAAAGCTGCACGGTGAAGGGGCAAAAGATATCGCGTTAAAGGTATCCAACGTCGATGAAGCCTATCAAGGAGCAGTACAGCGGGGAGCGATTGTAATCAAGGAACCATGGACGGAAAGCGATGGGAACGGAATTGTAAAGAAGGCGATCGTAGGCACATATGGGGATACAATTCACACACTTATTGATAAAACGGACTACAAAGGGCCATTTCTTCCTGGCTACCAGGTGTCCGATTTTCAGGTTGATTCGACTGCGACAGGTCTTGTAGGTATCGACCATATCGTAGGCAACGTAGAGCGGATGGACGAATGGACGGAGTACTACGCTAAGGTTTTTGGATTCAACGTAATGAAGCATTTTGATGATGATGACATTTCAACTGAATACTCTGCCTTGATGTCCAAAGTAATGACCAACGGAACGGGCCGGATTAAGTTTCCGATTAATGAGCCTGCGGAAGGAAAGCGAAAATCGCAGATTCAGGAATACCTTGATTTTTACTATGGCCCAGGTGTTCAGCATCTGGCGCTGCTGACAAATGATATTATTTCAACAGTAAACGCTTTAAAGGCAAACGGAGTTGAGTTTCTGTGTACACCTGCGACCTATTACGAAGAACTTACGGATCGTGTCGGGAAAATTGATGAAGATTTGAAAAAGATCCAGGAATTAAATATTCTCGTCGACTGTGATGACGAAGGATATTTACTGCAGATCTTTACGAAGCCGGTTGTTGACCGTCCAACATTGTTTATCGAAATTATTCAGCGCAAAGGGGCTCTTGGTTTTGGGGATGGGAACTTTAAAGCGCTATTCGAATCAATTGAGCGGGAGCAGGAACGAAGAGGAAACATTTAAGCTTATAACTTGAAAAAGGCATAAAGATATCCTATAGAAACGAGAGGGGAAGTCAATTCCCTTCCCGTTTCTCTTGTTGATAGATGAGGAGGAAAACCAATGCCGCATTACGTCAAAATGGGGAGCATTCCGCATAAACGGCATACACAGTTTCGTAAGGAAAACGGAAGCCTTTACTATGAGCAGCTGATGGGGACAAAGGGCTTCTCCGGAATTCAGTCCCTTCTTTATCACATCAATCCGCCCACCCAGGTAAAGAAAGCGGTAAAGATAAAAGATATTTCCTATGAGTTTGAGGAACGCGATGCGTTACGCCATCGGCACTTTCTAACATGGGACACGGAGGCTGGCGGGAGCTTTCTGGAGGCCAGGAAAATTCTTATGGCAAACGATGACGTAGCCATCGGGATTGCCCGCCCTACCCTTCAGATGGAGTACTTCTATCGGAACGGGGAGGGGACGAGCTGTTGTATGTACACGAGGGAAAAGGAAGAATCGAAAGCATATTTGGAGAGCTTTCTTTCTACCCTGGTGACTACCTTGTTATCCCGATTGGAACTACGTACAGAGTGCTTCTGGAAACGAAAGAAGCCCGCTTTCTGGTCGTCGAATCAAATTCCGCTATTGTTCCCCCGAAGCGGTATCGGAACGAGCACGGCCAGCTCCTTGAACACTCCCCCTACTGTGAACGTGATTTTAGAACCCCTGAGAAGCTGGAACCAAAGAATGAGAAAGGGGAATATGAAGTGCGTGTACGGGCACAGGGCATGCTCACTTCGTATTTGTTCGATTTTCATCCGCTTGACGTGGTTGGGTGGGACGGATATTTATTTCCGTATGCGTTCAGCATTCATGATTTTGAACCGATTACGGGCAGGGTGCACCAGCCGCCGCCGGTTCATCAAACATTCGAGGCTCACAACTATGTTGTATGCTCGTTTGTACCCCGGCTGTTTGATTACCATCCCCAGGCGATCCCGGCGCCTTATGTACACAGCAATGTAGACAGCGATGAGGTACTTTATTATGCCGATGGAGATTTTATGAGCCGCCGAGGCATCAAAGAAGCATCCATTACTCTTCACCCGAGCGGGCTTGCGCATGGGCCTCACCCGGGAAAAATGGAAGAGAGCATCGGCAAGAAGGAAACAGGGGAACTCGCTGTCATGATCGACACGTTCCGGCCGTTAAAAGTGGTGAAACAGGCCTGTAAATATGAGGATCCGGACTATATGTACAGCTGGCTGCCGAAAAACGAAGGAAACAAGCATTGAAATAACAATTGGAAGGATGAAGTACCATGGTTAACATTCCTTCTCACCTGCGGGAGTTTGTTGTCAAGCAAGAGTACGAGAAGTACACACCGATTAACCAGGCGGTTTGGCGGTATGTCATGCGGCAAAACCGGGCTTTTCTGGGAGAGAAAGCACACAGTGCTTATATAGACGGCCTTTATTCTACGGGTATTGATGTAGAGGCGATTCCGCGCATCGAAACAATGAACGAGCGCCTCTCCAAATTCGGCTGGAGTGCGGTTACAATTGATGGGTTTCTTTCATCTGCTGCATTTATGGACTTCCAGGCGCACGGAATTTTACCCATCGCGACGGACATACGTACCCATGAGCATATCGCTTATACCCCGGCACCCGATATTCTCCATGAGGCGGCGGGGCATGCCCCTATCCTGAAGGATGAGAAGTATGCTTCGTACGTGAGAATGATTGGTGCGCTCGGAGCGAAGGCGATGTCAACAAAGGAAGATTATACGCTCTATGAAGCCATCCGCCTCCTTTCTATGGTTAAAGAAGACCCGGAAGCGATAAAAGAACAAATAGCCGAGGCGCAGGAACAGTTAAAGAAAGCACAGGCGGCGGTTACCGAAGTTTCGGAGATTCAGCTCGTTTCCCGCCTGTACTGGTGGACGGTTGAATACGGTCTTATAGGAGAGTTGGAGAAGCCGGAGATTTATGGAGCCGGTTTACTTTCTTCTGTAGGCGAAAGCAAACGGTGCCTGCAGCCTGACACAAAGAAAATCCCATTCTCGCTTAATGCTTGCGTTGAGGCAGGATATGACATTACGGACTACCAGCCGCAGCTGTTTGTTTGCCGGAACTTTGAAGAGCTAATAGAGGCGGTGAAAGAATTGGAAACCTGGCTTGTGTGTTCCAGGGGTGGGCTGGAAGGGCTTCTTATGGCCATAAAATCGGAAAATATTGCGACCGCCGTCTACCGTTCCGGGCTCCAGGTGACAGGCACAATTACACATTTGGAATATGGAGATAACGATGAAGTGATCTACCTGCAGCTGACCGGTCCTGCCGCGCTTGCTGTAGAGAATCGAGAGCTTGAAGGGCATGGTAAGTCGTACCATAAGGATGGGTTTGGTTCACCAATCGGAAAGCTGGAAGGGGAAGAAATTCCGCTTGAAGATTTCGCCGAGGAGCAGATGCATAAATGGAATCTGCATCAGGGAGAAAAAACATCCTTGCTGTTTGAATCCGGGATTCGCGTAACAGGTACCGTTTTATACGTTCGGCGCCACAACGGAAAAATCATTCTCATCGGCTTCGAGAATTGCACTGTCGTAACAGATGAGAAAACACTATTTCATCCGGAGTGGGGAACATACGATATGGCGGTTGGGGCGTCGATTGTGTCTGTATTTTCAGGGGCTGCGGACAAAGAAAAGTTTCTAGCCCATACCGATCGGAAATCGTCTGTTTCTAAGAAAAGGCCGCAATGGAACGACCGGGAGACAAAGCTTCATCATTTATATAAGTCGGTGAGAGAGGCAAGAGAGGGCAGGGTGGAGCGGGAAGATACGGAGCAAAGGCTTGCTGCAGTCGCACAAGCGCTTGACCGCGATTATCCGGAAGACTGGCTGTTAAGATTGGAATTGCTGGAGATTATGACGGAACGGGGAATCATGAAGGAGGAGAGCCTTCACCTGCGCCAGCAGTTAACGGCTCTTGCCGGCAATCCGGAGAACAGGGAGCTCATCGAGAATGGGCTTGCGCTGCTTTCGGCTGCACAATCAGTGGATAAGACGTCTGCTTAATCCTGAATAAAAGCAGCATGGAGAAACTGGAGGGAAATGAATGAAGCTAAGTGAGCAGGAAATTGAATTCCAGCTTTCTACGCTGCCGGGCTGGAAACGAAAAGATGAGAAATGGATCGAGAAGAAGTTTCGTTTCAAACAATTTCTCGAGGGCATTGCGTTCGTCAATCAGGTCGCTGACTTATCGGAACGATTAATCCATCACCCGATGATTGCCATTGACTACAAAATGGTAACCATGCGTCTAACGACGTGGAATGAAGGTGGGTTAACGGATCTGGATTTTGTTTCGGCCAGGGAAATTGATGGGCTGTACCAAAAGCAAAACACATGATAGAACCGGGTAAATAAGAAATCGGAGCTGTGCCTTCACGATGTACCCCTTGCAATGAGGCCGCAGCTCCTCCTTATCGGTTTGACATCCTCACATATAAGTCCTCCAGCGTATAGATCCTCTGTCGTTCACACTCTTCCAGAATGCAGTGCCAGACCAATTCTGTCATTTTAACATCGCCCAGCGCAGTATGCCTGTTCTTTATTTCGATGGAGAAGAAGGAGAGAACATCATCCAGGCTCCTGAATAGGTGCCCTGGCCAGAGAGCTTCCATTACTTTTCGTAACTCAATAAGCCGGTGTGACATCCCGGTTCGGTGGTGCTTCCAGAGAAAAGTATTGAGAAAGGCTAGATCATGGGCAATGTGGTAGCCGGCAATCATCCTGCCATTAATAAACTTTAACAAATCAGGCATAACTTCGTGCAGGGTGGGGGCCAAAGCAACCTCCTGCTGAGTGATGCCCGTCAATGCGGTAATGGATTCAGGAATCTGAATAGACGGTTTAACATAAGTGGAAAACACATCCGCTGTAACTTTACGGCAGGCGGTTTTCGCCGCTGCGATCGAGATGATCTCATCGCCGTGCTCGGGACGAAACCCGGTTGTTTCTGTATCGAGAATAACAACTTCCATATCGGCGAGTGAAATATCGAGCCCAAAGGGGTTCCTTTCTATGCTCTTTATCAAATCACGGATAAGTGCTGCATGATATAAATCCGAAGAAGCATTGGCTCCCCGGACAATAGGGAGATGCTCCCGGCTCAAACCAAGGGAGAGCATACGGGAAATAAACATTTTCCAATTGCCGGGTTGCTCCGGCCGTCTTCCATTCATCGCAGCACTCCTTTTGCTGAACCGTTATTAGGTGAAATGAATTCACGTTTTATTTTAGATTGAACTTGTTTTGCTGCCCTCATTGCTTTTTTTAGGTCCGTTAATTCCTGCTTTTTTAATTCGGTGAGGTAAATATGGTGGTCTAGCAGCTCCTTGTGCTTCTCCTGTGTAAGGTGGTGAGAAAGGCGTAAGCGGGCGACATAGGAAAAGGCCGATTTGAGCGTTTTTCCTTCTTGATCAGTCCATACCCCTTTCTCCTCCAGCCTCTTTATCCTTTCCAGAGTAGAGGTTTCTTCGATACTGTAAGCCAAAGCCCAAAAGCGTATGCTATTAACGAGTTGAATGTATATTCCATGCTTTATATCAAACATGCCGGAGTGCTCGCCCCAGCGTTCCGGTATAATTTGCCCCAATATATTTAGCGGAATGGGGTGGGCGATGGCATGTTCTGCAAAACGATGCAATAGAGAAGGCCGGCTCCGTACGAAGGAAGAGAAAAAGCCGCGCAATGTCCCGGCCAGCGTTCCGTCTCCGTAAAGAACCCGGAAATCTGAAAGGATTAAAAGAAAGCGGAGATCCTGCGCGGAGTGATTTTCTCCCCACCCTCTAATCATGAGTTCCCATTCGATTTCTGATTTGCACCACCGTGCGTTTGTCGCCATTACATTACCGGGGCAGAGAGGATAGCCAACCTGCTTAAGAGAGCAGACGCCGATTTCAGCAAAGCGCTTAACAAAAGCCTCTGCCTCTTGCGGATTCTGGCAGGGGGAACAGCGATAAATAATCCCGTTATCCTGATCGGTCCATGCTGTCTGTTCTTTTCTCCCGCCGCTTCCTGTAATAATCCAGCAATAGACCTCGGGAGGGGAGGTATAGCCCTCGTCTTTAACCGCCCTTTCTGCATACTGCAGTGCTTTTTGCATGAGCGCATCGTGGATGCGGTTCAAAAAAACGTAGATTTCATGAATATCCGGCTGGCTGTTACGTAAAACAGATTGGAGAAAATAAGGGAAAGACGAGTGAATTTTCTTCAGCTCGTTAAGCGATTTGGCCCCGGTAACCTCAGAAAGAAAAACTCCCCAGTGTTTATTGTCATTCATCCAGACACCTCTTTTATAGGGAAGGCCGGATAGGCATAAGCCCAGTCCGGCCTTCGTTTATCTGTTATATTTATATGCCGCTTTTAAACAGCTGACTGATGATTTTTGACAGGAGATTCTAAATGCTCAGGATAACCGTAAGCGCCATGTTCACTCATGTCAAGGCCTGCAATTTCCTCTTCAGGCGTTACCCGTAAGCCCATGGTGACTTTTAAAACATACAGGATGACGAAACTCACAATGGCTACGTATACCGCCGCGCCAAGGACACCGACGGTTTGCACCCACAGCTGATGCCAGCCGCCGCCGTAGAAGAGCCCTGCTTTCCCGATCGCAGTCTGTTCAACGAGGCGGGGAGAAGCGAAGAAGCCGGTAGATAACGTGCCCCAGATCCCGGCAATCCCATGAACAGAGAAGGCATAAATCGGGTCATCAATTCCTTTTCGTTCAAAGTAAAGCGAAGTAAAGAAGGTAATAATGCCCGCCACTGCGCCGATGACTACGGAGGCCCACGGCTCAACAAAGGCGCAGGCTGCGGTGATTGCTACAAGAGCTGCCAGTACACCGTTGAGCATACTTGTAATATCCGCTTTGCCAAGCACGATCCACGCGACAAGCATTGCGGCAATAGCGCCTGCGGCCGTTGCCAGGTTCGTTGTTAATGCCACATATCCGAAGAAGCCATCTTTTACTGTCATTGTAGAACCTGCATTAAACCCGAACCAGCCGATCCAGAGAACGAGGACGCCGATAACGGAATAGACCTGATTGTGCCCGGGAAGAAGATTCGGTTTTTTGTCTTTCGTAAACTTTCCGATACGAGGTCCGAGAAGCAGGGTAGCTACAAGTGCGGCAATCCCACCCTGCAGGTGAACAACGGTAGAGCCGGCAAAATCCTGCATTCCCATCTGGCCAAGCCAGCCGCCTCCCCATACCCAGTGCCCGATGACCGGATAAATAACGACAGTGAAAAGAGCGCCGAAAACAAAATACGCGGAAAGCTTTGCCCGCTCTGCGAACCCTCCCCATGCAATGGCAAGGGATACCGCGGCAAAAGAAAGCTGGAATAAGAACTTAAGCGTGAGGGGGACGTTTGCCCAGGAGAGGGAGGCAAATACTTTATCGACCTGGTCTTCCGGTACGTGAAGCATCCATCCTGTCAATCCAATAAAGCTGTTCCCTTCCCCAAATGTAACACCAAAACCGGCGAACCAGAAGCAAAGGCTGACGAGCGCGAAGCTAATCACTTGCTTACCGGCGATGTGGCCTGCATTCTTCATTCTCGTGGAGCCGGCCTCAAGGAGTGAAAATCCAATCTGCATAGAAATAACTAAAAGGGCCGCTAAAAAAACATAAAATGGGTCAATCATTGCTAAAATTCCCTCTAATTTCATTGTCCTCTCCCTCTCTTTTGTATAGGATAGTCACATTGTATAATGCCGGGAAATTATTTGTGTAAATCGTGTGAGATAATGTGACATAGAAATTTGCTTATACAAAAGAAGGCCACAATGCTCCGGGCATTGTGGCTAAGGGTGGAATTTATGAAGGAGAGATTAACACCAGGAGGTGATATATTCAGTATAACGACCGAGAAGTTTTTTAGTGAAAACGGGATATATTTTCTGACAAAGTTTTTATCGTTTCTTTGTCGGAAAGGCAGCATTGAGCTGGCCTTGAATCATCCTGTTTCTTACCTCGGCATCCTGGGTGCTCAGTTTTTTCTTCTCCAGTTTTCTTATTTCGGATGTTTGCATGCCATCCTCCATTTGATTTGCGATCGAGACTAGTTTTTCTACATCCATAAAGGAGAATTTTCTTGTTCCCCCGTTTGTGCGTTCGGGAAAAATCAGTCTGCGTTCTTCGTAATAGCGTATTTGCCTTTCTGACAAACCGGTCAGCTCACTTACAATGCCGATCGTAATTACTTTCTTTTCTTTGTAGGACAACTCCTCTCCCTCCTGTTTCCTGATGATTTCTACTAGTTTAACTATATCATGTATAGGAGAAAAAGTTACTATGTATGTTAGAAAATATCACATTAGCGCGAAGGTCCTACCTTTTGTTACTTACACGCGGTTTCGTGGGATCGCATGGAGGGACATTTGTTTCAGAAGCCTGTGCCAGTTTTGTTAGATAGTAGCATTCCTCCCGGGCCATATGATCAGGCATGAGAGGGGAGAGAGTGCCGAGCAGCTCGTGTGTGAGCTCCAGCTCTTCTATCTCATTTAGAAATTGTGTAAATAGCTGCATTTCTAGTGCGACTTCCCGATTAAAACGGGAAAGGGCAGGGAACTGCTGCAAATTCGTACGCATGTAACCGGCTAATTCTACTGCCTTTATATAAAGTTGTTCGAAGTGCTTGGTGAAGGCTTCGCTCCTCATCTTCACCGTTTTTTCCACCGGATCGGAGGAACTGTTGATGGAAGCGGCATGGCCGGCGGCATCAGGCAGCCACACCAGGTGATAATGAAGCGGATGGCATGCAGGAGGAAGATTTCCGGCAAGGAGGGAGCAGAGTATGCGAAGGTATTCCTCTACTTCGTTTACCATGTGATTAATGAAAGTAGGAGGCAGATTGATATTCATTTTGCCTTCCAGCTGCCGCCGCAGAATGGAGAGCTTAAACTCCCACAGTTGTTCGGCATAATGATAAACTTCCTGGTTTAGCGCCGCTACCTCAGTTTCAGATAAAGAACGCCGGGCGCGTGCCAGCAGGTCATCGAATATGAACAGAAAGGAATGGGCTTTCTGGATATCCCCTTCTTCTATAGGACCGAGGGTCATAAGAAGAAAACGGGCATGATCTCCTAGCACTTGCAGCCAAAAACGGTGTTCAAACAGAGCGCTTTCCACATAATTTTGATTTGGCATACGGTACCTCCCTTTTTCTCTACCTAACATATGAGCATGAGCCCAGCATGGTGAAAGAGGAAACTAGTTTACAATTTAATACAAAAATGATATCATAATGATATTGAAATGATATCGATATAGAGAGAGGGATTGTATGATGAATGAGAAAAAGCGTGGGTGTTGAATGGATTTATCGGCCTGGTTATTCTTGTAGCTATTGTTTTGGCAGGTCTTTACCTTATTGCTGTCACCGAGAATCCGATCGCGGGTGCACCTCTTATTTTTCTAGGGTTTATTGGGTTAAGCGGGGTTTTTATTGTGCAGCCGAATCAGGCGGTTCTGCTCGTTTTCTTCGGGCGTTACCTCGGTACGGTGCGGGGCAGCGGGTTATGGCTGGGTGTCCCTTTTACCTTTAGGCGCAAAGTATCGCTAAAGGTACGCAATTTCAACAGCAAAAAGCTGAAAGTAAATGATGTGCTCGGCAACCCGATTGAGATTGCAGCAGTGATTGTATTTAAAGTTGTTGATTCAGCTAAAGCATTGTTTGATGTAGATGATTACGAACAATTCGTAGAGATTCAGAGTGAAACGGCACTGCGGCACGTGGCCAGCCGTTATCCGTATGATAATTTTGACGAGGAAGGGTATTCACTGCGTGGGAATTCAGAGGAAGTAGCGAATGAACTGGCTCATGAATTGCAGTCCCGCCTGTCAGTAGCAGGAGTTGAAGTCATGGAAGCCCGCCTGACCCATCTGGCCTATTCTACAGAAATCGCAAGTGCTATGCTGCAGAGGCAGCAGGCGTCCGCTATCGTATCCGCAAGGCATCGGATCGTTGAAGGCGCGGTAGGCATGGTGCAGATGGCGATTAAGCAGCTGCAACAGGAAGGGTTTGAATTGGATGAAGAGCGGAAAGCAGCAATGATTAATAACCTGATGGTAGCCATCGTTTCGGAACGTTCAGCCCAGCCCGTCATTAATTCCGGCTCGCTTTACTAACAAATGGCCGAGAAGAAGAAATTTCTCCTCAGAATGGATCCTAAACTATATGAAATTATGGAGAGCTGGGCGGCTGACGAGTTTAGGAGTGTAAACACGCACATTGAATTTCTACTGAGAGAGTCGGCACGAAAAGCAGGGCGTCTTCCTTCGGGCAAGCGGGTTATCCCGGATGATAAAGAGCCGGAATAGGGCACACTCGTATAAATGGTGACAAAAAAAGCTGTTCCGGCGATTTCCGGAGCAGCTTTTTTGTTCGGGTAATGCTATGCAAAATGCTCTTCACGCGCATCATGGGATATGGCTTCACCTTTGTGCGAGATAAAGCTGTGCAGCACCATGCCGATAATAACAAGGAACATTCCTGCAAGCGACAGGGCGGAAGGAAGGGGGGCGGACAAGAGGACAAGCTCTCCTAGCACAGCGAAAATCACTTCCCCTGATTGAGTAGCTTCTACGGCAGCGAGTTTCTGCGCGTTTTCTTTTACGAGATCCGTAGCGGAGAAAAACAGAACCGTTGCGATAACACCGGAAGAAACGGCAACCATCACAGATTGCGTTGTTTGCCCTATGCCGGGCGGCCCTGCTGTAACTAGCTCATATGCAGATAGAAGCAGCCAGAGCGGCATACTTGCGAGCGTCATCCCAAGCACACGCTGATAAGCATCCAGGCGCCCTTCGCAAACTTCCATCATTTTGCGGTTGCCAAGCGGGTAGGCAAAGGCGGCGATAACAACGGGGACGATGCCGAAGACGATTTCAGAAGCGGACAGGTTTTTTGCCTGGGCGCCCTGCATGATTCCAACACCGGCCAGGATAATAAGAGACATGAGAAGCCCTTTGAGCGGGATTTTCTGCCGCACTTTCAATGGTCCGCCGGGTGCCTCAATTACGTCATAAAAAAACGGGACGAGCAGGGAACCCGCCACGATTGTAATCTGCCATGTGCCTGCGACCAGCCACCCCGGCCCGTATGCAGCGGCAAAACAAATCGGCGCATAAAAAAGGCCGAATCCGACAAAACTCCAGCTTATCCACGCCCATGGCCGCTGCCGCATCGCGAATAAGAGGGGAGACAGATTTCCTCGGTACATGACGATCACGAGAAGAAAAGGCACCATAAAAAAGTAGCGCAGAGAAGCGCTCCAAATCCAGCTTCCTCCGGATAATTCCATCGCCCTGTTCAGGATAAAAGTAAAGGCAAAAAAGAAAGAAGCCAGAATTCCAAGGATAATTGCACGCACTTTTATTCCTCCAACGTCTTTTTTTGTAATCATACATCAGAAAGAACCCCGGTGCATATAGATCTTTGTTGTTTCAGCCTGCTTCCTGTATTATGTACTTCAGGGCAGAAAGCGGGAGGCGCACAAGCCGGATCGCCTGCTGTAGATAAGCAGATAGGAGGCAAAGAAGGGATGCCGGGGACTTTTTCAGAAATAGGGATTCGCCAGGCCTTACTACATAAACTCGAAGAGGGCGGTATTACAGAACCGACCCCTGTCCAGCAGCAGGCCATTCCGGCTGTGCTGTCAGGCCGGGATGTCATTGCCCGGGCACAGACAGGAACGGGAAAAACGCTTGCGTTTATCCTGCCTATGATAGAAAAAATAGACATAAACCGCCAGGTTATCCAAGGATTAATCGTGGCTCCAACGCGGGAGCTGGCCTTGCAAATTACAGCGGAAACAGAGAGGCTGGCACCTGCAGCGGATGTGCATGTTCTGGCCGTATACGGAGGACAGGATGTACAGGCGCAAATGAAACGGCTGGAGGGTGCTGTACACATTGTAATCGGGACGCCGGGACGCTTGCTTGATCACCTGCGCCGTGGAACGATCGATTTGTCAGATGTGTCGATGCTTGTGCTTGATGAAGCGGATCAAATGCTTGATATGGGGTTCCTGGATGAAGTCAAACCTATTATCGAGCAAACCTCCAACGATCGACAAACCATGCTGTTTTCGGCCACGATGCCGGAGGAAATCCGGACGCTTTCCGCAAGATATATGCGGTCGCCGGAAGAAATCAGAATAGAGGGCAAGCGAATCATTCTCGACGAAATTGACCAGATTGTCGAAGAAACAACCGATCGGGGAAAACTCGACACATTATGCAGGCTGCTGAATGAATATCGTCCGCTTCTTTCGATGATTTTCTGCCGGACACAGCGAAGGACAAGCAAACTGAATGAATCATTGAAGCAGCGAGGGTACCTTTCCGAGGAACTGCATGGAGGGCTCTCTCAGGCAAAGCGGGAAGAAGTAATGAAGGATTTTCGTGAGGGAAGAATTCAACTGCTTGTAGCAACGGACGTGGCTGCAAGGGGACTTGATGTTGAAGGTGTTACCCATGTGTTTAATTATGATATTCCACATGATGTGGAAAGCTATATTCACCGTATCGGACGGACGGGCCGTGCCGGGGAAAGCGGCGTAGCGGTAACGCTTGTCGCACCGAAAGATCAGGGATTCCTGCGGATGATTGAGAAAGGAATCGGCCGGCCCATCGAGAAGCGGCAGCGGAAAAACAACAAGTGAAGGAAGGGAGAGCATTTCCCCCTTCTTTTTCTTATGCCCGTGCATATTCTTCTTTCAGTGTTTCCAATTCTTTCAGGGAGCGGCTGGCCCATTCTCCGGGCATGCTTTCCACTTTTTCTATTTCCGCTTCCACCGCCTGGAGCAGGGAGACACGGTATTCAGGAACTTCCCCTTCATACAGCTTAACTCCGGCAAGCGGTGCGGATGCCTTCTCCTGATAAGAAAGCGCCCGGCGCTGGTGGAAAATCGGCACCCCTGCTTCAAAGGGATGGTGAAGATCGCCCTGCGCCGGGTGCTTGACTACCGCAAGGATTTTAACGATAGCGACCCGGGGAGGGTATACTTCGACAATTTCTCCGATATATGTCCCCGATTTGTAGGATGCGGTCACTTTATCTCCGGCCGTAAATGTTTTTTCTTCCATAACTTTAGCCTCCTTTCTTACTTTATGTAATCATACTTCATTTTCAGCTTCTAATTGAAGAGGGAAACGAATAAAACAGAAACATCGGTAAAAAACAGCATGCATGTTTATTTATACTATATAGGTAGTAAATACCAGTTCACCCACCTTGAACCGTAATTACCATTAAAATAATAGTATAAATTACTCACTTAAACAATATTGTATAAGAACAATAGACTAACAATATGCATTTTTTCGATTTCGACAAAATGTCCCCGTTGTTAATGGGTTAGTACTATTATAGTATTTAAATTGTTAAAATAAGGTTAACAGGTGGAGGATCGTGAAGTTCCAGTATGAAACACATTTTACAGCACGTAAGACTTTACTTGTTTGCTTTTCGCTGGCTTGTTTTTCTCATTACGTTTTTGTTTTATATGAAAACCTTTACTGATGAGTATAAGTTACCCCTTTTTGTTGTCGCAATCAATGTCCTGTACACGTTCCTTCTGCTTTATCCGTTCCCCAAAAAGGGATGGGTTGCACTTATTACTTTTGATTTGTGTATTAATGCGTTCTTGCTTGCCCAAACGGGGGGATGGCACAGCCCTTTCCTCATTTATTCGTACACCAGTCTCTTCTGGGTTAATACGCACCGATGGGGGCGGATCATCTTCTTCGTTCCGCTTTTGTTTTTCTTATTATGTTATTTTCTTCCTCTCCTCCTGACGAATTACTACATACTTCCGGAGAGCCTATACTCCCAGAGCCAATTTCTTGTCCACCTCATTACTTACTTTAGTATTTATTTGCTTATCTATTATTGTTTTACAAGGCTGCAATCCTTCTACCGACACTGCATGATTGTTCTTTTCTTTATTAAAAAGCTTCCGGAGCAGGAAAACCTGCGTGATATTAGTCTGTTGGCCGAAAGGGTGGTCCGGCGCATTTTTGGTGTGGAACCTGTTTACTTATGCTGGTTTGACCAGCTTGATACGGGTGACGATTGGAAAAATGATTATTACTCAATGATGCTTATCGAAAATGGACACGCGAACGCCCCAAAACCAGCGATGATTACGTTTACTGATTATGCAGGCGGGAAGAGAAAAGCATTCCTGTTTCCTTTGCACCGAAACGCAAAAAACCAGGGAGCGTTTCTGCTTTTAAGTGCAGAAAATTCTCCCACGCGTTACTCATACGGGTATCTCCACCTCCTTGGCCACGTCATTCTTAATCACAAAAGGCAGCTAAGGCTTAAGCAGGAAATGGCGAAAGCGATGGATATAGAGGTCCGAAAAAAAATGGCGCAGGATATGCACGATGGGCTTGCCCAGCAGCTTTTTTTCCTTTCCGCCCAGCTCTTTCGGATTAAACAGGAAATAGGCGGTGCGATGACAGAACAGTTGAGCGCTTCCATTGAACGAATGGAGAGCCAGGTCAAGAACTGTCACCTCGAAGTGAGAGACTACATTAGCCATTTGCGTGACGACAGAGAATCCTACCACATTTTTGACGCTGTACATAAGCTGCTGCAGCGAATTATGAACGGAAGCCAGGTGAAAGTGGAATATATAACCCGGGGTCATGTCGGGGAAGAGAGTCTTCTGGTGGAAGAGACGATTTACCGTATTGTAGAGGAGGCTGCATATAACGTCCTAAAACACGCAAGGGCAAGCCAATTGGAAGTAACACTTGATGCTACAGCTGTCCAGTGGATGATAAAAATCAAAGATAACGGGAAAGGATTACCCTCAGAAGTTACAGGGAAGAAGCCAGATAGTTTTGGGATCGTAGGGATGAAAGAAAGAGCCAAGCGATTGGGAGGGACAGTAGACGTCCGTTCAAAGCCGGGTGCCGGAACAGAAACAATTGCCATTATACCAAGGGGGAGAGTGGGGATGTATGTCTGAGTTTAGACTAGTGTTAGCCGACGATCACCGAATTGTACGCGAAGGGCTCAAAATGATATTGGAAAGTTCGCCCCGGTACACGATTGCAGCTGAGGCAACGAATGGGGATGAGCTTGTTGCCATGGCGCTGCAATCCAAACCGGATCTTATCATTTCAGATTTGAAAATGCCGGGAGCCTCGGTTATTGAGAGCAGCAAAAAGCTAAAGGAGGCCTTGCCGGATGTAAAAATTATTATTCTAACGGCATTTGATGAAAGTGAAGACATATACAAAGCGCTGGATGCGGGAATTGACGGATATATCATGAAAGACACACTCCCTGAGCAAATTCTTACAACAATAGAAATGGTGCTCATGGGGTATTCCTGCTTCCAGCCTAAACTGGATAAGAAGAAAGAAGAGGAGATGTCGCTGTCGCTGACGGAACGTGAACGGGAGATTTTCCAGCTTATTATTGATAATTTAAGCAACGCAGAAATTGCGCAAAAGCTGTTTATTTCGGAGGCCACGGTCAAAACGCATGTGAGCAATATTTTACGGAAAACCGGCCAGCCCAATCGTTCACAGGCCGTTCTCTATGCGTTGAAAAAAGGGTATATGAAGGTTTTGTCTTAGAGAGGGGAAAAGAGAATGCAAGTCAGAATGGACAGAGAAAGTGCAGACATTTCGATAAGACTGGGGAACCGACTTATCCTGTGGATGTCGCTGCTAATCAGTCTGCAATTTTTTGTCGAGCTGGCGCGGTGGGCTGTAAACCAAACAAATTACTCCGTTGTCTCTGTTCTTTCATTTGGTGTATGCGTGCTGATTCACTGGGTGTTCTATCTATTGCATCGCTCCAGTCTGTTTCAGTATATGTTTTCCGAACACGTGACTGCGTTCTGTTGTTTTTCTCTATTTATTTTCGTTGCTGTTTATAACCCGCTGGACTATTCTCAACTTTCCCTTGTTTTTCTTTTATACCCGATTATTATTAGTTTGCTTGACAACAAAAAGGTATTCTTCCTGTGGAGTTTCCTATCGTACGGCGTGTATAGCTTTTTTAGTTTTTTTACTTTGCTTAGCTCAGCCGCAGCTTTGCCTGCCGGGGGCATGGCAAATTGGTTAGTAAGCCAGGCTTTTGATATTCTTGGCAGCTTTGCGGCTTCGCTCGTCATTCTGACCCATATTTCAACCATAAAGAATGGCTATTTGGAGAAAAATAAGGAGAAGAAAAAGGCTCATATTGTGAATATGCTTTATGCGCTTGTTCCGATCGTTGAGCGCAAGTCCCAGCGAACAAGCAAGGAGATTGAGCAGATGAGCCTGCTGATGAAACGAATCATGAAGCAATTTCCTGAAGAAGATGTACAGGATTGGGAAATTCAGCTTATTTCCCTCGTCCATTATGTCAGCCGGATTAAATGGCCTGATTACGTATTCGAAAAACAGGAGAAGCTCACGAATTATGAGTATAAAGTTGTGCAGGAACACTGCTTTATCGGGCAGGAACTTCTGATGGGCTACCCGTCGCTTGAGCGTGTCATCGAGGCGATCGTCTGGCACCATGAGCGGTTTGACGGGTCAGGATATCCTCACCAGTTAAAGGGGAGTGCAATCCCGCATCCGGCTCAGATTCTCGGAATTGCAGAAAGCTTCGTCGCAATGACGACGCCTAGAGTCTATCGAAACGCTTTGACACCGGAAGAAGCGCTCATGGAACTACGGTCCATGGCCGGAACCGCATACGATAAAAGAATGGTGGATGCATTGGAAAAAGCAGTCCAATTACAACCGTATGCATGGGTGAGAGAGAAAACGGCCCATCTGGTAGGATAAATAGCGGGGCCAGGACTTTGCCTCACCGGGCGGAGTTTTTTCCTTTAGGATGAGGAAGGAAATCATGCTGAAAGTGGATGTAAAATCGAACCGTCTGCCGATATATAGCATTCCTTTTTTCCTGTTATTATAGAGCAATCAGAATGGGTGGGGGCGGGTACATGTTCCGGAAGAAATGTGATCGATGCCAGAAGTATTCATACAGCAGCAATGCGTTCGGGAAGTGGGAATGTCCGTATTGCTTTAAGGATATCAGCCATGTAAAGGAAGAGGATCCGATTAATAAAGTGATTTTCAGCCCCAGATTCAAAGGGGAAAAAGCGAAAGAATGAGAGTTCCGCCTTCGGGTGGGGCTCTTTTTTTGTGTGCGCCCGGCATGAATGGGACCCCTACTTCAGGATGAGATCCATATCATCTTTCGGTGCCTCTGAGAATCAACCTTACAGCATAGCGGATTCATCCTGCTCCCCGATATGGGGAAAATGACCCAGGAGGTAAGATAGGAAATGTAAAGAGCAGCGAGATACAAACATGAAAACGAAAGTTGCTCAGGGGGTAAAAGAATTACTAAACGGGGGAGTTTCATGCGACAGACTCGTTCTTCCAGGTACCGAAAGCTGAGACAGCGCAGAAGACTTTATAAAGTAATGAGTCTCCTGGCCATAACAACGCTCGGTGCTTCGCAAATTACACCATCTACTTATGCGCTTTTTAATGATGTTCAGAGTATAGACGGCTCCATATCCGCTGCTTTCGTTTTTCCCAAAACGATTCAAGGCATGGTAGACAGCATAAGGCAAGCCAGTGAGCAGAATGCTGCTTTGTATAAGACAGCGGGTGAGCTGCTTGATAAATGTAAGATGGCTGGAAGCCTGAAGAAGCACAGGGTTTTGCCGAGCAAATCAAGGAGATAGCAAAGCAGGCAAAACAAATAAAGGAAAATGCGGCTCCGACTGTAGCCGAATTGCTGGCATACATAGAAACAGCAAACAATGATGTGAAAATTGCAGGGGAGAAGGTTGATGCTGTAAAACCGCAGCTGTCTACAGCGAAAGCAGAATTGCAGGAAAAAGAAGACACTGGGAACTCCTCTCAAAATAAAGCGAACAGCCTATTCGTTAAAATGCTTGGTTCAGAAGATGAAGCAAAACAACTGGAGGAAAACCTCCAGGTTTCACAGGGAATCGTAAATGAGCTTCGCACTAAATTGTCAGAAGTTCAATCTAAATTGACACAGACTGAAGATACGCTCCGTACCGCTAAGGAAGTGCAAACATATGTAGAGAAAGGGCACGAGGATGCAGCAAAGTACCTGGAAGCGGCAGAGAAGTATGGGATAGACATTGAAAAGCTTGTAGAGGAAGCAAATCGTACTGTCATTGATAAACAAAACATACAGCAGATCTCCGGCGGCTCAGGAGGCGGCAGTGCACCGGCACAGCCTGGCTCATCCGGGGGTGGGGGTGGAAGTACGCCGAACGATAATGTTTCTGCACCACCAGCCGGAGCGGGTGGAAGCCCGGCTAGTCCAGCTCCGACACCGGCAAATGGAGAGGGTGAAAAAACGGGCAATAATCCACCTGCATCATCTACTGAAAGCAGTGGAAGTCCTGCCGGCAATCCTTCTTCACCGGATAGTGGAAGTAGCGGTGGTTCGAGCGGCACTGGTTCCTCACCAAGTGGCGGAGATAACGGCAAATCGAGCGATAGTAA
>NZ_BBWZ01000061.1 GCF_001015055.1 Aneurinibacillus tyrosinisolvens | reverse complement strand
GTTAATTCATCCTTTAAGCATTTTCCCATTTCTTCTTTCATTACCTTTTCTAATTCAGCTTTGAGCTTTTCAATTTCCTCTGGAGACATCGTAGGCACCTCTTTCATCTATTTTCTTCAAATACATACCTATGTAATGTTAAACATGTACTTTTACAGAGACATTATAAACTTTAGTATAATAAAGTTTAATACATGAATCAATTTCATAATGACTCATTAAAAACTGCGTTTTTACAGGAATAACCAAGGATGTAACACATAATTGTAAGCAAAACTTGGGGAGGTGCTACATTTTTTAGCTCTTGAAACCCTTGCGGCTCTAAGGCTCCGAGTTATGAAATTGATTCGCGTAATAAATTTCATTTTCCAGTTCTTGAACTGCCTTTTGATAGGCTTCTTTACCACCGAAGGCTTTGACTATTTTCATGGGACTTCCAATCTTGGAAAACTCCTTGAGTTGAAGCACCTTGTATCTTCAATCTCTTTAATTCCATCATTGGCATACTTATCAAGGAGTGCTTCTATGACTTTCTAGGCAGTATCAGAATACCTATGTAGGTGATGTATTAGTCAAAGTTCTTTCAGAGCGTGTACAGTATGTAGATAAGGATGGAAAGTTAATCACTGAAAGTCTGATTGACTATACCAAGAAAAATATTCTTGAGCAATATGCAAAGCTGGATGATTTCTTAAGAACATGGACAGAGGCAGAGAAAAAACAAGCCATCATTGATGAGCTGCAAGATGATGGTGTGCTTTTAGATGCAGTAAGAGAAGAACTAGGGAAAACGGAGCTGGATGACTTTGATTTAATTTGCCATCTAGCCTATGATAAAGCGCCTTTAACGAAAAAGGAGCGAGCAGAGAATGTGAAGAAACGACACTATCTTTATAGTACTTCCTAGGCTTATCTTCACCCTCGTCATCAAAGCCATCGGTATCACCTGTGTGGTAATCTCCATTAGTTTCACTGATGACACCACCATCTTGTTCATTGCCATTTTCCTCATTTTCTTCTTCTGTTTCTGTTTCTGATTCAGGCTCATCCACCGGATCATCTCCACTAAGATCAATGACCACTTCCGGCTTGCCATCAAAGGCAGGATCGGCAAAGAGACGGCTGGCATTACGGTAGTCCATAATGGTAAAGTAGGTCTTGCCATATTCCTCTAAAAGTCGAGTACCACGACCGATAATCTGTTTAAATTCGGTCATGCTATTGATATTGTTCTCAAGGACAATTAGCTTGCACATTTTTGCATCCACACCAGTGGTCATGAGTTTACTGGTCACCGCAATAACGGGATAAGTACTTTCTTCATCTATGAAATGCTCCAGTTGGGCTTTCCCTTCACCATTATCTCCGGTTATCCGCATGATGTATTTATTATTCTCTGAATATAAATCCTTGTTTGCGTTGATGAGCGCCTGCCTCATCCGCTCTGCGTGTTCAATATCCACGCAGAATACGATGGTCTTACTAAAACGGTCTGTTTTCTTCAACAACTCCGTAATTTTAGATGCAACCACTCGGGTTCTGTCATCAATGACCAGATTTCTATCATAATCTTTGACATTGTATTCCCGATCTTCAATCTCATAACCATGTTTATCCACCTTGCCAGCTTCGGGTCGGTAGCCTTCAAGGTCTTTATCTAGACCAATTCTGATAACTTTGTAAGGGGCTAAAAAGCCGTCATCAATGCCTTGCTTAAGGGAGTACTCATAAATAGGCTCACCAAAGTAGGTTAAACTAGATGCTTCTTTGGTTTCAATAGGCGTTGCAGTACAGCCGATATGCGTTGCCGTTGAAAAGTAATCGAGAACTTTTCTCCATGCAGACTCTTCTCTGGCACTTCCTCTGTGGCACTCATCAATAACGATTAAATCAAAGAAGTTCGGCTGGAACTGTAAATAGGCTTCTTTACCGTCATCCCCTGTAAGCTGTTGATAAAGCGCTAAATAGATTTCATAGGAGCTATCGAGATTTTTGTTTGTGACTTTTGTCATCTTGCCACTAAAGGGTTTGAAATCTCCGGAAATGGTCTGGTCAACCAGCACATTCCGATCTGCCAAGAATAAGATCTTTTTCTTGATTCCCGCTTTCCATAACCTGTAGATAATTTGAAAGGTCATAAAGGTTTTACCGGTACCAGTAGCGCTGACTAAAAGCACACGATTCTGTCCCTTGGCAACTGCATCTACTGTTCTATTAATAGCAACTCTTTGATAATATCTTGGTGTTTTGTAATTCGGAATATAGTAATAAGGCTCAAGCAGTGCCTTTTCTTCGGTTTGTGTAATGCCTTTATCGTTTAAATATCTATGGTATAGTGCCTCCGGTGATGGGAACTCTTCAAGTCTTAGTTCTCTTACTTCACCAGTAATGAGGTTCTGTTCTACAAAGCCATCACCATTTGAAGCATAAACATAATAAACATCCAATGCTTTGGCATAGCCGATGGCTTGTTGTAAACCGCCACCTATCGGATGATTATTGTCTTTAGCTTCCACAATCGCTAAAGGAAAATTACTTTTATAAAAAAGGACATAATCCGCTCGCTTCTGTTTACCCCTTGCTGTTATGTTTCCACGAAGAATAATACGCCCTGCTGTAAAAGCGTATTCTAATCGCACTTGTTTTTTAATATCCCAACCTGCATCAGTGATTGCTGGTGTAATATATCTGGCTTTGATATCTTCTTCAGACAGATGTTTCTTCCCCATGTGTTCAGCCCTTTCCCCTAATTTTATCTATATAGAATTACAAGTTCTTGTTAAAACGTGATAACATCGAGATATCGAACAGGAATAGATCATTTGTATGAAGCGCCTTGAAAACTTGCTTGCATCCAGCTGTATATTAGCACCTATTAAAACCAATTGTTGTCTGTTACCCTAATATAGAATATCATTAATAATCATTCCGAAAACCAGCTTGAATAGTCCTCTAGACTTATTCCACAATCCATTCGGTAAATTCTTTACAAATTAGCTTATTTCCACCATTATACACCCATCAATGACAATAACCTGTCAACTAGTGTCTGTTCGCATGAAAAGATCTCCAGTTTGGAAGTGAATGAGTTATTTATTTTCATAACGTACTAAGCCGTAGTTCATAAAAATACTGCACAATTGGATGCTTTAACTTCATCTTCTCGGTCATGTTTAAAATTCGCTTTTTTCCAATCCGTCTGTCCACCAAAGCAAGAATATTCAATAAGATATCATTGCTCTCTATGCTTTCCTCTATAGAAATGGATAAAAACTTAGTAGCTACAACGATAAAATTTGATTTACTTAATGATGACTGTGCTGACAAAAGCTCCTTTGCATATTCTGATATTTTTCTACTTCTTGCAATTACTTTTAGACGATCCTCCGGAACTATCCCCTTGATATCTTTTCTGACCGCTTCAATTTCTTCATTGTTGATAGGAATTTGGATATCTGAATCATTCTTAATTTCCAGCTCAGTCTGATACCATCTGATTAAGGTAATTTTATCACTCATATTGAGTACGTTCTTTTTATCTACCGCTATATAACAAAGTCCTGCTTTATCAGGTAAATAACGGTAGCTGGTTGCACGGTATTCGACCCTTCCATATAACGCAGGACAGAGAAAACTCTCCAGATGTTGCTTCAATTTGCTCCAGGACATGTAATCCTCCTATGTTCTATATTATAAATACCTATTTAGGCAGTCATTCTATTATCCATAATACAATAACCAACACATCTATTATACTAAATACAAGTAACTTTTCGTTTCTCAAATTTCTTCTGAATAGGCTTATAAACGTAGTAGATCATATTAGTCAAATTAACAATACCCAATCCTCGCTCCTCTATGTTCGAGTATGTATTCGAACTCATATCTCGGAGTATATGTTCGCATGAAAAAACCTCCACCGCTGTGGGGAGAGGTCAACATAATGCTTCTTTCATTTTAACTTTTAACTCTTCAGGATAGTTCATAAAAGAAAAGCCTGCTTTCTCAGCAGACCTTGTTGTAGCATTTACCTATTCCCCTCCCTCAAATATATCCCTACCACACACTCCACATGTGTCGAGTAGACAGTGACAACAGGTTATACGATGTGTCCCCACCAAAAAACAAGCCCTGACATGTTTCAGGGCTTTAAATTATCTTCTATTAAGAATTGTTTGAATGGTGTTGGTCAAGTTCGTTTGCAGGGTTTGAACACCACGGGGGGTATAATCATAAACAATACATCTGAGATGACGAAGGTCGAATGGAACGTCTTCCATAGTTTGAGCTATTAAAATGACCTCTTTCCCAACCGTATGTGCTATGCCAGTCTCATAGAAGACGTTTGGGTTTCTTCCTGTAAGTTCAGCGATGATAATTCCTGCTTCATTGATATTTGTCCAGATATCCTCCATTATTGATCTATTATCATAAATGTTATCAGCCCTTTGACATCTTAAACCAGGTATCCCCTCTACTGTTGGTTTTATATGGTCTTCATAGATGGCATTATAAGGTTCTGAGAAGGGGGATAACATAAAGACCAGAGATTGATTTACAAGGAAATCACGACCTTGGAAAATCGGATTAATTTTTACGATTCTATTTAATCTGTCCAAGTATTCCATCTCCTCATTCATATAAGAATTTGCAACAAGATGAGCATATCCAATTTTATCTTCCTCTGTAGCCTCTATGAAAGCAGCAGAGAATTCAAAGCCAGATGCTTCTTCAAAAGACAAATCCCTTTCAGCCAAGTGTATGGCTATCGACAAGTCAATTGGAGGTTTCCCCCTCCAGTCAATAAATGTATGGGTAACGATTCCGCCAGCATTTATATTCGTTAGGATAACAAATACTTTATAATCTCCGACAAGCACAGCTAAATTACAAGGTCGTAATAATCGTACTCTTGAAGGTGGGAGACCTGCTTGTTGAGCAAGCTCCGCAACTTGCTTGTCCACTGCCGCGAAAAGGGAACTCAATTTCGCATTTACTTCATTCGGCAAATTTCCATTTTGATTAACGATGCCCGCTGTGAGTGGCATATAATCACCTACCATATCACCAAACTTTATCCGATATTTAGACTATTGATTGAGTAAATATCGTTTCATAAGTCAAAGCACTGATTTCCCATATTATACATTAAAAAAAGAAAAAAACCGACTAAAAACTAAGGTAACTTCAATTGCTATTTGGTATAGGAACACTCAATTTTTTAACTGATTTACACCCTCGTCCCATTCTTGAAGATATCAGAAAAAGGGAAGCCTAGTAAAAATTCAAGAATAACGGAGTATAACAAAGCTTTTTCCCTAAAGATGGTGTTGCAAAACTAAAATAAAAATCCAATGTTATGAATAAGAACACATGGCTGGCAATGAAAATGATAGTGATTTTTACCATACCAACGCGGTTGTTCTATTCCTTGTTTATTTTTCAAAAAGGAGAACACACGTTCAATTTCCGAACGGCGTCGAAATAGGGAACGACCGAAGGTCGTCTTCAAGAAAGTAGGAATAACCCGAGCAAATGATTTCTTTCTTTTTCCACCTTTTCTTTTATTCAAAGGGGTAAGAAAAAGAATATCCCGTTCCTTGGCTTGTTCACGAATCAGCTTGCTGTCATACGCTTCATCACCACGTGCAAACCCAATCTTAAACTCGGTTAGCTGGTTCAATAAATCAGGGACTGCTTCGCTACCATATACATTCGCTGTTGTAAATTGATGGGCTAAAATAATGCCCGTACTTGTTGTCGCTAAATGAAGTTTATAACCCTTATACCACTTGTATCTTGTGGATTTCCCCCCATTCTGCCTGCTGGTCATATAAACTGCTTCGAAGAGCTGTACGATCAATCATCGCAAGCTTCGTATCAACAGGCAAACGTTTGAGAACAGCCCTATGAAGAAAAGAGAAACCTTCGTTCTCCATCAGCTGGCTGCACGTGAAAACGTCGAAAGATGGGGAACAGAGGGAAGTCCAGCTATCCAGCACCAATAAGGGTAACTACTAAGAAACTTAACAAGCTTCCGTAAGAAAGGGATTTCGAAATGTGTCTTGATAATAAAGCATTTCAACATCACTTTTCTTGGAACACCAGGTCTTCTTGTTACATATGTCGTTTCAAGAATATCATAATAATCCAAAAAAGTTAAAACATGCTAAAACATACAGTTATTGATTGCTAATATTACATTAATTTATAGAAAGTTTGGGCATCATGAGAGTATCCACGTCGTTAGTTAATACTTTGGTGGGATACTCATCATTTTTTCCAAGCAGGTGGTTTTTTATTGCCTATTATTCAGAGACTATGCGTTTTGTAGCACCCCCACTAAAACTATAAGTTATTGCTTACTAAGAATTCCTCGATACGAAACTCACGAACTTGATTTAGAACATTAGAATTCTTAATTCGCATTGCCAACCAACGATTTCTCCAGAACTTACAGATTTCTTCCGTTATTTCTTCAGGGTTCTCTTGATTCAAATAGTACCTAGGAGTTTCTTCCTCCCCACGGAGAAATTCATAAGTATTTTCAGCAAGTTCTACTCCGTAAACAATTCTTTTGAAGTTGTGTCTAATTAAATTACTTGCTGGAAGTCCAAGTAGGTTAAGCCCCTTTTTAATTAAACGCAGTCGTGGGCTTGTGCCCTCACCGAAAGTTGTAGAGACTTGCTGTGAACCGCACTCTTTTAGAATCAAATCTGATAAGGCCCCTACAGTTTGATCCGAAACATACACTGTACCAAATCCCTTAGTAAGTCCAAGCTTTTGGAACTGCATTTTCTTTATTGTATATTTTGAGCATATTGAATTAATAGGAAGAGACACCCGATTATATTGACTGCTCCCCGTCTCATAAAGACTGGTTGTACCAAGGAAAACTAACCTAGAGTCGCGTATAACTGGCTCTCCTTTCATACCTGAAGCAATAACTGAAACTTGATTTTGGTAGCGCTCTTCATAATAACGATTCACTTCAGGACTCATCATTAACAAAGAAACTAATTTACCTGCCAATAAATGGTTGTATGGAGGAATAGCTCCACAAACAATAATATCCATCATATTAGCCCCGATTTTTTCCTTCTTATTAGCTTGTAAAGCAATAGTAATTGCCGAACGCCCAGCAGAAGAAGTCAAAAGTTTCCTTAATCCCACTAAGGAAGATTCAGTTGGAACTTGTTGGAACATATTATTAGCACGTAATAATTCGATTAATGAACTTGCACGTTTTCGACGATATAGAGACGTCTGACTAAGTTGTGACCAAGCCCTTGCCCCTATTTCCATATGAGCATTTGATGATGAAGGCTCAGGAACCTCCTCTACAATCCTTTCAAGAAGCAAAATTTGCTCTTGTATTGTGAGAAGTTTTTTTCCTGCAGGTATAAAATCTTCCATACTAATTCCTGATATAGCTCGTTCTAGTGCTATTCTAAGTGACTGTAAAACTATATCCGCAGAAGAATCATCTAACTTATCTATTCTTTTAATTAGACTTTCAATTGTCCATCCAATCTCATTATCTCTAGACGTGATTTGTATAATACTGTTTCCCAATGCCGCAATCCCCATGATAGGATGGTTTTTCTGTCCAGCATCTCGAATTAAAATAAATAGTTTTCTTCCTGGTGTAGGTTTATGTGGGAGAGCCCAAGTAAGGCGGAAATAGCGCCAAATGTCTAATAAACGTAATCCCGTTATATCATCACGGTCATTCTTAGAGTCAATGATTTGTAAATAAGGTTTTACAGATTCGGCTCCCAAAGTATCAATTGCTTTAATTAATGAAGTAGGATTTGCAATTAAGTCACATATCTTCCTTTCCATATTATCTATGAACCTAGTAACAGCAGGTTTATGTAGTTGTTTGTCTCGTTCTTTAAGTAAAACTGCGCGATACCAATCCTTATCCTTTATACCCTCAGAATTTGAAGGATGATTAATATGTGGAATTCCCTCCTGGAATTTAATTTCCCATTTCTGCGCAAAAAGATCTCGCAAAAATAAAAGAAACGCAGTGATAACGGAAATCGTCTAAGGAATTAACACTTATTTGTTGACAATGTGTTTCTATAAAATTTGCTCTTTCATCTCCTGGAGGAATAGCTGTTGCTTCAAATAGTAATTTATATAATTCCTCAATCAAATTAGGTTTTAATTTTGGTTGAATAACAATACCTTTTTTTGTCATAAATTTAATCCCACTGCAGTCATAGAAAATGAAAGCTGCCTTTCCATTTAGAAAGGCATCACTGATTTAATAAACCAGTGATGCCCTATTAAAAATAAATTCTTGCATAACAAGTAAATGTCTAATTACGGGATTCGAGTTGTGCCCTAATTCTGTTGTACACTAAAGGTAAATTCCTAGTCAATAGATACTCATTTACTAAATGTACTTCGTCTTCTGAAATTCCTGTATCTTTTTCTAAGAGAGGATGAAATAACTCAATATCTAATTCATTTATTAGCGCAGGATAAGTACCCACTACTATCTTTCTTCCGTCATTATCAATTAGTAGTGGCACTTGTGAATTTTTGTATTTAACGTTTGAAGTACAAGAAAATCCATCCAGTTCTAACAATCTTGTTAAAGATTGTAACTCTTCAACTTGTTCAGATATTGATTTGACTTTTGAGATACTCCCCTCCAACATAAACCTTAGAACTGCAGCACCTAAATGGCGATCAAGTTGGGGATGCCAATACTGATTTTGATAATGTCGCAAACACTCAGTACATGAACGATCGCAATTTGACGGGCAATGTTCTAGTATACCGAGAGTCCTTTGTAAAACCCTTTCGATTTGTTGGCCAACTTGCTCGGCATAACCAGCTCCCCCAGATAGTGTATCAAATAGATAAATATCAGCCCTCAACATTTCATCTGGTCCTGTTCTCACAAGTCTATATCCAGTCTGGAACTCTGTAGGATCCAAATCAAGTTCTTGACTTGATGCAAGAAGAAGTGCTTCTGAAACTGTTCTGAGTGCATCGTTGAGAATACTACTGGAGATACTAGTATTTACACTTCTCACAAGAGGCTTCTCAATATTTAAACGTAAAATCAATAAGTCAGTTTGAAACTGGTGCCCAAGATAAACACGTCGAAATTCACCATCACAGCGTGGAGAAGCATTTATTCCTTGGCGAGGCTCTACCTTATACGGACGAGTATGGATACCACGACGTGGTTTTTCAGGGTCAAAAATAGAAGCCGCTCCGCACTTAACACAAACCGTAAAACCTTCATTTGTTTCTTCATTTCCTTTATTAACCATAACTAAACGTCTATCTCTTGCATGGGTCATTGTTAGATGATGACCAACTTTCCACCAATTACGCAGATCATCCTCTGATAGAGGAACTGGAAATTGAGCTGATGTCGCATAAGTAATCTCTTGATCCTGATCAATACCACTTATTGGTCCTGCCTTCTCTGGATGAAATACTTCTGGTATTAAAAGGTCCCCTTTATCCAAAGCCCCCCCACAAATTGGGCAATCGGAGAGTTCTTGTGGATCTACAGACTTATCCTGTACAAAAGTACACCGTCTGCAAGTTACATATGGACGTAATTTATTTTTAAATAAAGGAGCTGCTCTATCAGGATCAGTCACTTTAGAAGAATTTGCAGTTATACCACCTGAGCGATAAGTTATCTTATCAACTACTATTAAACGTCCAGGTGCATATTCACTCAAAGCCTTATCTATAGACTGTTGTGGACGTTCCTTAACAATAACCTTAAATCCTCCTCTTTTCGGTTCGGTTTCCTCAATAATAAAGCTACAAAGATCAAGTGGAAATGCATAACTTGGTAAAAACCCCTCATCAAAAAGGAAGGATAATAATTCATTGCGGCTCTCATTCAAATCGATTCTGTCTATTTCCTCCTCGTCATCATAATTAGTACCCTCTATATCTAGATTTTCTGTAGTTATATTGATGGAAAGTATTTTTAGTTTATTTAATAAATCTTTAGCAACTTCTCTAACCCAACTATACTTGTCCTCTGTTACTTCCTCTGGTAACCAATTAGCTATATGCTCTGCAAGATCAGCGTCAGCGTTAATGACCTTCCTTTGCAACCATTCATCAAACTGAGATAAAGTTAATAAATTTTCATCTGATTCACTAAAGAAATCAGATGTTGCACCTAAAACAGAAAATAAGCTTTTTCCACTAGTTTGAGTGTTTTCTCCACCCTCATCTATCATCTCATGAAAGAATGTTTGGAAAAGATAAGCATGTACGTGACGTCTTGCTATCTTAGCATTATCTGTTTTTATCATAGGCTGACGTGGTGTCCCAGCTACGATTTCTTTTGGATTATGGAAGTAATGACTATCATGGGGCCCACCTTGGGCATAAGTGATAACCGTTGAAACTGCTGATCCACGCCTTCCCGCACGGCCCGCTCTTTGCTGATAGTTTTCTCGTTGAGGTGGAACATTGCGAAGACCTACAGCTACAAGAGAACCAATATCAATCCCAACTTCCATAGTAGTAGTACAACTTAAAACGTCAATGGGACCAGCATCATCAATGTATATATCTTGGAAGCGCAACTCATACTTTTCTGTTGTTGCAAAAACAACTCCTGTGTCTCGTTGAGAAAGCTGAGCTGTATGCTCTTCCGCTGTAATATGCTTAGGGCGACCCTCTCCCGATACTGCCTGAACAACTGTATCACGTAAAAATCCTTTTCTCGCACGTATATAATCACTAGTAGAAGGAATTAATTTTTCTATTTCATGACTTCCACAATTTACGCACGATCCCCCTATGTTAACTGGTGAAAGATTTGTACATATTTTACATTTGTACCATGGCACATCTGTATTAACATAGAGAGCTACTGCATCACTTTTAATAACAAAGGCATTTCCATTAGCATGACAGAGTCGTTTGCGCAAAACATTTTCAATTTTTTCCACTTCATCTTTTGTACATTTAAATTGTTGTTCAAGGATTAGTTTAAAACTATCTCCTATTTTTCCATCACTTGTCCAACTATCTTGAGGATGGTTTGCAGCCTCCTGTCTTACCGAAGGAGCTATTATACTTTCTGATTCAAATGCGTATTCTGCAAGTATTTCCTCTATGAATGTTACTGCTAAAGCTTCCACATCATTTGTTGTTAGTTTATTGGTAATTTCTTGGATATCTCGTTCTAAGAGACGAGGTAATGCAGGTTTAACATAACCCAATGTTGCTGCACGAATTGAGAATTCTCGGCTACAAAGTTGTCTTAACAATGCACGATAATAACTCACTGGAGGCCTCGGTTGCCAATCGTTATCAAGAGCTATTTCTAGCTCTCCATCATAGTCCCGCCTAAAATCTTGTATAGCATTAACCAATTCTTTACGGTCTTGTCCGTCGAAAAACTGAAGATTATATTGAGAAACGACAGATATAAACGCACAATAAAGGGAAGAATTAAGTTTTGGATCCTTTCCTTTCAAATCCCGATATCGAACCGCAGCTAAAGCAATTGTCTGTCTAAAGGAATCCCATTCTACCTCTCTCGGAATATCCCTAGCTAATCTTGCAGCCTTCTGCCGCCCATCCGAGAATAGTAAGACCTTCCTTCCCCCATTAGGGTAATCTAAGGACTCCCTCTTCTTCGGAGGTTGGAAAAATAATTGGGATTTTACTAAGTTAGCAAAAGGAGCTTCACCCTTAGTTGCTAAATCCATGATTTTACTACGCCCACGCCAAGAGCGAAGACAAATAGGACAGCGTTTGAAAGTGTAATCATTTGCCCCTGCTGCTCCTACTGGTTTGTAAACTTTTATAAACCCTTCTTGTTCTCTTGGTTCAGTATCAATAAGATGACCTGTAGTGATATCCAACCAGGCGGAAACACAGTCTTGTAAAGCATTTGGATGTGGTTCTCCATCAACTAATAGCTGTACTTGATAAAGCTTTTCCGATAATTCAGTGTCCATTCCAACTAACCCAGTTGGCTCATGTAATAAAAAGTTTTCTTTATCCCCACGTACATATGCCCGAAGAAATGCTGCACCACAGTCACGATGTGTTAATAATTCAAAAATCCGAGACTTTTTGGAGCAAGAACAGTGAAGTAGTGGTGCTGTATAGAGTTTACCCAGAATTGGACGCTCAGGCGGATTATTATCTATCCTTTCAGTACAGTCTGGATTTGTACAAGCGTATAAACCTGGGAGTCCACGATAGAATAGGTGTAAGCGAGTTGGAAGGAATACCTTTTTATCAGATTTTCTATGTGCAATAGTTCCTAATGCTATCAATACTTCTGTAGCTAACCTTGAAGTACTTTCATTATTCTTAGGAAATAGTATATGAGCTAGTTGATTAAGTGGAACAGCTTTCCCTCCCAATGCTTGTACCATAAACTCTGCTGGGCCCCATCCTGTCAATCTTACAAAAAGATATTCAGCAAAGCCATCAAAGTCAATTGGAGAACTAGGCCATTTGAGAGCTGAAATTAATTCTGCAAGAGCTTCTACGGCAGTTGGGGTATCAACCTCAGCTTTTTGCAACAAACTAATATCAACTTTTGCTAATATCTCTCCCTCGAATTCCGTTCCACTTCTGACCCCGCTTCTCCTTTCCTGTACTCCCTTAATTAATTTAAACCCTCTCTCAGATGTTGCTGATAACCCCGTTAATTCTCGAGCAAAGTCTTCAACAGCTTCTTCTGCCTCTTTTCCCTCCCCAAGACTTGCACTTGTTAATATACACCGTACTCTTTCACGCGAAGTACCTAGGCGAGCTATTAAACGCCTAATAAGGAGGGCAACTTCTGCTCCTCCAGTTCCACGATACATATGTGCCTCGTCTAATACTAAAATCAATTGATTTTCTGGATTAGATTCTAGCCATTCCTTTGTCTGTTGAAAAATGGAACGTTCAATAGGTCGCATAAGCATATATTCAAGCATGGAATAGTTTGTTATTAAAATATCTGGACATGCATGCTGCATTTCATGACGTGTCAATAACTCACGGTCATTTGGCTGAGTCTGTAATCTCCGATCCCAATTACGCTTAATACGGGTTTTTCCTTGACGTCGACCAGATTGGTAAACTCCAACTTCCTCTTGCTCCTTAGCATAGAAATTAAGTAAATCCTTACTAGGCCATTTACCTTTTTCCTTAAGAAGATTTATCATTTCACTATCTTCTGTGTGCTTTAAGTAGAAGTTTTCGAACATTGGAGCAAGATGAGAATAATCCTTACTTCCGTTACGCTCCCCTGGATAAGATGTTCTGGAGGTATACGAGCCAAAACGAACTGGACGGTTCCGCCCAGTGCTTAATGCATTAGAAACTCGTTCATCACCAAAAAGTCTTCTAATTCGAGCAAGCTGATCATTAACCAATGCGTTCATAGGATAAAGAAGGAGTGCACGGCAACCTGGAAGTGATGCAGTTTCTGAGCGTTCCGCCCCCTCCACGGCTAAAGCACCTAAAATTGGCATTAAAAAACTTTCTGTTTTACCAGAGCCAGTACCTGTCGCTACAATAATATCTTGTTCTTCCCCAAGAAAAACCTCTAAAGCATCAGATTGATGCTGATAAGGCCGAGGAAAAACCCCAACAGATGGAGAGAAACCAGATAGCTCAGTTAAAATATTTTTAGCTGGAATAGAAATATTAAGTTCAGTATAAGGAGAACCAATTTCATAACTTGGTGTTGATTCGACATAAGGTTCTTGGCTTATGTATCCTACCTGTTCTAATAAATGAAGACGCTCACTTATCAAACTTTTATTACGCACATGGTAAGTAGACTCAAGATATGAACGCAATGTATCATGAAGGGCGGCGGTAATTCCAAAAACTCCAGTTGATTCATTATTACTCATATTAATCTCCTCCTGTCTGCTTAACCTCATAACCAAACAAATGAAGGAATTTATTTATATTCCCATGAAAGAATTTTGGAACATAATAATTTCCTTTATGTCTTGTTAAGAGCTTACAAGCGTATATTGTTAAATGCCTTTCCAAAGAAAAGGGTAAAGGAGGATAGACTGTTAAATTGTTTCCCTTCCATCTTGCATATGGTTTTAAACCATGTCGAATTCGAAGGCCAACCATGAGCCACCGCGCAATATCTTGTTCCTGTATTGCAAGTTCCCGTACCATCCTCGCCTTTTCAAAAACTCCTAAGAAATAACGTGTAGGTTTCTTTGTTCTACAAAGCATAACTGTTTCTGTTCCATTCATCCCAAGAAAGGTTTCAAATGGAATCCAAGATTGACGCACTCTATTTTTAATAGCCCATGTTGAGACAAATACTTCAAAGTCTAAAAATGTTGAGGAACTAAGGCTCCCTTCTTTGTTAATACAATTAATTTTTTCCTGTGTCCAGGAATGTAAATCTTTTGGTATCCAACCTAACCAATTTTGATAATCTTGCCACCAATTCTTATTTTGATAATATCCAAAGGGAATTTCTTTATTGAGAAGGAATCTTCCATAACCAGCAATCCTCACACTAGGAAAGTAAGATTTTAGGGATTGTGTATCGAAACCACCAATAATTATGGTTTCATTACTTTGAGGTAACTGAACTAATTTTATTGGTGTGGGCAACCAAAAACCATTACCAATATGCATACAATCACCTAGTAAAGCAATACGTTCTAAAACCCACTTAATTTCATCATTAATTGTTATTTCTTGATTATCGTTATTAAGTTTAAAAAGAAATTGACTTTTTTCTTTTTCTAATTCAGACCAAAGTACTTTTAAGTGCCCGCTTACCGTATTTATAAGCCGGCGAATATGTACGGGAGCAAATTCCTTTTGCCCACCTTCTTCAAACGATAAACGATAAAGACTTCTTCTTAAGTACTCTGACAAGATTAAGTTGTACTCATAAACCTTATCATCTGGAGTAGAAACACCGATATCTCTTAAAATATTTTTTAGAGCATCGGCTGCAATAAGTTGACGAAAACTATTCATATTTCTACCATTTCTGGATTATTAAAATGTAAAAGTCCCTTAGTTCTATCATCATCTATGTTTATATCAATAATTTCCTTTATTCTATCTCCACCTATTTGAAGAGCCATGGGTAAAACCCAACCGAATAATACTAATTTTTGAATAGGGTAATTAGAACTCGATTCTAATTCCATTCCTAATGTGCAAGCCATCATAAGAGTACGACGCCAAAATGCCCCTCCCTCACGAAGAAGCCAATCTGGTATCGATATTTCTTCCCAGTCTACCTCTATATCGGATAACTCAGTAACCTGCAACCAAACATCATTTTGGATAGAACCTGGCATTTCTTTAGAGGCACTTTTATTCATCCATCCTAAAACGTCTGTATGAAAAACTGGTCCAAGCTCAAGAACTTCTTTTCCGTAAGGTATGGCTGTTGGACCTCCTGCTATTGTAGCAAATAATAAAAGTGATAATCCGTTGTCTTGTTTATGAAATAACCGTTCAATTATCAATTGGCGTATAAAAAATCCATATGTCTCTAAGGAAGAACGATTAATACCTTCTAAAATGATAGCTACCGTAGAATCACTACAAGTTTCTATATATTTTTTTAATTCAAGTTCTAAAGATAACGTATCAGTAAGCCCAATTGGGATTCTAATGAGATGAACTCCCTCTCCTGCTAAACTAAGAGCGCAACGTTCTGCAACAATAAAAGCGAGTGACCCATCAAATGTTACTAATTGTCCAGAAGCTAAAGCTGAGAATATCTCTGTAGATAAGTTTCGAGCATCTGATAACTTAATACCTAATCCATTAAGGTTTTTTTCTAGATGAGTAATTGTTTGTTTGAGATTACCTAGAGGTATGGAGTCAGGTCGGTACTGTGAACTGATAGGTAGCACCTCGAAAATTTGATTATCTCCCCTGCTCGGTAAGTTTGTACTCTGTTTAGTACTATTCTCTTGTAACTTTTCTTCAATATTCTTCCCTGAATTTTGTTGCAAATTACTTATCTTTTCCTCTAAATCTAAAATGGATTTGTTTACACTTCCAGATAAATCCTCTAGTTGGCTGTGTTTTTCGTCCCAACTAGTATTACTTTTCTTTATGGTTTGTACTTCTCCATTTATGAGATTAATTTTATTCTCTGACTCTAATAATTTATCCCGAAGTAAATCTAACTGATGTAAAGCTATATTGTAATTTTTGTTTAAAATATCGATTGTATTTTCTAGATGATTTATCCGTTCGATAATCTCCTGATTTTGAACACTTTTACTTTCTAATTGAATCTTGAATTCTTTGATTTCCGTAACTACCTTCGTATTTATATCAAGGTTTGTATATAAGGACTTGTATTGTATATCGAGATTCTGGTAAACAACTTCGAGTTGCCCGACTTTATTTTCAATCTTACCTACACGTGGTTGTAGTGCATAATCCTCTTGCAATCCTGCCGACCTAATAAGATTTATTACTTCCTCATCTGTAGGAAAGGGCCCAAATTTATACCAATCATAAAGCATTTCCTCGGATACAATCTCAATTTTCCCTGCCTGAATAAGCTTTTCTGTGGCCTTGTACCTTATCTCTGGTTTATTAATCATTTCTTGTATGAATTTCTCTAATTTATCTTTAGAATAAAGATTCAAAGTTTGTTGAAAAACAGGATTAGATTCAGTCCATACAACCCAAATATCAATCATGAGTTCCCAGTCTTTTTCCGTCCATCGTTTTACCCTTTTAAAAAATTTAATTAAACGAAGAACTGTATCCTTTCCAGGACGGAAACCCTTTTCTTGGGGTAAACGTTTAGTAATAACCATAAGCTTTGAAACAGGAATCTTCATTGTAAAATCCCTAAACTCTTCAACGGTATATTCTATAATCGCATCTTGCTTTTCTTTTGAGTACCTAATTTTCATAATAATTCCTCCTTGCTCTTAAGTATCCCAATTAACTCGATTATTACGGTAACTAGCTTTATGTAAATCATAAAACACCGCTCTTACATACGGTATAAACTTAGTCGGCCAATAATAACGTGAGAGGATTCTTTGTAGTAGTTGCTGATCTTCCAAATCAAACTGCTTTATTTTACTTTTTATACTTGGAGTTAAATGCTCCCAACCATGATGTTCTCTCTTTCCTCCTTGAAAATCACGAGTAACAGACAATAGCCATTTAACTCTTTTACGCCATTCAGTATTCATAGAGATATATTTACTTTCCATATCTGGAATTGAAGTTACTTTTAAATTTCCAAATTCCCCCGCTTCAATTTCAAAATCCAGGTTAGGTTGTGCAAAGATCTCATATAAAACTGAAAGCAAATATTCAGCAATGTTTTTTTCGCCGTTTACCTCCTCTTGCCCTATAGAATTAGAAGACCATAGTTTCCATTCTTTCTCTTTTGTTACTTTCCATTTTACAGTTATCGGCACTCCCCTAGGTATGTAAATTCCCTTAAGTTGAACTGTTCCTTCATATATTTGTCTGAAAAGGTGGGCTGCTTGCGGGCTGTGGAGAGCCGTTTTCTCTTCTTGTACATCTCCTATTACTTGTGTTCGTAGTATGACTCCATCTATAGCTGGTTTGAACATTGATGTTGACTCGCAAACTAACTGTAAACCGCTTTCAAAGTCGTCATCTAGCCATATATCAGTTCGGCCTTTTCTAAATTTATCTATAGAAAAGATAAACGGAACTGAACCATCACCCTTATATCTGAATAACCCGTCTTCATCGGGACGCGCTGTTACAATTTCAGACCACTTTTGCACTCCAGATTCACCTATAATACTAAAAGTTAATTCGGTATTCGAAGGAACTACTAAACTTCCATCATCCAATTGTTGTTGAGGTATGGGGCTTACTAAAACTAGTTCAGCTGGTGGATTTTTTATATCGCGGTGTGTAAGCCGATTTAACAATAATTCTACTTGTCTATCATATTTATCTGGCAATTTTATAATTGCACCTGTCCAGGAAGCTTGGCTTTGCAAGCTAGTACTCTCCAAATTATGAAGGTCAAACAATCTATCTATCTTGTTGCTTGTATGCCAAATCAATACATAAGATCTTCCCCAGAACAGGGGATTAGATAAAGGTATTCTCCGCCCCCATTATGAGAATGATAAAACACTGTTACTTCATTCTCTTTTAACCCAAGTATAGGCTGTTCTATTCTACTGTTCCATCTTCCGTTTGGAACCCCATCACGTAGGATTCGATACATTTGACTCTGAGGACGAACTTGTACTCGAGCCCCGCCCTGCCTAATTGTATGAACTGGAACAATTCTTTCTCCTCCCCATGCAAAAGGGAATTTTTAATTTACCAGCCTTAACATCAGGCTCGGGAATACCGATTTCCAAATTCCAAAAATAATGCACATTTTTTATGATTCGTAAATATAATTCTAAGGTTCGATAGTAATCTTCCAAAGAAAAACTACTAATAATTTTCTTGTAAGGAATGTAAAGTTCACAAGCAGCATTAGCTTTCCCCGTAACATGGGCAAAATAAGCCTTTATTTTGAGGCCTTTTCTCAGACTTACGGGAGCACCACAATTTGGACAAATGTAATTGACACGGCGCATTGCTAATTCAGCATTAACATATTGATTCTTAACAGAATCTAATGCCCAATCCATACCCTTCTTCCTTTCTCCTAGTCCAAATTATGCATTTTTATTTGATAAAGAATACAAGCTTCTAGCTAATTGAACCGAACTTTACTTATATTTACGGGGAATAATTTTTCACACCCCAATATTTAAATACGAATAAATTACCATTAGGATAAGCTGTTGTTTTTTACTAAATATAATTTATAGAAAATTTATCTATATCTTAGTCTTATAGATTAAAAGGAGAATATTAAGAATTATCAATTTTCTTTTTCTTAAATTTATTTGAATCAATTTCATAACTCGGAGCCTTAGAGCCGCAAGGGTTTCAAGAGCCAAAAAATGTATTACCTCCCCAAGTTTTACTTACAACTACATATTAAAACCTTGATAATCCCTGTAAATGCGCATTTTTCAATGAGTAGTTATGAAATTGATTCATTTATGTGAATTATAACATAGATATTATATCTATAAAATTTAAGAACCAGGATATAATTGGAAAATTATACAATGCCCTTATACTATTATAATTATTAGTAATAATACCAAAATTAGAAAAAATTAACATAATATTATGAAGGTTAAAAGTTCACCC
>NZ_BBWZ01000060.1 GCF_001015055.1 Aneurinibacillus tyrosinisolvens | reverse complement strand
AATGTAATACAAAGTCGCTTGTTTCTTCTGATTCAGTTTTGAAGGTGTGAAAATCTTCTAAATGGAAGTTCTGCTAAAAGCAGGCACGTCCTGTGCCAACGCAGAACGACCCACATCCTGTTGGTCCGCAGTAGCTCAGTCGGTAGAGCAATCGGCTGTTAACCGATCGGTCGCTGGTTCGAGTCCGGCCTGCGGAGCCATTATTTTTCATATGAATTGTCGCGGGGTGGAGCAGTTGGCAGCTCGTCGGGCTCATAACCCGAAGGTCGCAGGTTCAAGTCCTGCCCCCGCAACCAAAATGTTCATTCTTACTGCGTTGAATCAACTTCTTCGTTAGAATGAGATCGGGAGTACCCGCCAGGGTGCAATCAAAATGTTAATCCGTGCTACGTCGAAATACTTCATTGCTCGGATTAAATCAGGGTACCCGTCAGGATGCAACCAATACAACATATTCATTCTTACTGCGTTGAATTATCACCTGAGCTGGAATGAAATTTGGAGTGCTCTTTTTAGAGTATTACTTAATAAAATGTTCTATAAGATACTCGGGACGTAGCGCAGCTCGGTAGCGCGCACCCTTGGGGTGGGTGAGGTCGCAGGTTCAAATCCTGTCGTTCCGACCATTTCTTAAATTATGGCGGCCGTGGCGAAGTGGTTAACGCATCGGATTGTGGCTCCGACACTCGTGGGTTCGATTCCCATCGGTCGCCCCATATGTAGTCTGGGAGTATAGCCAAGTGGTAAGGCACAGGTCTGCAAAACCTTTATCCCCCGGTTCAAATCCGGGTACTCCCTCCAACAATTTCAATGTTTCTTGATTTTATGCGGTCGTGGTGGAATTGGCAGACACGCTATCTTGAGGGGGTAGTGATCCTAGATCGTGCGAGTTCGAGTCTCGCCGACCGCACCATATAATAATGGACTCATAGCTCAGTTGGTTAGAGCGCTACCTTGACATGGTAGAGGTCGCTGGTTCGAATCCAGTTGGGTCCTCCATTACTGATTACATAAGCGTTTATGAGCGTTTTTTAATAAAATAATTTATAGTGGTCGGATTAAAACCCACTATAAAAAATGAAAGCCACTCTTCTTTTAGTTTAAATCTAACTAAAGGGAGGGTGGTTTTTTTGTTGTTAAAATTTGCACTTAAAGATTTTCAAGACGACAGAGAGTTTAAAAATTTATCTGAAATCACGGTTAAAGCCTACATGTTATCACTCCACGAATTTCAATCATTCTGTTCTGAAAGAGAAATTATTGATGTTAGCGAGGTAACTTCTGTCACAATCAAAAGTTATCTTGTGCATTGCCAAAAAAACAGAAAAAATAATCCAACCACAAGAAACTCTAAACTCCACCATTTAAAAATCTTTTTTAACTACCTTGAGAAAAACGAAATGATTACTGAAAAGAGCAATCCTGCCAAGAAGTTAGAGTATGCAAAAGAGGAAATCAAAATTGAAGTTTTCAATGATAATCACATTAAGCAGATGCTTGGTTATTACAGAAGAATTAAATATCGTGATAAATCGCTCTTTGTTTATAGGGACTATGCCATGATACTCGTTTTAATTGGGACAGGCATTCGCTTAGGTGAATTATGTAACTTGAAATGGACAGACGTTGATCTTACAAATGGTACTTTAATCGTTTTCGGTAAGAAGAGGCAACAAAGCAGCGTTCCTATTACAGAAAAATTAATTAAAGAATTAGCCGAATATAAAGTGTTTTGCCAGAGGGCGTTTAATGAACTACCGGAATTTATTTTTATTAATAGAGATGGAAAACGACTCACACCTAATGCAGTAAAGTGTGTGTTTAAACGCTTAAAAGAAATCATGAATTTCAAAGATGTTCGCTTGTCTGCTCATACTTTCAGACATACATTTGCACACAGAATGCTTCAAAATGGGTCGGATGTTTTTACACTTCAAAAAATGCTTAGGCATAGCAATTTGAAAATGACAGAGAAATATTTAGCCCTTTGGGGAACAGCCCTTAAAGAACAAAATGATAAATTCAATCCATTAAATAGCCTGGAAATCTAAAAATCTGCACATAAAAGAAAAAGCCCAGTGTTGGAAGCACTGGACAATCCGAAAATTAAATCTAATGTTAATCCCATCATAACAATAATTTTTAAAAATAGCAATATGATGGGCTTCTTAAATGATGTCATTTTTCGGAAATGCTTTTTCTTCTCGTGTTATGAGAGGGGAAATATAAATTATGAATTTTGCAGAGGTTAAACAATATCAATCCTTCCATTCACTCAATGAATTAAATGAAGCCGTTAGAGCGTTTTTATATTGTCACAAAGCAGAATTATCAGAGGGAGTGGTCAAAGTATTAAAGTTTGTCTGGAAGCACTCATGTAAAGTATTTGGGGTGTCATTTGCTAAAATCGCTTATATTGTCGATGGTACTAAAACGAGCAAGAGTACCGTCGTTCGTGCGATTAACACACTTGAAGAATACGGTATCGTTAAACGTGTGCCAACAACTAAACCGAACGGTAAACGTGGTGTGAATCTGCTTGTGCTTCAAGTCGTTGAAGGTGCTTCTTTGCCTACCATGACACCACAATATGACACTGTAGATGAAACCCCAACAGAGTCGGACAAGGCCAATGGTAGCAACGATTCTAAGCCAATTTCAGAAGGGGAAGCATTGAGTAAACAGTGTTCTTTCCAAGAGAGTAAAGATAAAAAGAATAGTAATAACGTAAAGGAGCCAACACTTGAACAATTGGACAGTTCTTATACACCTTCACACATTCCTAGTGCCTTTATAGACGCTGTTAAACCGTTTCTGAACGCTCATGGAATTTATCGTATGTATGGTGTCGTACAATCTGCAAAACGCCGTATGAAAGTATTAGACGTGTCTATGGACGTCATTATTGATGCCTGGAAGCAATCTGTATTTGCATATAAAGCAGGGATTATCAAGAAAACATTGGCTGCCTATTTTCACGGAACACTATGCACTATGATTGGAATTGAAAAACGCAGAGAAACGGAAATGTTTAATTGGTTAGAATGGGAAGAAGTATCATGTTAATAAAAGTGCGGAGAGTGTAAATATCATTTTGAAGTTGTGTGGGTTTGATATAACCATTTTAAAGCGTAGGGTAATGTATTTGCCTTGCAGCATTGTAAAATTCCTCTAACACTTTAATACAACGTCATGGATAATGTTAACGGTTTAGAATGGTATTTCTCAAGGTGGATAAATCCGAAGTTTAGAATGGTATATATCAGAACGGTATGTAATCGGTATTTATGGTATTTATCTAAATGGGTGGAACGCTGAGTTACGAAATAGAAATGCTTGAAGCCATTGATTTATAAGGAGTTTCAAAATTTTTTAAAATCAATGTAAAAATAACGATTCCTGAATCCCTTGATATTATCGGGGAAACCGGACATTTTTAAGAAATTAAGATAATGGTCTATAAAGGAACCTAAATGAAACAATGTCCCCAAGAATTCCATTTGACTAGCGAAAGTGAACATTCTACACCTTTGATATATCAAGGTTTTATAATGGTTATCTCCAAATCCAATAATCGCCTATAAGGGAGCATAAAAGGAAAAATAGGAATGTCATAGTTTTTAAAAGTTTCCTCATCCTTACTGCCACAATGCTTTCAAGAGACAGTTCTAATGCTTTCAATATAGAGAAGAGAATAACAAAAAAACGATAACCACCAGCAATAGGTACGTGAAACTCTTGCTACACAATGAGTTTAGAGAAGTGAATCTATTTTTATATATTGAATATAAGATGAAAAAATAAGATGTCATAGTTTAGAAAAGTACTCTCAACCTTACAGCCATGTGGATTCTAACCACACCGTCTAATGAGTATAGGTTGGTATATAAATAACAAAAAGTGAAATGTAACGATTATTTTAAATGAGTTTGTCTTAGAGTCGCAACGGTTTGAAGCACATGTCCTAATGATGTCAATGTGATATAGAAATAACAAAAACGAACATGCCACTGGAACGAAAATAAACATCTCATGTAGTGAAGCATAAGTGTTTGCGTGGCTTTAATCCAAATCCAATAATCGTATTTAAGGGAACACAAAAAAAGAAAAAACGTTACCAAATAGAAAAACGCTGTATCGCTTGATATATAAGGGATTAAACGTTATTGTAAACTATTTCCAATTGAATAAGAATACAGTTAATCCATTGTAAAATAAGGGGATTTTAAGTATTAGGGTATAAATTTTGCCTACCCCTCTAAAGGGAAAAGTGTATGTGAAGTTTTAGAAAATCTGTGTGGACAGTTAGAAACCCTTCATATCGCTTGATTTTATATGACTTTGTGAAGCCATGAATCTAAACTTGTATAGGGATAGATACATAAAAATCATGTTAAGAAAGTTTGAGTATAGCGAAACCATTGGTATGTCGTGTTCTGCGACATAGTGAGTCTATTTTTGTATAGAGGAAAAAAAGTGGCGATAAAAATGACGAAAACGAAACATCTTGAAACCATTGATATTACTGGACTTGTAAAAAGGTGAGTCTAAACTTGTATAGGGATAGAAAGTGTAACGACTTTTAGACACCTCTCAAAACCCTTACAATCATTGGGTTAATTGATGGTCGAGTCTAAAAAGGTATATGGAAAGAACAAACAAAGAAAAAGTTTGAAAAACTAAACTTAAAAAACCTAGTAATATCAATGGTTTCAGCATTTCATCGTATTTTTTACATAATGAATATAGATATTTTTCATCGGTTGCCTATCCAGTATAGACATCGGATGAAGAATATTGGAGTATTCTTCTACGATTTTTGATTTTTTATTTAGTAGTGTCATTTCAAAATATTGTTTTATAAATGCCTCTTAATATTTTAAAAGCAGGTATCCATTCGGGTATCTGCTTTTATTATTTTTTCTAATAAAGTGAATATCCTTAGTTAATTTTTTTAGGTAATTTATTACGTGAATTTATTATCTTTGATGTTCACTTTTAAGGAAAAATATAAAGGAGGAATCGCAAATGGAAGGACAAAACGAGCAAGTAGAAGGACAAGAACAACAAGAGCAACAAAATGACAGCGTAGAAGAGTCACAGGGTAACGAAAATGAAGAAGTAGTGTCAAAGGTAGGGGAAGAAGAAAAATCTCTCCAAGACGCTCAGAAAGCGTTAGAAGAGAGGGAAGCAGTCGTGTTCAATAAAGAGGTTGAGATAGCACTCAAGGAAGCAGGTCTTTCTGATTTTGCAGAGATAATCAATGTCAAAGATGCCGAAGAATTAAAAGCAACAATCGGTAAAATCAATAAGATTATCAATGCAAGAAAAATCAACCAATCTTTCAAGCCAGATGGAAATAACAAGCAAGTCGATAAGTACGCACAGGCAGAAAAGCAAGGCGATGTTGTTGGCATGATTGGTCATAAATTAAGTGGTTTGTTTAAGTAGTCGATAAAAATTATCGGCTATTTTTTTGTGTCAAAAATTAAAAATAGTGCATAGCACTTAAAACTGGAGGAATGTAAAAATGTTTAAATCTAATAATCTTACTGCGGGCGAGTCTATTTCATTAGCAAAAGAAATCGTGAAAATTGGTATCTCTGACACTCCATTAACTTCTTTGATTCTTGCGAAAGGTCTTACTGAAAAAGCAAACGGAACAATCCACACATGGAGAGAACGTTCTTTTGATACTACTGCTGATATCAGTGTTCCTGAAGGTAACGAAAATGTAACTTTCTATCAATCTGGACGTGCTGAAATGAATAACGTTCTTGAGATTTTCCAAAAGGGTGCTCATGTTTCTGGAACGGCAAATGCAATTAATGTTCTAGGTCAAGGAAATATTTTCTCTGCTGAGGTGGCTGACCGTCTTATTGAGTTAAAAGTTAATATGGAAAAACAAGCAACAAAAGGAACAAAGAATGATGGTTCTGCTACTCCTTTTGTTCGTCGTATGGATGGTCTTGAAAAATTTGCACATGCTGACAACCTTGTAACGGGTGCTACTTCTCAAATCATTACTGAGGGAGAAATCAAGGAAACTGTTAAAAAATTATGGTTGCAAGGTCTTCCTTCTGGTGAATACTTTGGTCTTGTAAATGCTGACATTAAAGAACAAATTGATGCACTTTACAAAAATTCTTACACTTATACTCAAACAAACGTTTTCGGTATCATTGTTGACGTTATCCGTACTAACTATGGAAACCTTAATCTTGTTCTTTCTCGTCATGCTTCTGTAGACAAGATGACTGTATTTGATGCTTCTACTCTTTCTCTTGCTTTCTTACGTGAAGCACAGTTTGAAGCACTTGCTAAAGTTGGAGATTCTATCCGTGGTCAAGTTATCGCTGAGGGAACTCTTAAAGTAGCAAGCAAGAAAGCCGTAGCACAATATACTCTTAAAGCATAATTGAATACATAATAATGGGATGGGTGTCTGCTATTTGTGGACACCCTTTCTTTATTAAATCGGGGGAAAAATAATGGAGAAACAGGATATTCGTATGAACTGGAAACTACAACGGGTTAAAAAAGGCATCAAGGTGAAAGAAATTGCACAAATCTTAAAAGTTTCGAGTGCTTTCATTTCCAGATACGAACGGGCACAAGTGGATATGAGAATAAGCAACGAAAAATTATATCGTAAGTTTATTGAAAATTATTAAAAATTGAAGAATTAAATAGTGAAAATACAAATATGAAAGGTAGGTGAGTTCGTGGAAGGGTTGAAAACGTAATTCTCCTTATATTTTACCCACAATATAAGGAGAAGAATTAAAAACAGTCGGTCGTGTCGGTGCGTGGGATAGGAGATATGTGATTATCTTTTCACGTATCTTTATGAAAAATAGTAATGAATTGTTGAAGGCGCATGATTGGTTTAATAAAGAGGATTTAAAAGTGGTTTGGAATAATGATTCTGATGGAATATTTTGTGCAGGTTTCTTAGAAGAGTTTAAAGGATGGAAACCATTTTCATATTATGACTTTAATCAAATGGTTCTTGATAATACCTATATTGTCGATGGAAATATTACTGTCACGAAAAACGAGATAGTCTATGTGGACGTAGCAATTGAGGGAAACAAGAGAACTATTGATATGCACATTACAAAGATAAGCCATGATGATAAGACTAATCCAAATTCGCTTAATCCGAATCACCACATTGCCAGAAATAATTATACGGATAAATGTGCGTGGGGAGCCATTATAGCCATACTTTCATATATTAATTATGATTTTTCTGTACTCTCTGATGAAGCAAAAATGATTTTATGGGGAGTAGATTCTGGATTTTTATCTTACTTTTTCAATAGCAATACATTTTACAAATGGGTTGAGTTCTATGGAGTGCAAGAGTTAGCGAGTGTATTTTCTAAATATAATAAATCTGATTTTGAGAAAGTACAGTACAAATATGGATTGCAAGGAACAATCAAAACGAACAAAGACGGATATATCTATACTACTGGTGTTCAAAAGAAAAGTGGTTGGTGTCCTGCTATTAACTTTAAAGCCATCCAAGAATACTTCCCATTTGTAAAACTTCCTGAAACGAAACAAACACCGTATGACATTGGATTACAGTCAAAAAAATTCGATTGTAATAGCACTAAATCAAAACACGACTTAGGTTGTGTTTTTTCTTTTGCCTTGAACGGAAAGCAGTACGGTCAATATTCGATCAGATAAGGGGAAATGAGACATGAATGAAAAGTCAATCAGAGATAATTATCGTTTTGTATATGAGATTCAGAAAGCAAAGTATATCAGATCACAAGGTATTGAGTTTATTACGAAGGCAAAACACGCCAAAACAGATTCAGTATTTTTCTTGTTTGAGTATACAGAAGAATTTCAACGTGCATCGGATGAATGGGATCTAATAAAAATTCAAGAACGCATGGGGCAACGTTAATCGTTGTCCTTTTTTATTGCAATAAAACCTAGTTTTATGTGGTTATTTTCATTAAAAATTGGAGGAATACAAATATGAATTTACAAAATATCTGTGCTGGCGATATTGTTAAAAATTATAAGGAATTGTGTGCTTTATTAGGTCAAACGGATAGAACAGGTAATTCCAAGAAGAGTCAAATTGCTGAATGGGAAAGACATTTTAAATATAGCAAGAGTGGAAATAAATTTGTTATTGAAGAGATATATGAAACACCATTAGAAAAAGAGGAAAATCGTGGTGGTGCTAATAGAATATTACCCCATGCCGACAGAATGGACAGGGTTCTTATGTACATATTGAACAAAGAGGAAACGAACGGTGAATTATTCTTAACCAGAAATACACTCTTAAAAGAGATGAATATGATTAATGGAAATTACAAATTCTGCGACAGAAACGTTAAGAAAGTAAGTACATACCTAAATATTGAAGAAGCAATAATTGAAGAGTTCTTTGTATCAACCAAGAGAACATTTACAAGTAATATTGAGTCCATGCTCAATAGGTTAAGTAGTGGTTCCTTTCTATTCTGGAGTAAGGTAAAGACTGTTTGCGTTGCAGATGCACAAGTAAAACGGGATAAATCCGACAAACTGAAAATAGAGAAACGTAAAGTTTTTGATGAATATGGGAACATGGACGTTGAAATATTAGTGAATGGACTTCCTACTGGTCAGAAAAGTTTTAGGGCTGCCACGGATGAAGAAATAGAAATAATTCTTACCGTTGAAGGCGAAGTATTAGATAGTATGGATTTTAAGGATAAACAGGAAGTAGTACAACATGGTAAATGGGATGAGTTTATTGATCAAGTGAACGATATTCTATTTGAACGAGCAAATATTGTATTTTACTACAATTCCTACAAGATTATTCGGAATAAGGCAAGGTTGCAAAGGGAAGTAGATGAAAATTTAGAACAATGGATTCAAGACGAAAAGGAATTTACATTTGAAGCGATTAGTCTTAATGGTAATGTCGCTACTCAAATGTTCAATAACCTTGAGAATAGACAGAAGAAAGCCATAAAAGAATTAGCAGAAGGTAGAATGAAATCTAAAACAAAAATGAGATTGTCTGAGGATTATCTAACTCATTACGGTATGTTGATTGATGCCTTTTTGAATTGGGGATATCAAGACATTATAAGAGAAGTAAGGGAAACCGTTGTCAAAGATAAGACAAAACATAAGGGTTTACGTGCATTCTAATACTAATATATAGGACTATTGTACTACAAATAAAAAAGTTGTCCGTTTTGAAAACTCTATTTAACAAGAGTAAGAGATTAAAATACACATTTCAAAATGGACAACTTTTAAAATTTTATAATTTATAAGGTTAACTCAATACATAACAAAAACGAACAAATTTAATATCGCTGTGAGGGGGGTGTGGCGGGGTGGTACAGCGAAAGGAACTTTTCAGCGCTCTTCTGAAAAGTTACGGTAGCACCCCCCACGGTCTTAATCTTTTATCTCTAGGAATCAATTGCGATTACGTGTAGATAATGTTGGTTGACTTTAAGTGAGAATAATCAAAATAAATTAAAATTAATTGGGAGGAATCGCTAAATGAACGTATATAAAATGCTTAATACTATTTCTGGTGATGTACAAGATATTAAATCTGATGTGAAAGAGATTAAACAGGTACAAGAAGAACAAAAGGTTGATTGGGAACAATGGAAAATTGAACGTGCTAAGGAACGTGAACAAGATAGAAAAGAACGTAACGAAATTTTAAATGAAATGAAGGCAATCGCTGACGACTTAAAGGATATAAATAAAACTCTAACTAAAATGTGTGAAGAACGTGGAATACATAAAATCCCTACATGGGAAGAATCACAAGGTTTCCTCTCTAAAATGGTTGCTTCCATTAAGGGAGGTAAATAATTATGGCTAAACCTAAGAATAGTGGTCTATTGGCTGAGAAATTAAGAAAATTAACTCCGAAAAGAAAACTCTATGTTCTACATAAATTTAAATTATTCAGTGATGATCGTATTAATTGGACGGATGAAGATTTTCTATTACATACGAAATTACAATCATTCAAATCTATGTTGGAATGGGAAACAACAAGCGAATTTCAGGAGATAGGCAAAATTGCTATCTCTTCCCGTTCTGCTAATGACTTGTGGAAAGTATATGAGAGTCTACAGACAAAGGCAGTTGATGGAGATATAAAGAGTATTGATATGCTTTTAAAACTTCACAAGGAACTTAATAAAGAGTTAAACGGTAGTTCGCAACCAAAAGAACAATCGTATGACGATGGATTGCAATTGTAGGTGATTGTATGGCTAAACAATTGAGTACCCAAGAGAAATTAAATGTAATATTATCTGATTTTAAATTGTTTGCATTAAATTTTATTAAAATTATTGATAACAATGGTGAGTCAGTACCCTTTACCTTAAATCAGGAACAAGAACAATTTATAAACGAAAAAATTAAATATAATGTGATCCTCAAAGGAAGACAGATAGGATTTACTACTCTTTCACTCGGTTATATGCTTTATTCGGCTGTCACAAAGCCAGATACAAGTTATATCATCGTTACACACCATGAAAAGGTTAGTAAGTCCTTATTTATTAAACTCAAGAAAATGTACAAGAGTCTACCACATAAGAAATTCCCTAATTTGTTTCCTAAAGAATTATTGAACAATCGGGAAGAGTTATATTTAGATAATGGTAGTCGAATTATAATCGCTAGTGCTAAAGGTGAAGATGCTATTTCCGGTAATACATTTCAAATGATACATTTCTCGGAAATGGCAAAGTATCCTAATAGTGAGATTATGGAAGAAATGCTTGCCACGGCTATTCCTGCATTGGCGAAGAATGATTCAGCATCCATTATTATCGAGAGTACTGCCATGGGTTACAATTACTATCAAGAACTCTTTATGAAGGCATACCGTGACAAGGGAAGTGCTTGGAAGGCATTCTTCTACAATTGGTTAGCAGAAGCCTATAAGAAACAATTCTCGACTACATATGATGAAGGTGTCCAGTGGTATTTAAACAATAATAAGGGTGTTAGATTATCGGCTAAAGACTTGGAACATGATGAACAGACTTTACATGAGCGTTATGGAGCCACGTTAAAACAAATCATGTGGAGAAGGTACTATATAGACTTGAAGTCCCTAGAAACGTTCATGCGTGAGTTCCCTACCACACCAGAAGAAGCATTTATGAGTTCTCAAAAGGGTGTATTCAATCAAGCAATGATACAGGAACGATTATTAAATTTAGAGCCAGCAATTACATATAAAGAATTGAGTGACTTGCCAGAGGTATTATTGCCTCTCATTGGTAAGTCACTTTTTATTTATCGGACTCCTAAGAATAAAACTAGATATTTTGGTGGAGTAGATAGTGCATCCGGTGGAGGTGGCGAGAATGATTCATCCACCATATCAATCATTGATCCTGATGGAGAACAAATGGCATCGTTCTATAAGAATGATATTCCTATTCATAAGTTTGCCGAAGTCGTGGCAGCCGTGGGTAGATATTACAACAATGCTTTCCTTGCTATTGAAAAGAATAGTTATGGATTACCTCTTATAGAACGTGTTTATAATGACCATTCCTATTACAATTTAATGAAACAGAAGACATTTGACCAAAAGGGACGGAAGAAGTTTACAAAGGGATGGCTAACCAATCAGACCAATAAATCCATCCTCATAGAGGATATGAAGGAAGCATTTGAAACAGGTCAAGTATTAATCCATTGCCGGGAAACTCTAGATCAAATGGCTATTTATGAAGAGGTAGACGGAAAACTTGGCAACAAGAAAGGCAAGAACAAGCATGACGACTTAGTTATGAGTTTTGCCCTCAGTATTCAAGCAAGAAAAGTAAATAAATACTACGTTGATATATAAGGGGTTAACTGGTTAACACTGGTTAACCTATTTTAATTCGTGAGGTACTTTTATGTACCTGGCGATTTTTTATTTTAAAGAAGGAGGTTAGGTAATGAGTCTGCAAGAATATATCAAGGACAAATATAATGACAGTCCATTGTGGTTCGTTGAAGAATGTAATAATGCAATTGCTAACATGAGAATTGTAAATGTACTCGACAAAAAGGAATATCTATCCGGCAATCATGCTATTTTAAATCGTCCCAATGAGCAATTTAACGGGAAAGAGTTCATAAGCCGTAAAATAGTTTTGAATTATGCTAAGGTTATGGTTCAATTCCAATCGGCTTTTATTATGAAGAATCCTATTACATTAAGTGGTAAGGAAAACGTTGTAGGGGAATATAAGAAAGTATACAAAAAGGGTAAGATTCATCAAACATTACAAAAGGCAATGGATGGAGTAATAAAATACGGTGATTCATATGTTTATTTGTATTTTGATGAGAATAAGGTAATTAAACCTAAACTAATTCCAAGTGAGTCAAGTTATGCCGTTTTCGATGATTTTGGGGCTTATGTGGCATTCATTGAACACTTCACAACAATAGATAATATCTCTTATTGGTACGTATATACTTCTGACAGTGTAATAAAGTATTCTGACCATGGAGGAAACCAAAGGGAGATAACTACAAGTAAGAACCTTTCTGGACTTCCAATACACTTCCATAGTCATAATGAGTTAGATGAATTGGTCGGTCGTAGCGACTTGGATGATTATATTGGTATTCTCGATAATATGGAGGATTTAATCAGTAAGGCAACCGACAGTTTCTATCGTTATATTTCGGGTATACCAGTGCTAAAAGGTCAGCAGTTAAAAGGTGAGGGATTACCTACACATGCTATTGCAGGTGGTATTGCTATTGATACGGATGCAGACTTTAAGTTTGAATCTAATCAATTCGACTATAAAGCGTTTGAAGCGTTATACAAGACATTAATGCAAGCATTATTAGACGTTAGTGGAACACCTGCTGTTAGTATGAATCAATCTTCGATTAGTAATTTGTCTGAGGTTAGTATTAAATTATTATTCTCTCTAGCCGAGATTAAAGGTAGCATGAATGAACGGTACATGAGGGAAGGTATAGATGTATTACATGAACAGTTACGTGCTATGATGGAGTTACAGGGCATAGTGTTTACTGATGAAGATTATGAATCGTTAGGTACTGTATTCCATTATAATCAACCACAGAATGAGAAAGATATTATAGATAATCTTAAAACATTACATGATATGAATGCTATAAGTTTACAGTCTATACTTGAGCAGAATCCATATGTTAATGATGTAGTGGTTGAGATGGAACGAATCAAACATGATACCAATAGTCAACCTAATAACGGTGGTAAGTTAACATTGAATAATGGTAGTAATGGACAGAGTTTAGGACAAACACAAGTAAATCAAGGGAATTGAGAATAGAGAATATACAACTTCACGCGTACATGTTACCCGTTTAATCATTGACTCAGAGAGTAAAATTTATAGGCAAATAAAAAAATGGTTCCCAAAAATCCCGGAACCATCAAATTTTAAAAATTCCCCGGCTTTTTTATGTGTTCATCGGTTAGGAATCATTAGAATTTAAAATTCAATAAACTATTTACTCTAAGTTATCGCCTATAAATTTTGCTCTAAATGTCTGGTGTTCGGGAGAATGGATTGGAACGTGATTTATTCATGATTTTATTCACTAATTTTTAAGCAAAATTGACTCGTTTTTAATGAATAATGAAAATCTCTTATAAAATGGGCGATGAATGGGTAAATTTTAGCAATGTATGGTAAGTGTAGGTGTCATAAAGCCAGTAATATCAAGGGATAAGATAGTCAACGTCCGATAACCTTTCTTATGTAAACAAGGAATTTATCATCTAAATATGCATGTCTATGTATGTTATATTCAAGCAAAACAAGGTAGTGATAATTTAAAGTTATACAGTGTTTGTTTATTTTGGGCGATAATTTCCAATAAAATTTTGGTTTTATTATGCATTATTATGATCCCTCAAAGTTGGCATCGAGTTTGCCAGCATACCATTTTACACGTACACGATAAATTTTTGATTTCGGGATTACCTAAAACGGATAATCTCAATCGCCAAGGGTGTCGGTTATCTCGACTCCCCCAAATTGGGGAATATAGAGTGAGCAGATTCTCACAGTCCAAAGGTTGGCTCTCATTTCCCCATTTCCTCATTTCCGTATTTTTGATTAAAATTAACCTCATTTCCCTAGGACATGGGGTATTTGTGTTTGGGAAACGACAATTTTTTACTGATTCAATGACTCACTAATTCTTCTTACCCGATAGTATCTTACCCATAGAAACGGCTAATTATCATTACCCACTGGCAATGTGGTTTTGTTGCTTTTCGGTAATTCAAAAATTTAACACAGAAAGTTTTCGAAATCCTCTTAATTTTCCTGTTATATTTACCCAAATTATGGTAGTATAGAAACGATTATAAATTAGGGGGAATAAAATTGGTAGTTAAATTTTGTTTAGATGACAGAGGAGTTATTTTAGAGCAAAATCGAGAAGACATTACAGATTTAATGTCTATATTGAAAGACAAAGGTGAAATAAATATAGTACATAGTCAGGACGATTACTTTCATGGAGTTTTTGTATATTCCGAATTAGAGATTGTATTTAATCAAAAAACGGACAAATATGAAGAAGAGTTATATTTGTATTTTGATAAAAAATGACAGTAAAAGTTAGGTATTACAGTCTACAACGTTCACCAATTATGGTGAGCGTTTTTATTTATTTTATATTGTAATAACATAATCATTCTTATATCATTTGATATGAGGTGACAGCATGAGTTGGACTAAAAAAATCGAAAAAAGATATATTAATCGTGTAACCCAAGTAAAAAATGCTTTAGACAAGATTACCCAAGAATTCGGACAAGAAGGAATACAACATCAATTTCATGGTTTTTCCACTGAGTTAAAACATCATGGCTCGAAACGTGACAAGTTTAAAATAGAAGTTGTAGACTTGCTTATCGAATTTACTAATGCAGAAGTCTATGAGAAGGAAAAAGAAATAAAAGAAAAAAAAGGAATTTGAAGAAGCGGATAAATTTACAGTTACTTATGAAGCCCTAAAAGAAATAATCTTAGACAAATTTTATGATTGAGTCACTCCTAGTGAGTGGCTTTTTATTTATTGTAAAACATTTCCTCTTTGTCTCCCCCTAATAGTATAATATTACTATTAATAACAAAAAGGATGTGGTTAATTTAATGAAAATAATTAAACAGTTATCCTTATGTTTTGTTTGTTTGCTTGTTCTTTCCACTCAATTTGTAGGAACAGTGGAAGCAAAAACAAATCCATACGGTACTTTCATGAAATCAACGTTAGAAGCAGCCAAGGCCAACTACCTAAAATTTAAAGCAACTGGGAATAAAAAATACTTTAAAGAGTTAGATAAAGTTGCAAATATGGTAGAACAAAATGATTTTTCAAGACGATATAATAAGACAAGTGCTGAGTACAGGGAATATCAGTCCTACATAATAACAATTATTCAACTATACGAATCAGCCTTATATTCTTTAGAAAAAGATAAAAAATCAGCAAACGAGGCATTGGCTGATGCCAAAAAGAATTTGGTAGAAGCAAATAAACTTTTAAAATATGAAGGTATGCAACCAGTGGTATTTAAATAATTACTTTAAATCCTTTCCTAAATTATTAGGTAAGGATTTTTTATTTTAAATTGAGAGGATGGATGAAAAATGACAAATGATTTACGTTTGTTAATGGAGATAGAAGGTATTGAATTAACTCCTGAAGAACGAGACGTTTATCTTCTTGAAAATGGATTGAGTTCTAATGCTAATTACGATGCTCAAAATAAATCGAATCAAATTGCAATTTACCAGACGGCTTTAGCCATCTTAGAATCACTTGCAAATAATCCTAATTATATGAAGACAAGAAAATTCGATGATATGACAATTGATAAGTTTGCTGAGAATTTACAATCAAGAATAGACCAATTGGACAAAAAAGTCCGTAAGTTAAAAGTTGATTTAGATATGGCTGCACAGTCTAATTTCTTCAATTTATTTCAGAATTAAAAAAGGTATCATGGTCTGGTCTTTATATGTACCATTTATATGTACCTTTATCATGTACCATTAAGGAGGTGTCACATGCCTAAAATTAATTATTTTAATCAAGATGATAATAAGGACTTTCAATTTATACTTGATGATGCTGGAACAGATATATTAATCAATAGAGTTTCTAAACGTGCTGTCATTAGTCAAAGTGGAATGGGATTAGTCTATGATGATAGAAAAATATCCACTCTTGAAGCCATAAAATGTGGTGACGTGATTGATTATAAGAATAAAAAATGGATGATTATTAATGATACCAAGGCAGAACGGTACGATAATAATAAAGCCATTATGAGAAACTTGCCATATGAGATTATATTTAATAATAATTGTTCATTTACAACCATTCCTTGCTATATGGAATCTCAATCCTTCGATGTTAAATCAGGTCAAATGATGTCATTAGCAACGGGTAGAATATATGTACATACACCTGACAATGCCGATTCAAGGAGTTTACAGTTAAATAATCGTTTTATTAAGTTTGGTCAAGCATGGAAATTATCAGGAATTGACCATACAAAAGAAGGCATTATTACGTATACTCTTGAAATGGATACTATTAATACGGCTTCTGATGATATGGTAAATGAAATTGCTGGAGGATTGGCTTGTGTAGTTGATATTACAAATACTGATCCTGTAAGTGTATATAAAGATGGAACTGTACAATTAACATGGACTTCAAATTCTGCACCTGTAACATTTACCTCAAGTGATACTTTAATTGCTACAGTTGACGCTAATGGATTGGTCACAGGTAAAAAACTAGGCACAGTAACCATTACATGTTCAAATGCAACGAACAGTCTAATTAAGGACACAGTTAATATTACTGTTAACCCTGTTCCTGTAAGTTATTCCATCACCATTACGAGTACGTCTACTACTCCTAATGAGATTAAAAATGCTCAAACTAAAACGTATAATGCAGCCATATACCAAGGAAATACACAGATTACAGATGGTAGTCAACCTGTAACGTGGTCACTATGGGACGACACAAAAACAACAACTACTACATTAGCACTCATAGATTCACAGACAGGTTCAAGTTGTGTAGTGAAGAATAATAATGCAAACTCAGGTTATGTGCAACTTTGTGCCACGCTCAATTCCGATTCTACGATTAAACAATGGATTAGAATTCAAATGAAAGCATTGTTCTAATAAAAGTAAATTATCAGACCACTTGACATTATTTTCCGACAACTCTATAATTCTATTTATAGAAACTAAAGAAGAGTGGTTTGTCTTATTAATGACACTCTTAACGCTTAATATTTCAAGGTTGGTTAGAGCGCTACCTTGACATGGTAGAGGTCGCTGGTTCGAATCCAGTTGGGTCCTCCATTACATAACATGTATAAGTCCTTGCGCAGCAAGGGCTTTTTTGTTTACCCTAATGTTATAAGGCATCAAGTTCGCACTTTAAATATAGCACTTGGTGCCTTGTATGGTGCCCGAGTAACAATACAGTTAATTAGTTAGCATTTGCAAGTAAAGCGTCAAACCTGTTTGCTGCCTCCGCTTGCATGTTAGGCATAACATGACTATAGGTATCTAAAGTCATCTGGATTTTACTGTGACCTAGCCGCTCTGATACAACTTTAACATGTTCACCTTGTTTGAGCATCAAGCTTGCATGAGTATGCCTTAAATCGTGAAAACGGATTTGTGGAACTTGTCTTAGTCTAATTAACCTTTGCCATTCTCTACGCAAGTTAGCAGGGCTCATAGGAGTTCCTTTTGATGTACAGATTACTAAGTCATAAGGATTTTGTACAGACTGACTTTTATATTCCCTGAGTGCGGCAACTGTACTGGAAGATAAAGCTATCTGGTAATTTTCGTTCCGGTCTTTTGCTTCGTCCCCGATGATGTTGCCTATTTTGTTCATGTAACACACGATAAAAACTGGATTCTGATGCCAAATAAATGCACTAATCGGCTAGCTTCGGCACGATTTGGGACGGTGGTAAATCAGCGAATTCTTCTTTTTTTATGACTTCTAACATTTCTTGTTTTTCTTCCGTTGTCAGCTTATTTTTAGGTTTGGGACGGGAGACAAGGGGAGCGTTGATCTTCTTTAATTCCACCTTCTGAAACCCAGCGTTCATACGTGCGTACACTGATATGTAGTTCCTTGCACGCAGGAGCTAATCGCGCACCGTTTTGATTGGCTTCTTGAATAAGTGTTACTGCTAATGCGCGATCCGACGGGCTGATCATTCGTCCTCTTGGTCCCCCCAGATCGCTTGGGCCTTTTTTCGCAAAAGTAGTAATGCCGCAGCCTCTGCCAAGGCTTTCTCTTTTTTTTGTAAGTCTTTTTCTAATGTTTTGGCCCGTTTTTTCTCTTCTTTCAGCTCGTGATTCAGCTGTTTTGTTTGGTTGAATTGGAGACCGTTGGCGTTTAGACAAACGCCACGCCAAGCTTCAATCTGTTCCTTATACAGCCCTTTTTTTCGGCAGTACTCTGCTAATTCTGCTTCATTCATGATGTACGTTTCCATTACGACGAGGAACTTATCTTCACGACTCCATTGCTCAGAACCTTGTCCATCTCCTGGCGTAGCACTTCCCCCAATACGAGCTTCTTTTCTCCATTTATATAAAGTCGTTTCCGTAATTCCAACCTCTTCACTGATCTTTTTAATGGACTCGTTGTTGGGTGGCATCATTCTTTTTAGAATGGATTCTTTCATTTCTTTCGAATATCGTTGTCCTAATTTTCCGTTCATGTCGATCAACCTCCGTGTTTTACTTAACTATAACACTAAAGTTCTATACGACATCTATCCTAACTGAGGGGGATGATGACTTTCAATAAAAAGGTTAATTTGTTTATCTAACCTATCGGTATTTAATTCTTTGATAATTTTTACAATTTATGTTTTGTCTTCAGTTACACGAAATACATGCTAGAATAGGGTTCCAGATTCCATCTGAATTTATTTTTCTAGTAGCTTCTAATGTGCCAGGGGAAAAGTAATTAACGTTTGCTAGACTATTAGTTGTTGGATTTATGTTAATATCATTAAAGTAATAGAAATATTTCCCATTTTGATACCCATTTAAAGCATCTGTAGAGAAGGTAATATCAACTCTTCTATCTTGGTATGATTTTTAATTAGCATAGAATGAGGAGCCTTTATAAGTTGCATAGGACTCCATTTTCTTAAAACATTCCCTCTTTGGTTCCCAGATATAAGAAAAAGATAATGTAATGTAAGGCTGGTTAATATAAACAGTGATATGACCGATATAATTATTAGCAATATATGAAGAAAACATAAGTATATTTACATTGTTTGAGAGTGTTTCAATTTTAGTTTTACTAGATTTTATCCTTAAAGGATATGGTTTTATATTAGCGGTTTTTTAAAAGTAAAAGGGTTTTAGGAGGAGAAA
>NZ_BBWZ01000059.1 GCF_001015055.1 Aneurinibacillus tyrosinisolvens | reverse complement strand
TTGAAAAGAGGTGATGCAGCTGCGGTTTCGATAAGCAAAGACCCAGGGCAAGAACGAACTTGACGATAGATGAATAGAAGGATACCATGACCTTAAGACATCTCCTTTTTGTGAATGGATTTGGTGTGGTTACCTTCCAATTCCACAAAAATGGGGGTGTCATTCTTTATTTTAGAAGACATTCCAAAACTAGGCCATTATTCGACAAATCATTCGACATATTTTTTGCAAGACTCAAGTTATTTATATAAAAGTTAGGCCTCGTATATGGTGTCTCGGCGTAAACCTAAGCTTTACGACTTTCAATTTCCTAGAATTAAAAAGGATCTGAAATTGCTGGAAAGGTGCTTACTCTATGGTTTACACACTTCAGGATCAGCAGGTGTTTGCTCTCCGGTAGTTAAATTTTTCACTTCATAAGATCGACCATCTTCGAACGAAAGAAACCAAACATAAGGTATCCCCTTTCGAGTAGCATAGCGGATTTGCTTGGGGAATTTAATTGCTGAAAGTTGAACCTCGACATTAATCCCTCTAGAACGCAAAGTAGAAAGGTCTGCAATGTTCACCTGCTCAACAAAGGAAAGGAAATTAACGCTTCTTCTGTCATTGCGCGAAGACCATCTGTCCCCTTTAGTGGGTGGGGGAGGATGTCATTATACCTCATCTTTATGTCATTCAACACAGTGTCAAGAGCAATACGGTTAAATCCATAGTTTACAGAACGAAGATTATAGCACAAAACAAAAGCGAAGTTTTTCGTTCCCCGCTATATATTGCCTCTTTAACACGTTGCTCGCGACTAATAAATATTAAGCTTACATAAAATTATTATAGTAAACAAAAAGCGTTCCCTCCTTTTCACGTTAACAAATCTTTGTCCACGGAAAGAACTTCGCTTACCGTCCCTATTTCATATGATTTTTCCCGTGCCGCATCCAGCATGGCCGGTAAAGCTTTCATACTGGATTCTGTTGGATGCATAAGAATAAGAGAACCATTTCTTAAATGAGGGATAATTCTCCTGAAAATCTCCCCGGAGTCCGTCATTTTCCAATCCAGGGTATCTAATGTCCATAATATCGTAAGCATGCTTTCACGAGCAGCCAAATCAATAACTCTCCCATCATAATACCCGTATGGAGGAGTAAAAAATTTAGGTTTGAGCCCTAACTCCTTTCCAATAACTTCATTGGTTTTTCTCAGTTCCAGGTAAATTTCATCGGCAGACAAACTCCTCATATCAGGATGAGTATACGCATGGTTACCAATTTCATGACCTGCCGCGCTTATTTTACGAGCCAGTTCCGGAAACCTGGCTACCCATGACCCCTGTAGAAAAAACGTCAATTTTATGCCGCGGCTATGCAAAATCTCAAGTAATTGTGGAAGATATTCGTTCCCCCAGGCTACATTGACCATAAAAGAAATCACAGGTTTATCCGGGCTCCCCTGATAGATTGGAGAAGGATTTGCACTTGACATCCTGTTGCTCCTTTAGTCCAAAGAATTTATGCCTGCTCCTCATGAATTAATTCTGACACCGTAACGAATTCAAAGCCTTTTAGACGCAAACCATCAATAATGCTTGGTAGAGCTATATGTGTTTGTTGTGCAGTATCGCTTGCATGCATCAAAATGATAACGCCTGGTCTCGCTTTTGAAAGAACCCGCTCGATAATGATATCTACCCCCGGGTTCATCCAATCGAAAGAATCGGCCGACCAGTGAATGGTTGTATAGCCCATTTCGCTCAGTTTCTCTACAACCCTCTGATCGAAATCTCCATTGGGTGTCCGGATTAATCTTGGCCTTACTTGCGTAGTATCAAATATAATTTCTTCCGCTTTCCTTACCTGTTCTTCAATCCATCTATTATCATATTCAGTGTAATTGTAGTGATTATGCCCATGGGAGCCTATTTCATATCCCATTTCTTTCACGCGTTTTCCGATTTCAGGAAATGATGCTAATACAGGGGACGATAAGAAGAACGTCGACTTTTCTACCCTTTTCTCTGCTAAAACATGTACAACCTTTTCAAATGTTTGATGGCCATTCCCTATATCGAACGTTAAAGCAACCCTATTTTTTTCTGTTTTAACATCATAATAGACTTTCTTTTTGTAACCCATCCTTTCACTCCCCAGAGAACTTTTAAAATAAAGTATGCACAAGGATTGAAAAGCGATTACACCCTTTTGGTTCATAAAACCAAATAATTCACCCAAATAAAAGTAACACCAAGGAAAATGTATCTGAATATTTAAGATTATAACGATTATATAGGGGGAGCAGTATGAAGATTCTTTTTTTGGAAAGCCATCCAATGTGGATCCACGGCCTTCCCAATGGATTTAGCGATCTAAATCATGAGGTGAAAATATCGGGCCCTCTAAGTGATGAAAACTTACCAAAAATGGTTTCAGACTTTCAACCGGATTTAATCATTTCCATGGGATGGGGCCCGGAAAATGATTCTCCCTACAAACAGGATCGCTTATATAAGTTTGTAAAACCGTCCGGAATTCCTCACGTCTATTGGGCTACAGAAGATCCAACACATACGCTTACCTTTACGCTCCCTTTCCTAAAAAGAGTACAGCCGGATTTTGTCTTTACCATTTGTCCTTCTAAAGTGGATGAATATAAAGAAATCGATATCCAGGCGGCACACATGGATTTCGGATTTCATTCTGCCGTTCATTTTCCAACAAATCCTGATATGAACTATCAATGTAACTTGCCGTTGTTGCGAATGCCTATCCGAATAAATTAGCTCAATATCCAAATCATTTTCGCCATACTTCTCTAAGAACCCTCATTCAACCCGTGATTCAATCTACTATCAGGATTGATTTTTGGGGAAATTACTGGGATCAAATGAAGCAGCATCTCGGAACTGACATTCCACTTGAATGGCAGCATGGGTATCTTCATTATACCGAAGCCAATAAAGTTTACAGTTCCGCCGATATCGTTATTGGTTTACAGAATCATCAAACACAGCTAACACAACGAACGTATGAAATTCTTGGATCAGGCGGGTTTCTGCTCACACAGGACACACAGGAAGTTCGCAGGCTTTTCACACCCGGACGGGATTTAGTCGTTTCCTCCTCCCCGGAAGAAACTCTTGACTTAGTTCATTACTATTTAAACCGTCCGGATAAAAGAGATGGGATTCGCGCCAGAGGACTGGAAACCGTGCAAAAGCATTCCTATAAAGCAAGGGCAGATTATATGATTAAAACACTAAATAATACGGGTATCTTATAGAATTGCGTTAACAGGAAGAGGTGACGATACGTTGTGCGTATTCTCTTTTTAGAGACACACCCGATGTGGATATTCGGCCTTCCTAATGGATTTAAGGATTTAGGCCACCATATCAAACTGGCGGACCCAAACAATGAACCATTACTAAAAGAGGCGCTGAAAGAATTCCAGCCCCACCTTATTTTTAGTATGGGATGGACGCCGGCAAACGACACGCCTGAAAAACAAGAACGAATTGGAAATTATACACAAGCTTTTGGAATTCCTCATGTTTATTGGGCTACAGAGGATCCCGGGTACACGGAAGTTTTTTCTCTCCCCTATCTAGAAAGAGCCAAGCCGGATTTTGTCTTTACGATTTGTACACAAAAAGTTGGTGTCTACGAAAATTCAGGGATAGGTGCCGCGCATTTAGATTTTGGCTACCACCCAAGTGTTCATTACCCAACCCACCCACACAGGCAATACACAAGTACAGCCGCCCTGGTGGCAAACGGTTATCCCCAGCTTTACGAAAAGGATCCTGCCCATCAGCGCTTTACTTCGCTTAAAACTCTTGTAGAGCCTTTTCTGGATGAGAAGATCGAGACGAATTTTTATGGCCGTTATTGGGACCAAATGAAAAAACTCTTCGGAAAGAACGTCCCGGCAAATTGGATAAAAGGCTACTTACCTTATCCCGAGGCAAACAAAGTATATAGCTCCGTTAAAATCGTCATCGGAGTACAGAATAAAATGACCCAGGTAACCCAGCGGACATACGAAATTCTGGCATCCGGCGGATTTCTCCTCACAACGGACACTCCGGAAGTCAGAAGACTTTTCGTACCGGGGAAAGATTTACTTGTTTCTTCTTCCAGGGAAGAAACATTGCAATTGCTTCGCTACTATTTAGACAGACCCGATGAAAGAAGAAAAATCTGTGAACATGGCTTAGAAACCGTAAAAAAACACTCCTATACCATACGAGCAAAAAAAGCACTGGAAACGCTATGTACAAGAAAAGTGATTCCCAGGCATATTCTGTAGTCCTCCCCTGCACTCGTTGTACACGGGCATAATAAAAAAGATAAAGGTGGAACGCCATGAACATTCTTTTTTTAGATAGCAGCCTCATATGGCTAAATTGTCTTCCCCATGGGTTTACTGATTTAGGCCATACAGTTAGAGCTTCAGGCCCCCTTACAGAAGAAAATATTCCGAGAATCATTGATGAGTTTAGCCCCGATCTCATCGTCACAGTTGGCTGGGGGCCTGAACATACGATAGTAAAGCAAAATTGGATAAGGAAGAGCGTAAAAGCAGCCGGGGTGCCCCACATCTACTGGGCTGTTGAAGACCCCCATTTTACCGCTGCCTATACCCTCCCATTATTAATGAGAATGCAGCCTGACTTTGTCTTTACTTTATCAGCAGAGATGGTACATTTTTACCGCAAGTTAGGTATCCCCTCAGCACAGTTAGACTTTGGCTTCCACCCCACTACTCATAGAAAGGTTAAGCCTGAGCCAGAGTATGAGAGCTCCCTCTCATTAGTGGCTAATGCTTATCCCCATGTCCTTCAAGAAGCTCCGGATCATTATCGAAATCAATCCTTGCAAACCTTAATTAAACCCCTATTAGCAAGCAAGGTTAGCGTAAACCTCTGGGGAAGACACTGGGAGCAAATGGAGCCTATTTTGGGTGAACCTATTCCATCGTCCTGGATTAAAGGGTATCTGCACTACACGGAAGTCAATCAAGTATACAGTGCATCCGCCATTATGCTGGGGCTGCAAAATTATCAAACGCAAGTAACGCAGCGAACATATGAAATTCTGGGCTCCGGTGGATTTCTGATTACATCGGATACCCCTGCGGTTAGAAAATTATTTAAGCCGGGGTATGAATTAATCGTTTCTTCTTCAACGGAGGAAACGCTTGATTTAATTGACTATTACTTAAAAAACCCCGATAAACGTGAGCAAATCCAAAAGCAAGGGCAACTCGCAGCCCAAATCCATTCGTACAAAAACCGGGCCGACTATATCATTGAGTGCTTACACCACGAAGGAATCTTAAAACAGTAAAGGAGAGGTTGTCCTGTGGAATGCACGGATCATCCTAAACAAAAAACAGCCTATCTTACATTCGATGATGGGCCCTCGGAAAATACAGCTAAAATTTTAGAGATTTTAGACTTATATGAAGTGAAAGCAACCTTTTTTGTTGTCGGATCAGGTGGAGAAACCGAAAGGGATTTATATAAACAAATCGTAAAACGAGGCCATGAAATCGGGCTGCATTCATACACCCATGATTATGCAACGATGTATTCTTCAGTTGATTTATTTATCGAGGATTTAGAAAAACTTGAGAAAGCAGTAGATGAATCGATTGGCTTTATCCCGAGCATTTATCGCTTTCCGGGTGGGTCGGCGAATCAAGTCAGCCAAAAACATGGGGGCTCTTCTTTGATGGCCCGGCTAAAAAAGGAGATTGAAAAACGAGGCTATCTATTCTTTGATTGGAATGTGGATTCAGGTGATACGAAAAGTTATTTAGTTGATTTTGACCAAATCATTGAAACTGTGTTAAAAAGTACGATTAGTAAAGAGAATGCGATTATATTAATGCATGATGCTCCTGTTAAAACGACGACGGTTCAGGCATTGCCTGAAATTATACTCGGCCTAAAAAAACAAGGGTTTAGATTTGATATCCTGACGCCCGATTCTTTCCGCTGTCAGTTTTGATATAAATTACTTAGATGCCAATATAAACTGCTCCACGTATCCCAGTGGTTTCTACCACGGGCGTTTCCGTACCTTCCTTTGATTAAGATGGTCATATCTGGTTCTAATTGCTCTACAAGCGTTTGATACAAATTGTCTAAATCGGCAAAATGCCTGGCTTTCTCCGGTGGAAAACCATGTTCGATGGCTCCCTTCGCGATAAGCCGCGCTCTTCCTCTCTGTCCCTTGTTTACGGTATATAGATAATCGATATCCCTGGCTGCAATGTACCGGCCTAACTCATAATGAATATCTTTCGAGTGAATTCCTATATTTAGCGTACATCCTAAAACGGCAACTTTCGTTCCTTGCCCCAGGCTGGCCAGAACATCAATCGCCGCCTTAGCTCCACATGGCTTGGAATTAAAACAGTCGTTAATCAATGTGATATTCTGATGGAAGCGGCTGACTGTTACTCTTCCTTTCGGTTTTTCAAAGGTCTCTAACCCTCTCCTGATTTCTTCAATAGAAAAGCCTAATTCATAGGAAAGGGCAATCGCGAACAGAGCATTATGGACATTGTGTTCACCATACAGGGGAATGGAAAAGGAATGAGGTGTGTGATTCATTATTACTGAAAACAACATACCGTTTTCCGAGTACGCTACACGAATCGCTTTATAATCCGCTTCGTTTTTTAGACCTGTCCTAACAACTTTTCCTTGAAAAGATACAATGTCGAGCAGTTTAGAATTGGGGTCGTCCGCGTTCACAAACAACGTCCCGTGAGAATTCATTCCCTGGATTAAACGGGACTTCTCCTTAGCAATTTGCTGTACGCCCAATTTTTGTTTTTCTTTAGTAAAGCTATCTATATGACTCAATCCAACATTGGTAATAACCCCGATATGCGGTTGAATGAGCTGGCAATGCCGGTCAAGATCCCCCTCTTGACTTAAGCCAAACTCAAGTACAACCGCTTCGTGAGATTCATTAATTTGTTGGGCATATTGGGAGGTAAACCAGAGGTCATTTCCATTTTCTCTCGATTTAAATGTATTCCACTTCGTTTGCAGAATGGAGGCCACCATTTCCTTGACCGTTGTTTTTCCGGAGGTCCCTGTAATCGCAATAACAGGTCTTTCCCATTCTAACGAATTCGTCATCTCCCATCCCCTCTCCTGTCTTTGAAAGTCATTACATCCTATGTAATAACGTACCTTTCTGCTTGTTTACATACCTATATTGAGAAACAATGGCATCAATCCAGGCATAACCCGTCATTTTTTAATATTCTATATTATGAATATGACCAGTGAGGTTTGATGAGGATGAAAATAACGTGGGTTTCAGGTCAAAATGAGCAGGCCCTCTCTATGAACTCAAGCACGGCAGAAGCTTATGGAGTAACTTCAGAAACAATGATTTTTCATTTTGGTGCGGCAAAGCAAACAGTCGATGTCCGGTTCAACCCTGAGTTAAAACCAGACCACGTTGGAATACCGGCGGGCTGGAAGAAGCAATTCACCATTCCCGAGATTTTATCCTATCAATTTTATCGAGAAGGGAACAACTTATACTTAGGTCCCGTGCTTGCATTGATTGCTTTTAAAAAGAATGAAGAAATGACAGATCGAAGGCTCAATTCCCTTCGCTATTACTTTCGCCAGGCCTCAGCACTCCAGGGACTTCTATTTATCTGTGCCGCGGAAGGGATCGATCCGAAAACACAAACCATCCAGGGGTATTATTACGATCCGTATAAATTAGAGAACAGAAGGTGGAAAGCAGGCATATTTCCTTATCCGGGAGCGGCTTACAATCGAACAACCATGCCGAAAGAAATTTTTGATGACATGATATCCAGCAATAGTAACCGGGTTTTTAACAGTTACACGAATGGTTCGTTTAATAAATGGGAACTGTGGAGTCGATTATCCCCTATACCTGAGATTTCAAAACATCTTCCCGATACGAAGCGATATGATGATCAGCAGAGTTTGCTTGACATGCTCAAGCTTTATAAATCTGTTTATCTCAAGCCGGCTGGTGGAGCGGAATCTAAAGGAGTGATGAAAGCACAGGTAGCAGAACCCAGCGATATTGAAATCATCTATCCTTATAAAAAAGCGGGAAATGGAAAGTATCAAAGAGTATTAACTCAAGATGAACTTTCCGAGTGGAGCAAGAACCTTATCGATAAGGAATACCTCATTCAACAAGCGATCTCGATGGCCCGATACGAGGATCGAGTGTTAGATTTTAGAGTGATTATGCAGAAAGACGGAAGTAATACATGGACGTGTTCAGGGATTTTTGGAAAGTTTGGCAGACAAGGGGGAATTGTTTCTAATTTTACGAAAGCTGGTTTCGTGCTTGATGGCGCGGATGCTTTACAGCTGGCTCTTGGCATAGACCAACCCGGAGCTCTGCGGCGCGTACATGAAATGCAAAAACTTTCCCTGCATATCTGCCAGGTTTTCGACCGGCATGGCCATTATGGCGATCTCGGAATTGATTTCATCGTGGATACAAATCATCAGCTTTGGCTCTTAGAGGTTAATACGCTAGATACGTATCATGGGTTTCCCCTTCATATGGACAATACTAAACTGTTTGGTGAAATTGTATCCAGACCGTTTCAATATGCTAATTATTTAGCAGGGTTTTCTAGAAACGGCACAAACAAAAGGTGACCCCACTGGTCACCTTCTCATCCGCTGCCCTATAACACGCTGCAATTACTTTCCCTTTCCTTCCCGCTTCACCTGCTTGTTGGCCTCCTTTTGTAATACTTCCTGAGGAAGCTTTACCTGTTTATCTGCAGCAACCAGTTTTCCGTTTTTATCCCGCAGTCCCCCGTTTTTGTACTGCCAGTGCTCTCCGGATAAGTTTGCTATATACAAAATGTCCAGCTTTTCATCGTAAGAAACATGGTCAATCCGGATATCCTGGACCGGCAATTCTGTTAATCCGGTGGAATACGTGTACTTATAAATCTCCGTTTTACTGCCGTTTCTCACCTGGATATAGAAAAATTCAAGGTAAGGAGAAAAGAAAACCGTTTTAATGGTACGCGTTTTTCCTGCCCATTCATCGATAAGCAGAGGTTCTTTATGCTGCATCTGGAGCAAGTATAGCTCCTGTTTCCCCCCCTTATCCACCATGTATAAGAGAGTATTTGATTCCCCTAACCACTCCATATGCGTAACTTTGTCCACCGATTGACGCGAAATAACACCTTTGCCATTCTCAACTACCAGCTCCAGCTTCTGACTGTTCGGCAGATGTTTTATGTAGGCAATTCCTTTGCGATCCGGTGTTATGATATAGCGAACCGCGTCTTTCGGAATGGAAACCTCTTTCTCTTCGGTTCCAGGAGCGGGAGTCTGAACAGGAGCTCCGGCAGCCTTTACTGTCTGCATTTGAGGCGGTTTTAAGAAAGCATTTAATTGCTGTAGGATGACAAGCTGACTCGATGTCACTGCCAATACTGCAGCGGTCCAGATAAATAAACTTTTTCTTTTTCGAAACATTTTTATCTCTCTCCCTCTGTAATAAAAGCCAGCCCGTAAAAAAGCCGATATTAATAAATATCGGTAAAATATTATAAAAAAGCAAGAAAAAGACCCTTAAAGATTAAGGATCTTGATGAAACTTTCTCCACTTCCTGATTATTTTCATACAAACGGGCGATCCCAGAGCTTCTTTCTCCACCCCAGCGTTTGTTTTACTACATTGCAATCCCGGTCAAGCATGATATCGACGCCAAAAGGAAGCTTCCGGTTATACCAAAATCGAACGTCGCTCCATTGAACCTCATACCCGTGCTGCCGTTCCACCCATGTGACGTGAATGCACTGGGCAAATTCCAGGAACGCGCGCACCCCCTCCGTCTTCAGCGTCGCTCTAACAATCGGGTTTTGTTGAATTGCGGAGGTGCTCCTTGAGTAGACCTGCTCTACCAGCAGCCGGCCGTATACAATTTTCCCGGTATAAAAGCAGTTCTTTGTCTCCACAATAACCCCCCAATGAAACCAGAAGAAGGTAGGAATAACCCGGCAGGTTTCCGCCGCTCCCATGCTTGCCAATGCCTTTCGAATTAAAAACCTGTGCTGTGCAGCGCGGAGGCCTATATAGAGAAAGGTCAAGCCGTATATATACGGAAAAATCACGGCAGGTTCATAAGCAAAACCGAGCCAGGCAACAATGCCCGCGGTGTGAAGGACGAACAAAAAAGGATCGAAAATCGTCAGGATATCAAGCTGAATCCACTTTTTTGTAAAGGGGCGCATGCTCTGCACACCATACGAGTTAAGCGTATCAAGAAACACATGCAGGATCACCGCGATGAACGACCACATATATAGATGCATCCAATATGTTGTTACTTGAAAAACCGCTGCAAGTGAGAGCGCAAGGACGAGCGGCCAGATAAATAGCGCAGGGATCGAATGGGTAATGCCGCGGTGATGACGAAGATAGGAAGCATATCCCTTTATGCGGGTAACCATATCAAAATCAGGCGCATGTGATCCGATGATCGTCCCAAGAAGGACGGCCTGCGAAAGTGCCGAATTGTGTGAGATTGCAGGGTCGACATACGCTAAACCCGCCAGCGAAAGGCCAAATGCCAGGTGGCTTCCACTATCCATTTGCTCACCCCTGTTCCACTAAAGAGACGCAAAGTTTATTCGCCTAAAAAGCGCCTTTTGTACCTTTTGGAAATTTTGCGAGGGTCAAGTATCGTGAAAAAATCAGTCGTATGAAATATCGGATCAAAAGCAGGCTCTCCGCCTATTTCCGCACCAAGCCAGTAGTATCCTTTCATAAGTGGGGGGAGTCTGCGAATCATATCTTTTGGGGAAAATTCGAGTTCAAGAGCTTGAAGGCTGTCAATCCGATGAGTAGAAAGAGGAGAAATTCCAAATTGATTGTTAATCATTCCGGTTTTAATGAGCATTGTATAGATTTCATTACATGACTGAATGTCTGTCATATGCAAGCTGGCACAGCCGATTAAATATCGAATGTCACGCTGTTTAATATAGTCTGCAATCCCCTCCCACAACATTTGGATGACTCTTCCATTGCGGTATTCCGGGGCGGTGCAGCTTCTTCCAAGCTCCAATGTAAACATTCTGTGCGCTTGCAATCCGGCTAAATCAAATTCTGTTTCTGAATAAAACCCGTCCGTCTGTGCAGTCCTGTCTCCCGGTAATAAACGGTAGGTTCCAATTACTTTGTCCGTTTCCAAATCGGTTACAATTAAGTGATCACAATGGGCATCATACCTGTCCTGTTCAATTCTTGATGCATTCATCATGGAGAAATTTGCGGCTTCTTCAACGAATACCTGATAGCGTAATTGTAATGCCTGCTCTATTTCCACTGCTCGATCTGCCAACTTCACGACAAGGGAAGAAAACTCCGGCTCTACCTTCCCAGCAGAATGAACCATCTTCTTCATCCTCTCTTTAGTTACGGCTTTTTAAAACTAAAATGCATCTGTTACATAACTACGCACAGAATGATATAAAAGTATAAATATTTTGTTAATTATTGATGTACTGGGAGAAATTTCGCGAATATTGGGACCAAATAAAAAGAACGCCATACAGGGCGTTCAGAACATGCAGGATGCCTCTTTGTTAAAGCGCCACTTCTGCCTCCAGGACAGACAGATACGTCTCTTTACGGGAGACATATAAAAAAGTGGTCTTTCTCAATCGATTTATGGAGGGAACGGAGCAGCTTCTCTTCATCCTTTGAGGCTAAACTGATAGAAGGAATTTTTTGAATCGCCTTAAGGGAACGCTTGTTGTAATTACGGATGATAATAAAAATATTCTCCAGGCCATGCTCTATAAACATTTCACTAAAGAACAATTCCTTCGCCATCTGGTTATACCCCTTTCCCCAATGCTCTTCCGCAATCCAGGTCGCGAGAAAGCCGTATTTCTGGAAAAGGCAATATTCCCAAAGGGCAATCAGCCCGATCGGTTCGTTCCATTCATTGGCGATAACACGTACAATGGAGTCGGATTGATGCTGAACAAACGCAATGATTTCTTCCATTTCTTTGGCATTCTCCGGTCTTAACCGTGAGAACATTCGAACATTCGGATTTAGTAAATATTCATATAACACACTTGCATCTTCTTTTGTAACAGCGCGCAGTTTGCATGGAACCATACCCTTATTCCTCCCTTTTATCGCATAAATTAACATATCCGTCTAGGAGTAAGCATCTTGCAAAAGGGAGCATCAGTGAAGTTACCCAAGACAATTATTATGATACAACGGAAGCGTGGATGGTATGTTTTGTTACCATTAAAGCTCTGTTAAGAATGTCTGGATTAAACTTTAATTTTTATGCAAATTGTTAATTCTTTGTGTTAAACTTGCTGTAGTTTCCCCGTATTATTCTTACACTTCGTCTAATATTCCCTTCATTATTTTAACAAAAGTTTTGATAGAGTGGTGTTATTTAACTAACACTATAGTCACAAAAGAAAATTTAAGAGAAATATTTTTTGAAAAAGGTGTGTTATTTCTTTTCTATGCTAAGATTTTTTTACTATGGATGGTATATAAGGTATGTATGTGAATCTTTATTGTGTAAATTTATACACAGTATTTTTAAACTATAACTTGCGATAAGAGTGCAGAATAAAAAATCGCCCTCCCCCTTAGCCCGACTAGGATAAGAGGAGGGCGATCTCTCATTGGATTTTCTTAATTAAACCCACAGTATCTACGGATTTTGATTCCAATCACACTTCCGAGCATAGCCATAACAAACCATACCCATCCATGTAAACTAAATGATGCAATCCCTGCAAAATAAGCACCAATGTTGCAGCCAAAAGCAAGACGGGCGCCATACCCCATCATGACCCCTCCAATGAGAAGTCCGATAATCATACGGAATGGGTACTGACGCAACGAGAACGAAATTTTCTTCCCGGATAGGGCAAGAGCAAGAAATGCTCCCAGTAAAACACCGATATCAAGGACAGTCGTAACATCATGCAATACGTTTGTATGAAGGGCCTTCGCATTGGCCGCAGTTTGCCAGTATCCCCATTGTTCAACAGGAATTCCAACGAAGCTAGAGATTTTTGCACCCCATAGAGCAAAAGCAAAGGTAACACCCCATGGCTTACCAGAAAGTAAAAGAACCGCTAAAGAACCAATCACAAGTACAACCGTTCCCATCATCCATGACCAGGGACCTTGAACGAATCTTTTTAAACTCAAAGGTTCTTTACTGAATACAGATTGAACGGACCCATAGCGTCGCCGCTCGATAAAAACGCTAATCGCAAATATGCTCGCCATTAAAATAACATTGAATACTAGGCCACCGAAAGATCCAAACAGTTTAATAAAAGAGACAGGGTCTAAGTGCGGTGTGTTACTCCACCAGGTAAAATGAGCACTTCCGATAAGTGAACCGATGATAAATCCTACAAGTGTAATGCCCCCTCTTGCATCTCCGCCACCGAGGTGGTAAAGCGTTCCAGAGGCACAGCCATCACCCATCTGCATTCCAATACCGAATAAAAATGCACCAAATAACAAAGAGATACCGACAGGCGATACACTGGCTATGAGCGGGTGTCCAAAAATCTCACCTTTTAGAAAAAATGGTAAAAACAAAAGGTTTGCTAAGAGAAACAATATCATTTGCGCGCGCAGCCCCGCACCACGTCTCTGCGAAAGAAAGATGCGAAACGAACTTGTAAAACCATAGTGAGCATGGAAAAGAGCGACACCCAGCAAACCGCCCATAAGATATAACACGCCTTGTGTTCCTGATATTGCTTCTGTAAGATACAATGCACCAAGAACAAACAAAGCGAAAGATATAATAACGAAAATTCGATTGCGATTTGGTTCTTTATGCACTTCAGTCCACTCAATTTGTTTGGCATGAGCCGACATAATTCTTCCTCCTTCAAAAAGCGAATAAAATTATTATAACAGAAAAAACGAAAATCCTACAATTCCAATTTTCTTGGTAGGGTTTTCGTTCAGGAAAAGAAAAAGACTCTTAAGGATTGTCGAAGCCAAAGAACACTCTATCGAAAACCAATAGAAAAAGCACAAGGTTGATACGATGTGCTTTATTATGTAGTATTTTTTGTTATGTTAATTATTTGGTTGTTCGAGTGCTCCAGCAACATCATAGTACCCAAGGTCAATTTCTGTTGGTTTGCCAAGAGCAAGCTTTGCAAGCTCAGAACCAAGGTAAGGTCCAACCGTTAAACCTGAAGCACCGAGCCCATTGGCAATGAACAGTCTTTCATAATTAGGCAGTGCACCGATTACAGGAAGAAAACCCGGGGTGAACGGCCTAAACCCCACTCTTGTTTCAAGCATGGTGCTGTTTGACAGCCCCGGAGCCACTGACAACGCTTTATCCAGAACCTCATGCAGTCCACCTGCTGTCACCCGGTAGTCGAATCCAGCTTCATTTTCATGTGTTGCCCCTACCACCACCCGGCCATCTTCAAATGTAACAATGTACTGGTCATTTGGCGGCATAACGACCGGCCACCTGCCAGTATCCGTGTCTGGTATGTGAAGATGAACGATTTGCGCCTTTTGATGCTTTACTAAAAAATGGACACCCAGCGGCTGCAATAGTTCATTTGCCCAGGCACCGGCTGTTACAATCACTTGATCGGCCTGTAATGTCCTCCCCTCTACATTAACACCAGAAACCTGGCTGTTGTTACACACTAAGGCTGCATTTCCTTGAACAACGGCAGCACCATGCTTTCTGGCAGCATTTATAAGAGATTGACGGAGAGCTTTTCCGCTTACACGAGCCGCACCGCTTATATAGACAGCGCTATATTCTTCTGATAATGGCGGAAATAACATTTTTGTTTCGTCCGATGATAAGCGGATAATTTCGCCGATTTCCGGGGATTCCTGACGCCGTTTATGCGCCCGTTCCTCCATCTTATCCAGCTTTTTATCATCCGTATGGAGACTAATTGCGCCTACTCGTTTATACCCTGTATCTGTTTCCCCATCCGCTTCTAATTGCTTAATTAAAGTAGTATAGTATCTGGCCCCGCCTTTTGCCAGTCGGTACCAGGCTTGATTGCGGCGTTGTGACAGCCAGGGACAGATAATTCCGGCTGCTGCGTTAGTAGCCTGTCCCGCGTCGTGGCGATCGACCAATGTAACGTTTGCTCCTGCCTTTGCCAGGTGGTAAGCGGTAGAGGCTCCAAGAATTCCAGCTCCAATTACAATATGCTTTTGCATTTCGAAAACACCTTTTCTGTTTTGGTTCTTTAATCATAGATCTATTCTGCCTTAGCATAGCAAGTAATATAATCGTGGGGTGCAGTATAAATCGCGTAAAAAGGTAAAAGAACCACTGGCTTACTAAAAAACATTTAGTTTACATAAAATTATTATAGTTAAGTAAAAACCATTTCTTAAATCAGGGATAATTCTTCTGAAAATCTCCCCGGAGTCGGTTAGTCATCCCTTTTTACAACGCTTCTCTCATATAGCTTTCCAACCAGTTGTTCAATTACATCATAATGCTTAAGTGCGGAAAGCCACCTTTCCGGTATTCCAGCAACTCCATAATACGCCCCGGCAAGCTAACCATAAACCGTACCGATCGTATCCGCATCATCTCCCCGATTTACTGCCAGCAACAACCCTTCTTCAAAGCTGCTTACATTATGTATTTTCTCTGATAGTGAATGTTTTGCCCACAAACCGGGTACCGGGCTGTATAAATAAATTCTAAAATCAACAGGTAAATTGCATTTTATTTTATAATGTTAATAAGTTACCCTTAAAAACAGGGGTAAAATTCAATCCTTATGGAGATACCAGCTTAGATTTTTCTTGGCTATCCTAGTTTTCTTTAATTTTCGTCTAATATTTTACTAATTGCCTTCGCCAGAATTAACTTCATCTAAATATAGCATTTCAACTACTTTTCGTATATTTTCTTCCTCAGCAGGTTTATAGTATCATAGGGTCATATTAAGAGTTTTATGGCCTAGTAAAGTTTGAATCGTTATTGTATCCATACCTGTTTGAACAAGGTTAGTAATATAAGTGTGTCTAAGTTGATAAGAACAAATTCCATACTTCTGGAGCATATGTTGTATAGTTCGGGCGTTAATCACGTTACCTTTATTGCTTAAAAATAGTGCAGGATGGTTATCCTCACGTTCTTCTAAATATAAAGTAATAGCTTTCATTGCCTCCGAAGGCAATGGCACAATACGTTGCGAATACATACGTCCCAAATCCCCTTTACGTACCCTCTCCTTTGCAACTTGCAGATCCCCTCCACACTCAAAAATTCGAACATCCTTACGTTCAAGTGATATTAGCTCACTCATCCGAATTCTGCTAGTAAGCAAGAGCATCAATATGGCAAAGTCTCTTTTATTACCAGAGGCTTTAACTTCTTTGATGAGTTTGTTCACCTCATCTATACCTAAAGCTCTAGGAACATTTCCCTTGCCTCTGACTAAGGGATCTTTTTTTATTAGAAGGTGATGGAGTTATTATAGGGTGTTATAGTTTAAGATCCCTTCAAATTTATTACAATCTTCTTCAAAGATATTTTGTTGGTTTATCCTGTGCATATTATATGATACATGCCTGTTCGACTTATTATTCTCGGTGGTCTACTCATATTTGTCACACCAACTGAATTTTATTCCCGTTGTAACATTTGTCAATTCAATATACAAAAACAGGTACGTCCCCAATGATCGCCCTGGGTTCCTCCGATGCTGTGCGGAAAATGATGCAATGCCTGATCAGGTACCCCGGTCCCAATTTGGTACTAATAGAACAGTTCTAATCATATTCTTATAAAAGAAAAGAGTATGAAGGAGTGTAAAGTTAGTTGTTAAAAAAAGTTAAAGTTAGTTTACGGCCCATTGTTGGTAAGATAAATTTACCTACTGTTTTGAAAACAGCTATACTTCCGGGTGACTCAATGGAAAGATTATTTATTGCAACCCAGGTAGGAGAGATCTTTTACATTGGAAACGGAGTTATAAGAACTTTTTTAGATATTCGCCCGCGAATCATAAAACTAGGTTTTTCTGGTGGTAGATATGATGAACGGGGATTGCTAGGGCTAGCGTTTCATCCCGAATTTTATTATAACGGTCTGTTTTATCTTCATTATTCAGTAGCTGGAACACAAGGTCCAGGTGCTCTTCCTAGTTCAGAAGTTTCAAGACAAGGTCTTCCTGAATTTTTTAAGCCTAACCCGTGTGACCCCAGAACCTTAAACCTAAAGTGGATAAATAGAGAAATTCAATATGATCATATTGATACAGTTGAAGAATGGATTTTACAATCGAATGGTCAACCTCAAAAACGGCGGACATTACTTAATTTAAGAAGACCATTTTTTAATCATAATGGTGTCAATAGCTTAAACTTTTCACCTGAAACAGGAAAACTTGTTTTAACAACCGGAGATGGTGGATCAGGCTATGACCCATTTAATTCAAGCCAGGATGATATGGAAATCGCCGGTAAAATAATTGAAATTGATGTAGCTAAGAATACATTTATCAATAATCCACCCGCAGTCACACGTTTTAATGAACTTCCCGCGCCTATTCAGGAAACGCTTACGGTAATTGCCAAAGGGGTTCGCAATATACCTGGCATTTCATTTCAAAGGTTTTATAACCAGTATATCAAATATGTAGGAATTGTCGGACAGGATCTGGTAGAGTCGATTTTTTCATTCGTTCATTATAAACCAATACCGGTTCCTCAGCTTATTCAAGCTTCTTTAATGAAATCTGAACCTGACCAAGAAGGATTTATTAACTTTGGCTGGCGAGGGTGGGAAGGTGCTTTTCCTACTTCGATTATAAGGGGCTGCTCTGCAAATCCAACTTTGGATGAGAAAACAATTGCTTATTACAATGATGCAGTAAAAACTTCAGTGCAGCGTCTTCAGCCTCTAACTAGTTATTTTCATAAAGATCAAAGGCCCGATAAGTTTGGAGGAACTGCACTTACGGGAGTCCAGTCATATATGGGGAATGGAATTCCCGATTTAACTGGAAGCGTTGTGTTTACCGATTTTGCCCGGGATGAAGAATCTCAACCTCCGATTAGAGGGGTTTTAGCTTATACCAGGGTAAGAACAGATTGTAAACTAAATGATTTTAGTGTTATTGAAACCGATTATAATTTTGGGTCTCAATCAGCTTATTATGCTAGTTTGGGAACGAATCTGGATCAAACCAGACTATATTTAGGGGTTTATGGCTCTATGAATGGGACTGATTTTAACCAAGGTACTGTTTTTGAAATTGTTCCATGATTCATAACTATAAAATTCGACTTAATACCAGATAAATCCCTTTCTTGGATTTGTTGAATCGAAAAATAAACAAACAAGAGAGAGCAATCATGCTCCCCCGTTTGTTTATTTTTCCGGGAATTCAAAAGCCAAATACCTTGATTTCATCCCAAGTAATTGTATTCTCTTACAATAGAACGGGGCTTTTACTCTTTTTTCTTGCTTGTCTGGGCATGATTTTTATTACCTCCACTTTATTCTCCCTCATCTTTTATCCCTGACAAGTCCCTGTCCCCTTGCCTTTCTATGAAGTGTCATCCCGGAATCGTTCGCGTCTGCCAGGTGACTTTACTTTAAAATGTGTGTTGTTATATACAAACTTTGTAAACTACACTGCTCTTTAGTTGAGTAATATCAGGATAGTACCAAGACTTTTACAAAAACATATGGTAAGACATATTTTGAAAAAAAGCCGTTTTTTCCTACGCTAAAGAAGAAACAGCTTTTGTTCGTTTATTACGCTATACTCCCCGTTAGTGCAGTAAAAAAGTATTAAAATAACTCCCCATATTGCTGATAATCTCGTAGGAATTCTATAATATCTTTGATTACACCCTGAACCTCTCCACCATAACCATTAACCGCAGTTTCATATTCGCTTTCTAAACCGTTTGCCCTATAAAATAAGTCATCATGTACATTACGTTTCCAAACAAGCCTATACATTGAAGTGATAATTTCGTCACTGTCTTTTTGAGACATGTTCAGGTCTTTATAAAAGAGACCAAGTAACACTTTTGTTGCCAAATCGATATGGTTTTCTGACGATACTGTATGTAAAAGATTGACGACATCATCGATTTTCTTATTGAGCGGCATAGATATATCGTATAATTCGTTCGGAATGGACGAGATATCGAGTTCTGAAATCATCTTATCTGCCCAGCCTACTACATCTGATAATGTAAAATATCCAATGTAAAGTCCCAAACTGTAAATCTCTGCTTTTTGAGTTAAATCTAACATTTGACTTCACCAGCTTTAATTTTTCTTTGTTAATTGAAAAAGAGCCGTAACGTCACCCCTGGCGTTACGGCTCTTTCCTAATTCTATACACTCAATTTCTACAACGGTAACGACCAAGGATGGTTAATCCTTAGTTGTTGACTAAAGGATTCGATGGACCTTGCTGTTTTATGTCCTGCGTTCAAGAAAACCTATAATATTTAATGGGAAGATAAAAAAATGATCACATTTTTAAAGTAAACTCATTCAAAGAGATATCGGTGATACCCACACTGATACTTACCATATATACTTACCTTGATAACTCCTCTTAATGCAAAAAAGTCATCCATAAATTTACGGATGGCTTTTTTGCATAATCAACCTCATGGGACGTAGGTAGTTAAAATCTGCGTTTTATTCAACTATTGATTCCCGTTACTGCAATAAAAAAGAAATACATCATTATTTGCTTTGCGATTTCTTATTATTTCATTCCATTTTTATCTTGCCTCAGTATTTACCTCAGACACTCCAAAAAGCAAGCCCTGATTATCTGTACAATAAGCAAAATAACCCATTCCCGGTATGGTGGTTTTTGGCACAACAACGTTACCGCCATTTTCAACGACCTTCTCAAGATAGTTATCAATAGAAGTTACACCAATTGAATTAGTTGTCCTTGTAGCACCATCTAGAGATTTCATTAATCCACCATCGATACCAGGTTTATCACTGTTACCTGTGATTATAAACCAATAATCTTGTGGTCCATGCATCTTTTCAAATTTCCAACCAAAACTATTAGAGTAGAACTCGATAGCTTGTTCAGGATCGGGAACCTGAAACTCAAATCGTAGAACTTTTCCCATGTTTTTACCTCCTTTGAATTTGAATTCCTATATATTTTACGAAACATACGTTCTCTAGTAAAGGAATATTAGAAAACAATATCGCATACCCTTATTGAACATATCTGCCCGTTAGTTCAGTAAAAATCTTACGTTAAAGACAAAAAACTTTACGAAAAGAGCCTAATTCTAATGAAGATTCTACTAGCTTAGGCTGGGAGGTTTTGTTGTTCTACGTAAAGGGTAATGTATGAATGAGAACCATGATCTATTGGATCAACATTTTAAATGTAGC
>NZ_BBWZ01000058.1 GCF_001015055.1 Aneurinibacillus tyrosinisolvens | reverse complement strand
AAGTGCAATTTTATGAAGCATAAATTTGCTAAAATTACATTAGAAATATATTTCGGCAACAAGCAAAAAAGAGCTACCGTAAAAATCGGCAGCTCTTATGTTGTAATGCCTCCTTACTTATCTCTTTACAGTGAAAGAAGCCAAGGATCGAAGATCCTATGAACGTTTTCAACCTGTCTATCTTTCCCTCAAGGGATATACCCAGCGTGAAATTGCAGATACCACGGTGGATTGTCAAAACTAAACCAGACAATTTTCTTAAGGGACGATCGTTTGTATTCAAGTATATACAAGGGATAAGCATAGACCAAGTAGCAGGAGAAATGAATGTCTCAAACAGAACAGAAGAAAATAAAGGACTCGGATTGCGAGTAGAATACTAAAGAATCGAATTATCAGTCTGTGGAAGAGCATGAAGCAGAAGCATTTCCAAAAATTGAAGGATTAGAGTAAGTAACGTTTTGAGGAGGCTCTCCTTTTTCCTTATATTGGAGAAGGTGACTGAATACAGAGATGGAATCCAAGAAATCATTACATAACTAATAAAACTGTGATTTTATTGTTTGGAATTTTTAATACTTGTTCATATAGTGAAGTTAATACATTTACCGCATTAAAACTTAAAAAATGTTTCTACCCCGTATCTTTTCATTGGAAATGTTCGTTTATAGATTAGAGACGTGCTGAAGGAGTGATTGTTGTGCAAAGTAAATTTCGTAATGGTTCAAAAGATTGTCTAGAACATCATCATAATCTTACTGAAGAACAGCTTCAAGAATTTTATCCTGAACTTCGCCGATATTGTCAGTTTATAACTCAAAACATCTGGGATGGAGAGGAAGTTGTACAAGAATCTTTAATTAAGGCTTGGCTTCATTATCAGAACCAACCCAATATATCCATGGCTTTACTTAATAGAATTGCACGAAATGAATGGATAGACACTGTACGAAAAAGAAATAAAGGGTCTCTTGAAGCTTTTACTGAATATATTTATGATGAATCAAAACAAATTGAAAACCGTCTTGAGGCTATTCACAACCTTGTAAATAAATTATCACCTAAGCAAGCCGTTATGTTTGCCTTAAAAGAAGGATTTCGGTTTCAATTAACTGAAATTGCTGAGATATTTAATACAACCGAGACTGCCGTGAAGGCTGTTATTTATCGTGCGAAACAACGGTTGAAAAAAGGGGCAAACGATACAAATCCCCTTATCGAACAGTATTGGGAAATGGAAGATTATGAGCAAATTGAAAGAATACTTAACGAATCTTTCAAAACTCAAGACCCATCTATACTAATTAGATCTATTCCTTTTATCCATTCTTTAAGAAAGGAAATAAGTTACACTAGCTCTATGCACAAATTACGACTCTTCAAATCTCCATCAAGCACTATTTACATGGCTGCATAGTAAGAAATCTTTTCCTTTAATTTGTTTCTTATTTTCTAATGAACCGAGGGAGGCAAAGGGGTATCTGTAGGACACTTTTCCCCTACCTTTAAACCCTTACTTATCTGTTTGGAGATTGAACCAATCAGTGACCTACCCTTCCAAGAGTAGGTCACACTCTAAATCATGAAGGGAGATAGAAATATGGAGATTCTGGATGGAGTAGAAATGCTTGAAATACAGATTGAGGCTTTTGGGGGTCATCAAGAATTAAATCCTACCCTTATTTGGGATGGTACTACTGCCGTTCTGATTGATACCGGGACACCCGGACAATTGCAACAAATTCGAAAAGCTATGAATGATACAGGTGTCCCTTTTGACAAATTAAAAGCCATTATTCTGACACATCAGGACATTGACCATATTGGCAGTCTTCCAGAAATTTTGAAAGAATCTGATTCGCAAATTGAAGTTTACGCTCATGAAGCTGATAAACCCTATATTGAAGGGAAATTACCCCTCTCAAAGGCAAACCTTGATAGTATGGCATGGCAATTAGAAGGACTTTCAGAAAATATACGTCAGGAGATAGTAGCTCAAGTTAACAATTCCCCAAGGGGTAGAGTTGACAAAACGTTATTTGGTGGAGAGGAACTCCCATTTTGCGGAGGAATCCAAGTTATTTTTACTCCCGGGCATACACCGGGTCATATCAGCCTATATTTAAAACGTAGTAAAACTCTTGTAGCTGGGGATTCTATGTATAGTGTGGAAGGTGTTTTGCATGGACCTCATTCACCGTCTACTCCAGATATGGATACTGCCTACCATTCCATAACAAAATATTTAGATTTCGATATTGAAAACGTGATTTGTTACCATGGAGGATTAAGTAAGGATAATGTTAAAACACAGCTTAAAAACATAGTTGAAAAATCATAACAGCTAAGAGTATTAGAAAGCATAAATCGGATCCTGGAGTATCTCATATGTTGATTACGATCCAGTGTTATCCAGCAGAGCTTCAGGTCATTTTGAAGAAAATTGCAAAACAGCACGACGTGATCGAAATTCAACCGGTGGATTTAGACCAGCTGTATATTAGCTGATGATGAGATCTTCCTCTACGAGCTCAAGTTATTCCGTGAGAAAATGATGTCAAGGGTCTACAACAGTCTTGTCTTACTTGTCTATAATGAAAAGAACAAGGATCGGCATTAGGTTCCCCTATACGAATTTATACTTAATTGAAGACAATAAAAAACCGCAAAAATAAATGGTAAAAATACCGTTAATGAAAAGTTACTCAATGTCTGTTATGTTTACGGTATGATTTCGGTCGCTATTCTTATCATATAAGGTCGGGTTGGCTCCTCCTTTCTTTCGTCTTACGCAGAAGACCTCGCCTCATCAACGTACCTTATGATGTATCGAGGTCTTCTGCTGACTCGGTAAGGAGGAGCCAACCAACTATGAAGGGGATAGCTTAGTAGTTCAAGAGAAAAGTTCAAGGTACATAAGAGAAAGTTCAAGTGCATTGCGGTGGATTCAAGAAGGAAAACGGGGTTCGAACAAGTGATGTGCCGGAAGTAAATTCGAGGAAGTTGGCACATGATTTTGTGCAGGTGCGTGCTATCATGGACGCTGTTTATGAAGTAAACTAGCGCAGCAGGAGATAAAAAGATACAACCAGCATCTTGAAGAGCCGGGCGATGCTTGACTCCATTGGTAATTTATTAAAGGCGGGGACATGAACCCAATTTAGATTGAAATTTAGAAATATCAATGGTTTGTTATGTCCATATCATTTATGTTGTTTAATAAAATATGAATGTGCCATTACAATAGCAATCGACTATTAAATTGAGTAGTAAAAAGATCAGTCCATCATGTCATTTTCAATTTAATATCCTGTTTCCGCTTAAAACTTGATATGAGGCGTTTTTATCGACAAAGACATTCCTTGTTAACGCCCTGGACCCCACCCTCACATCGTCCGATGAGATGCTGGGGTCCAGGGCTACTCGTCATTTTCTTTGTTGATAGAAACGATTACTTATACCGGAAAGATCAAGGAAGTTGAGAGAAGGGAAGAAAAAGCGTGAGAGTAGACTCGAGGATGTTTGGGATGAAGGATCATTCGAAGAAGTAATGGTGTAAGTCTACAATTTTCCTTCTAACATGTGTTTATTGTCCTTTTATTGAAATCTAGCCTAAGGACAAAGGAAGTAATCGCTAGGAGCTATTATGAGCATTTGAAAAGGTTCTACCCTCAGCTAATTCGCTCCGCTCATGCAATCACATCCAGCCCGTCTCGATAGACATACGCTTCCGACCCGACTGTAGCTAGATCACCGCTCCGAAATGCGATTGCATTAGTTTATAGGGGAATTAGGCTGTATAAGGTAGTGGTTGCTTAAAAACGATCTATTCATTTTTCTTTTTATGATAACCAGGTTGATTTTTACCAGTATTTTGATTATTATAATGACCAAGAAACAAAGAAACCAAGAAAGAAGTTTTTAAATAGAAAGGGGATTTTACATGCTGGAAACAAAACGAATTAGCGTGTCGTCAAAGAGACAAATAACGATTCCCCAAAAGTTTTTTGAAGCGTTGAATATCGGAAGTGAAGTGAAATGCTATGTAAGTAATAACAAAATCATCATTGAGCCTATAAACGATTCAGATGATGATTATTTTACCGAATACATTCTAAGGGACTTGATGAAGGAAGGTTATCAAGGAGAAGAGTTAATTCAGAAATACAAAGAGATGAAATCTAAAGTTCGGCCAGCAGTAGATAGGATGATGGAAGAAGCAAAAATGGCTGCAAGAAATCTAAGAAATCAAAAAGGAACTGGCGATGATGAAGTGAAGGAAATTTTTGGTGATTTGGAGGAAGAATAATGATGTTACCCATTCAGTTTCTTCCTTCGGCCAAAAAATATTTTAAGAAACTAAAAGATAAGCAGTTAAAAAGTAAGTATGAGGATGCCATCATTCAGATTAGGCATGACCCGGAAGTGGGTCAACCTAAAGTTGGAGACCTGTCAGGTGTGTATGGATATGATGTTTTCCATCAAGGTACAAATTATGAAATAGCGTATTACTTGGATGAAGATGAAGACGGAAATATTGTTGTTGTGATCATGGCAGGTCCAAGAGAAAATTTTTGGGATGCCGTAAAGAAATACATGAACTAAGGCACTTAGATCATTCTAAGTGCCTGGTGTAGTTTGTCAAAAAATTTTACTCCCTGTCTCCCTTGTCCAGCATGAATAAGACAAATAGGTATACTCATACAATCAAGCAGGAGTAAACTGCTTGAATCCTACTCCTGCTTGATAAGAAATGTATTCAAAGAAAGGTGTACCGTACACTAAAAAAAGAAATGATTTGATACCGAATCTCACACAAATGAATTGTGTGAGATTCAGGTTAGGTTGTGTATTTTTCATTTGACGTTGTTTTACGGTAATTTCCCTTCCATGTAGTGTATAGTCGGAAATTTTAATATTAAAAATCGATTTTGTTGGACGCCCCTTAAGCCATTTTTACGGTGTACGTAGTGGATTTTCCAGCTGAATCGGTAGCGGAAATAAAGTTTCCATTGGCATCATAAGCTCAGTACCACTTCTTCACCCCATTGTAGGAATGCTGTCCATCCGCTTCAGGGCGTTGTAAGTATTGGATACCGTAGTCCCTTGCGGGAAAACGATCTTGGTGGAGTTTCCATTTCAAGTAATGCCCTGTCGCTCATTTCAAAACCTCTACTTATTAACACAAACTACGTGTAGTTCATTTTCAATAAAGGCAAGTTTCATCCTCTTACTCTTTATTCAATTGCTCACGGATTGCTTTGGAATGGTAATTATTACAGTTATTGTAAAATTCCTTCAGCTGACTTTCTAAGATCATAAAGTCACTTCCATAGTGTACATTTTTTGATTGTTCACATTGAGAATAGCCATAAAATAACCATTATTTTGTTGTTTTATATAAAATAAGGAATTTTTATCGAACTCAATAGGGTAATCAGTAAATAACTTCTTATATTCAGGCTTGAAACTAAGCGTTTGATTTTTAAACAATGCAACTCGTTCCGAAACCATAGTGAAGGTTTTATTATTATCCATCCTTGTCCACAATTTAAGTTCTTTAACCTTCTCAAATGTGTCTTGGTCATATTCGGCAATAACATATGCTTTCCAATCAGATGCACCTTCCTCAAATACGGTTGTAATCTTTTTCCCAGGTTGAATCAACTGTTTGGAATTTTTCGAACAATTTATAGGAAGCCACAATACAAATTATTGCTAATACCAAAAGAATAATAATCCATTTTATGCTCTTCATTACTTATGCAACCCCCTTTTTTGTGATTTTCCTTTTTATTCTTGGCTATACATCAAAATGTGTAGGTTGGAAAAGAATGGACACGTATACTAAAATAAGACAATTGCAGCGACCTTGGATCGCTGCAATTTTGTATATATGCAAAAGGGAAATTCCCTTTTATAGATAATGGAGCTACGAAACTGGAACTATTTTCAGCAATTATATATTTCGATATCAACTGATTGTTAAACTAGTTTCATATCGGTTAGATTTTGAATACCATTCTACATTTCCTCTCCAGAAGAAAATTAATAATAAGTATCGAACCTAACCTAACGTTTATATTATAAGGTGTCAAGAGGTTCGTATCCTGTAAAAGATTTCCTAGATTATTTGCAGCACTGGCAAAACTATTGAGTTTTCGCCATTGAGTAAAATCATATCTATCAATTACTCTTATTCCAACTTTCCATCTACTACCTTCCCGCTGTCCAAAAAAGTTAAAAGTGACGTGTTGAAGCGCATAGTATAAGTCCCCACTTTTAAATTCATAAGGAACACTAAGATGCAAGAACGAAGTAGCACCCTTAGCCTGAGAAATATAACTCTTAACACGAGACTGGACTTCTGGAGAACTTTTAAGTTTGCTGATTAATAAATTCTCGCTAAATCCATAACCCCATAAAGCATGAAAAAATAAATTATAGGCTAGTGTGTACCCTCGAGGTAATAAAACACCAGCTGCAGCTGCGGATACTCCACTTCTAATAACAATACTAGTCGGACCGTGACCAGTGGGATCAGTATTTTTTACAGGGTTGTTATTGGTATATACATATTGATTCTGACTGATTGGATTATCTTCGAAACCGTAGAATGTATCCCTCGTAATAAACCTACCTACACCAGCATCATAGTAACGAGCCATCAGATAGTACAACCCTGTACCTTCATCATAACGATAACCTGCATAGCGATAAGGGTTTGCATCTTTTATGGATCCTGTTGAAGAAATAATATTTCCCCATGCATCATAGGTATACTGTGCCACCGTATTACTATTTTCATCTGTTAGCAACGTTACGTCCCCACGCCCATTGAGATGGTAGTAATACATAGAAGCAGTAAAATTAAAATTTACTGATTTAATTTTAACAACTTGGCTAATTTTTTTATCTTGGAAAATCTAGGATCGTAACTCTGCCGTTGCAATAAATCATAATAAAGGTCAATTGCTTTTTGTCTTTGACCCATATAAAAGTAGGCTTTCACTACATCTGAAAGAGCCTTAGTATAAAAAAACTTTTCCTTACGTGCAATTTGTAAAGCATCATGAAAGTACTTTGTAGCTTGATCCCAATTATCTTCTTTAAAATATTGAAATCCTATCTTTATTAAAATAGATGATCTTTCTATATTTAATAAAGATCCATCGTTAAGTGCTGTTTTTAAAATTTCCATTTTCTTTTTTTTATTTCGGAGAAAAAACTCATAGTTAGTAGCTCTATTTATATAGTCTTCATACCTTTTGATTGGTTTAAAAAAATTCTTATATATAATCCAAGTAATAAAAATAAACATCAAAATATCCCAGAATATAGGGGCTAATTTGTAAAAACTCATTATACTACACCCTCTTTTTGATAGGAAATATTGAATGGTAATAGAAAAATAACTTATCTATGTACCATTCAATATAATTAAGAATTAAGTAAAATATATATTACCACTTATTCACTAATGAATGTAAATACATTCCAGCCTTTGTGATACCATTGTCTATTGCTTTACCAGTTCTAGTCGAATCAAACCAAGTTTCATATTGAAATAGTTTATTTCCGTAAGAAGTAATTTTGTTTATAACTGGTGTTACCTCACCAAGAAAACCAGCTATTGCTCCTTTAAAAAATCTTATTACTGACTTTTTCAATACATATCTTTCTATATAAGAGAGTCCCTGTTGAGCAGCTTTAAATGCCCTAAGCGCCCCCACTCCTCCTCCTAGAAACATAAGACTAATATCGGTTAAAGTATTTGTTCTAAATTCATCAGCAACCACATGAATAGCCCAATTCATAGCCGATTTTATAGGATCTTTCCAGGACCAGTGTCCAGTTGGATCTATATACATAACAGGGTTATTCTTAGTGTATGCGTACTGATTTAAACTTGACGGATCATTCTCAAATCCATGGAACGTGTCTCTTGTGATAAACCTTCCTATACTAGCATCATAATAACGTGCCATTAAGTAGTATAATCCAGTTTCATTATCATAACGATAGCCAGCATAACGATACGAGTTAGCATCTTTCATTAACCCTGCAGAAGAAGTAATATTCCCCCACGCATCATACTGATATTGAGCTACCGTATTACCATTTCCATCTGTTAATGAGTTTCCGACTGCATCATATTCATATGCAATCGTTGTTCCATCCAAAAGGGTTTCCTACGTTATGAAAAAAAAATCAATCATCGTGACGAGCGACTTGTCCTTTCGTGAATAGCCACCGGCCTTCTTATCAGAGGTGATTGTGGTGGCCGCTCTGGATCGGTTTCTTCATCTTAGTCACCGTCTTGTATTTAACGGTGATAGTTACCGTTTAAAAGGAAAAAAGACGGCAAACTGAGGGGATTTTTCTTGGCCATAAGTGATGATTTTCGGATGGCCGCTGACAGTTAATCTGAAGTTCTTCAAATCCTAGGCAAAATTAACTTAGATTAGCTTCTTTACCGTGCCACCTTATTAAAAAGGAACTAAAAAACCTTAAACAAGAATTTCACTACTTGTTTAAGGTTCACGGAAATATGAATCAGAACATCATTTGTCGATGTTAATTTTAGCCCTCAAAATCATTTCTCGAATTGCCTCATAATTAAATGTATCGTTTTCAGAAACCTCTTTTCCATTAATATAAATGGTTGGGGTACCTTTGACGCCTAAACTACTCACACTATCTCTTTTCGTCTGTAAAGAAAAAAGCTATGACAGTAAGAAGCATTATTGCTCCTCCTATGTAGGAATATACATCATCAGTCCTTCCGATTCCGTAAAATAATAGACCAACGCCAAGATAGTTTAAAACGTTGAGAATTGCGCTGATTATTCCTTTTTTTCTCCACAAAGCAAAATACAAAGTAAGCCCTACAGCAAAGTAAAGTAGAATCTGATAATCTAAAGGCAAAACTATCCCCTCTTTATGAATTGCTAAATTTTTAAAGAGAGTAAGAAGCGCTTCAGCACTTTCTTACTCCTACTTACAATTACTATCCTTGATATCCTGGGACGAATCTAGGTAAAACAACAGTTGGAGAAGTCCAATACCATTGTACTACTACTCCGGCTCCTCTATCCTGTTTCACAAACCAATAGATAGACAAACCGATGAAACCAAGAACTATACTTGAAAGCTTACCAGGTACCCCTGCATGTTGGAGGAGTCCATTTAAAATAGCTAATGAAGGTCCAATTGCCATCCCATTTTTTACGATGTGTTGTATAACATGATGTGAAAACCAAATTTTGTGTCCCCACCACTTCAACCTGTAACCAACATCTGAACCGGAGATATGATAACCGGTCATGAATAGATTTTATTTGAAAAGCTTCGAGATATACTTAGTTTCAATTAATCGAGCTGTTAATATAAAAACGATTAAGCTTATAACAAAGATATTGAACGAAAGATTAGGAAACAAGTATAGAAAAACCCGACTGAAAAAATAACCCAACCCAATATAGTAAGTGTAGAGAAAAAGCGTCTTTTTTAAGTTCATAGTTTCACCTCAATATAGTGTTCGCCTCAGTTCTATAACCTTTTTAATCACATATGGGTATTTTTTCTATATAGTTCATTCCTTTCTCTACTTTATAAAAAGAGTGTAGAGAAAACCGAAGAGTCTCTACACTCTGGAAGTAAGAGTTTATTCCTTTTTCATGCTTATTTGTACGCTGGCACCATACGCCAACTTGTTAAGCAGTTTCTCCCTTCGATCACAACTCCGGCTCCCTTATCATGAGATAAGAACCAAGCTAAAGATCCTGTGATTACACCCATAAGAGGTGCAAGCCATTTTGGTGAATCATAATATTTCTTGCCAACTATCCAAAGGCACAACGTAACCGCGGATATCTGAAAACCATAAATTAGCACCTTTTGCTTAATTATGTTACATGCTTGGTGAGAAATCCAAACTTTTAGACCCCAAGACATCCACCGATAATTAAAATTACCGGAATGACCCGTTGGATCTACTTTCATCACTGGGTTATTTTCAACATAAGAGTACTGATTTAAACTTAATGGTTGATTTTCAAATCCATGGAATGTATCCCTTGTAATAAACCGTCCCACACTAGCATCATAATATCTTGCCATTAAGTAGTACAATCCGGTTTCATTGTCATAACGGTAACCCGCATAGCGATAAGGGTTGGCGTCTTTCATTGTTCCTGTTGAAGAAAGAATATTCCCCCATGCATCATACTGATATTGAGCTACCCTATTACCATTTCCATCGGTTAATGAGGTTACATCCCCATGCCCATTAACATGGTAATAATATGTGACTCCATTTTTGGTCATCGTAACCGGATTCCCTTCGGCATCCCATGTATACTCTGCCACAACATTATTGCTCGCATCCGTTTCATAGATGACTTTATCTCCATTGTAGTGGAAAGTAAGTGTCCCACTTGGAGTGGTCGTGCTTGTCCGTTTGCCTTCGTGATCGTAGGTATAGGAAGCAAGCACTGCTCCAGTAGAATCTTTCACCTGGGTGAGCTGGTTCTCTTCATTATAAATAAAGGTTTTAGCTCCATTACCCGTTAAGTTTCCATTAGCATCATACGTATAAGCCTGCCCGTTCACCGCTGTAAGCTCGTTGGCAGCATCATACGTATACGTTGTTGTCGTTGTTGTCGCACCTTTGGTCACCTTCTTAGATGTTCGGTTTCCAACGGCATCATATTCATATGCAATCGTGGTTCCATCCAAAAGGGTTTCCTGCGTTAACTGATTCAAAGAATCGTATTGATATGAAAGGGTTCCCGCGTTTGTCTGCACACTCGTCCGATTCCCATTGGCATCGTACGTATATACGTAGGAATCGAGCACTCCTCCTGCAGCATTGTAATTTTTCATAGACTTTAAACGGTTGGCACCATCGTACTCGTACGCGGTGTATGTACCGTTTGCCCTCTTTATGGAAATTACATTGCCCCGTTCGTCATAGACAAAACTTGCCTGATTCACATCGTTCCGTGATAAAGAAACGGGTTGATCCAGCGTGTTATAAGCATATTCTGTCGATACGGTTGTGGCACCCGCTGTGAAGGAGAAGGATGCCAGGTTGCTGTTATTATCATACACATAATGTGTTTTGTTTGAGGCACCTTCCACCAAATCAGTAACCCGATTATTGTTGTCATAGGTGTAGGTCGTCGCTTTTCCCGCTGCATCGGTAACAGAAGTTACATTTCCGTTTGCATCGTAGGCAAGTCCCCACTTCTTGACACCGTTATAAGAAATACTGTCCATCCGATTCAGGGCATTATACGTATTGGATACCGTATCCCCTTTCGGAGAGATGAACTTCGTCATGTTTCCATTTTTGTCGTACCCGAATTGAATCGCCTGGTTCAACGGATTCGTTACTTTAGAAACCTGATTCTGCTCGTTATACTCATACCCTGTACTGTTATTTTTGGCATCAGTAACCGAGGTTCGGTTGCCTGCCCCGTCATACCCATAAGCGGTTACGCCAAGTTTGGCGTCTGTCACTTTTGTTAACAGGTTTCGGGCATCATATGCAAAGGAAGTTGACTGCCCTTTTCCGTCTGTGGCACTGGTTTGATTTCCAACAGCATCATATGTTGTGGAAACGGTGTTTCCCGCCGGGCCTTTCACACTTGTTACATAGTTTCCCCCCGCATCATAGGTGTTGAAGGTGTGGGAAGCTCCTTCTTCTAAACGCATGGCATCAAACCAGGCCGTGCCTAATTGATCATAGTAGTAATAATAGACATCAATCGAATCAAACGTCTTGGTTGGGTTTACTTCCGCGCCGACATGCTGCCAGCCTTGTAAAACCCGGCTAAAAGAGTTCGCATTCGTCCAGTCCACGGTTCCGTCTGTGTTATTGATGGCGACCTGAAGGGCGTAGGGACCTCCGTTACTATCGGCTCCTGTCTGCTTCGACCAGCCGGACAGCGTAAATTTCGACGCAGTATCTCCTGAGACATTAATATGCTGCTTGATGAATTTATTCTTGCCTTTTTCCCCGGTCATTTTAAAGGAATACTTCCCGGCATAGGCATTGTCATCGCCAGGGTTTACGTTTGCATCGATGACATCAGCGTTTGGAGCCAGGTTGTTGCTGGTCGTCCAGCTATCCGGGATTTTGTCTCCGTTAGCGTCCCGCTCCATGCTGCTGTTATCGATAAGGTTATAGGCACTAAGAACGGTTCCCTTCTCTAGCTGGACTCCATCGAAGTACGCTGTACCCGAGCCGGCATTCAATCCCACAGATACCCGAATTTGAGTCGTACCGGCAGGGGCATTTTCAACCACTGCTTGAATGCGTGTCCAGTCATGGGTTCCTTTTAGCCCATAGCTGACTTGCTGATCCAGCCATTTCCCTGTTGAAGCTAAAAAGTCTATTTTGACCATGGCTTGACTGGTGGTATTGGCCGTTTTCGCGTACCCACTCACAATATACCGGTCCCCGGCTGCATAAGGAATGATATCCGATTTAGCCACCGCCCAGCCGGTCGGGTTTGAAATGCTGATCGCTTTCTTTCCCCATTTAGTCGTGCTTGACCAGCCATAGGTCGCTGTTTTTCCTGTTTCTATCTCTTGTACCCAGTTATCCGGCCAGCTCGTTGTTGTCCCCTGTTCAAAACTGGAATTTGGAACCAGGTTATCGGCAACCGACATCGTGTTGGTAGAATACAACAGGTTTCCTGCTGAATTATACCGCTGGGCCACCGTTTGAACGTTGGCATCGGTGGATTCCGTTTGATTGTTTTTCGCATCGTAATCAGATGAACTGATATTTTTATTGAAATCCTGTTCCTTCACCAGGTTGTTCTGGCTATCGTACGTATCATAAGAAGTCTGACCGCCAGGGAGTTTTTTCGACGTAATATTCCCGTTGGCGTCATACGTATACACGTACGTTTCCGCTCCGTTTACCCGGTTGGTATTTGGATCTTTTACCTGCGTTAAGTTGTTATTATTGTCATAGGCAAAGTACGTAACCGCCTTGTTTGCCGCGTCCAGCGGGTTTTGTGTCAGTTGAACGACATTGCCATTGGCATTCGTGGTGTAATCTACCCGCCGGCCTTCCCCATCCGTCACCGCGGTCACCAGGTTTACTGTATCATACGAGTAACTTGTGGTACTCGTTTGGACAGCGCCGTTCACCGTGATGGGCTGGCTAACACTGGATACCCGGTCCGAAGTATCATAGGCAATCGTCGTTTTAATGTTGCGGGCATCATAGGCAAAGGTCGTGCTGTTCCCTGCCGCATCCGTTACTTTTGTTAGGTTTCCTGCCGCATCGTACCCATAGCTTATGGTGTGATTAGCCGGATCCATAATACTGGATACATACCCGTTCGTGCCATAAGTGAATGTAGCCTTGCGCCCGGAAGCATCCTGCACGGATGTAAGGTTGCCGGCAGCATCCACATTAAATGAGGTCGTATTTCCGTTCGTATCAACCATCGATGAAATCCAACCATTTATATCGAAATGGAGTATTGTTCCATCCATCTGTGTCATGGTGTAGGTTCCATCGGCATTCTTAACCAGTGTGAGATAAAGTCCTCCGGCAGCAACGTAGCCTCCTCCGGCTGTTTGCCCGAAGAAATGGCGGGTGTTGTCTCCATCGACGAACATAATCGGTCCGCTGCCTGCATCCACAAGGTGCGCTTCCAAATTACTCCCCCATCCATAACCAAATATACCTGCGGTACTTGATTTCCGGCTGTTATACGTGCGTTTGACACTGATCGGTACGCCGCGTCCCGGAATCGAGAGATCCTCGTTTTGTACAACAAGGTTTCCATTGGCCGGATTCACGCCATCTTTCGTATAACTCCAGAAATCTTCGATCCCCCTTGGATCCACTGTATAGTTGATCGTCAGTTGAGGTGTATTGGTGCTGCTGTTTACCGTGTTAAAGGATTTATACGGGGAGGTTGTTTCATTCTGCTGCTTTAACATCAAGCCATAGTTGGCCTGGTCGCCGTTGTACCAATCTGTTACGAGCTGTGTAATATTCCATTGCCAGTAAGCGTTTGACGTATTGCTTGTGACACTGGATTCGGCAGCAGCCGGAATGGTTGGCTGTGTATTCCAGGTTGCCGCTGAAGTCCAGGGACTCGTCACCCGGTATAAGTCAACGGAGGCATTCGCTGTATCTGCTTTGGTCTGATAAGCCTGGAAAGTAGCGCTCGAAATTTTACTGTCACTCGGCAGAGCCGGCAAGTAAAACTGCACCAGCGAGCGGGTGGCGCCCAACGTGCTGTCATATCCTGTCTCCATATACGTTTGGCTTGCATAAGACGAAGTCGGGAAGGAACTAGCTACGAACATATCCCGCTGTACATTCCAGCTGTTAATGGGCGGGTCAATGGTGACCGGATACTTTGTAGCCGGGTTCTGCAGGAATGCCGGGTCAGTCGCAACATCCACATATGTCTTTCCGCCCGCTTCCCGCAGGGTAAGCGATACTTTGTTCGAATACTTCCCATTGGCATCCGTCATGAACGGCTTGGCCAGAAACCATTGTTTTTTCCCTTTGGCATCGGTAAACGTAATGGTTCCATCTTTTTCAACCAAAGGTTTCAAACCATCCAGCTTCACTTCATACGTAAAGGTATTTTGTGCGGAAGCGCTTTGAAGAATCAGGTCTTCTTTTACTCCACCGCCCTGGACCTTATAGCGGACATCGGTATCCTTAAAAAGGCCAGGGTATGTAATTTCATTCCCCTTCACGATCCCCTTTACTGAATTCGCTTGAAGCGGAACAAGCGCCAGGCTTTTCCCGTCCTTTTCAGCAGAAACAAGCTCACTGCCGTCGGCTTGATCGGCAAGGGAAGCCGTAAAGTCATTAGCCGTATTTTTATGTTTCCCCGGCTTTTTTGTGTTGGCTTTCAGATTGTTATCAATCTTCTTCCATTTTTTATCGGCCGGGTCCTGATAAAATTGGGGCTCACTAAAAATTTGTTCGGTAAAACTTCCGTCCGGATTGAGGTAGCGGGTCGAATATTTCGTCCGCTTGCTCGTCAACTCCAGTTTCGTTTTAGGAAGTTTATTGGGCAGCTCCCCAATTTCAGCAGTCACAGCATCCTTTTGTGGAACCCGCTGGGATGCTCCGGGTGCTGCTTCTGCAACAGAAATCGCGAAAAGATTAAATATGACAGGAAAATTATAATAGGTCGATTGTATTTTGTAATAGATCTATATTAGTGGGAATGAAAGGAGTCATTGGAAGTAAAGAATTATTTATCTATCTTGCCTAATTCATGATTGAACTTATCGAAGGCATTTTTATCAAAAAAATCAAGCATGATTTTTCCTAACATCTCATTTCAAAACGAACAATGGAATCTATTCTTTCATTAACATAAAAGCATTGATTGCAGATTCCGGTTACGGTAGTGAAGAAAATTATGCATAATTGCCCAAAAACCAGGACAAAAAAAGAGGCTGGCCTCAAAAAGTCGCTTTTCAACGACCTTTTGAGTCAGCCTCTCTATTCACTAATCTCCAGTCTTATTGAAGTCCTGTGCTTTGTGTAGTCTCATGTAGCGGCGCCTTTAGATTCAGTATGACAACCCCGGCAATAATGAACAAAATGCCAACAACTTGTAACAAGCTAATATTTTCTTTCCAAACCACGATTCCAATGACCGCAGTTATTGCGGTTCCTACCCCGGACCAAATAGCGTAGGCAATGCTTAATGGAATTTGTTGAAGAGACAACGAAAGAGAATAAAACGCAACAACAAAGCAAAAAACAACAGCAATACTCGGCAATATTTTAGTAAAACCTTCCGAAGCTTTTAGCATCGATGTGCCAAAAAGCTCGGATATAATAGCAATGGCTAAAAATAAATAAGCTTTCAAACCCCTGACCTCCTTCCCCATGTAATTAATGTTTCCATACGCCGCTGTTAACTCCTTCAATACCATTGTCCCCTTTTTAGCGCAAAGGAAAACCCGCCTGGTTTACCAGACGGGCTGTTAGTTTCAAATTAGCTTTATTCCACTTATAAAAACAATGGCAGCAATAATTGCCCGAAGAGGCTTTGTGGGGATTTTAGCAGACAAAGCGCTGCCCATGATAACTCCTGGAATAGAACCCATCAATAAATTAGCCACTAACAGATAGTTTACATTTCCAAGGCTGGCATGAAGCATCCCGGCCACTGTGACGAGCATAAAAGCATGAGCGATGTCTGTTCCTACCAGCTCGGAGGCTGTCATTCGGTATAGATACAGCATAGCGAGAGCAAATAAAGAGCCGGATCCGATGGAGGTAAGACCTACTATGAAACCAAGAGTTGCTCCAATGCCTATGGTTAACCCGCGTTTTTCCTCTAATGGTTTTAAGGCCAACGGACTCTCCTTAAGCCTTTTATCGAAGAATGTGCGGAACAGTGTGGCAAAGGCAACAAGAATCAATACATAGCCTAAAGCATGTTTAATGATTTGTTCCTGATTGTGAAAAAAAAGATTAAAAGTATGCAGAATCCCAATCGCTATAACCGCGCCCGGGATACTGCCCAGCGCTAAGTATTTTACTAATTTTATATTTATTGTCTTCTGCTTGTAGTGTTGAATCGTTCCAAATAATTTTGTGACTGCACTATAAAAAAGGTCCGTTCCGACAGCGAGGGCAGGACTAATGCCTATCAGGATTAAAACAGGAGTTAAAAGCGCTGCTCCTCCTACACCTGTTAGACCTACCAAAAACCCAACGAGTATCCCCATAGCTGTAATCCCGATACTCATATTCCTATCTCCCATCTTAAAACCAGGTAATTGTAAACCAGAAACAATCCATCTCTTCTACATTCTAATAAAAAGCACAGGAAATGTGCCTGTTTTACTGAGAAAAAGCCGGTAACTCACCACGAAAGGGTGAATTACCGGCTTTTTTAAATTTTGAATATTTATTCAAAGATCATCACTTTTATTTTAAATTTGACACACTTAAATGTTATGAATATAATTGCTATAGCAATTATATAGAAGGAGCGATGTGATTGAAACTTGATGATTCTTTAGGATTCGTCCTTAATAACGCCGGACGGAGAGTAAGCCAGCTTTTATCATTGCACTTCTCCCCCTACGGCATCACGCTGGAACAGTGGACAGTATTAAACCGCCTTGCGGAACAAGACGGCATCAATCAGAAGGAACTGGCCAGACGAACGGGAAAGGATCAAACAAACGTCACAAGGATACTGGACCAACTGGAGCGGAAAGGCCTGGCCAGGAGAAAGCCCAACGCCGGGGACAGACGATCATTTCTGGCTGTAGTTACAGAGGATGGAAGAAAGTTAAATGAAATACTAGTTCCAATCGAAGCTGAAGCCATACACACTGTGATGAAGGATTTATCAGAAAATGAAATCCTACAGTTTAGAGAACTGCTAAGGAAAATAACCGAAAATGCAAGCCTACAAATAGAAGAACTGGAGAGATAGATTTTGAAGGATCAACCATTGTGGAACCGGGATTTTATAGCTGTCTGTTTCAGCAGCTTTTTTTTGTTTATGACGTTTTATACGCTGGCCGTTACACTCCCCGTGTTTGTTATCGACACATTACATGGAAGTGAACAGCAAATCGGTCTTGTTATGACTGTCTTTATTATCGCAGCTGTTCTATTTCGGCCACTCGCCGGAATGTGGCTTGATGAATTCAGCAGGAAAAAAATAGTATTTATTTCCCTTACCTTGTTTCTTGCCTGTACAGTTTTATATTTAGGAATCAAGAGCTTTACTATTTTGCTTGTTTTACGTTTTGTTCATGGAATTGCATTTGGAATCGCCACGACTGCAACGGGAGCTATTGCTGTCGATCTCATACCTGACCGGCGTAAGGGCGAGGGGATTGGCTATTACAGTCTGTTCATGAGTTTAGCGATGGTTATCGGACCCTTTGCCGGCCTTACCATTATGTCGCATTATAACTCCCGGGTTTTGTTTATTGCATGTGCTATTTTTGCCTTGCTATCCTTTTTATTTGGTATGTTAATCCGTATCCCCGAACAAATTCGTAAAGATAACAAAGGAAAGCTGTGGGATTGGAAAAAATATATTGAACCAAGTGCAATTCCGATTTCTTTATCGGGGAGCGTTTTAGCCTTTTCTTATGGTGCCATTACTACCTTTATTTCGATTTATGCACAAGAGCTCGGGTTAAGCAGCTTCGCGAGCTATTTCTTTGTGGTCTTTGCTGCCATGATTGTCATCCCACGTCCCCTTGTAGGAAGATTATTCGACCGGCTGGGTGAGCACGTTCTCGTTTACCCGGGTATCTTCCTATTTGCAATCGGCATGATAGGCCTAAGCCAGGCGCATACGGCCTTCCTATTTCTATTGACAGCGGGAATAATAGGGCTGGGCTATGGCGCTTTGCTTCCAGCTTCCAGGCTATCGCTATTCAGTCTTCGCCGAGCCACCGGAGAGGCTTAGCTACCGGAACGTACTTTGTATTTTTCGACTCAGGGTACGGAATCGGTTCGTATGCCCTGGGAATTGTGGCCGCAAAAACGAACTATCATTTTATGTATTTCATTGCCGGTTTGATTGTCGCTTGCACGGTCCTAATTTATTACGGCCTGCATCATAGAAAAGCAAAGGTGAAGCTTGCTCAATTAACAACTGAGAATTAGCGGACACAAAGAGACAGCGCATCCGGATGGAAGCAGTTCATTTCCTACGGCTGATCCTTATGAATACGGCGAAGTGCTGCCCGGTAGGCTGCATCCGCCATGACCTCTTCCTTTTCTTCCGAAGATTGAGGATTTTCCTGAAAACGGCGAAGCGCTGCCCGATAGGCTGCATCCGCGTTTTCCTCTTTCTTCTCTTCCCGGGTTTGAGGGGTTTCTTGAAACTTCCGAATGGCGTTGCGGAATTCCATATCTGCTGCCTGTTTTTTCGTTTTCACCCGCCTGCTGTTCCTGTTCGCTTACAGACTGCGTGACATCCTGTGGCTGAGGATGAAACGGTTGCTCCGGTGCTGCTCGCTCCGGCGTATTTTCTTTCACCATCCGGCTGAGAACCTGAAGGAACTCCTGCTTCGTGTGCTGATCTTCAAACAACCGGCCAAGAATATTCTCCACTGTTTCCTCGCGATTATTCTGTACTGATTGTGGCTGGGCGACCCGGTCTTTGTAAGTGGGCTGGGGGTTCTCCAGAGGCAGCACACCTTTCTCCTGAAAATCCGGAGCTGCGATCGCCCCCTTCGCAACGGCTTTATTTCGTATAAAAAATGATAATACGAGTGCAACTACTGTGAGAAGAGTAGCAATCAGGAATGCGTCATTGATACCCATGACAGCTCCCTGGTTAACGGCAACGGCCCTCTCAGTCTCACGGGTGATATAGACATACCGCCCCTGCAAAATATCCTCAGTATGCTTTGCGCTCTGGTTCGTCATGATGGAAACAAAGAAGGCCATTCCAACAGCACCAGCCACCATACGGAAGGTATTAATGAGCGCGGTTCCATGCCGGTTTAAGGCAAGAGGTAAGTCATTCAAAGCCGCGGTAAAAATCGGCATCATCAGTATGGCCATACCGAACATGCGGATGGTGAATATAATCGTTATATAAGTGAAAGATGTATTTGTTCCAAGCCGGCTGAGTGCATAAGTCGTAATTACAGTTATGAGCAGGCCCGGAATCGCAAGCCATTTTGCACCCATTTTATCGAACAGCCTTCCTGTAATGGGTGACATAATCCCCATAACAATTCCTCCGGGTAAAAGCATAAGCCCCGATAAGAACGGTGAAAAACCGCGGACATTTTGCATATAGATGGGCATCAAAATCATGCCTGCGAACATCGCCATTGTAACAATCATATTAATGATTGTTGTGAGGGTAAACATCCGGTACCGGAGAACCCTTAATTCTAAAATAGGGTGTTTCACGGCAAGCTGTCGCCAGATAAACAATAGCAGTGATACCCCGCCAATGCTAAACATCGTTACCACATTTGGGCTGCCCCATCCCGAACTGCCAGCTGTTGCGAAGCCATACAGGATACCGCCAAAACCGAGTGTAGAAAGGATCACACCTAAAACATCCAATTTTGGACGGCTCGTTTCCGATACATTTTTAACAAGGAAGAACGAAGCAAACAGGTTAATCAGCCCAATAGGAAATATAACAAAGAACAGCACCCGCCAGGAGTAGGTCTGAACAATCCAACCTGATAGTGTAGGTCCTATCGCCGGTGCAAAGTTTATCGCAACACCAAACAACCCCATAGCCGCACCGCGCTTTTCCACCGGAAACAAGGCGAAAATAGCATTTGTAATGAGCGGAAACAGGACACCCGCACCGGCAGCCTGTACAACGCGCCCAATCAAGAGCGCTGCAAAATTGGGGGCAATGCCACAAATGAGCGTGCCGACTGTGAAAAGCCCCATTGAGGTTATATACAGCTGCCTCGTTGTAAAACGTTCCATTAGGAAGGCCGTAATGGGAATGACAATCCCATTGACTAACATAAAAATGGTCGTTAACCAGTTTGCTGTTACCGCAGAAATGTGCAAATGAGCCATAATCTGAGGCAATGCAATGTTTATCAATGTTTGATTTAAAAAGGCGATAAAGGCTCCCGTTAACATGACCCCTAGAATCGGACCCGTCCGAATGGTTCCTTCTGGCATTGCTTGAGTGCTCATTTTTGATTTTCTCCTTCTCGATCTTTTTATTAACCTTCAAACTAAGCAATGCAAAAATGCAACTGGCTATATTATTTACAAAAAGGTAAATTTTATCGGCTAATCGAAATAAAAAAGCCATTGGGATATAAGAGACTCCCAACAGCTCATCGAAACTTCTTATAAAGCTCCTTTCCTCAATCTGTCATACGTCCAGCTACCATCAACATACAGCAGATTTCCCATTTGATGTGTTCGAAACTCCCCTTTCAT
>NZ_BBWZ01000057.1 GCF_001015055.1 Aneurinibacillus tyrosinisolvens | reverse complement strand
TGCCACAAACTTATTCAATAAAATTAGCCTGGTCTTTACCTTGAAGTGAAATAACACCCATAGTGAGGTTCTTGTATCGTGAGTCTTGAATTAATATTTTGATGTCTTTAACAATTTCTTCTGCTTCAACTTCATTTATAACTTTTGTGCCATCACTACGGCATCCCGGTACCCGCTTAGCAATAATCGGCTCTCCAATTCTGTCGTCTTCAGTCGGTAGGCGAAGGGGAATTATTTCCCCATTGTAACTTAAATCATTAGAGAACTGGATAATCTCAGGTACACACCGGAAGTGCTCTTTTAGCATGATTCCGCCAGAGAAAAGTCTTATCCCAACATCATATAAAGAAGCTTGCATATCAAGACTGTTTGCTTGGGGAACTCCTTGTAAGTATCGCTCAATCAACGTACGAACCTCTTCTTGGTTTACACCAACAGCCGGAGGACTTATTTGCTCATCATCTCCAACAATAACTGCCTTTTTGGCTCTTAAGAGGACCGCTAAAGAAAACAAATCAGACTGGCTACTTTCATCCACTATAACTACATCGAACTTTTCCTTGGTAACAGATAAATTCTCAATCACTCGGTCGATAGGCATAATCCAAACAGGAATTGCGGACCTTGCTTCGTCCATTTCCTGTCTAGCCTCTTTCTTGAATTTGCACTTCTATTCTTTCAGGATGATATCGCTCCAACTCACATACCCAAGTATTTAACTGGTTCCATTTCCACGCCGCTTCCCATTCATGAGGATAAGCAATTTCATTCCCGAGGCTTTTTTCAATCAAATCTGCCCAAATGGGTGTGGTTTTTCTTAGGGAACTTAATAATATGTAAAATTCACGATACTTTTCTTGTAATTCAATCAAGCTTTTCGTTTCATTATAAACGTTGAACCAATTATCTTTTTTTCAAAAGGATCTGTCTGATTCCTTTTTGGTGGATATTCTTTTTCTTCATACACTTCTGGTTCAATGTTTTCTTTTGTATAATCTGTCTTCAACCATGCTTTAATAGAAATGTCTGGTTTAGGAGGTAAATCCAGTGTTTGCTTGTGGATTTCTAACCATGCTTCTTCATCTTCCCCTTTCCCAAACAAATAACAACCTTCTTCAACCGCAAGTTCATCTATTTTCCAGTAGAAGTCATACTCCCGATAATCCCGGATAGGCGGAGTTGTCATATTCTTGACTGCGAGTAAGTATTCAAATATTTGCTGTACTTGAACCTTCATTTTTTCACCCCTTCATAAAACAGGCTTCATGTAATTATATTCAAAAATATAGCCAACTTTAATGAATATTTATTTTTAAGTGCTGTAACAATTCGTCTTATATAATTTATTCCCATAAAACTCCGAATTGGATACAGATCTGTATGAATTGAAAAATGAGATTTTCATTGCAAACAAAAAAAAGCCGGACAGCTCACAGCTATCCGGTCTTCCTTCTCAATCAACAAACTCAAACTCCAGCTTTCCGATTTTTACAAGGTCCCCGTTCTCCGCGCCTTTTTTGCGGAGCGCCTCATCGACTCCCATGTTCCGCATCAAGCGGGAGAACCGCTGAATCGAATCGTGGCTGTTCAGATTCGTCATCCGCACAAGCTTCTCCAGCTTCTCGCCTTCGACAATAAACGTGTCATTCTCGCGGCGTACCGTAAACTCGTCCGCTTCCCGTTCCGCCTTGTACAATACCGTCGTTTCGATTTCCTCTGTATCTTCTACGGTTGGCAAGAATGGAATCTCATCCAGCTTATCTGCCACCGCATACATGAGTTCTCTTATCCCCTGCTTCGTCACCGCAGAAATTGGGAACACAGGAACATCGCCAACCTTTTCGCGGAATTCCTTCAGGTTCTCTTCCGCTTCCGGAATGTCCATTTTATTGGCGGCGATAAGCTGCGGCCTGTCTTCCAGCCTTTTGTTATACAGCTTCAGTTCTTCGTTAATCTGAACATAATCCTCATACGGATCGCGGCCCTCTGAACCGGCCATATCAACCACATGAACGATAACTCTCGTACGTTCGACATGGCGCAGGAACTGGTGGCCAAGCCCGGCCCCTTCATGGGCGCCTTCAATTAGCCCCGGTAAATCCGCCATGACAAAACTGCGTTCTTCACCAACATCAACTACACCGAGATTCGGCGTAATCGTTGTAAAATGATACTCCGCAATTTTCGGACGGGCTGCCGATACGACGGAGAGCAAGGTTGATTTTCCGACGCTCGGGAAGCCAACAAGCCCAACGTCGGCAAGCACCTTCAATTCGAGCCGTATATACCGTTCCTGGCCTGGTTCCCCGTTCTCGGCGATTTCCGGCGCTGGATTGACAGCCGTTGCAAACCGGTTATTCCCCCGGCCGCCACGGCCGCCCTTCGCAATAACGGCCCGCTGGCCATGAACAACCAGGTCAGCAATCACTTGCTGCGTATCATCATCAATGACGGTTGTTCCCGGTGGAACGCGAACGACCATATCTTCCGCACCGGCTCCATGCTGGCTTTTCGTACGCCCGTTTTCTCCGCGCGGCGCCTTGAAATGGCGCTGGTACCTGAAATCCACAAGTGTGCGCAATCCTTCGTCTACGACAAATACGACATCGCCGCCCTGGCCGCCATCACCGCCGGCAGGCCCGCCTGTCGCTACATACTTTTCACGGCGAAAAGCAACCATCCCATTCCCGCCATCGCCGCCTTTCACATACACTCGTACGCTATCTACAAACATTATGATTCCACCTTTTCACAATACCCGATTATTTTAACGAAGCAGGAAGCGTGCATTCAAGGACAGATTCACTTGCGGTGTGAAGGTCCATGACAAAGCTTCCGCCTCTTTGCTCCGCCTCTTGTCTAATGGCAGCCACTTCATCCATTGCGCGGTCCGCGTCCAAACAACCGGCAAAATCAGCGAGAACGCGCAGCTTATCCTCAGCATAGTGAAGCGTCAGAAGAAGCGTGTTCGGCTCTCCATCATTATATAAAGCGTGCCGTTCATAAAGCTTTACCACAGAAAGGATAAAATCCCCCAGAAATTCGGCACTCTCCATCCTGGCAAGGGAGAATGGCTGTGGTATTTCAACCTCAAGCCTTACCTCTCTATGAAGCGCATTAAACGTCAGCAAATAGGCCACAACCGAAGACAGTTCGAGCCTGGCCACAAGTGAATCTCTGTTGGCCTCCTGAATCATACGCTGTATGTACTCCTCACACATGCCGTACTTCTCAAGCTTTAAATACCCAAGAAGCACCTGAATGTGATTCATCCAATCATGCCGCTGATAATTTACTACCTCGATTAACTCTCTCACACGATTCCTTCTCCCTTATCCGTAACATTTCTCTCTATTGTACCATAGGCTTCCTTTTCCCCTTAGTGTTCCGCAAAAAAAAGACTTTAACCCTCATGCCGGCCTGCCTTTCTGCATACATAAAAAAAGGCCGCCGACTTACGTCAGCAGCCTTCCTATAGAAGTGATTTACGCTTCGCTAGCTACAGTTTCAATTACAACTTGCTTGCGGTCACGGCCAAGACGCTTGAAGCGTACAATGCCGTCAGCCAGTGCAAACAATGTGTCATCTCCACCACGGCCTACGTTTTCACCTGGATAAATCTTTGTTCCGCGCTGGCGGTACAAAATGTTACCCGCTTTTACGAATTGACCGTCTGCACGCTTCGCACCAAGGCGCTTCGCGATAGAGTCACGACCGTTCTTTGTACTACCTACCCCTTTTTTAGAGGCGAAGAACTGAAGGTTCATTTTTAACATGAAATCCACCTCCTCAATACGTTTTATTGTCAATTACTTTGACATATTTATCATGTTCCATAGCTACCGAACGGAGAGAAGCAACCATGCCCTCAAGCATGAGTTGAACTTTCTCTTGCAAGCCTTCTGTGTATTCTTGAGGAACCTTGCAGTGGAGAAAGCCGCCCTTTCCCATCTGTACCGGAAGCTCTACTTTTAACACCATTTCAATCGCGTTCAACATACCGAACGATATGCCCGATACAGCCGCGCATACGAGGTCATGCCCCGGTTCCCCGGAGTAAGCATGTCCGCTGATTCGAAGTTCTGCAACAGAATCGTCAGCGTGCCGCCCTATACGCACCGTAATCATTACGCGTTGATCGCTTCAACGACAACTTTAGTGTAAGGTTGGCGGTGGCCTTGCTTACGACGGTAGTTCTTCTTTGCTTTGTATTTGTACACGATAATCTTCTTGTTCTTACCGTGACGCTCTACTTTCGCAGTAACTGTTGCACCTTCAAGTAAAGGAGCTCCCATCTTCAAGCCGTTATCACCTGACACAAGCAATACACGGTCAAACGTCACTGTTTCACCTTCTGCTCCTTCGAGCTTCTCGATGTAAAGTTCAGTTCCCTGTTCTACTTTGTATTGCTTTCCACCTGTTTCAATAATTGCGTACATTCATCGCACCTCCTTTATATACTAAGACTCGCCGACGAACGGTGCAGCCGTTAAGCTGACTTGTAACCTGGGCCGAGCGGTTGTAGTATGCTTGAGGCGTCAAGCACACTGAGCAACAAACAATAGATTATCACATATAACCCAGAAATGCAAGCATCAACCCTGGATACGCTGGCGGACTTCTTCTTCCGTTCCCGTAAAAGCGATATGATAGCGCTGCTCGTTCAATCCGCCATTCGCCCGGATATACACAGGGAGCTCTGCTTCCTGCACAAGGGCACGCAGCCTTGCTTCCTTATCTTCCCGCAGCCATTCTTCGATGTGGGGATGAACTTCAAGCAATACAGCCTCCGCATGCCCTCCACGCTTGTATTCATAAAGCTCCCGTTCTATCGCGGCGAGCACCGATTCTTCCGACAGGATGCGTCCGCGCCCGTCACAGGCAGGGCACGGCTTCATGAGAACATCGGCAAGGTTTTGCCGCTCCTTTTTGCGGGTCATCTCCAGGAGTCCGAGCTGTGTAAAGTCAAGCAGATGCGTTTTCGTCCGGTCTTTCCGCAGTTCGTTCTCCATGCAGGCTCGTACACTCTGCCTGTGCTCTTCCTTAGCCATGTCGATAAAATCGATAATAATGATGCCGCCTAAGTCGCGCAGCCGGAGTTGGCGTGCGATTTCCCGGCACGCTTCCAGGTTGGTCTTCACGACGGTCTCTTCAAGATCATAGCTTCCTGTATATTTCCCCGTATTTACATCGAAGACCGTCATCGCCTCGGTCTGGTCAATCACAAGGTAGCCGCCGCTCTTCAGCCAGACTTTGCGCTTCAGCGCCCGTTCAATGTCGGCCTCAATGCTGTAATGCGAGAAAATCCCTTCTTTTCCCGGATAAAGGCTTACCTTCTCCTTTAAACCGGAGCGGAAATGAGACAGCAGCGAGAGCACTTCCGTATAGTGCGGCCGGCTGTCGATAATGCACTCTTCTACCTCTTCACTCAGCATGTCACGCACGACGCGGGAAACAAGGTCCAACTCACGGTATATCAAAGACGGAGACTTCTTCTCTTTTCCTTCGCCCCAGGCATTCTGCCAGCGCGCCCGCAAAAAGCGGATATCGGATTCGAATTCTTCTTTGCCGGCTCTTTCCGCAAGCGTGCGGATAATCACGCCTTCTTCCGGCTCAAGGATATCAAGCGCCAGGGACTTTAAACGCTCACGCTCTTTTTCCTGCTGAATTTTGCGTGAAACACCGATGTAGCGAACGTGCGGCATAAAAACAAGGTACCGGCCGGGAAGTGAAATTTGCATCGTGGCCCGTGCGCCTTTGGTGCCGATGGGTTCCTTTGTGATTTGGACAACCACTTCCTGTCCCTTGGTCAGCACCTCATTAATGGAGGGCTGCTTTTTCCCGCCCTGGCTGTCTTCGTTTGCCGGCGGCCGGCAGTCATCGACATATAGAAACGCATTTTTGCCGGTGCCGATGTCAATGAAGGCCGCCTGCATCCCCGGTAAAATATTCTCCACTTTTCCTTTATAAATATTGCCGACGATCCGTTGCTCGTCAGGCCGTTCGATATATAATTCAACGAGCCGGCCCTGCTCCAGGACCGCTACGCGTTTCTCACGATTGGTGCTGTTAATGACGATTTTCTTCAAGGCGTTACCTCCCCGCTATCTGGCTGCTTTCTCTCATTCTACCTTAAAAGCTGCTCAACTGTACAATGGGGCCTTTTCTTATCAAAATAGGAATAAAGAAGGTGCTTTTCAGACAACGTCTCCGGAGGCGAACTGGACGCCGCTTCCACGAGAAACGTGTGGTAGTAATTTCGTTTAATTTTCTTTGTCAACTCCAGCAGGGATAGAGACGGGGAGATACGCACGCTCCTGTGGGGCAGCTTTCCGTCCAATTCATCTACCTGCCCGTAGCGGAAGAGAAGGAAACGCATGAACTGATAATGGCTTTGCCTGTACGCCATAATATTGCTAAAAAAAAGATAGCACGCAACAGCAAGCCCATTGAAGTGTACGGCAGGTTGAGCAACACTCCACGCGACAAGCAGCAGTGCTCCTACTCCACTCGTGTAAATGGACGCTGTAATCGCCGTTCTGTACGGCAGAAGCAGGCTGTATGCCGTCTGCATCACCCGCCCGCCATCCAGCGGCCAGATCGGGAGCAGGTTAAAACCGCCGATGAGCACATTGCTGTATACAAAAAAAGCCGTCCATTCAGACGACCATATTCCCCACGTTTCCAGCAGCTTTCCAGCCAGAATTAGCAATCCGTTCATGAGCGGGCCGGCAAGCGCGGTAACAACTTCTTCCACGGGGGATGTATTGCCCCACTCGTCGACTTCAGCGACCCCGCCGAATGGGAGGAGTTCAATTCTCTTGACGCGCCAGCCATAGTATACTGCGGCCGCGACATGCCCCGCCTCATGGATCATCACGATGATAAAGAGAGTAATGACCTGCAGAAATTGGCCGGCGAGCAATGAAAAGAGCATCATCAGCCAGAACAGCGGGTGCACATGAAATCGCCTATCCACCAAAACCGACCACATCCTGTGGATTGACAAACTGTTCGTTTTTCTTCACTGCAAAAAACACTGGCTTATTTTTGCTCTGTTCCGTGCCTGGCTTGCCAATGGGGCTTTGCGCTTCTACCCAATCGTTCTGCTTCACATCAATGATTCCCAGCCCACCGTACCACGTTTCCATCCCTTTCGCATGCTGGATAATGACCGTTTTCCCAATACCTTCCTTCTCTCCTGCGAAGGTGACCCAGCCATGATCAACTGCCTTTATCGCAGGTTCGGCCGGTGTAAAATAAAGCCCGTTCCCCTGTTCGGCAAACGTCTTTACAACCGGTCCGGCGGCGGGTGCTTTCAGCAGAAGAGACGAAGTCGCAGACTGCAGAACCGGCTTCACTTCATTGCCCGCCTGTCCGATTGGCGGCATTAACGTTGGAATCGCGCCGAACTTCTTCTCATACCACGCCGCCATCCCCTGAAAATCGTAGGGCCTTGTGAATACTTCCGCCATAAGGCCCCGGTATTTTTCCGCTCCCGGGAAGGATACGGTTTGTACGACATAGGCCAGGCTGAGCAGAAAAAACGAAACGATGATGCGGATTATCCACTTCTCTCCGCTTTTCATCGGGGTTGAGGGTCTTACCTGGCTCTGTTTTCGCCGCACAGGGTAGGAGAGCCGCTCATCCTGCCATTCATTCCGGCCCCGGTCCATGTGGTAGGGCAGCTGATCCTCCTCTTCCTCAAAAAAATAGGAAGAATAGGTATCTTCCATCTGCTCCCTGAGCCGACGTACCCGTTCTTCCCTGCGGCGTTTTACCCCGTCCGTATCGTAGAATGTCATTTTCCGTCACGCTCCTTCTCTCCTCTTCACTGTAGTACAAGTGTATGAGAGAGGCGCGCGCTGTATGTTACTAACCTTGTCTATTCAAACATCAGCTTTCTTTTCCGCATTCCAATATTAAGCACCATCCCCATTACGAAGAAGTTCGTCACAAGTGAACTCCCCCCATAGCTGATAAACGGAAGGGGAATCCCTGTTATTGGCATAAGCTGGATCGTCATCCCGATGTTTTCGAATACCTGAAATACGTACATACCGATGACACCGGCTATGATGTACATCCCAAACGTATCCTTGGCCTCCATCGCGATCCGTATCATCCTGTAAATAAAGAAGAAATAAAGGAAAATCAGAATACTCGAACCGATAAAGCCCAGCTCTTCACCGATAACGGTGAACACGAAGTCACTCTCACCGACCGGAACCCAGCCGTTCTTCGCCTGCGTTCCCTGATTAATGCCCTTGCCGAGCAGCTGGCCGGAACCGATAGCCGTCATCGATTGCCGAAGCTGGTATCCTTCCTTCTTGTATTTCGGATTGTACGGGTCAAACCAGGACTCAATCCGCATCCATTGATAGTCCTTCATAATATGCTTGAAAAAGAAATCATTGTGGAACTTGAAAATGTACGTCATCGATCCGAAGAAAATCGCAGTGATAATGCCCAGCACGACAAAATAGCGCATGGGAAGACCCGCCACAATGAGCATACTGACCAGAATCCCGATAAAAACAAGGCCGGTCCCAAGGTCAGGCTGTTTTAGGATAAGCAAAAGCGGCACGCCGACTAGCAGAAAGATGGGGAGCAGGTTTTTAACTGTGGCAATGGATTCCTCTTTCTCATCCTTCTTCGCTATATACTTGGCGACCGTTACAATAACAAAAATCTTCATAAGCTCCGAAGGCTGGAAGTCAATGACGCCGAGCTGGTACCAGCTGTGGGCTCCGCTCTTTAACGGCGTGAACAAAACGCCAACAATGAGCACCATGCCGATGCCGTATAAAATATAGGCGTAATTCCCGAGGGAATTATAATCAAATAGCAGGACACCGGATAACACAATAAAACCAACCGCATACCAGACGACCTGCTTCCACTCATAATTGGCCGTTATTGTCGCACCTGAAATACCGATAAAGCTGAAAATGCCAAGACAGAGGAGCAACAAAATTAACAGCCAATCCAAATCACGTAAATATTTCTTATCAAAATCCATTGTCTATCCTCCGATGCCTGTGCTGCCCGGCACCTTATCTTATACCAAATAAACGTTTTACTTTCTTCAGAAATCCATCCGGTTCATCCAGGTTAAGAAAAGGAACAGAATCACCCAGCATCCGCCGTGCAATATTACGGTAAGCAATTCCCGCCTTCGCCTCATGGTTCATTGCTACAGGCTCTTTTAAATTCAAATGTTTAATTACTTCTTCATCGTCAGGAACATATCCGATCGGATCAACGGAAAGCATAGAGACCACATCATCAACGTCAATCATATCCCCCGTCTTTGTCATATGGGCACGAATACGGTTGACTACAAGGTACGTTGCTTCTAAATTCTCACGCTCCAGCAGCCCGATGACACGGTCAGCGTCACGGATCGAAGAGATTTCAGGGGTTGTTACAACAATCGCCTTATCGGCCCCTGCTACAGCGTTCTTAAACCCCTGCTCAATTCCAGCCGGACAATCAATGAGAATCATATCAAAGTCGCGCTTCAACTCATTTACGAGCTTCTCCATCTGCTCCGGATTGACGGCGGATTTATCTTTCGTCTGCGCCGCAGGGAGCAGGTACAGCAAATCATCAAAGCGCTTATCTTTTATCATAGCCTGATGCAGCTTGCAATTTCCTTCTACAACATCTACCAAATCAAAAATAATGCGGTTTTCAAGCCCCATAACGAGATCAAGATTTCGCAGCCCGATATCTGTATCAATCATGCATACTCTCTTTCCGAGCTGCGCGAGCGCCGTCCCGATGTTTGCAGTTGTCGTTGTCTTGCCGACGCCGCCTTTACCCGAAGTCACAACAATGGCTTCTCCCATGAAGAATCCCCCTTATTTCATCAAAGACAATTGGCCCAGCGCCGGACGGACTTTATGGAGACGGCTGATGCTTTCAATGGCCATTCGTCCATCCAGCAGGAAAGCAAATTCCATGCTGGTCTCCACGTCGCCCCATTCATTGGAAGGAAGGCTGGTGACGCCCGCGATGCGAAGCTGGGTAGGGATCATTCGGCGCGCCGCAATAATGCACTCCCGATTGCCCTCACAGCCCGCATGAGCCATGCCCCTAAGCGAACCGAGCACAAAAACATTTCCGGTACATAGAAGAAGGCCGCCGGGATTTACATCACCAAGCAGCAGCAAATCCCCCTCGTGCCGGATAATTTGTCCGGAACGGACTGTTTTCGTATGAATATGAACCCGCGAAGCAAGTTTATCCTGCAGCGCCTGCTCTTTTGTAATGACATCCGATTGTACCGATTTAATAACAAGATTTCCTCTTTGCCTTAAAATATCGATGACCTGTGTTTCCTGCTCCGGCGATAAATACCGCATCCCCGCATGTACGGTTACGCTAATGACCGGGCCTGTCAGGATTTGCTGATGGCTGTTCTCCACCTTCTCCTTCAGTTCAGCCAGCAAATCATCAAGCGAGCATGTAGCATCTAAATAGAAAACGAGGCCATCTTTGGTCCCTTTAATCGTTACATTATGTTTTGATTTTGTCATAGCCAAAGATTTCACCCCACATTGTTTGTATTCGCCATGGAGTGAGTGTTTCCTGCCGTACATCAGGCAATCTTCTTCTCACCGTCGGCCCCCTCCAGCAGCTTGCTCATCGGGCGAAAAATGAACAGCGCAAACAACGCGTTAAAAAGGACCGTCGGAAGTATCTGGTATACCATGAGGTTTCCTACATCCACTGCAGCGATATGAAAGAGATGGTAGAGGCCATATGTCAGCCATTCATTGCAAAAAATAACGAGAATCACATTAATGAATACAAGAAGCCAGTTTTGATGAAAATATTGAGAGGACAGCGCCGCCAGGTAGCCGGTTATCCCCATAGAGAACGCGTAAACGCCGATAATATCGGTATACACAATATCATATAACAAACCGAAAAAAAGGCCGAAATAAAGGGCTTTCCTTCTTCCGGCATACAGCCCCGCAAACACAATGCCAATAAGAACGAAGCGGGGAACGACCGTCCAGGGGAGTCCCCAGGCCTCCGGGACAAGCGCCTGCACGACAGTGCCTTCCAGCAAAAACAATAGAAACATAACAATGGAAAAGAGACCTACCTTCACCTGCCGCCTACCTCCAAGCCGTTATTAGCCGCCATTACTCGGCTTGCCTGCCGGCTGTTTTTCCTGCGTGGGGTACACAGGGAATGTCCGCTCTACGACAAAGACCCTATCAAGCTGATAGAAGTTAGCAAGCGGCGTAATACGGGCCGTTTGCGTCAACCCATAATCCCCGTCCCCGGTCGACTTCACCTGTCCAATCACAAGGCCCTGCGGCATGACACCGCCCATACCGGATGTTGATACATACTGACCCGGCATAATTTTCAAACCTTTAGGGATTTTCCGCATAATAAGTTCGTTATTTTTCAAATCGTAGCTCTCGATGATTCCATAAATCGCTTCCGGTCCCTGGATAACAGCGGAGATATGGTTCGCCTGCTCAATATCCATCAGCAGCTCCACCTGAGAGGAGAAGGTAGAAACACTCTGCACGCGCCCGATGAGCGCTCCTGCCGACGAAATGACAGCCATATCGGGCTGGATCCCGTCATTCTTCCCTTTGCTGATGGTCACCATGTTGTTCCAGCGATCCGGACTGCGGGCGATAACATCGGCCACCCGTACTTTTTGGCTCCGCAATTTATTTTGTTTAATGTCGAGCATTTGGCGCATATCTTTATTGTCCCGCCGCAGCTGTTCCAGTTCTGCCGTAACCTGCGCATACTGGTCAAGGTTGGCCTTCAGTGCCTTGTTCTCTTCGTATACACGATAAATGTGCTTTACGTTATCAAAGAAACCGGCAACCGCTGCTGTAGGCTTGTAAAACACTCCCTGAACGAAGGATACGCTGTCATGGACGAAGCGTTCCGGCCAGGACGGAAAAGGGCGCTGCTTAACCGTAGCACCCATAACCGCGATCAGTACGATGAGACTGATCAGCAAAGCAATTAACCGTTTGTTGCCAAAGAAATTGGTCACACCTTAACACCCGCTTATCGATTGCGTCCTGAACGCATTGTAATCCCTGATTTAGATTTAAAGAGATGAAGATTTTCCAGTGCACGGCCGGTTCCGATCGCTACACAATCGAGCGCGTTTTCCGCCACAAGCACCGGCATGCCTGTCTCTTCGGCGAGCAGCCTGTCCAGATTGCGAAGCAGGGCCCCTCCTCCAGTTAACACAATGCCCCGGTCCATAATATCGGCGGCAAGCTCCGGCGGGCTTTTCTCCAGCGTAATCTTTACGGCTTCCACAATGCTGGATACTGTTTCACTTAGCGCATCGGCAATTTCCTGTGCCGTAATTTCAATCGTTTTCGGCAGTCCGGTAATCAAATCACGCCCGCGGATGTCCATGGTTTCCCGCTGTTCCGGCGGAATGGCAGACCCGATTTCCATTTTTAACGTTTCGGACGTTCTTTCCCCGATCATTAAGCTGTATTTCTTTTTAACATATTGAACAATCGCTTCATCCATTTCGTCCCCGGCTACGCGGATTGATTTGCTCGTTACGATACCGCCGAGCGAAATAATCGCGACTTCTGTCGTTCCTCCGCCGATATCAACAACCATGCTGCCCGTCGGCTCCCACACCGGTAAATCGGCACCAATCGCCGCAGCAAACGGCTCCTCAATCGTGAAGGCTTCACGGGCGCCCGCAAGCTTCGTCGCGTCTTCGACCGCTCGCTTCTCAACCGCCGTAATTCCCGAAGGAACACATACCATAACGTTCGGTTTGCGTGAGAAAAGCCCGCGGCTCTTCTGTGCCTGATCAATAAAATAACGGAGCATTGTTGCAGTCGTTTCGAAGTCGGCAATGACACCGTCCTTCATCGGGCGAACGGCCACAATATTCCCCGGCGTCCGTCCAATCATGCTCTTCGCCGAGTTCCCCACGGCTTCAATGCTCCCCGTATCTGTACGAATCGCCACAACGGACGGCTCCCGCACAACGATGCCCTTTGACTTCGCATAAACTAACGTATTGGCTGTACCAAGGTCAATCCCCATATCTCTATTAAAGCTACCAAACATCCGTATATTATCTCCCTTCATGTATCGCGCATATGTAGTCGTTCACAACTATACAATTATACTCAATGAACGGGCTTTTACAATAAGGGAAATAATGGACTCTGCCTTACTTGAAGTGCCCCTTTTCCTTTATGCTGTAAAATCGCCCGTCTCCAATAATGACATGATCAAGCAGATCAATCCCCAGGATTCTTCCCGCCTCCTGGAGTCTATGCGTGACATCAATATCCTCCCTGCTCGGTGCAGGATCCCCGCTCGGGTGGTTGTGCAGGCAAATAAGCGAAGCACTGCTCCGGCGAATGGCTTCCTTAAACACTTCCCGGGGGTGGACAATCGATGAATTCAAGCTTCCGATAAAAATCGTTTCTCTTCCAATCACCTGGTTTTTCGTGTTTAAATAGAGGCAAACGAAGTGTTCCTGCGTATGGTAGCGCAATTCTTCCATCATGAGCTGTGATACGTCCTGCGGCGAACGAACGGTCGGCCTGTCGGACGGTGTCATCGTCGCAATCCGCTTTCCGAGTTCCAGCCCTGCCATGATGAGCAATGCCTTGGCGGGACCGATGCCTCGAAGGCTCGTTAGTTCATCTACTGAAACAGAGCGCAGTCCTCTCAGTTCGCCTACCTGGTTGAGCACCCGGCAGGCCAGTGTCATGACGGATTCGTCTGCTGATCCTGTCCGAAGCAGGATCGCGAGCAGTTCGGCATTGGACAGCGACTCCGCCCCCGAATGGATCATTCTTTCTCTTGGCCTGTCTGAAACCGGCACATCACGGATGAGCGGGTAGTATCCCGCAGGCAGCATGTCCTTCTCTTGCATATAGACTCCCCCATTCTTTCTCGCTATGAGGTTCCTGCTGCCATGCCCGTGAAGCACCCCATAGGTGCACACTCATCGTGCACCTACAGTAATTGTACACCAAATTCTTCCAAAAAGTCACTGACCAATTGAATCGGTAAGCCGACAACGGAGAAATAATCACCGTCCATGTTGGAAATAAAAATCGCGCCATAGCCCTGAATGGCATAGGCACCGGCTTTATCCATCGGTTCTCCTGTTGCAATATAGCGTTTAATCTGCTCGGCCGAAAGCGGGCGCATCGTCACCTGTGTTGCCCGATGCCCCGTTCTCTCTCGGCCGGTTCCGGTTTCCACCACGCTAAGACCGGTATAAACAGTATGGGATTTCCCCTGCAATTCGGACAGCATGCGAAAAGCATGTGCTTCATCTACAGGTTTACCCAGTATTTCACCATTCAGAACAACAACCGTATCCGATCCGACAATGAGCGTGCCCTGCTGTCCGCTTTCCGCAGTGCGGGCCGCCACTTCCAGCGCCTTTCTGCGGGCCAGAATTTCGACAAATTCTGCGGGCGTCACATTCTCCTCCACGGTTTCGCTTGCTTCGCTCGGCTGAACGGAAAACGTGAGCCCTAAGCCTTCCAGCAGTTCCTTACGCCTTGGAGAACCTGATGCCAGAATAATAGACGGACTTCTGCCTGATAACAAGCTTCTTCACCTGCTTATGTTCGATTAACTACTAATCAGTGATAGTATACGCTTCTTCTTCCATATAGACTCACATTATTTTAAGTGTAGCAAAGACGCTGTAGCAGTACAACAAAGAAAAGATAAGAATTTGTCTAATCATGCAAAATAAACGGGTGCCCTGTGTTTGAAAAGGACACCCGTTTATTTAGCGGCTGAGTAATTGCTGTAATTCCCGGTGCGTAAACCCGAAGCGCAGCATGCTTTCTTCTGCCTGCCAGAGATAAGCCTGCTCCGGCTGCTTTGCGAACTGCTGGAGAGCTGTAACGGCTGTGGTCAGCTCATTCACTTCTTTTTGCAGCAGGCGTTTCTGCCCGTCGGTAAGCAAGAGGCCAAGGCTGCGCATCTGCTGCAGCAGGCTGCGGTGCAGCTTTTCCATCTGTGCCTGCTGCCCCGCTTCAAGCTTCCCCGCTTTCAGGCCGGTTGCGCTGAGCATCGATAGTTCTCCGTAAAGGTCCGTTTCCGTCTGCCCATACTTCGCCGCTTCCGCCGCGGCAGCTTCATCCATTGTGTCCGGACCGTTGAGTGTAAAAGTCCCGCCGGGGAGGGATTTTTCTTTTATATACACATCCTGCTTCCCTTCCTTATATACCACACTAATCGCCAGCGCATCGTCACGCGACACGGCGCTGCCCAGAAACAATACGTATTTGCCGTCTTCCTCGGAAAGGTAAACCGGCCAGCCTTTCTGCTCGATTGTGCCTTTGATTTCCTCGGCACCCGCTTTCGTTGTAAATACACCACCCTGGACCATATGCAGCGGGAGGGCCGGAAAAGAAACCGTAACCTGCTTCGTTCTCGCAGGGGAAGGAGTCGCTTGCTGTGGAAGTGTACCTGCCTGCGGCTTCGTTACCTCGGTTTTGTTGCCGGAAATGGAGGATTGTTTGTTCTCCTGAACAGCCGAAGCCATGTTTGGCTTTCCGCTGCCTGGCAGGTGCTCGGCATCGTTCGTTGAGAAGATGCGAAGAGCCACATACCCGAACAACAGGCCAACAGCAATCGCGCCGCCGACAACAATGGAAGCATGAATCATATTTTTAGGCAACCGGGGCGGGGAGCCTGTCCACCGCTTTCGCTTCGTCCCCCACCTGCCAATGGCACGGCGCGCGCTTACCGCTTCAAAGGCGGGTTCCTCCAGAAGAGGGATTTCCTCCTCGGGTTGAGGGGGCAGAAGCGAAACGGGTGCCGTATTTAACGTAACTTTCGGGAGCTTTTGCTTCTCCTGGCGGACGGGTTGCTCTGGCGGCCGATCCTGTGACGGTTTGAAACGAATCGTATAGTTGGGATTTTTGTTCATCGCAGGCGTCTCCCTTTCTACTTGTAGTCATAATTACTAGAGTATATGAGACTAGCATGGAATATATGAATAAAAGCAAAAAAAAAATAGATTCCATAAAAAAGCGTGCCGGAGGCTTTGCCTGGCACGCTTTGTCGTGGTTTGTTATGGGTTTTGTTTTGGGGTGTTCTGGTTTTGTTTGTCCATGTCTTCTTTTTTGATGACGGGATACTGTGTGGGATCCCACTTTCCAGAAGGTTTCTCCGTAATTACAGATGGAAGCTTATCTAATAGAACGGCATACTGAGGAGCATAGTAGGTAGTGAGCTTCATAGATACAATTGTTGCCTTTTCTTTGGGAGTTTGGAATTCATCTTTTTCAGGTGAACTAAACGAAAGGCTATCCACACGCAGATAGCGTGATAAATCTTGTATTTCTGAAACAAATTTATAAATATTTTTATATTCTCCCTTAACAGAAAGAGTCATCTCTATGCTTTTTATCGTTGTCTGTGGCAGGGAATTCTGGATGCCTTGTATATTTATCGGCTTGTTTTCTTTTGGAAGGGTCACTTTTCCGTCTTTGACTTCCGGCGGGATAAATTTTCCGGCCAGTTCTTTTATATTTACTTCATTTTCAGAGTTGAAAGTCACATTTTGAATTTCAACTCCTCCTAGTGTCTGTAATTTGCCAAGATCAATAATTAAATGATCAGTATAGGGTTGAACAGGAAGCAGCTCAGCAATCTTTGTTAATTGTTCCTGCGGCGGGGTCGTTTCCTTTACTTCCACCCGCTTCAGTGCGGACTGTGTTTGAGAATTAGCCAGCTCTACCTGTGCCCTCAATTGCTGTGCTTCATTCTGAATAGGAATAAAATACACATAATAATAAGCCGCAAGCCCAACAAAAAGCATCGCAATCATCAACAAGATATATTTTCGTTCTTTTTCTGTCATACACTCACACCTTCTCTACCTGCTGTTCCTATGATTACCGATGCCTTTTTTGTCCTCAGTTTGCTTTGGGAGCCGTTGCGGATTTGCTTTTCTGGCTTTCCAGACTCTTAACATCTACGTTCATAGCCAGCACTTCGAACACGGCGTCATACCGGGGGAGAAGATTACCCCCTACAATCTGAAGGGAAGGAGATAAAGGCTTGCCCTCGGTATCCACCGGCCCGGACCATGTTACCGGAGCAGCCGTTATGCTTTTCACAGATGCCTTTATGATACGAGAGGAAGATTGCAGATTATGAAGATAGGCTGCAACATCATCATACTTCTCGAACCGCCCTTGAAGATTGATTTTCCCATCTAAATTATATGTAAGCTGTGTTAACTTTCCTTTCTCCGGCAAATTGTAGGCAAGTTCATCCATCATCATTGTTGTTGGATAGAAAAGATGTTGTAACTTCTCAGAAAGCTCAAGATAGCCCTGCACTGTGACAGCGGGAGTTCCCTGATTTACCTTCTGTTGCGCGGTAGTAAGAACCTTTTCCTGCTGGTTAAGTTCATTATTAAGATGGGCAATTTCCTGCTTTGCAGAATAATGCAACAAACCAAGATAAATAGCGCCTGCCAGCCAGATAACACTAAGAATAATATAAGGATATAAGCCAGGGCTAACCCATCTTTTTTTCTGGGGAAGGAGGTTAATATTAACCACGGTACTCAACCTTTCATAGACAGCCCTATTGGGACAGTATAAGCCTGTATCTCTTTATCATCAGAAAAAGGATGCTTGATATGTTCGATTGGAAAAGGAATAATATCAATATTGCTTATTCTTTCTTTCATCATAGAAATAATTCTATCCTGCTCAGCAAAATCGCCCGTTACATATATTTTCTTGATATGAGTTCCATCATTTTTCATACTAAACTGATAGAAAGTAATCATTCTTTCAATTTCTCGTACCAAATCACTGGCAAACGATTGAAACAGCCCCCGTTCCTCGAGTTGCTGAAGCAAATCATGAGCCTGCATACTCATCCCTTCCACCTTTATTTGATAATTCTTCAAATCGAGCGGGATGTTACGAATAAATTCAGGGATGTCTTTCTTAAAAAAAGAAACATTTACAGTATGAAGATCAAGCTGCATATACATGCAGTCGTCTATGCCCTCGCGTATAGAATCGGGGGGAAGAAGACGGTGAAGGGCAAGCGGTTCGATATCAATCGCTGCCAGGTGAATGCCTAGTTCTTTAAACAAATCGATATATTGATCAATCATGTCTCCAGGTGCCGCCACAACAAGGTATTGATCAAGTGGCTCTTCCTCATCATGATTGCTCTCAGTTGAATTTTCTGTTTCGCTGGCTTCCACCCCATCTAGCTTGTAAAAATCAAAGTAGGGCCGGGGAAATGGAAGGTGAATCGTAGAGTCAAGTTCAACTTCCAATAACGAGCGGACATCTTTTAACGATACGTTCGGCAGGGATACTTTGCGAACAACGACAGCTGATGTGGGCACAGCTAATACTGCTTTTTTTCGTTTTAGTCTTGTGTCCTTCATTCCGAGTGCGAGCTGCAGTAAAGTTTTATCCGGATCCACAATTTTGCCGTTCTCAATTAACCCCCTGTCTATCTCAATGAACCCCGCCTGCTTAACGTGTACACGAGAAGATGTAACTCTCGCCTCAGCATATCGTAGTCCTTCATCTTCGAGGGTTACTCCTATATAGCCGCCCTTTTTTTGTGGAGCTAACTGTATGTGCGGTATTTTCAACCTGGGCAACTTAATTTTTACCATGACGGTTCCTCGCTTATTAAAAACAAAAATATATTGCTACTATAATCCTTAATAAAAGGGATGAATAAAACGAAATTTTACTAGTAGAAAAAATTCCAGTACCACTGAATAATAGATTCTCCCCAAAATACAGCACAAAGACTTCCGATAGCAATAAATGGACCGAATGGAACTTCCGTTTTTCGACCCGCTTCGACAAATACTATCAATAGAATACCATATAATGCCCCAAACAAGGTAGATAGAAGAATTGTCAATAACAGTAACGGGTATCCAAGGAAAAGTCCTACAACAGCAAACAATTTAATGTCCCCGCCACCCATCCCGCCGCGTGAAACGATAGCGACGAGAAGGAAAACTGTAAAGCCAAGTACCATGCCGATGAGGTGGGAGACGTAAGACTCATGCGGGTGGATAAAGAAGCGCAATATAAGGAATAAAGCGAGAAATGGAAAGACAACTTTATCTGGAATAATACGATAGGCTAAATCCGATACGGTAATAATGACAAGAAGCGAAACAAATAGAAGAACCATCAATGTTTCCATTGTGAAGCCATAGAAATAAAAAACGGCTGCGAAAAGAATTCCTGTAGCTAATTCAATAACCCAGTAAATGGGCGAAATTGACTCTTTACAAATGCGGCATTTTTTCCCATTTATGAAGTAAGAAAAAACGGGAATAAGATCCCTGGCACTTAGTCTTGTATTGCACTTTGGACAGTGTGATGGCGGGGATATAATCGATTGCTTTTTTGGCAGCCGGAGTCCCACAACGTTAAAGAAAGAGCCAAAAATAAGGCCGTATACAAAGAACAAGAAGAAATAAATAGACTGAGACATGACATCCTCCAACCACCTTATTTTTCTACACCGTTCTCTTCAGCCAATAACGGGTTAGCAATACGGTATAGCATACCGAGAAAAATCCAGAAAAAAGGAGCCACCGGTACTACACTAATATTGAAAAAAGCTTGAATAAGATATCCAACAATGGCAGCCAGTAACCCATACGTGTAGATTTGCAGATCCCCGGATTGACGACGTGCAGCCTTTAATCCTGAAATAAGGATATGGCTAATAAATATGAGATAAACAATCAGCGCTGGAACACCAAGAGTAACTGCAATTTGTAAATACTCGTTGTGCGCTTTATCTACTTTAATATCAGGATTATTGAAATACTTTTGTTTTTCTTCCGGGTTATTAGGAAATACAACGGCGAACGTATCTGGACCGGATCCAAACCAGAAGTATTCTTTTACTAACGGAAGACTTTTCTTCCATATGTACCATCGACTGGAGCCGGCGTCCCCGGTGTTTTCACCAGATAGAACACTGTCCGCGTCGCTAATAATTGTGTTTGCTCTGGTTAGATAACTATTATTCTCGAATTTATTAATCAGAATAAACAGTGAAGCCAATATCACAAGTAGCAGAAGCCACCTTTTCCATAAATATCTTCTTTTCCATATTACAAAAAAAGATAGAAAAATAAAGCCACAAAACGTTCCAAGCCATGCACTGCGGGTAATCGAATAAATGAGAGCAATAAAAAGAATAGAGATAATTCCAAGGTGCAAAATCTGATAGATTTTCTTTTTGCTACTCAGGTAAAGAGCCGTTGCCGGAAGTATCATAAGCACAAGATATGAACCAAAGAAGTTTGGATTGTCAAAAAAAGCATAGCTTCTTGTCCAATCCAGTTTCTTTGAGTTACGAGGCAAGAAATCAAGTTGGAAATGCTGAAGGATTCCGTATAATGCTACCAGAGCGGAACAGTAAGTGATGAGACGAATAACAAGGTCAAGTTTATTAGTACTAATATATCGAAAGGAAAAGAAAAATAGAGAAGCATAGCAGACTAAAACGGGGAATCCTTCTAGCCTTTTTTCTCCGCCTTGCAGCGATAAATTAGTATCAACTGATAGCGCTGTAGAAGTACAAATAATTATTGTATATAAAAAAACCATTCGCTCTGCTAGCGTTGCTTTTTTTATGGTAATCTTTTTTTTACTTATTAAGATTAAAATAACACTCCAAAGAAGAATAGTAAAAAAAATCAAATAGTTAGTTTTAGGTAATGTATAATATAGATTCTCTCCCCATGGATAAATTAACAAAGGGAATGCCGTCACAAAAAATGCAATTATAGAGTACATAAGTATATCCTTCCATAAGCTCTCGTTTAAAATTTAATCTGAGCTACATACCTAATTCTCTGTTTATTAAGTAGACTAATTGTAAAAAATAACAAGACTCCCTTCTCTCACTGAAAAAGGAGCCGTTTAATATATTAGAAATACGGCTCTACACCACGAAATGATCTTGATATGATTTAATAAGCTAGACGTTCTTGATTACACTCAAGAAGAATCCGTTGTTTATAATATAAAGGATTTCGTGTGAAGTAGTGGCGGCGCTGAAGGGCTTTAATTTTGTTATTGCGACCTTCCACGGTCGCATTGGTAAAACGAAGACGGTGATAATTAAGGATTTCCTGTTGCCAGTTGACCATCGTTTTTAGACAGGATTGGACCGCTTTATGTTGGATGAAACGGCCTTGATTAAGCCAACGCTCAAAACCTTTTACTGCATGAGCGAAAGTAGAAGAACGATCATACCAATCAATAAAGGCCTCTTTCCATTCATATACGGATTGTAATAGCGCTGAATACTTTAACAGCTCCTCCAAAAGATCACTTTCTTTTGGGATCAGGCTATCTCTACGTTTGGCAAGAAGGCGAAAGTTCTTTTTTATCTTTCTGGCTGCCCGTGAGGGCAACTGGTGTTGAATTTCTTTTCGCACATTTTGAAGGGCCTCCGTAACATAGCGGTTTACATGAAATCGATCCGCGATCCGCAACGCATGTGGATACGTTTCCTTGATAAACGTGTGGTAACACTCTGCTAAGTCCATCACCACAGCGACAGGCTTCAGATCAAATAAGGCAGGATGATTTTGATAAGCGATACGAAGTTCTTCAATGGTTCGGCCCGAAAGGATATCAAGTAAACTTTCACCGCGTAAATCATGTAATCCCGTGTTATACGTGCTTCCTTTTCGAATCGCAAAATCATCGATTCCAAGCACGAGCCCTTCTCTTTCTGTGGCTTCTTGAATGCAAGAGGCTTGAAGAGACGGACATTCCTTCTTCATCCACTGTTTATAAACCCGTTCAACGGTGCTGTATGGAACGTCTAAAATAGCGGCAGCCTTGTCGATGGTAGACCCAATTACATAGGTGGGGAAACTATCTTCAAACACCCTTGTATATCGTTCTCGAGGGAGAACGCATTCATATTCCCACATGAAAACAGCCATACAATCTGTACGAGACATACGAATGGCTGGGATG
>NZ_BBWZ01000056.1 GCF_001015055.1 Aneurinibacillus tyrosinisolvens | reverse complement strand
ATCACACCTTGAGTTTTTAAAAGGAGGTACAGTAACAATGTAAAATGAATCACAAGAACTTGGAAGGTGGAACTAACAATGAATAATGAAAGAAATACATCAAAAGTTGCCATTATTGGAACAGGATTCGTAGGTTCAAGCTATGCCTTCTCCCTCCTGAACCAGGGAATTGCAAATGAAATGGTGCTAATTGATATAAATAAAGAAAAAGCAGAAGGGGAAGCAAGGGATTTAAACCACGGGCTACCGTTTAGCTCTCCAATGAAAATATGGGCTGGAAGCTATGAGGACTGTAAAGATGCCGACCTCGTCGTTATTACCGCCGGTGCCAACCAGGCTCCTGGAGAAACACGGCTCGACCTCATTGCGAAAAACATTAAAATTTTTAAAATTATCGTAGATGAAATTATGAAGAGCGGATTTAACGGTATCTTTCTTATAGCCACGAACCCGGTTGATATCCTCTCCTATGCTACATGGAAATTCTCAGGGCTCCCAATGGAGCGTGTCATTGGTTCAGGAACAATCCTGGACACGGCCCGTCTTCGTTACCTGCTTGGTGAATATTTCGAGCTTGATTCCAGAAACGTTCACGTCTACATCATCGGTGAACACGGAGATACTGAGCTGCCGGTTTGGAGCCACGGGACAATCGGAAGCCAGCCGCTTCAAAGCTACTTTAAAAAAGATAATGACAAAATCAAGAAGGACCTTGAAGACATTTTCGTTAATGTACGCGATGCTGCCTACCATATTATTAACCGCAAAGGAGCTACGTATTACGGGATTGCAATGGGGCTTGCGCGTTTAACGAAAGCTATTTTACGCAACGAGAATTCGATCCTCACGGTGTCTGCTTTACTTGAAGGAAAATACGGATTGGATGACCTGTATATCGGTGTGCCGGCTATCGTGAATCGGAATGGTATCCGTGAAATTGTTGAGCTGGATTTAACGGAAGAAGAAATGAAAAAACTGCATCATTCTGCCAATGTGTTGAAAACAGCAATAAAACCATATTTTGATTAACTTTCAAGCAAGGAGTGACAACGATGACCTGGACACAAGTATATAATCCGCTCCACAATATATGGCTATCTGCCATCGTCGCAGCTTTACCCATCGCCTTTTTCTTTCTAGCCTTAACGATCCTGCGTATTAAAGGACATATCGCAGCTACGATTACCGTCGCCCTTTCCATTCTCATTACTATTGTCATCTACCACATGCCGGTTTCTGTGGCAGCAGGGGCAACAGGCTATGGATTCGCTTATGGGTTATGGCCGATTAGCTATATCGTCGTTACAGCTGTCTTTCTTTATAAGCTCTCCGTAAAGAGCGGCCAATTCGATATTATCTGTCGTTCTATTGTTTCGATTACAGATGACAAGCGATTGCAGATGCTTCTTGTCGCCTTTTCTTTTAATGCTTTCTGGAAGGTGCAGCCGGCTTTGGAGCTCCCATTGCCATTACCGCAGCCCTTCTTGTCGGACTAGGATTCAACCCATTGAAGGCAGCCGGTTTATGTTTAATCGCGAATACGGCATCCGGCGCATTCGGTGCGATGGGGATTCCGGTCATTGTAGCTGGACAGGTTAGCGGGGTCAGCGCAATGGAAATCGGAAAATTTCTCGGTACCCAGCTTCCCTTTATTTCTTTCTTCGTTCCATTCCTGCTCATCTTCATTATGGATGGCTGGAAAGGGGTGCGTGAGGTTTGGCCGGCCATTGTCGTTTCCGGAGGATCCTATGCTGTTACTCAATACGTAACGGTAACCTCTATCGGACCTGAACTGCCTAATATCACCTCTGCCATTGTAAGCCTTGGCTTCCATTCTTACTCTTATGTCCTTTGCCATTTTCATAAAAAACCCTCATAAAATCGAAGAGGGCACTCATACTATAAAAGAAACAGATGCAGGACGGCTGACAGCTAAACAAATAATCAAGGCATGGTCTCCTTTTATTACCTTAATCGTAATGGTAACCATCTGGAGCACAAAAGCATTTAAGGGGTTATTTGCCCCTGGCGGAGCATTCGAAAGCTGGATGATTAATGTTGCAGTTCCGGGCTTGCACAATCAAGTGTTCAAAATATAGCCCATCGTGAATGAACCGACTCCTTATGCTGCTGTTCTAAAGCTCGATCTCTTCTCTGCTACCGGAACCGCCATTCCCATCGCCGCTCTTCTCTCGATGGTGATTTTAAAGATACACGTAAAAACCGGATGGGAGACACTTGTAGAGACAATAAAAGAGCTTGCTAAACCGATTCTTACCATTATGATGGTGCTCGGATTTACCTTTGTTGCTAACTACTCGGGCCTTTCTTCTATCCTGGGACTTGCCCTGGCATCAACGGCTGGCGCCTTCCCATTCCTCTCTCCTGTACTCGGGTGGATTGGCGTATTCTTGACCGGATCTGTAACATCAGGGAATGCATTATTCGGAAGTTTGCAGGTTATCACCGCGGAACAAATCAGCGTTCTTCCCATGATTCTTATTGCCGCTAATACCGCCGGTGGTGTCATGGCAAAAATGCTCTCACCGCAGTCTGTTGCGGTAGCCGCTGGTGCGGTAGGGCTTGTTAGGTAAGGAGTCCGATTTATTTCGCTTCACGCTTAAGTATAGTATGGTATTCCTGGTAGTGACAGGCATTGTCACGCTTGGACAAGCCTTCTTTCTAAGCTAAAGGTAGACCTATTAAAAAAATGGGCCGCTCACACTGGAGCGGCCCTTCCCTTCATTACAAAAACCTTCGATGGCACTTCTTCCCGTCATACGTGAACAATACCTTTCTATCCTCTATCCTTGTTTCCAGGTGTATCGTCTTGCCCCACAAGCTGTAAACGTATGGCATTGTCTTCTCTACGTACTTAATATCCAGCTCCATGCTTTCAAACTGGTGGTAAAGGTACAATTCTCCATTGCGCAGGTAATCGCCATCCTGCACAAGCAGATATGGAAACCCTCCATTCGTCCGGCTGTTTACCAGTTGATCCCGCACAATCTCCCATGTTTTATCCGTTATCGCCCAATCATTGCCCTGCTTGCCAAACACATACATGTCGAGCCTTTCTGTCAGATCTTTCGTTAAATAATTGCGGATGAATGACGTGTCGCTGTCCAGCTCACGCACTTCAAAGATTTTCTCGCGGCCTTTGCCCGGCACACGGTCAAACCGTTCTCTCTCTTCCTCCGTCGGATTGTTCCAGCGTTCTTCAATATCCTCAAAGATTTTCAGGCCGAGGTAATACGGATTGATGCTGGTGGTGGAAGGCTGAACAACCCCGGCGTTCAGCTTGGCGAATTCGATCGTCTCCTGTTCCGTAAGGTCCATTTCCCGTAAGATTCGCTGGTGCCAGTAGGAGGCCCAGCCCTCGTTCATAATCTTCGTTTCAATCTGCGGCCAGAAATACAGCATCTCCTCCCGCATAATCGTCAGGATATCACGCTGCCAGTTCTCCAGTATTGGGCTGAATTCCTCAATAAACAGCAGCAAATCTTTTTCCGGCTCAGGCGGGAAGCGGTTTACTTTTCTCTTCGCCTGCTCCTCTTCCTCTTCCTTCTTTCTCCTCTCCTCCTCATCCAGCAGCCACAAATCTCCATACGACTGCTTCAGCTTACCTGGCTCTCCTCCGCTCTTACTCTGCTGCTGTTCCCCTCTTTCTTCCGCCCACGTAAAATGCCTGCGGGTCAAGCTCGGATCAATATGCTCCTGGATGGACAGCACCGCATCCAGGAAATCTTCCACTGTCTGTTTTCCGTACCGGATTTCGTACTGGCGCAGCCGCTCCGCCGTCGCCGCCATACTCTCCACCATATCCCGGTTCGTCCGGCTAAAACGCATATTGTTCTTAAAGAAATCGCAGTGGGCGAGCACGTGGGCAACAATCAGCTTGTTTTGAATCAGGCTGTTTCCGTCCAGTAAAAATGCATAACAAGGATTTGAATTAATAACGAGTTCATATATTTTGCTCAATCCTAAATCATATTGAAGCTTCATCCGATGAAACGACTTACCGAAGCTCCAGTGGGAAAAGCGCGTCGGCATGCCGTACGCGCCAAAGGTATAAATAATGTCTGCCGGACAGATTTCATATCGCATCGGATAGAAGTCAAGGCCAAAGCCTTGGGCAATCTCGGTAATTTCATCGACTGCCCGCTCCAATTGCTTCATCTCTTCGTCCGTCATTCCGATCCCCCTTTTCCAAAAAAGCCTGTGAGCGCCTTATATACTTCTCCCTTTTCCCTTACGATGCAGTATTTAAATTTCGGGTCTTTAATGTTCTTGTACGCGGACATCAGGGTAGAGTGCCGGTTGTATTGATTGACTTCTTCATGATACATACAAAAAGTCGAGGAGGGCCTAAGACATTCTATCCTGTCCTCTTACCAGCAACTCCCTGTATAAAGAAGGAAGATAACCTGATATATTTTCCATAGTAGCTCCCAATTTTATTGGCTACTTCGGTTGAGGGTTGGCGAATGTCTATCTATATCGTTAGCCTCTTTTTTTTGCGCTTTTTTATCCTTCGACTGCCAGCACCGCCCGTATCCACGCTCTCTTTATCATTTGGACTTCCGGGAGCGAATCATTGTCCTTAAACCACTGTGCACGTTCCTCTTCTGTCATGAATGGGAGAGCTGAGCGAATTTTAATTGTCGTATTGCCCATCTGTGTCGTATAGCAAGGACGCTCCTCTTTTTCCTCCATCCCTTTCACCCCCTCTTGCTACATGTTTATGTACAAAAGGATGGGGGACAACCTCACAACTTTTTCATTTTTTTATAGGTCAAACAGAATATACGTTCCCCTATCAATCACTTATATACCCTTGAAAATAATTGGTTCCTTTTTCCTCTATTTACGAAGTTATATGACCGATAAAGTATTACAAGGCCTGTAGAATTCAAAATAAAATTCCATATTTTGTTATCTACAGGGAAGGGAGGGAGTTATAAAGATATGAACAAAGGGAAAAGCCATCAGAAATGGGCAACTTCTCTAGTATCACTACTGTTGGTCATGAACGCGGGTTTGCCATTGGCCTATGCGGAAGAGGTTGCACAAAGCTCCGATGGGCAGAAGGAAGTCATCGTTGTTTATAAAAACAATGAGGGCAAGCAAGCGGTTTTAAATAACAGTGAGGAAGTAGACCATCAATTCAAAACCGTTCCGGCTGTGTCCGCTACGCTGGAGGAAAAGAATATCCAGCAGTTGGAACAAAACCCGAACATCGCCTATATTGAGGATAATATTACATTCAGGCTGGCTGAGGGCGGGATGCAGGTTTTAGATGATATCCGTGCTGCTCAGACCACAGGAGACAGTATTGCCGTATCCCCTGAAGAGTCACAATGGGACTTACAGGCAGTACAGGCACCGGCCGCCTGGAACGAAGGACTTACAGGCAAAGGGATAAAGGTAGCCGTTATTGATTCCGGAATTTCGGCCCATCCCGACTTAGCGATCGCAGGCGGGGTTTCTACCGTCGGCTACACCGCGTCCTATGAAGACGATAACGGACACGGCACCCATGTCGCCGGAACGATCGGCGCCAGGCACGATGGAAGCGGGATGGTAGGCGTGGCGCCTGACGCGAGCCTATACGCCGTGAAAGCAATGGACAACAACGGAGACGGAACTCTCCAGGATATTTTAGAGGCCATCGACTGGTCCATCGTAAACAATATGGACATTATTAACCTGAGCCTTGGATCAGATACCGACTCTGATATTTTTCATAGCATCATTGATAAAGCGAATGAACGAGGGATTATTATCGTAGGGGCAAGCGGGAACAGCGGAACTCCTGACGGCAGCGGAAATACGGTTGAGTATCCGGCTAAGTATAGCAGTGTCGTCGCTGTTTCTGCCGTCGATAGCAGCAAAAGCCGGGCTTCCTTTTCTTCTACAGGGGAAGAAGTAGAATTCGCCGCTCCGGGAGTTGACATTGTAAGTACGTTTCCTGGCGGAAGATATGCGGTTGGCAGCGGAACGTCGATGGCTGCTCCACACGTGGCAGGCCTATTCGCCCTTCTCAAGCAGAAGTATCCTGGCGAGACAAACGGACAGCTCCGCGAAGAAATGATAAATTATGCGGAAGACTTAGGGGACGCAGGCAAGGACCCCTGGTTTGGTTACGGCTTTACCCGGTATGTGCAGCAGCCTGTAGAACAGGAGGCTTCACAACCCAAACAGACAAATGAAATACAACCTCTACCTACAGATCCAGCAACAGTCCCTTCAGAACCTCCACCAACAGATCCCGTACAATCTATACAGCCAAGCATTCCGGAAACAAAACCAGCTCCAGATCCTGCAGCAAATCCAACACCAGCTCCGGTAGCAGTGCCTGCACCAGCGAGCGGCGGTAGCGGTGAAACTCCAGCTTCTGCTCCTGCTGCACAGCCCCCGGCGAGTCCAATCTCCGGCGGCGGCGGTGGAGCACCGGTTTCTGCTCCTGCACCGCAGCCGGCAAGCCCGGCCTTTGGTGGTGGTGGCGGTGGCGGCGGTGGTGCCGCACCTTCCCTAGATAAAAACACCATCAAAGGCTCGGCTGGCGGAACGATTTCTAACAATGACGCTACCATCACAATTCCTGCAGACGCGGCGGCAAGCGACATAAAAGTAACCGTAAACGTAATTATGGATACAACTAGCTTTCCGGCAGCCGAAAACAGTAAGCTTATTGGTGATATTTACGAAATCAAGAAGGACAAACCCGGTAATTTCGCCAAGCCGGTAACCGTTGCGCTGCCCTTCGAAAAATCGAAGGTAGACACGGATAAATACAAAGTCAGTCTCTTCTGGCTCAACGAGGAAACAAACAAGTGGGTTGAACTCGACAATGTAAAAATCGAAGGAGACAAAGTAAGCGGCACGGTTACACACTTCACCAAATTTGCCGTTATCGCCACTAAAAAAATAGCAGAAGCCCCAAAACAGCCGGAGACTCTCGACGTTCCAAAGGCAGTATTCTCTGATATTACGGGACACTGGGCAGAAACATCGTTCACCAGGCTAATAGATATGGGAGTACTCCACGGATTCGACGATGGGACATTAAAACCGAATAGAAATATTACGAGAGCCGAATTCGCTGCTATGGTTGTTAACGTATTTAATCTGCAGCCAAAAGGCGAAAAAACCTTTAAGGATGTGGCGCCTTCTTATTGGGCGAGAAATGAAATTTCTATCGCCGCATCCAATGGTATAATAAACGGCTACAGCCCGGCAGCGTTTGGACCGAACGATTTACTTACGCGCGAGCAAATGGCAGCCATTGTTGTGAAGGCAGCGAAGCTTCCTCTTGTTAATGGAGGAAACACCTTTAAGGATCAAGCGAGTATTTCCCGATGGGCTGCCCAATCCGTTAAAACAGCAAGTGCGAACGGAATTGTGCATGGCCTTGAGGGCAATCTTTTTAATCCAAAGGGCAAAGCAACAAGAGCGGAAGCTGTAGCTGTCATCGTGAACGCGCTCGATAAATAATCATTAGCTACTACACCCATTTCATAAATTCAGCATACAATGATAAGGCAAACAAATCGTTTGCATGCAGAGGAGTGCAAAAAACCCCGGTCTACGGGGTTTTTTGTTTGCTATTATTTTATACTTACCGAAACCCGGAAAGCCACTTTGTATAAAGCAGAGGAGTCGACATGGCCAGGTGATAGAGCGAGTCGTCATCCGCATCAAGTGCGATGGTATGGTCAGGATAGATATTATTAATCTCAAGCAGCCACAGATTCTCTTGCTCATCCATTGCAACATCCAGTCCTAAATTCCCATAGCAAAACCCCACTTTATCCAGGTGTTCACAAATAAGCAAAGCCATTGCTTCTAGATCCTGATATTTTTCAGCCGCCTTTCGCTCGTTACCTTCATATAATTTTAGTAAGCTTTCCCTGGTTAGTTCCGCAGAACCTCCACGGGAGATATTACTTACGAAATTTTCTGGTCCTGCATACCTTGTAACCATCCCTTGAATCTGCCATGTTCCTTTCTTTCCCTTCTGTGCGATAATCCGAATATCAGATAACCGCCCACTAAATTTAAGGAGAGAAATGCTGTGTTGTGCGATATATCCCTGCAAGTCCTGTGATTGGCTAATATATCGGTACAACTCCTCCCATGTTGTAAAGGTTTCCACCACAGAACATTCTTCAGCTAAGTATTTTACTGTATAAGCAGCAGGCTCCATCTTCTCTACTTTATAGATACCATTCCCCCGGTATCCTTTATAAGGTTTAAAAATAACTTGCTCAACCCTATCAAGCAGTTCTTTTACTTCCTTTTCTTCTGACGCTAGGACCGTTTCCGGCAAATGCGATGAAAGTACATCCGTTTTTGAAAACCACTGCCACATTTCCCATTTATTAAAAGCATACGCATTAAAAAAATTAGCTCCGATTAATTTCTCCAGACGATGATACGATTTTAGCCTGATATGGGCTCTGCGAATATAAACCGCACCGGGAAAGGCATAAATCCCTCTTCTCCAGGAGTTCGTTTCTGGATGATAAGCATACCCGATTACTTTAAGATCTTCATCCATAATTCCTTCAAACGTAAATGCGACGACAAGCCCCCACCTCATCATAGCGGAGCATATATTTTAAATATTCTTTTAAGCGATTCTCCGTTAAATATTCCTCTTTTTCGGAGACAAGCAATCCAATTACCGGCCCTATGTGGATTGCCCCATCCTCCACCCGAATTTCATATTGTAAATCTTCGGGCAGGTTTACCGCATCACTAATATCTTCCGAGAGCAAAATAATATCAGCGTCATAGCATATTGTAGCTGCTAATTGAATCTTTTTTATAAAAGCGCCAACCTTGAGTGAAATATAAATCGTTCCCTCTAAGTTAAAACGCCTGATTACATCCTCATGTAACTGAATCTGCCGGGATGATTCTTTACATGTTCTGACTCGCATACTCCCTCATCCCCCGCCTTTCAGTTGGATTGACTAAGTGGAAATATTGAACTTTTGAACGCTGGCAGCATAACATAGCGGTTCATACCCAATTCGCAGATACTGTTCGAAACCAATCGTTTTAAACCCCTTATAACCGGGCCTGTAGTTGGCCTCGATAAAATAAATCTGACCGGATTGGTCGAGTGCCAGGTCAATCCCGAATTCCACAAAGTGATACTGCTTTTGCTGTTCCATCCAGAAGCAAAACTCGCTACAGACCCGCAAAACATTTTCTTTCACGGTTTCATAATCGAATTGGCCGTTCAAGCGCTGGATGGTTTTTTCAAAAGACAGGACCATTCCCCCTGCCGAAAAATTTGTTATTTCTTTGCCCTTACCTGCTATCCTGCATTCAATCCCATTACAAATCCAATCATACGACGGATTTTTCTGCATAATAACGCGTATATCAAACGGCGATCCTTCGACTTTAGCCAGGGAAATATATTTCTGGCAGATATACTTCTTCTCATATTCCTCGGCAAATTTTCTGATGAAACTGTGGAATTCTTGCTGATTCATAAGCCTTTGTTTCGGAGTTTCATCGGTTTTTTGATACCCGGTTACCAGGTAAGAATTTCGGTTCTCCCCTGCGGTAATCATTTTAATAATAATAATTCCTTTTCCCTGGGAGCTTCCTTTTGGCTTTAAAATGATTTTATTATGTTCTTCCAATACCTTTAGGAGCTGACAGCTCGTCAAAAGCAGGTGCGTCTCTGGCAGATATTTGTGGAAAATTGGGTTTTTTAGCAAAACCTTATACGTCCGCCACTTTGATAGGCGGTCTGAGTTGATTAACAGGCCGTTTTTTTCTAAAAGCTTCGTACGGAATTTTTTAAAAGAAGGCTGCATGATATGCCTTCGGTAGATGACAGCCGGAATTGCCGTTACCCCCTCACACCAGCTGCCGCTGCCTGGATGATAGATTAAACCTGCCACCGTCGAGTTCTCCCAATCTACAGATACGATTGAAAACGCGACAACCATGCCGCCAAACGATGAATAAGTCCCCATGCGATCAGAATAATGCTCCTTCATATACTCCGGCGTATAATTCTCCACATTGCTTCCAAATAACAATCCAATCGTCGGTCCCAGGTACATCTCTTCCTTTTCAAATCGTAATTGAAATACGGTTCCTTCTGGAATTAGAAGACCTTGAATCATCTTTGTTGACACAAATAGTTCCAGTGGGTGGTTTGCATCGTTCACGTCTGTATAGCCTGGGTCTTCGAACCATTCAACACGACATGGTGTTTGTTTCAGGCCAAAATGAAAGAGGTATTTTTCCGACGAAACAGCGCGTACACGATGGTCAATACGAATAACTGATTGATTACTTATGAATGAAACAACTTTTATCCATCTAAGATCGGCCATTTACCCCCTACTCCTTTAAATCGGTATGGGATAGTATATTCAATTACGTGCATTCCCGATAGGTACGTAAGAAAAATTGGGTTTTTTAGCAGAATTTTATCCATACACTATAGTAATAAAACATGATAGCAACCTAACACTGGTCCTTACTTATCCGCATAGTATGAAATTAGATGTGAAGTGAAAAGTGGGGACGAATAAAAAACAGCTGCCTGACACCAACAGGCAGCTGTTTTTTATTCATCAGATCCCATCTTTCTCGCTTCCGATTTGATTCCAGCAATCATCACAAATCGTTCTTTCTTTGTAATTATGCAGCCTGGATGTGGAACTACAAAAAAGACAAGCAGGTTTAAGCTTCTTTAGAATAATAAACTCGCCCTCGCTGCTGATCTCCAGGCGATCCTTTTTCTCTTCTATGTTTAAAAGCTGGCGCAATTCAATAGGAAGCACCACTCTCCCCAGATGGTCAATCTTCCGTATTATCCCCGTTGCTTTCAATTTATCCATGTTACCACTCCTTCTTTCGTGCTCTATACCTGGCACTTGACCCTACTATATCTAATTCATAAATGGGTACAAAAGGAATGGGCGCTTACCCATTTTTTCACAAAATTTAACATTTTCTATTCTGAAATTGAAAGCCTGTCCAATCAAGTGGTTAAATTAACCAAAATTGTATAGATACATTTGTTGTGACATATATACTACAAAAGCAAAGCCTACCTTTGTTTTGCTGCCGTTTTGATTGAGAAATGGGCTTTTTTGAAGTGGTTTTAATTATAAACGGGGGAGGAAGAAGGATGCTTACACCAAGAGATAAGGAAATGTTGAATGGATTATCTGCCTTCCGATGCCTTTCCAGGGATCAAATCGCAGCACTTTATTTTAGCCATCTTAAAAATCCAGTTACCTCGGCCAATTATGTTTTAAAAAGACTGCGAAGGGATGGGCATGTAGAAGCAAACATAGAGCACAGCCCCTATGTTTATTTTACAAGCCCTCCCTTGATTAGGAAGAATTCACAAAAAATCAGCCACTATTTAGCCATTGCAGACTTTTATATTGAAGTAATCAAGTATCAAAAACCAGGTATGTTTATTGTAGAGCCCCGGTACGGACCCAATGTTATGCAGCCCGATATTTTTATGGTTTGGTATGGAGTGCCGTTCTTTGTGGAAATTCAAAACTCCATATATTCCAGCAGAATGATGCATGAAAAATTAAACCGTTATTTGAATTATTACCGTTTGAAAAGCTGGCAGGATGAACCATGGCAAGATCGAAATATTGTTAGATTCCCTATTGTCTGGATTATTTCCAATTACTGTTATAATTTACCTTGTTATGAAATAGAGATATTCCAAAGCAAAGATGTCTTTTCTTTTATGAATGAGTTGAAAGTAAAAAATTAGATTTAATACTTTCCCTACCTTATTCTATACTGGCAATTGGTTATATGAACCAAAATATCATGCAAAAACAGCACACTTTTTTAAATATTGTTAATGTGGACGCGTAAATGTTCTGTAAATATTTACAGTTAATCTATGTACAGTTAGAATATAACATGGATGTCCGCCGCCATTTAAAATAATATAAAGGGGGGATTTATAAATAATGGACCGAATTAAAAATCTGAGAAAGAAAAATGGCGATACACTAAAACAACTGGCAACAAAAATAGATTATGATTACAGCAACCTCTCTAAAGTCGAACGTGGCATTTATCGCCCTTCCCTTGAACTCCTGCAGAAAATTTCAGCGGTTTACAATGTAGACATAAAAACACTTCTTCAGGAAGAGTATGAGTATTCTTCCATAGAACATGATTTTTTAGAGGACTTAGAAATCACCTCAGAGGATTTAAAAATAAAATACAGCATCATGTTGGACGGGGAACGATTAACAAAAGAAGAACTCGGTTTTATCATCAATATGATCCGAAACTTGCGCACAACGGTTAAAAAAACAAAGAAAATTGAACATATTTTATACACAAGTATAAAATAGCTTTACTCAAGATACTCCATACCATACATCCTTTCAAATGGCCCTACATTATTGAAGAACCTCCTGAATTGGTGAAGTTCATTTGCATTCAGTGGGACACAATGGCCTTTTACTTCCACTATCTCCCCTTCGTTCCTAACCGGTTTTAAGATACAAGCAAAAAGAACATCTTTATTTGTGGGGAGAAGGATATAGTAAAACACCCGACTTCCTTTCCAGGCTTCCTCGTATATCTTATAAAGCTGATGGGAGAATTTCTCTGGCAGGATATCATTGTATAGATTCATCCCAATAATTTCACCCGCAGATAAATTTGCAGCCTTTAATAAAGCCTCATTTACACCAGTAAAGAAAAAATCAAACCCTATTTTTTTAAAAGAAAAACAAAGTGGAGTATTTTTTCTTTCATATTCATGAATCATTTTAGAAAAAATGGATAGCAGCTCAACTTTTCGCTCTAACATTATAACCTCCCCGTTTTCTGAATATTCCCCTATCCCTAGTTGCTAGTATATTCCCCTTATTGCCGAATGAATACGATTATATTGCCTCCTTAACACACTTCAAATACATAGGACGATAGCACCTCTAAAAATAATCTTCGAACAGGACCAGCAATTTTAAGGGGGCTACTTTAAAAAATCATGTTAGGCAGATGGCTGTACATATAATGGTAGAGAGGTGATGATATGTACCGCCCTGCTGGTAAAGATGTTTTCATTTATCTCCGAAAAAGCCGAAAAGACATGGAGGAGGAACGAAAAAATCCCGAATATGATACGCTTGGCAAACACCGCAAAGAACTGCTTGACCTTGTGAAACGGGAGCAGCATAACCTCATTGCCACGTTTGAAGAAGTCGTCTCCGGAGAGTTTCTTTCTGAGCGCGCGGTTGCACAGGAAATGCTGCGCCAGGTGGATGAAGGAGCCGTTGAAGGCGTTATCGTTATGGACCTTGATCGCCTGGGCCGCGGTGACATGATCGATGCCGGCACTATTTTTCGCACGTTTAAATCCTCAGATACGATCATTATTACGCCAAATGAAGTCATTGACTGCAACGAGGAAGGGGCAGAGCTTCTATTCGGAGTCAAATCCATTATTGCCCGCGAAGAACTGAAACAGATTAATAAGCGTCTCCAGGGGGGGCGCAAGCGGTCAGCCAGAGATGGAAAATCGATTACCCGAAAACCCCCCTATGGGTACTTACGCGATGAGAACTTAAAGCTTTATCCCCATCCGGAGCAAGCGTCCGTGGTCAGGCAAATTTTCGAGTGGGCGGCCCGGGGAAACGGAAGACAAGCGGTAGTTAAGAAGCTGGAAGGGATCTGTATTCATCCGCCGGAGGGGAAGCTATGGGAGCAGTCTACTATCAGTTATATCATTAAGAATGAAGTGTATCTTGGCCATATTATCTGGGGGAAACACCGGTATACAAAGAGAAATGGGAAAAGGATAATAAAGAAGGTTCCCCAGGAGCTCTGGGTCCGCCATGAAAACGCACACGAAGCCGTTGTTACCCCGGAACTTTTTGAACGTGCAAATCTGGGCCTCAGCGGAAGATATCGGACGCCAACAAAAGAGGGGAGCCAGCTTGCCAATCCATTAGCAAGTATTATGAAATGCAGCGTGTGCGGACGCTCCTTGCGATACACGCATTCGAAGCAAAGAAAGCCGCAGCTGCGCTGTATAAACCCACACTGCCAGGAGATACAGAAGGGCGTGCTTTTTCATCTTGTGGAGGAAAGGCTTCTCAGCCACCTTAGTATGCTTGTCGAGAAAATAGATCTAAGCCGAAAAGAACTGGCAGCTTCTATGCAAAACGAAATGACGACAGTTGAAATCAGGCAAAAACAAATTGACACGCTAACGAAAGAAATAGCGGTATTGACAGGCATGAAAGAGACCGCTTTTGAAATGCTGGAGAAACACGTATATACGGAGGAAATCTTTCTGCAGCGCTATCAATCAATTTCTCAAAAAATAAACGAGGCCGAAACCATTCGGGAGCAGCTCGAAAAAGAGAGGGAGGCGGAAGAACAGAGCCTCCAGCACCAGACCCGTGCCGCTCCACACATTCGAAAAGTAATCGATGCCTACTATCACATCAAAAGTACCGAGGAAAAAAACCATCTTCTGAAATCAATCCTCGAGAAAGTGCATTTTACCCGCAAAAAAGAATGGACGAAACAGGATCAGTTCGAGCTGGAAATTATACCAAGGCTCCCTGTTTAGGGGGCCTGTTTTCAGAAAAAAAGCCCGGAACAAGGCATCCTCTGCCCCATCCTGGACTTTTTGTATGTATCATCATGCAGTATATTGATTCACTTCCCCATAGCCGAACATGTTGGATTTATCCATTAGCTCTTTCACCAGCTTCACGCAGCGGTCATTATCCGATGTGAGGTTGTCGCCATCGGAAATGTGAAAAGGATAAATGTTATACATTGCAGGGGAATACCGCTCTTCAATGATTTCCAATGCCTTGCGGTAAGCTGATGAACAAATCGTTCCCCCGCTTTCTCCTTTTGAGAAGAAGGCTTCTTCCGTTACTTCCTTTGCCTCGGTATGGTGGGCAATGAATACAATGTCTACTTTTTCGTATTTTGTACGCAGGAACCGCACCATCCAGAAGAAGAAGCTGCGGGCTACATATTTTTCCATCGCCCCCATTGAACCTGACGTATCCATCATGGCTAATATTACCGCATTGGAATGCGGCTTTACAACTTCTTCCCATGTTTTAAACCGGAGGTCCTCGTTCGATATGTTTTTAATTCCGGCGTTCCCCTGCAGCCCATTGCGCCGGAGTGCCTCAAGAATCGTCCGTTTTTTGTCGATATTGCCCATCAGGCCTTTTTTCCTGATGTCGTTAAACTCAATCTCTTCTACAATAATTTCGTCCTGTTCTTTCTGCTGCAGATTTGGCAGCTCCATTTCGGCAAACAGCATTTCCTCCAGCTCTTCAACCGAGATTTCCGCTTCGTAATAATCGTCACCGGGCTGATCGCCCGCTCCCTGGCCTTTTCCGGGGCCTTTAGCCGGCTCGGGTTCGCGGGCGATGACATCCCCAACTTTGGAATCTCCGTCTCCCTGCCCCACATGCTTGCTTTTGTTATAGTTGTAACGGATACGATACTCATCGAGCGAGCGGATTGGGATTTTTACAACGTCACGGCCATTGGACATGATGATGTTTTCTTCACTCACCAAATCAGGAAGGTTTTTTTTAATGGCTTCCTTTACCTTTTCCTGATGGCGCATCTGATCCTGGTGGCCTTTTCTATGCAGCGACCAGTCTTCCCGTGAGATGATAAACAAAGGCTCTTTTTCCACAATGCTTCCCCCTTCTGCACCGGTTACCGGTTCAAGAGGCTGCCCACATAGCGTAATAACTCGTTGGCACAAATCGGGCAATATCCGTGTCCGTCAATGAGACGGGCGGTTACCTCGTTTACTTTTTTCAGTTGTACTTCATCCGGTGTTTTGCTCGAAGTTGTAATTTTCACGACGTCCTTCAGGTCCGCAAACAGCTTCTTCTCAATGGCCTCCCGCAGGCGTTCATGGCTGTTATAATCAAAACGTTTTCCTTTGCGTGCATAGGCGGAAATTCGAATGAGGATTTCCTCCCGGAATGCTTTCTTTGCATTTTCAGAGATGCCGATTTGTTCCTCAATCGAACGCATAAGTTTCTCATCCGAATCCATTTCTTCACCGGTAATCGGGTCACGAACTTTCGTTTTATTGCAATATGATTCAACATTATCGAGGTAGTTATCCATTAGGGTTTTGGCAGATTCTTCATACGAATAAACAAATGCTTTTTGTACTTCCTTCTTCGCCAGTTCATCATATTCCTTGCGGGCTACATTAATGAAAGTAAGATAACGTTCTTTGTCTTCTTTTGATACAGTAGCCGTTTGGTCGAGGCCATCTTTTAATGCGCGAAGAATATCCAGTGCATTAATACATTCGGTATCACGGCGGATAAGCGCACTCGAAATCCGGTTAATGACATAGCGCGGATCGATGCCTGACATTCCTTCATCGTGGAATTCATTTTGCAGTTCCTTAATGTCAGCTTCTTTGAAGCCTTCCACAGAATCCCCGTTGTAGAGCCGGAGTTTCTTCAGCAGGTCTACCCCCTGCTTTTTCGAATCCTTAAGGCGCGTTAAAATCGAGAAAATAGAAGTGGCCCGAAGAGAATGCGGCGCAACGTGTACATGCCCGAGATCGCTATGGCGAATGAGCTTGGAATAAATTTTTTCCTCATCAGATACACGCAGGTTATAAGGCATGCGCATAACGATAATCCGCGATTGGAGTGCTTCGTTCTTTTTATTGCTGATGAAAGAACGGTACTCAGATTCATTCGTATGGGCGACGATGAGTTCATCAGCAGAAATGAGGGCAAACCTTCCCGCTTTGAAGTTCCCTTCCTGCGTGAGGGAAAGCAGATTCCAAAGGAATTTTTCATCGCACTTCAACATTTCCTGGAACTCCATCAGTCCTCGATTCGCTTTGTTGAGTTCCCCGTCAAAGCGGTAGGCCCGCGGATCTGATTCTGACCCGTACTGGGTAATGGTCGAGAAATCGATGCTGCCTGTTAAATCGGCAATATCCTGCGACTTCGGATCAGAAGGGCTGAACGTTCCAATTCCTTTCCGTTTGGCTTCCGAGAAAAGAATTCGCTCGACCGGCATGTCTTCGATACGCCCGCCGTATTCTGTATCCAGTCTCATCTGGTTATACGGTGACAGGTTTCCTTCGATAATAATACCGAATTCTTCTTCCACTTCCGGACGCAGCTCGGGCGGTATGAGGTGTAGAGGATCCTCATGCATCGGGCATCCCTTAATTGCGTAGACTGCTCCCTCATCTGTTCGTGAGAAATGCTCTAACCCCCGTTTAAGCATCGTTACGAGCGTTGATTTCCCCCCGCTTACCGGCCCCATCAGCAGGAGAATCCGTTTGCGAACGTCCAGGCGCATCGCTGCGGAATGAAAATATTCCTCAACCAGCTTCTCAATCGCCCGATCCAGCCCGTAAATCTCCCTGCTAAAGAATTTGTACGTTTTACTTCCATCCTCATTATTTTCAATGCCAGCATGCTTAATCATGTTATAAACACGAGAGTGGGCGGTCTGGGCAACATGCGGATTTTTCTTGATGATCTGCAGGTATTCGGCGAAAGTCCCTTCCCAGGTTAGCTGTTCTTCCCGTGCGCGATATTCTGAAATCCGCCTTAGGATATCCATGGGCACTCCTCTCCTTTTCTTCTTTCGGAATGTCGTAAAATTGGAGATACGTTTTTACTATCCTATTCCGTATACCCGGCTGACATGCTAGAAGTTAAGAGATCTTACCAAAAGCCTACGCCCAAATTAAAAAACATCGCCTGCCGGCCGAATTATGTGTCAGGATTGTCCTTTTTTGTTCTGTTCACAACCCTTTTGGCATGAGTTATAATGAAAGGTAAATCATGTATAAATGGAAAGGGGTTACAGCGCAATGGTGATTATTTTAGCTATTCTGGTGATGATGATAGGCGCTATTTTCACAGCCGGATACAACGAGGATAAGACCTGGAACTTATAAGGCAGGAATCATACTAAGCGGCCCTTCGATTACGAAAGGCCGTTTTTTTTAATAAAGAAAACTTGGCTAGCGCCAAGCCACAGGCGCTGGCGATGACCTTAGTTGCCCTTATGTAGATAAGAAAGTTATACTTTCTTATCTACTAAAAAATACGGGTTCCCCAAATAGGAAACCCGCATTTCTTTACTTCCATTAGAATACCGGTACAACTGAACCTTTGTATTGGTCTTCGATGAATTTCTTCACATCGTCTGACTTTAACACTTCGATTAACTTTTTAATCTCTGGACGGTTTTCATCACCGGCTTTTACACTAATGATGTTAGCTCCGTTTTTCGCCGCTTCTGAATCCTTGCTTTCCATAGCGACTGCCTGTGCTGGAGTTAGTCCGCCTGATAATGCATAGTTTCCGTTAATTACCGCATAATCAACTTCACTCAACGCACGTGGCAGCAAGGAAGCTTCCATTTCTTTGATTTGAATTTTCTTCGGATTTTCTTTAATATCCTGCTTCGTGATATCGTTTAATGCTTTTCCTGGTGTGAGTTTAATCCAACCGTTAGCTTCCAGCAATTTCAGCGCACGTGCACTGTTTGTTACATCATCAGGAATACCAATCACTGCGCCCTGTTTCGGCTCTTTCGCCTTCTCTTTACCAGGGTATACACCCATTGGCTCGAAGTGGATACCGTCTAATCCTACAATATGTGTTTTATGTTTCTTGTTGAATTCTTCCATGTACGGCACAGTTTGGAAATAGTTTGCGTCGATTTGCTTGTCTTCAAGTGCTGTATTCGGCAATACATAATCATCAAACACTTTTACTTCCATATCAACGCCTTGTTCTTTAAGCTTGGCTTTCACGTGCTCAAGAATCTCGGAGTGCGGCGTTAAGCTCGCACCTACGATTATTTTCTTTGCTTCTGCCTTTGGCGCTTCCGTCGCCGCTTTATCTGTGCTCGCTGGTTTATCGCCGCTATTGCCGCATGCAGCAAGCAGACCTACGATTGCGAATAAAAGAAAGGATATCAACCACTTTTTCATCTTGCTTCCCCCTATTTTTTATTTTATTAACGTATTGCGAGTGTTTCGCCGTATCTTTCCGCGGGCCCTGCGTACCGATACAAAAAAACCCTCACCGGCAGAACCGAGAGGGATTGTCTAAAAGACCGTACACTCTTATCTGCCAGAATGATTTCCATTCCGCTGGATTTGGCACAGCATTCTCCTATAACAGAAAATCCGCTGCCGGGCTTCATCGGGCCAGTCCCTCCACCTCTCTCGATAAGCGAGATATTCAATTCACTAGACAATATAATACGTCTTTGTCCCTACTCTGTCAACCACTTTATTCACAAAACAAATAGATTATCCCCTGGAAAATATACCCGTCTTTCCGGACAGTTGATCATGTAATTCCTTTAATGTACCCGAAGCGTCAACCCGATGCTGAGGAACACCGCGATCAATCTTATAATCCAGAACAAGAAAAGTTTTCAGGCCGACTTCAGAAGCAACCATGTCCTGCTGCATATCGTTTCCAATCATAATGCACTGGTCCGGCTGCATCCCGATATATTCACAGATTTCGGTAAAATACCTCGGGTTTGGTTTGCAGTAATGAGCCGATTCAAAAATCGTGACGTGGAGGAAATCCCCTTCATTAAGCCCTGCCCATTTCATTCGCTCCTGGATGGCGACCCCCGGAAACACAGGATTGGTTGCCACTACGAGCTTGTACCCCTGTTTCTTCGCTTCCTCTACCACTTTCAGCGCATACGGATGAGGTTCGATTCCCTCCTTCAGCAGGGAGAATTCTTCTGTATAAAACTTATCGAACGTCGGCCAAATGGCTTCGTGTGAAAGGTTGGCCATCGAAAGGAAATGTTCCTGAAATACCTGCTCATTCGTCTTCGTGCTGTCCTCGTCTGCCATCGTGTGCTTTGTCGCCGTCCACAGCGTTTTTACGAGAAGCTCCGGCTCTATGATGTGTGCTGCATAATCTCCAAGACGCTTCATGTACCTGTGAAGGAACGCCTCTGTATCAATCGTCAATAGTGTACCATCCAGATCGAAAAATATCGCTTTATCAGCCAAACCGCAGCCCTCCTCTATTATTTGTCCCGCTGTTTGATTTGAACCCTGCCAGCCGGTAATACTTTTTCTTTATTTTCTCCCCTTCCCTACTTCATTCCCGGGTACCCAATCTGTCTGAGCCCTTCGTACAGGACAATCGCCGCTGTGTTTGACAGATTCAGAGAGCGTGTCGCATCTCCCATCGGGATACGGATGATTTGGCCGGGAAACTGCTGTATGATTTCCTGGGGAATCCCGCTCGTTTCTTTGCCGAATACAAAAAAATCACCATCCCTGTAGGATACATCGGAATGGTACCTATCTCCGTCTGTTTCAATAAAGAAGAACCGCCCCTCCGGATTCCGGGCTGCGAAGTCTTCAAACGATTCGTAGTATGTAAGATCTACAGCATGCCAGTAGTCCAGGCCCGCCCGCTTTAAATACCGATCATCCGTGGAAAAGCCAAGCGGCTTAATCAAATGGAGCCTCGTTCCTGTTGCCGCACACGTGCGGGCAATGTTTCCTGTATTAGCAGGAATGAGCGGCTCATGGAGCACGATGTTAAACGCCATCCTGATTTTCACCTCACAGTCCATCATAGCATATTCAGGCGAAAATAAAAAAGGATGGCGCATCAAAAACACACCACCCTTCTTACTCTGTATGATTTATTATTTCCTTGTTTTAACCACGTATGTGTTTGCCATCTTATCATGCCAGCCTTGCTTTCTTTTGTCGAAAGCAGCCCAGATAAAGCCAAGCAGCAGAACAATCCCGGAAACTAACTTCCCGATTGTTTCCCTGAGAATAATCGAGCCCCAGCTGTTTGGTTTTTCGTCGGTCCGTACAACCTTGATGCCACAAATCATTTTTCCAAGCGTCTGTCCGTATAATACCGTAAGAATAATAAAATAAACTAAACCTAATAAATTCTGAAATAGCTCACTAAAAGAAAATAGGTCAGTCGATGAGCGAAAGCCTAGTAGATAGGTTACTGCTGTAAGTAGTATACCGTCAATGAGAGAAGCAATAAACCGGATCCAGAACCCGGCATATCTATGTTCCACTACGGGTTCAAACGAAAATTCCTGCTGTTGATTTTCCATCGTTTCACCTCCTTTATGTTCTATCTTATTTTGCTAGGGCCTGTATATATACTCCAGGCTTGGTGTCCGCTTTTCTTCACGAAGAAAGTCAGGGAGCGGCTGTGAAGGGACATATTGCTTAATTGCGGACGACATAAACGGAAGAAAGCTTCCAAAGCTTAAAGGCTCTTCATAACGGATGACCGTCGCATCCTCTACATTCGCCAGCTTCATTGCTTCATTTGTCGCATCTTCCAGCGTACCGAATTCATCGATCAGGCCTGCCTGTTTTGCCTGCTTTCCGGTATACACTCTCCCGTCAGCAAGCTTTACTACTTTGTCGCGCGGCATCTTGCGTCCTTCGGCAATAACATCCACGAACTGCTGATAACTTTCATTAATCATTGTTTGTAAAATCGCGTGTTCATCTTCTGTCATCGGACGCATAGGGCTTCCAATATCTTTAAATTTTCCGCTTTTAATTACATTTTCCTTCACTCCATACTTGGCCGCTAAATCGCCGTAGTTAAGGTATGAAGCAATTACACCCAGACTTCCAGTAAGTGTAGAAGGATTGGCATAAATTTTATCCGCAGCTGTTGAAATATAATATCCACCTGACGCGGCATAGGATCCCATACTGACAACAACAGGCTTATGTGTTTCATTACGAATCTGCATAATTTTCTGGTGCAGCTCATCCGTCGGCACGACAGCTCCTCCCGGGGAGTTAACACGCAGCACAATGGCCTTGACGGCATCATCATCTTTCGCCTGATTTAATTGGGAGAGCAGGCCATTAAAATCAAAACTCCCATTCCAGCTTGCTTCTTCCGATATGACTCCATCTACAAATATTTGTACAACTTGAGTTTCCCCACTGCCTGAAACAATTGTTGAATCCCACGTAGTTC
>NZ_BBWZ01000055.1 GCF_001015055.1 Aneurinibacillus tyrosinisolvens | reverse complement strand
TGTAATCAACCAATTTCAAACAACCAGGGAAAGAGAAAAAATGCGCCCTCTAACGATCGAGGACTTTCAGGATAAGATAGCTCAAGACATTTTTTCTTATATCAACGTAGAAAGCAACTCTGCATAAATCTGTTATGCGGAGTTGCTTTATTTGGTTAGATTTCGGTTTCTTATATGCCTAATCTCTTCCAAAATCCATTCATTAAACTTAAGCCAAAACTTTTCTATATCCATATCCTGAAAGTCATGAAATAATTTCGTTTCTATTTCACTTTTTACTAACCAGCTGGTAACGACCTCCCTGGTATCGTCGTAGTAAGCCAGTATTCTACGTAATGCACGGAATTCTTGCAAAGAAATATTATCTAAGGGTTTTCCAAACTCACCTTTTTTTAAGACTTCCGTTAAGTATCCAATTGGATTAATAATGTCCATTTGAACATTCACTTGTTTAACAGCTGATAAAATGGCAAATGCCCCTTTAGGAACCCACCGCATAAAAACATCCTGTTTCAGTTCAACCCTCCATTCCGCCCACAAAATTTCTTTTATATAAGTAAATAGCCCTTTTTCATCCAATATCTGATTGTTTGTATCTTTTTCCACTAGGAAAAGGATTGCCATATCATTCTCTTCTTTGCGGGCTATCCAATTGAAAGTAAATGGAGTAAGAGTGCTGATTTCTTTGGCAGCAATATTTAATACCCGTTGGTTAAAATTACTGTAGCGAGGGTATGTGTGTTCTAACTGTAGTAATTGCTTCAATTCACTGAGCCGAAATGTATATTCCATTGTTGTTTCCACATCTTTAAATAATAAATAGAAAAACATCGAGTAGGCACTTTTAAAAAGCAGGAGGTTTTCAAGGATAGGGTAGGGCGCTTCCTTGCGAAGATGAACCAGGTAAGGACGAGTTAGTTTCCCTAACCGAATTACTACAGAACCTCTTTTTTCTTCTGTAGATATCTTCTCAAACAAATTTATTTCTATATCCATCTGTCCCATCTTTACGGGAATCATTCTTTGGTCAAGATTAAAAAACAGCTCTTTAACTTCGGAGTACTTTGGTGTCCCTTTATTTCCAATTGAATCACAGAATTCCTTAATAGAGATTTCGATTTCTTCTTCCGGCAGGACATAAATACGACTTGCTAAATACAGGATGATTTTGAGCTCGTTTATTGATATTTTATTACGATGCCATGATATAATATCTAATAAATTCAAGTCGCTTTCCTCCTCTTCTGTTCAATAAGGTTATTATAACGACTAAAGAAAAAGCCTTCCACGTTCAACGGAAGGCTTTTTTAGGAATCAAGTCCGTTCTCGGTTTGCAGACACAGGAAGCGGATCACTGGTAACTCCTAAGCGGTATTCTAACAGACATGATTTAATCATTCAAACTAAATTTGGATAAAATAGAACAATGATAGGGTAAAATTTAAAGCAGGAGGGTATCTATATGTTCCATGTTATGCATAAGGAAAATGAAATTATCATGTGCCAGGATGATGAAGTGAACGAAAATAAAAAGAAAGGGTTTCAACTTTATTCAGGCAGCACCTCCGAAAAAAACGCACTGGAAATGGCTAGGCGCCTGGAAGAACAAATGAGCAAAGAAAAATAATCCACCAGCTCCAATAAATTACTGAAACGTATTGCAGTTTACCCTTTTTGTTTGCTAATATAAGGGTATATTATTTTTTCATTTTCTTCTTTTCTTTTCCGGCAAGCGCGGGAAAAGCCTGTAGGTAATTATCAATCGCTTTTTTGCACTGTTTATTTAAATACGTCCACTTATGGATGCCAAAGTTTAGCGTTTTATTTTTGCTAAACAATCGTGTTGGTATCTATAAGTGGGCGTTTTTTTTATGCTTTTTTGCCCTTTTTCACTTAGATTCAAACCAACCAACCAAGTAACCATTTAAAAGGAGGATTTTAAGATGCTTAAAAGAGTAGAAATGACGTGGGACCAGGTATTTGAGTTCAATAAACTAGATGTGCCTGCTTTGGAATCCGAGGGAGGTAAACTTCTAGCTCGCCAAAATCGTTATACTCCACACATGATGATGTTGAGCATTACAGGTATTAACACAGAGGAAGTCGGATCGTTCATGACTCGTATCCGTCATATGGTACAAGGTCGTTGTCTTTCGTTGAAATTTTATTTCGATGCAGCAGAAGGTCAGCCCCGTAATACCATTGTTCCTCTTGATGAATTGAAACGATTGGGCTTTGTTTCTACAAACAAAAACATTTGGGAACACAAAGACCATCCCGACTTTAGCATTGCCGCTATCGCGATCCCTGCTTTTACGGAAGCTGAATGGGTTTTGCAAATTGATAAGCGAAATGCAAAAGGTGTCCCTTCAAGTGCAGCTGATTTCATTAATCTGTTCAGTCAGCAAATGAAGTTAGATTTAGACGTTGCGGGGGTGGCTTGAGTGGAAAAAGCAGCCATTTTAGTAGACGAACTCAATGCTATGGAGCAATTGCATGAAATGGGCATTGAGGGATTTAAACGATGGAGCGTTTTTTACCGTACTATTGAGAGCATTTTAGCTCATGAATACGGGAGTGTAGAGGTTTCGCAGCGTATGTATAGTGCATGTCCTTCTCGACAGTTGGATATGGAACAATATTACCGGAGAATGCGATTTTTCAATGCATTGGAGAAGGATGGAATTGCCGTCCGACAAGGAAATATGGGCACCAGGAATGGTGAGCTTTACCAAAAAGGAGTGGACATGCTAATCGGCCTAGACTTGTATGAGTTTAGCCTGAACTGTGTACCACTTCTTTTTTTATTTAGTTCGGATGGTGATTTTCTTCCGGCCATTAAAAAGGCGCAAGAAAAGGGCAGTCGTGTCATTGCCTTTGTCAGTGATTTTCGTCCGGCAAGCTCTATTCGTGAAGCAGCCGATGAAGTCATAAGCCTTGAAGATTTTCTTGCTCTTCTACCCGAAGGAGAAATCATTTATCGGAATTCAGATGTAGCGTAATTCAATTCAAATTAAATGACTATTAAATTAGGAGTGTGTTTATCATGACAAACTATAACGAAAATCTGCCCCTGAACCAACAATTGAATCTACCTTTCCATTACCTTGACTACAAGGTTAACTATGAAGGTCACGCCTATATCGGTGTTCAAAATATCGTTAACCGCTTAAATGATGTCCTCGGCATGTTTAACTGGACTCATAAGGCAGTACAAGTCGATATTGACCAGGAGCGTCATTCCGTTAGTGTCTTTGGCCGTCTTGAAATTTGGGATGCCGATAACCAACGATGGATCTCCCGGGAACAATATGGTGATGATACCATGACGATAAAGAAAGGCGAGAGTGAACCTGATGCACAGGCGGCCGAAAATGCGAAGAAATCTGCTATGTCGGACAGCTTAAAGAAATGTGCAGCATGGTTTGGAGTAGGCTCAGATTTGTTTGCTGGTAAGGTCACGGTTTTGAGGCCTAATTCTACTGCATTCGGCAAAGTAGCCTCGAATTATGGTCTGGATACCTCTTATCGCTTTAAATACGGTATTCCTGTTCTTCCGGATTCGTACCGCTCCTATTACTCCGAAATGAATTGGAACGGTATTTTTGAAGCAGATGTGGCTGCTCTTATGAGTGGTAAAACACCAAAAGGAAATTCAGAACAAGAGTCCACACAACAACCGCCTAAATCCAATACAGGCAGTAACAACAGCACTCCACCGGCACAAGGACAAGGGAACAGCACACCGCAAAAATTCAGATTGCGTGCGGAAAGTGGTCTTACGGTGAATCAAGACGGTACTTCTGTTTTTGAAGCCCAACTTGAGAACCAGTCCATTGTGAAAGTATTCATCCCGAAGGATCTGTTAACCAAAGCGAAAGCCATGATTAAAAAAGGTGGCATTTTTCAACTAGATGGCTGGTACAACGAGAAAGCCGGTACCATCCGTTTAGGAAAACGTGCTAATATCGTTCGTGAATCTGCCCATCAATCAGCTTAATATGCGAGTGTTTCGTGCCAGGAATCCATCGTGATTTCTGGCTTTTTCATTTTTATTGAATCGAAAATAACTAATTTAATTTAAGGAGAGATTTGTTATGACAATCAGACACACACGAGTTTCTATTGCAGATAGCCAAGCGGAAGGAGCAAAAGCAAACCTTCCTCAGTATGTAAAACAGGTGGAAAAAGCGAAGAATGGCTTTGGTTATCGCATTCAGTTTCGTGGATTAGATGAGCCAGGATTTATCACAGAAAAGCAGGGACACAAAGTTTTTACGCATTTTTGTGAAGATGCCGCAGCTGGTAAGTCATGCAAGCATATGGTCGTGGCGAAGGCAGTAGCTCTTTTAGCAGGGGAGGACGTGACGGTTTTCGGTTTGCCGAGTGTACCTACTGTTCCGACCGAGATTGATTTATCGGACATGGAGGACATGAATGCAAGCCTCTCCCTTCCGGTTATTAAGCCTGCTTCTACACCGACTCCTGCACCTGCTGTTACCGCAGGAAGGGCCCCAAGTACACCAGCTCCAAATAGCAAACCAACCTCTGCAAAAAATGTTGTTAAAACAGAAGTGCGGGATTGGCAAGAAGGATGGTCTGATGTCCATGATTACCTGCTTGATCAGGGAATGAGTATGCGTGTGATTACTTCTATTGAAGCAATGCGGAAGCAAATCTGCAAAGCGGTACCAGTAACCGAAGTATCCGCGCCTCCAACGAAGCCAAAGACACCTTATATGGGTCCCGTGTTCGGTCGTGCGATGCGTCATATTCTTAATGGCAAAGCACTTCTGTTGAATGGCGACAAAGGGACAGGGAAAGACACACTAATCAATACGATTAGCTGGGTTCTATCCTTACCTTTATACCTGACCACTGGGAACGTAGACGAAACGAAGGAAAGCGTCGTTGGCGATAATACGCTGAAAGCGACCTCTAACGGCTCCGAGATTGAATTTAAAAATTCTCCGTTCGCCATAGGTGTTGAAAAGGGTGGACTGACGCACTATGCGGAAATGAACATGATTAGCGGGAATGTCACCAGTATTTTTCACTCTGTATTGGATGAAAATGCTGCGCTTCCTACTCCGGATGGCACCATTAAGCGCCATAAAAATCATGTTTTCATCGGTTCAGTTAACGTAGGGGAGCAATATACCGGTACGCAAAAGCTCAATGGGGCCCTTGTAGACCGAATGGTTGTGCTCAACATGCCTTATGTGGCAGATTTCAAAACGCTTATTTCCAAAAAAATCAGGACTAACCGATACCGGCGCCCTTGAGTTTTTGGAGAATATCAAAAAAGCAGTAGATGAATTAATCCGTGACGAATCGCAAGGCGACAGCTCTAAAACCATCCGTGGTTATATTGATGCAGCCGAATACTTCACTGCTTACGGGATTACGATAGATACCAAAGTAGAAGTCTGCGAGGATTACATCATCAATAAAACACTGGATTTTGAAGAGCGTATGGCTATTCGGGACATTATCCGCCAAAAGGCATTCAAGGATTTACCAATGTCCCAAGAAGAAGAAGAATACGTAAATGGAGGAATGTAAAATGACTGCACCAGCAGGAGTAATTCTTACCAATAAGCAAGATATTATTAAGGAACGCGAAGGTCAGCGGCTCGCCCGCTATCTTCGCATTCTTTTTGGTTTCAGAAAATTAGACTTTAACTGGACCAACAACGAGACGAGTTATATTGATAAGAATGGAACGATTCATATTATTTATAATGTACAAACGCCTCAGCATCGTCCTTTTTCCGTTGCCGAACATCGTATTATCCGAAAAGGACACGCGATCCATGAATGCGGTCATAAGGAATATGACATCATCGAGGATTTTTTCAATTGGATTAAAGAGAATCAATCATCGCAAAAGCAGGACTGGATGGATAATAAAAAGTATCCGCAAGCCTGGACTCACTTTTTCGGTAATGTCATGTTAGATGGACGCATGGAAAATTTTGTGGTTATTGATCGTCCCACCACAAAAGAATATATTGATTTTGTAAATTACGAGTGGACGTTTGGTAATCGCGGGGAACATGCCGGAGAAAATAACATTGCCGACTTCCGTTCTGCCTTTATGCATCGAGCATTGGGAATGACGGATATTCCAGATTGGGATAAAGAGGCAGTAGAGCTGGTTGATTCTATTCAACCTCTAATTGACGACGCTCGAATTGCTGCAAGTACCCAAGAATGTCTTAATTTAACCTTAACCATGATGCGTACAGTGTGGCCGCAATTACTAGAGTGGATGGATTTAAATAATGAATCTCCTAGTGATTTTAAAGGTGAAGATAACAGACATGAGGGTACAGACCAATGGGGCGATAGAGAAGAGGTCGAGCAGAATACCAAGCGTATTCTTGTACGAATTGCTGCATCCAAAGAGGAAAAACCAACTCCTCAACCGGAAGAAAAAGGGGCAGAAAACCAATCTGACTCTAATGAAGAAACAGAGGAAAGCGATAATGAGCCTACCAACTCTTACGCTTCCATTCTGAACCAAGAGCAAAAGGCTCAAGATAATGATGAAGAGGAAGCGGATCGTCAACTTGCACCTTATAAGGAAGAAAAGATCGAGGTTGAAGTTCCCAATGCATTGAAGCCGCACCAAGAAGTCATCGTTCGTCCATTTGAACAGCATGACCGAGCTAATTATGAGAAAGCCTTTGCTCAGGTGAAACAGTATATACCCGCCACCTCTAAGGCTTTACAACAGCTTCTCGAAAGCATTAATGACGAGGAGCTGCGTAATCAGCGACAAGGAAGAATCAAAGCCTCCCGCGCTTGGCGTGTAGATACATTAGGTCAAATGAATGTATTTGAACGCACCAAAAAAGGGACACCAGGAAAGAATGCACGTATGCAAATACTCAATGATATTTCTGGTAGTACGGGCGGTGAATTTGCGAATACAAAGGAACGAATTATTGATGAAATGCGTCGTGCTCAAGTGCTATTAATCGAATCAGCCGAAGAAGCAAATGTACCCTGTGCTTCCTACGCTTTTACAGACAGCTACCGAGGCGGGGATATCATTTATCCTATCAAGCCTTATGGACTGCTAGGAGAGCGCGAGAAGGCTCAGATAGGTGGTTTAAGCCCACAGGATGCCAATAGGGACACCGTTTGCTTACAATGGGCTGTAGACAATCTAGCAACGCACAGCGAGGATGTAAAACTGCTTGTCATGCTTAGTGATGGGCTACCTTGCTTTGAAGAGGGTGAATCCTTTGATACCGTTCGTCAAATCGTGCTGAATGCGGAAAAGCGAGGGGTAGAGGTTTTATGCCTGTTTGTTGGGCCGCAGCGTGAAGATGTGAAAGAGGCGGTTCGTCAGATGTATCCTGGGCGTGCCATCATGGTAGATCATAACCTTCCGCGTGCTCTATCACAGCAGGTAAAACGAATCATCAAGAAATACAAGTGAGTCTTACAAACTAGTATTGACAGACTAGCGAAAAGAGCGAATAATAGAAAATAGATCCATAAACTGTTATAAGGGCATAAGTAACCGTGAGGTGCCTATGCCCATTTTTACACAAAAATTCCATACACCAGGTATTTTTCACAAGCTTCATATTAAAAGTAAATGAAATCTTCAAAAGAATATCCTATAAACAGGGAATCTGAGTCTATTTTGAAAAATTTTAAAAATAGAGGATACGCTGTTTATTTCCAATGCCGAACAGGTCTTATTGCCTAGTAAACATTGAGATTGATGTTATATTTTAGATAATAGGTAAAAAGAGAAAACCACCGCTCCAAAGGAACAGTGGTTTCTCGCCTGGTTTTGACATACTTCAAGTCATAATGTGTGCCTTGATACTTCAAGGAGTCTAAATGACTAAAAGTTTATCAGATATTTTAAGTTGTTACTTACATTTTATCAAATCCATACTATAAAATCTAGTGTTTTTTTGTAAAAAATAATTTCCAATTGTAGCAAAAACACTGATTAGTAGCCGATAATTGAAAATAGGTATGTATTTTCCTTTTTTCATGATGTATAATAACATTGCCTGGTAAACTTCTAGACGGAGTACGTCTACCCTTTTTGGGGTCCGTATAAATCTAGTTGTTATTTGCCATATTTCAAAAGAGTTATAGTGACGGAAGAAAGTGCCAATTGAAATAAGCTTCATGGATGTCAAATGCCCATTATTCAAATTTATGCATTAGGCACATTCCAGTGAAGCGGGATGTGCTTTTTTAGTTCCTAAAGCAATACGACAGGCTTACAAGGGTGCTGATAACACTCTTGTAGAAGTGAAGGATCGTGCTGGTAACACCATCCATCACTTATCAGCTGTAAAAAGGCAGTAAAAAAAGCTTTGCCTGGTAAGCAAAGCCGTCCGATTGAGAAAGTGTTGGTAGCACTTGCTCAATAAAATTCGTTTTTTGTTTGTTTCATTTTACTCGTTGAGTTCATAAGGTTGGTCGCCCGGCAACTCAACACAACGCCAGCTAAATACTTAAATACCTTAATACCTAGCCTGTTTTTCGAAAAAAAGAAAAACCTGGGTCGTCTTTAATTTTGTCTTCTTTACTATTTTAATTGAAATTCAGTTGTTTAACAAGGGAATAAGACTTAAAAAGTATTAATTTAACTAAGTTTTTGATGGCTAAATTACTAGTTTTTAGGATTTATTTTCAAGACTCAAAACATGATTGATAGGATATGAAAATTTCATATGGAACGGAGGTGAAAACATGGGAAACAATGAAAATCGTGTGCAATGGAAGGTACTACATAACCCTCTCGGATTGGAAGGGAAAGAAACAAAACCGGTCGCTGTTAACTATCGGTTTGTTAATGAAGTTTTTAATATTGAACGTCATTATAGCAAAAAAGAATCTTTCGGCTTTACACCAGAAGGAGAAGCTATCCACGAATTACATCATCTTACCAAAGCGGATCTCGCCATCATGGTGATTCTGCAAAAGATTTGTGATGTACGCGGAAAAATTGCTGATGTCACACTGGCGGATATTGTGCGTGCTGTCCACATGTACTATGAAGGCAAGTACAGTGAAACCCAGTTGTATGTGTCATTAAAAAAGTTTATATTACATAACCTCATTCTTTGCGAGTCTGACGAGGAAACAGGCCGTAACACCATTTGGCTTAATCACTACATTGATCCGGATACGGATAAGCCGGGCAAGTTGGTCATCACGCATAACATAATTTTTACAAAGGAGTTTACTGAGCTTCCTGTCGCTGTACAGAAGCTTTATTTCTCCTGCATTTTCCGCCAGTTTAAAGAAATGCAATCCTTTGATTTGTACAATAACCAAAAGCCGGACGTACAATGGAACAACCTCTTAACGTTCCTTCACTTAAGCGACACTAGCCAGCTGAGAAGAATCCTTCATACCACCCTTCATGGAAAACGATTATTTTACATGACAACATCGAATGGTGATTTTATAAAGGTAGCCGGTCGTTACCGTATGGCTGAATTCAAAGTAAACCCGGATTGGACAGAACAGGAAAGAAAGATCGGGGAAGGGAATTATTATCACGAGTCAATCCAACCTCGAAGCAAATATGAGCGGTCAAGAAAATACCTGATTCAACGTGCTCATGAAAAAGGAATAGGAGAACTAGAACACCATTCTCACTTCTTTACTGTTGTTCGTCTGCTCCGCAAAGTTTCTAGAAAAGTGAAGGAAGTTATACTAAATAAAATTAAAGATGAATACGTACAAACAAAAAAACTTCCATTCAACCTGTCTCAGTTCGTTAAGAATGTACTTGCCGAGAAGCGAGACACCTACACTCTTGTTGCAGCAAAGCAAAAGAAGCTACAGCACTTTGTACGGCCTGCACACCTTGATTCAGATGTACAAGCACATACAGAGAAACGGTTCCTGGAATTGATGCGTCACTACCCATTGAGCGATATTTCAAAGATATTCGCCGCGGCACAGGAGGCTATTGCACCTGTTATATCATCCGAACTTGCAAGCATTAGCCTTAAAGACTATAGATACGCCACGACTTTTGGCAAAGCGCATGATGCACTATTACGGGCACATGCATGTAGAAAGCATAAAAGCTCACCGGCATATCAGCGACTCATTTTAGATTTTAATTCCCTTGTAGCGGATCGGACACAGGAATTATTCCATATGAGTCAAAGAGAACGGACAGAATGGTTATTTAATGAAATTGATAAGCTTCCTTCTATCAAAGAAGCACCATCCATCATTCGCACCTTTGATTTAAGTGAATTTATCCTCAAAACGTTCAGTCCTGAGCACGCTACTATTCAGCTCTCTCATACTGCCCTTGCTTAAATTTTAAAAAGCAGGCATGACGAGGGCTATTCGTATTGCATTCACATTTCCTCTCCATATCTTTTCCCTCAAACCTATCCCGTTCACACCTATTTTTCCTTGTGTTTTTTCTATTACTCTATCTGTATTATCCCCAGCTAAAAGGAGTCACTGCGATTTCCATTTAAGAATAAACCACAGATTTTTCCTCTATAACCGTAAAAACCGAACTACTTTTTGTTAATTTTGTTGGTTTTGTGGCAATAGTGGATAAGTTAAAAGTGGAGGCAAACTGGATAACAAGGTAAAAAATAACGAACATAGCAGTTTCCTAAAAAACCAAAATTAAGAGGGTGAATAATTTGGATATTGAGGACAAGTACCGCATTTTGTGGAAAAAAGGGGAAGTGTCGCTTTACCAGTATTTTGTAATCTAAAAACTTTTGGTTTTTTCTTTTTTACCGGATAGTTCCATTTGGTTTTTTCGTATTCACAGGCCCGTATAGCCATTTTCTTTCGGTTTTTTTGGTGTTTATAGGATGGATTGTAGGTGTAGCAAGGAGTATGACTATCCGAAGAGGTTTTTTTAAGAGAAGAACTTTATCTTTTAAGAGGGATTTATCCTATTAATAAATATAATATAAATAAGTCTATTCCATATGAAAGGATGTTATTCTCACAAAAAGATAAATATGCTATTATTTAGTTATCTATTTATTTCATTGCTTTTCTTTCATCACCAACAAGCGTTGGCGATGCCTGTTTGTGTAAATGCCTATCTAGGAACTATCGTCCTCTTTGTCATGAGGAGAATTCGCATTTTTTGCGACTAAGACGATGGTTACTACATGGGCATTTTTTTGTTTCCATGAAAAACCAACCACAAACCAACCACAATCACTTTTTTAGGAGGTAGTTTCAAATGGCATTTCAGAAGTTATCACAGAACACCATTGATGCAGTAAAGGGTGCGGATTTACTTACGCTTGCTTCTGCTCTCGGTCACGTCTACAAACGTACCGGCAGCACGTATCAAATGTATTGTCCCAACCCAAGCCACTATGAAAAAACGCCTGACACACATTATAAGCCAACTATTCAACGGTTTAAGTGTTTCGGCGGAGGTGGATGCGGAGCTGGTGGAGATATTATCTCTTACTACGCTTGGAGCAAGCATGGACACTATGATACAAAGCAATTTTTTCGTTATGTAGAGGAAATCGCTCAAATCATGGGCATTCCTGTTGATTACGAAGAAGGCGAGGGTAATAGCCAAAACAGTAAGCGAAAATCTTCCTTCCCGAGTCCATTCAATGGCATGAACGTGACTCCTTTTAGAAAGGTGCACCGGGAGCCTGTGAAAGCTCGCAGTGCAGAAGATTGCGATCGTATTTACCGCAAGTTTTTGTCCCTTTGTCCCATTTACAGAGGACATGCTGAGGATTGGATGAGTCCGAAACGTCAATATACCATTGATGATATTCGCCATCTTAATTTGCGTTCTGTACCAAACACCCATCAAGAGATTTTTGCCATAATGGATCAACTGATGCAAAGCGGTGAAAATCTTGAGAATGTCCCTGGCTTTACCCAAAAGCTTAAAAAGGGCGGTAAACCAGACAATGAGGCTGACTGGTACTGGACTATATCGGTTCGTCTTGAAAGAGATGGGCTAAGTGGATACTTTATTCCAGTCAGGGATGAATACGGCCGGATTGTTCGTTTGCGTGTGACGACTACAGATCCCAAGCGCAAATATATTTGGTTCAGCTCTACACCGAATGTCTATTTAGACAACGAGAGTAAGACATGGAAATTTGATGACCCTGAACTCGAGAAGGAAAGAGAAAAAAATTTCTCCCGTATGAGAAAGGGCGGCGCACCGAGTGGAGCCCTATCAATGTAGTTATCCCAACAGCCCTGTTCCCTCAATGGCAAGTAGGAACACCCGTTTATGAAGCTGTTTCTACTTCTGTAGCAATTGGTACAGAAGGCGAACATAAAGCACAAATCAGTGCAAACCAGCTGAATGCATTGGTGATTGGAGCCCCTGGCGTTGGAAACTACAAGGATATCATTCCACTCATTAAAAATGCGAACATCAAGAAATTTATCATCGCGTATGATATGGATTCCTTGAAAAAAGAGGATTCTGTGTCCGGCAAGAATGAAGAAGTGTTTAAGCACCTGGTTGCCTTTGCTAAAGAAGTGATTAAAATATCCTTTGATATTGAGGTTGTTATATGGACTTGGAACATTAAAGACGCAAAAGGTCTGGATGACTTATTGCTGTCAAAGAAACTCCCTGTAGAAATCGACTTGTTTACAGGCGAACATCGACCCGTACAATTAGACGAAATCAAAGGAATATTAAAGCCGACTCCAAAAGGACAGCCACTTCCAGTTCAAAAGCCAACAGCTGCAACTTCTAAACCAGTGAAGGTAGCGGAACCACAACAACAGGAACAACAGCCTCATATGGAGAAGCAACCAACAGCTACAGCACCATTAAAAGCCGTTGAACAACCGAAAGTGGAAGAGAAGAAAAAGACTTCTAGTGATTTTGATTTTAGCTGCTTTGCGAGCGAAAGTAATGACAACGAGGATAAAGAAGAGAATAACAGCGATATGTCAGACCACGCTTTTATTTAAGCCCTTCTTTTATAAATCCTTTTTTCAAATAACAACACGGAGGAGAGAGTATAGCCTTTTGCTGCTATGCTCTCTTTTTTTATTTTAGGAGGAATAACCAATGACAACCAGCAAACAAACGTACAGTTTTTCGCGGCTTGATTTATATGCAAAATGCCCACGTGCCTTTTTTCATAAATATGCGGAAGGACGACCCACTCCTGGCGGTACCCCTGCAAAAATCGGGAAGATTTTTCATTTTGCCATGAAACTTGTGTATGGGGATGGATATTCACCCTCAGAGGCCGTCTACAGCTCCATTCTGGAAGAGCGTGGCATGCCAGAGGGGGAGTTCTCCTATAAACTCGTTCAAATGGTAGAGAGAGCCTATTACCGGGTTGAGCAACTGTTCCATAATGAGGAATCCGACGTTATGACAGAACAGCATATTGTTCACACCATCACGGATGGAAAAGAAGAAAGGGACTTTCAGGCGTACCTCGATATTATCGTCGATAACCCCGGATTGGACCAATTAATTCTTGTGGACTTTAAGACCACATGGCAACCCTTCCTGGCTAGGGATAGTATGCAGCTTGCTATTTATGCCCACCTGTTTGAACAAATGCGTTCAGGCATTACAGCAGGTGATTTTCGTGGACGACTCATCTTCCCCCGATGCAACCGTAGCGAGGATAATGAAGTGATATTCGTGCCCGAGAATGTTGACAGAGGCGTAAAGTGGGCTTTTGAACAAATTTACGCTATTGAGTCACGGGATCCATCGATTGCAGCAGAGTGGGAAATGAAATCGGGCAAGCATTGTGAATACTGTCCGTTCGTGAATCTTTGCTCGTCAGGTTTACTTAATAATCTGCCTGCATGTGGAGAACCGGCCAATATGGAGGAAGCACAAGCCATTGGGCAATACCTGTTCTTCCAAGAACAAGCCATAAAGACCATGAAGAATGGCTTAAAGAGCTTTGTTACTCGGCAGAAAGCTCCAATATACATTGAGGGCGGTGCCTGGGAGACTGTACAAGGAACATCCAATCCGAAGGTTCCGACTTCTATTCTTTTGCAATATGCAAGAGAGCATGGAAAGGATCCGGAAGAAGTCTTGGCTGGTAATAATGACAAGGTAGCTCAGTGGATTACAGAGGATACAACTGGGTTTTTATCGTCTAATGCAACGTATACCAAACCGAGGAGTTCTTTTAAATTCAACCCGAAAGCTAAGGCATCAGCTCAAGCTCAAACCGAAAATGTAGGGGGAGAAACCAATGAATAGTAAGCAAATCATACTCGTAGATATTGATAATTCGATCAGTGCAACGAACGAAAAGCTTAAAGAGGTAGTACCAGGCTTTACTACGGAAAGGTATCCATTTCCTTTCCCTCCCCACTTTTTTGAGGAGAGTTCTATTTTCGATGATGTGAAGCCGGTGAAGGGTGCTATGGAGAAGCTGAAAGAGTGGCATGATAAAGGTCATTTCATTTATTATGTGACAGCTAGGGACAGCTCGTCCTTCCATCGCACTGTAAGATGGTTGAAAAAACACGGCTTTCCTTCGAGCCTTGTTATTTGTTCTAAAAATAAGCAGAGAGTAGCGAGCATAATCGGTGCGACTATCGCAGTAGATGATGCGCCGAATGAAATCGAACAACTGAAATCGGTTGTTGCGCGTGTCCTTGTACCCGCTCATGACTATAACAAGCAGTACGAGAATCGCTTTTTCAATTGGTCCGACGTGGCAATTTAAGCAGATCAGAGAGAGGCTATGTTTTCCTTCTAAGGAGGAGCATAGCCTTTTTTCAAATCAATAAGGTAAGGAGTTAAAACGGATGAAAAATCAGCAAGCCCCCTCTAAATCCTTAAGAGTGAGTAATTTTACAGCCTTAAAGAAAGCGGCTTATCAAGCAGCCGTCGCAGGAAAGCAATGTGGATATAATGACGAATGGAAAAAACAATATATCGACTGTTATTCCATAAGCAGTGTTGTATTTCTTTTCGAACGAGCGGTAACTGTATATCAAGACTTTTTACAGGGTGACATACAGAAAGAAGAAGGCGAGAGCCTGTTTCAGCAGTTAGAAGAGAAATTCACACGAATCTGCATGGTGTTAGGAAGTGCTCATGAGTTTGCGGAGGCAGCAATAGAAGCCTTCGGTGAAAAAGGAATGCAATTTGGAGAAGTGGAATTTGATTGCCCTGATTGCTTTTCAAAAGCGAAGGCTATCCGACTGAACACTCCCAAGAATCCTTCTCATGCGGTTACGATTCGAGCCTCTTGTTACGGTTGCGGTACTCGAATGATGAATTAAATCAGTCTTTATCCCGGCCACTAGGGGAATTACTTACACTCAATCCCTGTTGGCCCAGGGATGAAGAGGAGAGTCAATCATGAACGTGTTTAAATCATTTGATAAAAAAGCGGGCGATTTGGAAAAGAAATTTGTCCGTAGTATTAAAGAAAATAGTTTTTTCCTCACAGGGAACGGAGCCAAAAACTTCATTCTCGGTGTGACAAAGGATAGGATTCTAGTCCGGAGTAAGAGAGGGAAGAAGCCATATGAAATTACAAGAAAGCGCCTGCGCCTGGCTATATCTCAACTTCTATGGAAACGCACAATGACCCGTAAAGAATTAGAAGCCCATTCGAAGTTCTCTAGTGCTTTAATGGGGCTGGTGCGGCTAATTTGTAAAAACCTAGCGAAGCTGAGAAAAACAGCAAAAGGGCTTTTAAGAATTACATTGAAGGGAAAAAGATGCTATCATGCCGGAGCGGATCGGATTGTGAACGATGTTCATAGAGCAGCGGAAGCGGGCGTGGAGTGCTTTCTGGTCAATTTCTTTTTCCTTAGAGATGATAAGTCTGCCAATTGGACCCGGCATTTAAAAGGGAAACTACTATTATTGGACAGTGGAGCCTTTCAGCATTGGAGAGCAGTAGAAGAGGGACAAGAAATTAAACCGGTAACGGTGGAGGAATACTGCGCCTTCATCAAGAGATTTGAAAAATACTTTATTGCTTATTTTAATCTTGATGTGGTTGGAGATTTCGAGGCATCAGCACGAAATGAAGCGTATTTGCGAGCCGAAGGACTAAACCCGATACCAATTTATCATGTCGGAGAGGAATATAAGGCTTTAGAGCGAATGATTTCAGAGGATCACCCCTTTATTGGTATTGGTGGAGCTGCGATGCTGTCCCAGGAGGAAAGGAAAGTCAAATTTGATGACTTGTTCAATTTATATGGCGAACATAACTATCATTTCCTCGGTGGCGGAGGGGATGCCCTGCTGCAATATGATTGGTTCTCAGTGGATAATTCGTTTCCTCTGAAAGCAGGTCGATTCGGCAAAATCCTTACGCCGAAAGGACAACAAATCAAAGCACCTAAAGAATGGACAGAAGAAGACATGTTTTTTTATAACATGCACAGATCGAGAGAGCTTGAGGAATACGATGAACAATTCAAGCTCGATATTCTTGTCCCACCAGCAGTACCAAAAAAACAATTAGCCTTATTTTGATAAATGAGGTAAAAAAGGGGTAGAAGAATGGATAATCAAATGTTGATTATTGCTACGGTATTTGTCGTAGCTTTAACCGGATTTCGTATTTTTAAGACGCTTCGTGTTTTTATCGGAGGCGGCATTAGTCTATATGCATTATTCGAGTTTTTCCAATACATTATAAATTTATCGTAAGATAAAACGAAAAAGGGTCCATCCAAGAGTAACCAGCTCTTAGACGACCCTTTTTTCTATAAAAAACCAACCGGAACCACTTTTAAAAGGAGACAATGTGTTCCTCTGCCTTAATAATAAAGGTATTTCGTTGCTTCCGTCAAATTTTTATTTTGCCTTTTTCTTGTTAAAGAGCACCACTTTTCCTTTTGATTGTTTTGCCATTTTACGGTTGTTTTCATTTGCTTCATATCGCCATACTACTTTTTTATCCTCAAGACGTTCAGCCAACTCATTTGCCCACTCAGGCATCGTATTCTGCGGGAATGGATACGGTGGTAAAAGCGGATTATCATAATTCATAATGTTGCCGTTCGGGAGTGGACGATTCTTAAAGTAGTTGTATTGGCGTTGCTGTACCTCGATATTTGCTTGCCAAGCCAGTACGAGATTTTTTCCATCCTGACGATCCGGGAACATTTCCCGCCAAGTGATTCGCGGTTCTTTTTCCCCGAAGTAATCTAACATCGCTTCCTCTAATAATTCACCACTTCCATAGCGAAGCATGGCAAACAATTTCTTCCCTACTAAAGCAGATACGGTTACGAGAATAGGAATGAAAAATCGTTCAATACCCGTAAACCAAAGTTCAGGTGATTTTATTGAACCAAGCACGATAAAGAAGCCAGTAATGAAAGTCATCCCTGCCAGAACAGAGAAAATTAATTGGGAACCAACAGCCTGAGTCCACGTAACTTTGGGGCCAGGGAAGTCATCCATATATTCAGCATTAACATAGATTCGATTGCGAAACAGGTTCATCACTTCTGTATTAAATGTATTTTTCACCTGTGCATGCAACATCGGATTATATGCTGGTTGCGGAGCCATAAGATAGAAGAAGTGAACGGGTGAAATATAGGGTGTACGGCTCCACCTTTTTACTTCCGCAATCAAACGGTTCATGCGAATGGTTTCTGCTGCTTCATAAAACAGTTGCGGAGAGCTAGAGAATTGGATGGATAGATAGACAATGAGAATCCAATCTCCATATTCTAGAATAAAGCCTAGAAGCTCTTTTAAGTATCCATTATATGTATCAAGGGGAGTATAATTCGGTACTAACCATTGTGCGACACCGAGAATAGGGTAAGCAAGCGCCATGAAAATAAGTATATTTCGTAAATTAGACTTTACGGTTTTAAACAATTCTTTCATTTGTGTCACCTTCTTTTTTGGTAATATGTTATCTTATGTGTTTATTTTACCATATGTAAAATAAAAACACTAAAAAGAAAACGGATCTCATAATAAACTGGAATTGCATCATAATTAGCTAAACAAATTCCAAAATCAATTAGATTTTTTCTGTAATATCGATTAATAACAGCCTTTTATAAACAACAAGGAAAAATTTTTTCTAATTAAATATGGATCATTGTGTACTCTGTCCAAATAAATGTGATAAATCTCTAATTTATTAAAAGAAGTAACATCGATCTATTTATTTCTAGTAGGCTTATGCTATAATCATCGTATATTATTTTTTCATTATTTTTCCTTATTCACTGTCAAGCGAGAGTGAAGCCCAATCGTCTGAATTTACAACATTTATTTGTTGTTTAAATTTTAAATCGCATTCTTATTAGAATGACCAAAGTTTTTTAATGATCCTTTATGGAGATTTTGGTCGTTGTAATAGGGAGGCGATTTTTTTGTTTCTCTAAAACCAAACGAACCAATAACCAACCAAACCAATTCTTTTGAAGGAGAGTGTGTACCATGAGTATCAATCACGTAGTAGAAGTAGGCCGCCTTACCAAAGATCCCGAACTGCGTTACACCCAGCAAGCCACAGCTGTATGTTCCTTTTATTTGGCTGTTGACCGCAGGGTACCAAACAGCCAGGGAGAACGTGAAGCGGATTTTCTTCCTGTCGTAGTATTTGGTAAACAAGCGGAGAATTGCGCGCAGTACCTTAAAAAAGGCTCACAGGCAGGTATAGATGGTCGGCTCCAATCAAGGTCTTATGATAATAAGGAAGGCAAAAAAGTCTTTGTTATCGAGATTGTTGCAGATTATGTCCAATTCCTCGGAAGCCCTGGAAAGAAAGAGTCCAATGGTGGAGGAGGTGATGGCAACCCGTTTGGGGCAAGTTCTACGCCATTTCACGAGGATAATCCATTTGCCAATGTTTAAAACGCTATATAGCGGAGTGTGTATGAGCTGCACCGGAATTTATCCTGGGCAGCTTTTTTCAGTGTTTCAATGTCGGAAAAGTGTTTGTGAATGACTTTAAAACTTAAACTAAAGGAGGAATATTTTAATTATGAGTAACTATCAATCAGGTGCACCGTCAGGAACACCAACACCAGAAAACCAGGAAGGGAATAAAATCGATTTTTCAGGTATGTTTATACCAATAGCAACAATAGTTGCATATCTTATCAATTACCTATTTGATAAAGGCTATTGGAAATATCATCAATTACCCGATTTTTTATGGGAGTTTTCACCATCAGCTTTAATTGCTCATTCTGTAAATGGATTTCTAATTTCTTTGGGGATTATCTTATTGGTATCCCTTTTTACAAAGAAATTCATTACAAAGCCGAGTAATTCATGGATTAGTGAATATATTCTATTTGTAGGGTGGACAGAACTTGCGTTGTTAATCCTTGATTACTTTTTCGGGATTGTAACTTCCACAAATAGCTTATGGAGATTAGGATTTTTCATTGGTGCAATGATGCTGGTTCCTGTTGTATTGACTGTGGTTTACCGTAGTAAATCTTGGACATCATCATTCCACACCGTTGTACGTTCATTTACTAAGTACAATTCGCTTATTGTAGCTTTCACTATCATCGGTCCTTTTTCTTATATGATGGGAAATATATATGCTCAATCACAGCAAACCTATCATGTCATTGAAGAAAAGAAGGTTCAAGCCGAACAGAATGTAGAAACAACCGAAGTGATAGAAAACGGTAAAAAGAAAGTGACACCAAAAACCACAACTAAAGCATTGCTTAAAGATGATACTATCAACGGGAAATTGGAAGCATCGGATTTCTCAGGAGAATATCATCAAGCTGAAATTAAGGTTGTATTGGGTAGGTATGGAGATTCTTTCATTGTGGTTCCAGTAACAACAATGATTAAAAACGACCCAGGAACAGGTGAACTAAGCCTTGATAAGAATAATAAGGTTGACTTAAAAACTCCTTGCGGAATTATGCAAAGGAAGTTTGAGTTAATCGGTAAAGATTCACCATATACTCTAAAACAGGTAGTTTTTGATAAGATAACTTACCAAAAATAAAAAGAACGCTAATTCATATAGCGGAGTGTTAATCGGCTATACCGGGTTTTATCTCGGTATAGCTTTTTTTATTAATCAAAAATGAGAGGGTGTTTTTATGAATAACAATGAACCGATTCAATCAACTGACTTAATCAATGCTGTCATAACCGAATGCGACTATGCAGCAGGTCATTATGATGGTGGGGATTATTTTCCTGAATTTATTTCCAAGGGTCGAATTGTAATGGAGTTTGCCCATCTCGGCTTACGGTATTTGGGGAACGACGAAGAAGCTAGTGCTGTTTTTCGTTTTATCTTTGAAACGTTTAACGAGCTGGAATCAGAGGACTTTGCACCTTTAGCCGCGGTATTAGAAAAAATCCGGAACAAGTGTTGTGAGCTATTAAATAACACAGGCATAAGGGTTTACCACCATACTGATAAAGATTTCGAGTCCTATATTGACCCGATTTATGATTGGATTGTTGAACGGTCTAAGCAGGATGGGGAGATTCAGGCAACTACGGAGCTTTTTCGTCTCGCATTTAAATCCATTGAGGCAGAAGCAAGCGCCCGGGAATTAGGGGAAGATATTGCTGCTAATCCGCCAGCGGATATGGAGGAACCAGTGCGCGGCCTATTTTTACAAGCACCGGAGCCAATTGCATTATCGCCATTTTCCGACGGTGCAGCGATTTTTCTGCAATTATACCAAGCATATTGGGATGTGGAGTGTTCCGTTGTTGAGGCAGGACAAAATGTAGAGAAGCTTGAGTGGTTCAAACCGGCTCTGCGATTTTGCTACTTGCTGTATGCAGAAATCACCATAAAAGAATCAGATGATTTTTAATCATCAAGAGAGGGGAATTCCTATGTCAGACTTTTTTCGAACAGTAATGGGCAAGGCATTCATAGAAGGCACGATGCCCAGGATCAAAAAAGCCATCGAGGAAGTAGCTGTTGAATTGCGCCAGTCTAATACTCTTCGGGAAAGAGAATTGGAACTCAAGGAACGCGAGTTAAAATTGCGGGAAAAGGAGCTTGATATTCGTATCAAGGAATATCATTGCTCTTCGCCACAATAAATCTAATTACAATTACATGGAGGAAAAAATAATGACAGCTGAACAGTTGAGAGAAATTGAATTGGATATCGCCCTTAATGCCGGTTATTTTGTTGCACAAAACAAAATTGAGATTGAAGATTCACGTACATTTATTAGCCATGTTGTAACGGAACTGGCCAAAGAGTTTTATGAGAAAAACAAGCTTGATAAGGGACCGCGTGATGACTATATGATTCGTGTGGATAATTTCACCAGACGCAGGCTGTTTGAAATGTATGGCACTACAAGCATAAAGCCATCACAAGAATTGAGAATTGAAGTCGATACACCAAAAGGAAAGATTATCGCCGGTAAAATGCCTGACCCTAAATATCCTGGTATTTGGGTTGATGTTGTGAGTCCTACTGATGGAGCTGAATTAAGTGCTACTGTCGTTGAATATAAGCCGGATGAAGAAGAAATCATGGTTCATGTTTGGCGAGAAGAGGACAACGGAAATGATCCGGTGACAACAATCAAATGGAGCGAGAGTTAGGCGTCTTAACTATTATGAATTGAAAATCATTCAGAGTGTAGCGTGTTATGCCGGTTTGGTGTAATACGCTTTTTTCTATTTAAGGAGGATTATTATGAACGAACAATTATGTTTGTTTGAGGGAGAATTCAGTATTGAAACAAAAGTGGAGCACAGGGAAAGTATTGAGCTGCTGCCTCTTGAAGACTATGATTCTATTTTGGTTTCTTTGTCAGGTGGGAAAGATTCGGTCGCTTGCACCCTGCATCTTCTTGAATTAGGTGTTCCAAAGGAAAAAATTGAGCTCGTTCATCAAAGCGTCGACGGTTCAGAAGATGACATCCAGCTATTTGATTGGCCTTCAATCACTTCTTACTGTAATTCATTCAGTGAGTTATTGGGCATACCAATCAGCTACCAATGGCGTAGGGGAGGTATCTTAGGTGAGATGCTTCGGAAAGATTCACTTACTGGTGATGTGTATTACATGGATAACGGGCAGATTTTTCATCTTCCTACTAAGAATGGGAAAGAAAGTACACGTTTGAAGTGGCCCGCCATGAGTGCGGATTTAAGAATGCGTTGGTGCAGCGCCTATGTGAAGATCGACGTATTTAGACGGGTATTGAATAACCATCCTCGATACACCGGTACACTTGAGGAACCTAAAAAAATCTTGGTTGTTACGGGTGAGCGTAGAGAGGAGAGTTATAACCGCAGCAAGTATGCAGAAGCGGAAATACATGCCTCTAATTCTAAAAGGAGGCTCGTTCACGCCTGGCGCCCCTGCATAAATTGGAGTGAACAGGAAGTTTGGGATATCTTTGAACGATGGAACTACTTCCCGCGTTTAGTTATTTATTGGGCTGGAACCGTACTTCTTGCCAAGCATGTGTATTTTCTAATTCTGATTTATGGTACATGTTCAGAGAAATATCCCCAGCAAGGTTTGACATGCTGGTGAGGCTTGAAAGGGAACTCAATTTTACTATTGATCCCAGTATGTCCCTTGTTGAAAAAGCGAATCGGGGAAAGAGCCGCATCCCAAAAGACTATCGTGTGAACAAATGGATCGAGATGGCATTATCCAATCAAATTACGAAGGATGACTTGATTATGGATAAGTGGGAACTGCCAGCAGGCGCGTTCGCACACGGCATGGTAGCCGGTCCAATGTAGGCTCATTACGAAGGTTCAGGTTGTATAACGGAATAACTCATTTATATAAAGGAGGAGTTTTTTATGTCATTAATCGGATATATAGGGAAAGCATTGACAGAAATTGATCAGACCTTTGTTGGGCAATCCAGACAAAGAGAAGTGGTAATTAGCTTTAAAGAAAGCAATTACGGACAAGATTTTGAAGAAGTGGTTCATCTTGTATCCAACATTCTTGATTCTTTGAAATGCTCATGGAAAGTCAAAAAGGGAAAGCATCGAATCCATCTATATGTATATGGATAAAGGCAGATTACCTACTACATAGTAAAAAAACAAAAATAATGACCGCTCAAGCGGGAGTCAGCAGAGGAGGAGGGATAGT
>NZ_BBWZ01000054.1 GCF_001015055.1 Aneurinibacillus tyrosinisolvens | reverse complement strand
GGACAAGGTAAATGACTTCCTTACCTACGGTATCCCGGCGAAGACGGATGTAAAGCCCGTCCAGATAGAGGACTGAATAACGCTTGGCCAGAGGGCGCTTCTGCCACTTCTCAATATCTTCGACCGTGGCGTCCGTAATATTGCTAATTGTGGCCGGAGAGTAAGAGGAGCCCACCATACGCTCGATGAATTTGCCCACTTCTCTTGTGCTCATCCCGCTCTGATACATCTTGATAATGGCTTCCTCCAACCAGCCATCCCGGCGTTGATACGGAGCAAAAAGTCCGGTCTGAAAGGCGCCCTCTCGGTCGCGAGGAACCGAAAGGTTCTCAATCTTTCCATAGCGTGTGTCCAGGGAACGCTTATAATAACCGTTTCTACTGTCTGAAATGTCCGGTTGTTCTACCTGCAGGAAGTTCGTGAGTTCTTCCCGCATAATGAGTTCCAGCTTTTCTTTTACAAATTCTCGTAAAAGATCTTCCAATTGATTTGTAAGGTCAGAATTCGATATACTAGATGACATAAGTAGGGTCATCTCCTCTCTTTTTATGGAATGTCGACAATTCCGAGGATACCCTACTTTTTTATTGCCTGAAAGACACCAAATCTTGGTGAAATTCCTTTACACAAAATATTTTACGTCATCCTTTACCGTACCTAATCATTACTAAAACACTCTATTATTCATGTTTTCTTCTACTATTTCTTTCCGTTAGCCAACCATGTCGCTGTGCTCGACTTTGCAGGTTATGGAAGAATAGCCATTCTTCCGTGGGGCTGAATACCGATATTCCCATTGTGACACTCAAAGGGCAGGCTTGGAATTAATTATGGGGAAATAAGCAATACTGGAAGTTAGAACAGACCTTTATAGGAGGGTTTTTATATGTTCCATGTTATGATTTCTAAAAGTGATGTCGTTATCGTTGATAACTGGAAATCCGTACAAGAAAATAAAAAGAGAGGGTTTGATGTCCATAGTGGAAGTTCTTCAATAAAATCGGCAACTGAAATGGAAAATTGTTGCTTTAGAATAAAGTTTGATCAAATTAATACTCCCCAACTTGATAACTAGATATACAGAACGAGTTTATTTTAAAAAGAACTTGATTAAAATATGCTCTTATAATATTTAAACGAATTATTCTCCTATAAAAAAGATCGATTATTTTTGTGTTCCTTTTCCAATGAACTCGATTTAATAATTTATTAATCAGCAAGTAGACAGACCATTCAAAAGATTTGATGGTCTGTCTTCCTCAGTTCAAAGGGATTTTCTTTTAATCCATGAGCAAACTACAAGCGATATTATTGATGCTGTTAGCAAAGATAAACTGATTACACCATAACCCATTCCTGCCCAACCACCCATTATTAAGCTAGAAATGAGTAAAATAATACTTATCACACTGAAGACTAAAGGAATAACATAAGATAATATGGTCTTTCTTTTACCTGCAAAAAAGGAAATACTAGTTATTAGCAGAAATAGAACAATCGTAAGTAATATCAAGAAGTCCAATTTCACACCAATTCCTTCCTTTTGATTATTTGTTACACTTTAACATAACAAGGGTTTTCCTTCTTTAAATTTGGTGTGATTAATTATAAACAATAAGATAGAACTAATCTCTTTTTCTAAAATTATGAATAATTAGGCAAGTTTCTCGGACATGTTACTCTACTTTCTTATTAATGTATCCCCTAGCAAGTCTGCCTCTTATGGCACCAACTCCTATATCTCACCCTTTTTTCTCCATTTATCCACTGTAGAAGTTCTTTTTCTTTTAGTTTTATACAAAAAAATATCCCTTTAGGCTAAACATCTAAGGGGGTGAAACAGTACAACTTTATTCAAAACGGTTAAACTTTATTTCAAATCCACAAATGTAACACATATTCACCTCAAAAAATAATAGCAACTGCAACGTATAAAAATATTCAAAAAAGGTAATAAATTTATTAATCACGGTTCTCCCCGAACCTCACTCAGCTCTGACATACCGTCAGGGCTATTCATTTTCCCTCTACATAATTTTTCCAAAAAAATCCTAACTGGGGATAATATAACCAGGATACTTTCACATTTCTACAAAAAAAGGGTGAAAATAAATGGATGCAATCATTCAAGAATTAGCCCAATCAAAAGTGGTACCCGAAACAGAGTAAACAATATGTAAGGAGTATTTCGTTGGGAATTTTAGAGCGTGCTCCTTATTCCTCCTTTTCGGGGGATGTGCAAAAACACCCACGATGTACGAAACGGAGTAGGTAGCTGGTTGCTAGGTGCAGGAAGCGCGGGTCAATTGCGACGAGCCGTTCGCTCTATGCCGTCAGCGGTTACTTTGTACAGTTGGTGCGGAAGGTCGTGTCCCATGCCGTCAACCAACATTAGCTCAGCGCCCGGGATGGAAGAAGCCGTGTCCTCGCCACACGCCGGGACGAACAAGGGATCGTCCACCCCATGAATGACAAGTACTGGTACTTTTATGGTCGCCAGCCGCGGACGACGGTCACCGGAGACAGCGATCGCTGCAATATGTCGTCCGACACTGCCTGGATCGTAGGCTCGCTGTATTTCCTCCAGAATGAGCACCCGATAAGCGTCCTCTTCAAACGGATAGCCTGTGCCGGCGATGCGTTTGGCAAAAGAGAGGCTGTGCGCCAAAAATCCTGCTTCATCCTCAAATGGGTTCGGCGCCGGTTTAGTCATCATCGCCATGACATCCGGGGCAGATTGCGGAAGGTCGGGATTACCGGAGCTGGACATAATGGAGGTGAGCGATAAAACCCGTTCAGGGTACTCACTGGCTGCAATCTGGGCGATCATTCCGCCCATCGACCTGCCAACGAAATGTGCCCGGTCAATTGAAAGGGCGTCGAGCAGTCCGATAGCGTCGTCGGACATGTCATCGAGAGTGTAGGGGATGTCCGGTCGTTGTCCCGACATGAGAGCAGTCGCCAGGGCGTCAAAATCCAGCGCCCGATGATGGCTAAAGTGCGTCGAGCAACCTGCGTCGCGATTGTCAAAGCGGATCACGAGAAAGCCCCGCGCTGCTAATATTCGACAAAACGGAACCGTCCATCGGATCATCTGGGTTCCAAGCCCGGCGATTAGGATAATAGCCTCGTCGTTTTCGTTACCGAAACTGTCATAGACCAAATCGACGTCGTTGACTTTCAGGATGTTCATGGTCATGTTCTCCTCCAATTAAATCGGTATCGGAAGTTCTGCAATAGGCAGAAGGCGTGAATCTTCGATTGCTGCAGTCCGATGTCCGATACCGGCTAGGTAGTCTTGATGACTTGAAAAAGCAATAAACGACTGCGCGCTGCTCTGGCGGATCAGCATGACAAGATCCCATCTTTCGTCTTCGGGACCGATAAGAAACTCTCCGCCAGCGCCAAGAAACATGACTTCACCCCCGCTTTCACGGAGAAATGGGAGCGTGTGCTCAATATAGCGGTTGAAAGCTTCGGCACCGCTGATTGGGACCTCCGGTGTTAGTTCAGGATTGGCTGTGTAATCGGCAACATCACGAAAACGCAGCAGGTTCAGCATGATGACGCTACCCTCAATACCTCGCTGCACGAACCTCATGCCAGCGCGTTGCGATGGTTCGAAGTAACGAATGGTTTTAGCGTTTAAAATGTTCTGAGCACTCACTTTTTTCACTCCTTGACGTAATTTAAGTCAATAATAACAAAAAGACATAAATTATGTCAATGTTTTTGACGTAATTTATGTCTTGGAGTTATCATGAAGCAAAAATAGTTAATGAAGTAATCTGCCCGTTAGTTTAGTAAGAAAATCAACAACAAACTTTAGCAGAGCCTATTATTTATTGAACTAACGATTCCCTCCCTCGGTTTTAAGGGGGTTTCTCACGTATGCTCGCTCATTCGCAGGATTTCATCACCTTGAATACAGATGAGCCGGTGGAAAATAAGTCAGATTGAACCAGCGGTGGTGAATGTGGGCATATTTAAATAGAAGAAACGATAACGATTCTCCTTGGAAATATTTTACTGCACGCATCCTCCACTACTTTTCCTTGGAAGTTCACCCTCCCACGGCTCAACGGGTCATTGCCCTTACATTCCTTCGTTACACTTGTCCAAGGTGTGGAGACCGATTACGGTTTAGCTAACAGGTCTGTGCCCTTCTGGGAATCGAACTCGGTCCTCCGTGCTTTCTTTGTCAAAATCCTGCGAACGAGCCAATCTGCGTGATAAGAGTTGGCTTATAATGCTAATCTATACGGTAAATACAGGTGGAAGAGGACGTAGCCCCGTAGTGAACCTGACCGAAGGGAAGGTGAACTAGGGGAACGCCACGCGCTATGACTTCTTCTCTCTCCTCTATCGTCCAAAGCTATGCGGCCTGATCGTATATAGGGGAAGCTTTGTCAGGAGAAAAAGCTTCTCCGTGTTGAACAATACCAATCAAGATTCGTGCCAGTTTGCCAAGCAATTTAAAAATAGAACGCTGCTTTTTCATGTGCTTGACCTCTACGTTATGCTCATGCCATTGTTTGAAAGCTGGATTATTGGCTACCAATTGGGTCGTAGCTAGATACATATATTTGCGCAGTGTAGCGTCTCCACGCTTGGAGAGCACAATCTGCCCTTTTCGCTTCCCAGACGCACTTTCAGCCAGGTTTAATCCCGCCCTACGTAGTAATTGACGGCCATGGGCATACTGTTTAAGATCACCTGCGCCAGCTAGAATGGCAGCCGTAAAAATAGGACCAAGACCCTTGATGGATCGAATTTGCTGAGCCAGAGGAATTTCACCGAGCAGGGTTTGAATATCCTGTTCGATCGCATCTAGTATTTCGACGATACGTTCATATTCCTCTACTAGCCGTTGTAAATCCTGCTTTGCTTCATGGAGAGCTGTCGTATCTCCGATACTCTGTTTGGCTTGAGAGATGAGGTGAGAAGCTCTTTGGATACCCGTCATACCACCAGGTCGCTGCCTATGTTTTTTCCAACGCTGAATGACCTCTTCTACCGTTAAAGACCGGAGGCTAGTGGAGTCGGAAACTCCTTTAATGTGGCCATGGAACGCGGGCATGTCCAGTCTTTAAAAACCGAGGGATACTCTGGAAAACGAATATCTAACCATCGGATGAGACGATTCTGTAGCCGGATACTATTCTTTATCCAAAATTCCCGATCACTCATGATGGTACGCAACCTTTGGAATTCCCCTGCTTGACGTTTGTAATCCGAGTAATAGCCCCGACTGATGACATCTGCAATGACTAACGCGTCTTTCGGGTCACTCTTGGAAGGACAATTGTCGCGATTCTCCTTGTTTCTTTTGGTTGTGGCGGGATTGACCCATACGACGTTGATTCCCTTGTCGAGAAGCCAGTTTGCCAGGTTAAACCAGTAATGTCCAGTCGGCTCCATGCCAATAATGAGCTGGTTTAAGCCGTGTTTTTTCTGTAATCCGTTGAACCATCGTTCTAACTTCTCAAATCCTTCCTGTTCATTGGTAAAGGTAAGAGGTCGATGGGTAAGGACAATCCCTCGAAAGTTCGTCGCTTGCGCGACATGTTTTTCTTTCGCCATATCAATCCCAATGACAAGATGGGAAGGGGTAATTCTTTCTATCCGTTGATTTTGACCCTGAGATTGTTTAAACTTCATAGTAAGAGCGCCTCCTTGATGGGTTTTTAGGGCTTTGACCCTGCACACACCCCCATCATACCGAGGTGCTCCTTTTTTGGCAAAGGCTACTTCTTAGCCTCTACAGGAATGTTTAGGTTAATAACTTTTACAGTTACAAAAAAATAAGCCGGAAAGTCCCGGCTTATTTCACTGCTGCTTCTAATTTCATTACTTTTCCGTTTTCCATTGTATAGGTTTCTGTACCAATAAGCTTATGATTACTTGAATTACTATCATAGTACTGAACAAATAATATGTTTCCCGTTTTTGCAATGGCACCAACATATGCATAGGGGTCTTTATCAATCGGGAGCGGGTTCCCCATCGTAAGTTTTCCATCCCTATATTCCACTATCCGAACAGCAATGTCCCACGCTCCCTTGTTGTCCTTCCACATAGAGGTACTTTCATATACCATAAAACGCAAATTGTTCGGATTTGTATCCATTTGCTCAACACTTCCTGGAACTAAGTATTGATAATTCCCTTGTTCGGGTTTACTCTGCGGAATATTAATCGTTTTTGGGGATGAAGTTGAGTAATCTGTTAACTGCAGCATATTAGATTCAATCCAAAACAGATCAGAGAGGTAGACCTGACCAGCAATAGGTAGATGGTTCACCTGGTAAGGTTCTGTTTTTCCTCCACCTTTCCATGATAGGTCGCGTTGGATAGACTGATTTAAATCTTTCACATTATATCCATCAAAACGAACAGACGGTTTGTAATTGTTGACCCAATCGGTATTTGACCACCTTTGGCTAACACCCAACCCATTCGCAACCGTGGCAACTGGTGCATATACATTTCCGTTGTAAATGAATGGTTCTGCCTTCGTTTGAATCAATTTCCCGTTAACAACTAATCCAATACTTGCAAAACGAGCCTTGATATATTTATCGTAGGCTTTAACTGCACCGAACGCTGTTCCTGAAAGAGCCAATGTACCAACCACGGTTCCAATGATAATTTTCTTCGATAATTTGCTGGATATAAACATGATAACCTCCCAATGTTCTTACAATGATTTATCGTTCTACCTTAATTTGACCTCATGCCCCTTTTTAAGTTTCCTTTTATTATCAAATTTGCCTCTAAAGACCTGCTACTCGATTTTAATTACGGCTTTAGCGATTTTTTCTCACTAATATAAAAGGTAATTTGTTCAACAAACTGGAGACTGTTTTACGTATTTTATTATTTAACTTCACTGGCTGTTAGTTGAATAAATAAAAAAACGGCTGACGTAATAGCCATACCGTGCTAACGATTCCCGTTAGGGCAATAAAAAATTATTATATGAATCAATTTCATAACGGCTCATTAAAAACTTCGTTTTTACAGGGATAATCAAGGATGTAGCCCATAATTGTAAGCAAAACTCGGGGAGGTGCTACATTTTTTAGCTCTTGAAACCCTTGAGGCTCTAAGGCTCCGAGTTATGAAATTCATTCATTTAGTTTCTGATGGAGAAATACAGCAGAAATAATAAAAATGGCCTTGCATAGTTTGCAAAGACCATTCTATTAATCTATTTGCTTCAACACAGAGGCACAAACAACTAGTATAATGTTTATCCTTTAACACCTAGATATTGTAATGCTTGCTTTACGGTAGCAAAGGTTAGAACTGAAGATAAATCGATTCCAAGTTGTACAGCGGTCTGAGCAATATCTGGCCTTATTCCCGTTATAATGGACTGAACACCAAGCAAACGAAGGACATCATGAATCTTAAACAGATATTCGGCTACCATTGTATCAACCGTATAGATACCTGAAAAATCAATAATTAAACATTCGAGGCTCTGTTCCTTTATCTTTGAAGGGATATTTTTTAAAAGATGTTTTGCTCGATACGAATCGATGGAACCCACCAGAGGAAGCACAGCAATTCCATCGAGAACAGGTACAAGAGGAGCAGATAATTCATTAATGTCTTTTAATGCTTTTTTTAGTATTTTTTCGGCTTCTTTACGCTGCGTTATATCTCTAAATGATGTTTGAACAGCTTTTTTATTCTCATAAATAATATAAGTAGGACTTACTTCTACCTCAACAAATGTACCATCATATCTCTTTATTTCATGATCATATAGTCCGAATTTTTTATTCTCCTCAAGAATCTTTCTTATTCTTTCTTTTGTGGCCGCTTTATCCTGTTCAGGTATAATATCCAATATGTTAGTCCCTATAATTTCCTCACTAGAAGAAGCTCGTAATAGTTTTACACCCGCCGGGTTTATATATACGATTTTCCCATCAACATGTATAATAATTGATTCTCTCGAATGCTCAACGATTTGACGATACATTTTTTCGTTCTTAACTAATTTCTGATGCTCTTCATTCGTGACATTTTCCAACTTCTTTCACATCCCTCAAAATGGAATTTCTACTCTTCCGTAAATATGTCTAATCTATTTTCTTATCGGCCCCTCTAGAACCGCTTCAAGCAATGCTACAACTTCCATGTGTAAGGGCTGGTTAATAGCAAGTAACAATTTATATTCCTCATGGCTTACGCCTTCCATCTTCTCAACATTAGCAGCAATTTCTTTATGCAGCTGTTCGATACGGTTCTTAATTTGTTCAAGAGTTATATCAATCACCTACTCCATCAAATTCGTCTTCAATCCCCTGACGTTTCTTTTCTGCTTCTTCTTTAAGTGCCAAATTGTAACCCTCTGAAAAAGTAAACCTAATCATATCCTTTAAAAGGACATCATCAGGTTCATCTAAATGAATACCGTGAATCGCTAAAAACCCCATGAATCCTTCTATACGCTCTTGGAGCTTCTTTTCATATTCCGAATTCATATCATTCACCGTCCTTTTTTTTCTCCTCTTCAAGAACCAGACGTAACCCTCGCTCCATTAACTCATTGATTTTTACGTCCTTTTGAAAAGCAAGCAGCTTAATTTCTTTAAACAAACCCTCATCTATGGTTGTATTGATTGCTCTCCGTGCCATATCTTTAACTCCCTTTCGAAGAAATATTTATCTTTATTGTATCTTGTTGTTGACAACATAACAACATATATTTATGATATGTATAACAACATAACTATATAACAACAAAAAAACACCGTTTGAATAAAGGATGTGAAAAGGTGGAATAAACTTCGCACTACCAAAAGTTTGAAGTTGTTTTTGGCCCTCGCAAAAACAAACGGGACATTTAGCAAATGAGGGTATGTAGCGGCTCTACCGTCTATGATAAGGATTAAAGCATAATATAAAAATCAAAAATCCGGAGGATGGGAAAATATTTTCTTACGAAGACGAACTTAGGGAAAAAGGCAGAGAAGAAGGTGTAAAATTAGTATTGTCTGTTCTACAATTAGTGCGTTCTGGTAAAACGGTCGAACAAATCTTTGAACAATTAGATGTCCCTCCTAACAAAGTCCAAGAAATACAAGAAATTATTCAACTTTACCAAGAGCAAATCAAGAATAACCAATAACAGAATCAGTGTCTTTAAAAAATTGGGGGTGGGATTATGTTTTCTTATGAAGAGGAACTTAAAAATGAAGGTAGAAAAGAAGGTAAAGAAGAACTTAAAGCTATTTTAAGGTTAATGCTTGCCGGGAGGACAGTTGAACAAATCTCCGAAGAATTAGACATGCCCATTGATGAGATAAAGGAAATACAAGAACTCGTTCAACCACCTAAATAATTCGTTTTTTTACTGCCTTATGCTATCGATTATTTGACTACATCTTATCATTTTATACATAAGTATCCTACTATTAGGACATAATAAGAAAGCCAAGAACCTGAATGGGCCTTGGTTTCTATTACAGCAAGGTGTCGCCGATACAGCACGGTGTAACCAGAAGAAGTAGATTCCCTAAGCTTTGCGAGGGCCATATGGGAGTCTACTTTTTTGCGTTTGTCGTGCATGAAAAACGCCAACTCATTTGCTGACGTTATCCCGTGCCTTTATCGCTCTATATAACGTCGGCTTGCTTACGCCGGTTGCCTGCGTAATCTCCGGAACTGTCATTTGTCCTGCATCGTACAAGGCTAACGCTGTAGCCACCTTCGTCTTGTCCGTCTTCGGCCTGCCGCCTACTCTTCCCCGCGCTCTAGCCGCTTGTAATCCCGCCTGAGTACGTTCAGCAATAATATCCCGTTCCATCTCCGCCAGTACAGCCATCATACGAAACATAGCTTTACCTACAGCTGTGGAAGTGTCGATGTTATCTCGGATACTAACAAACTCGACTCCCCGTTTCTCCAATTCAGACGTCAGTTCCAATAACTTAAATGTGGATCGGCCAAGTCGATCTAATTTGAAAACGATAAGCGTATCGGTTTTACGTAAGGAATCAAGACAACGCTGCAGCTCCGGTCTATCGTCCTTCTTCCCGCTCATCTTCTCCTGGAATATCTGCTCACATCCTGCTGATTGTAAAGCGTCCATTTGCATGTCAAGATTTTGGTCTAATGTAGAAACACGAGCGTATCCGATTTTCATATGTACTGCTCCCCCATTACCGTTTTGTACCTTTATCGTATCATAAACGGATGGTTATAGGGATAATGATTTTGAAACGAGTTTTGATACGCATTCTAGGCAATAAACCCATATAAAAGGTAGCGATTCTTTACCGTTTCAATAACCATCGTTTTTGGAACAGGGGGGGTAGAGATTACACTATAATTTTGAGACTTTTATTTTGGACATTTCAACCCTTCGTTATACCGTTTCCTTGCAGTTGTTCCGTATAACTTCACCATGTTGGAATGATTGTGAAATGACATATCCCCATTTGCAAATATAAAGTTGCTACGTAATACCGAGTAATTACGAGGAAAATGGAAATGGTCTTCCCGGAAAAACAGGGTGATTCCCGGCTATTTCCCGAAACTCAAAAACCCGGAAAACGGCTGATTTTGACCGAATTTCGGGTTTTTGTGTCTGAATAATTTACCATAATGCGTCTTATCGGACGTTAATAAAAATTAAATATGTCTAACCTTCCCCTCCGAAACAACGGGCACAGTTGAAGCAATTAGAACAACGGAAGCAGTTGAAGCAATTAAAACAACGGAAGCAGTTGAAACAATTATGGAAACAATTATGGAAACAATTATGGAAACAATTAAAGCAACGAACACCCATACCACATTGTCGCGCCTGATCCATATTGTGTTGACCTTGAGTGTCATAAGGAGTCATCTGGTTCGCCTGAAAATTAGAAACATCCAACCCTTGAAGTTCTTTTTGAAAATCATCCATTTTTACAACCTCCGTTTATTAAATGAATCAGTTATGCCGGCAGTGTAACCAGCAACTCAAATCAATGACAGAACGAAGAGAATCAAAAACAATGGCATAGCGATTGAATCCACCAAATACTTTGAATACTTCCCTCAACACAATATGAACCATGATGGGCGATTGTTACTAATTCAAATTTTGTTATTGGACTCATATAAAATCCGTGTAGAACTATACTAGGAAGGTTCATTACATAAAACCAAGTTATCGGACCTCGACTGGTGTCCAAAAATGGACTTATCAGACGTTATGAACCATGTGGCTGTTACCCTTAACTAGGTTCCACTTCATAAAAAGGGCAATCGCCCAACACTTGTCCAAACTCATTCACATACTCTAATACTACTTCTTTCATAAAAAGGAGGGGAAGGTAAATGTCATGTGGTGGTTTTGGTGAAGAAATCGGGATCATTCTCGTACTCTTCATCCTCCTAGTTATTATTGCGTGTGCATGTGAGTAACAATTAATTGTCATAACTATAAAGAAAGCCCACCGGGATTCAGGTGGGCTTTCTTTGCTTTACAGTTTGCATCTTATCAGACATTAGTCTGTATGATTATAGGTTCATCGTATCCATCCAAACTTTTATTGTAAGCTTCAATAAGAGATAGAATCGTTTTTCTTGTCTCATCCCTGCTACCAGCAACGTGCAAACTCCTAATAAATTCAGTACTGTTTGGCCCGATTTCCATCATGCATTTTTTACAAACACTATCGTTATCATCAGGCATGTAATACACAAATTCCATGTCTTTGAAATCTCTTTGACACTTTGTGCAATCATGTTTGTATGTAATTCTGAAATTCTCCACACTATTCACCCTTCCAATGTTTTAAATGGTTAAAAGGAATACATGTGCCTTAAAGGCTAAAATCCTCTATAGCTCTGTCGATTACATCCTGGTTGATCCCTATGTAGCGTAGTGTTACAGAAGGCGCTGAATGATTAAATAGTTCCTGCAGCAAGGCCACGTCCTTTGTCTTCTGGTAAAAATGATACCCAAAGGTCTTGCGAAGAGTATGCGTGCCGATTTCCTGCAGGCCAACCTTAGCAGCTGCATCATTAAGGATCCGGTAAGCTTGGATTCGAGTGATTGGCTTATCTGTTTTCTTCGAAGGGAATAAGAAATCCTGCTCATCCAATGCGGCCACGTAAGCGCCTATCTCCGTTCTCAGGTTCCCGTTAATCGGGAAGCGTTTATCCTTTCCTGTTTTCTTCTCCATAATGGTGATGTGTGTTTTGTTCTTTATATCCGCTACTTTCAGCTGGAGCAAGTCGCTGATTCTTAACCCTGTATTCATTCCCATGACAAACATGAAGTAATCCCGATAAGATTGATGCTTTAAAATTTCTTTAATCCGCTCAATTTTGCTTTTATCTCGGATGGGCTGAACATATTCCATATCCTTACCCCCTCATTCGTTATGTTACATTATATTAATCAATACAATACAATATGATACATAAAAAGCCAAGAGAATAAAAAGAATAATAAGGAAAATGGAAAATAGCCCTGTATATCAAGTTTTCATGGTTTTTTCATGATGTAACTTAATTGTACTTGTGTTACATCATTGAGTATTTATGTTTTTCTGGAGAAAAAAAAGAGAGAGGGGGTTTCCACTCTCTTTCTCCGTTTTATTTTACTCTCCATGTAGTGTCGTCAAATTAAAAATTTCAGGTAATAAAAAATTATGATTCTATGTCCGAAAATAGTCAAATTGTAAATGAATGACAATCACTCCTCAGCCGGAGGCGGTGTAGGTTTCATCCCACGCTGCATCCGTTGACGATTTAGGTGGGAGTAAGAAAATGGGCGAAAAATCATTCTCCACCACGGAACGCGAACAAAAATATCTTTTATATCATGTTTGTTATACGGTGCAACGCCAGACAGATAGGGTACGCCAAACGTCCGTAAATTTACCAGGTGTATCGAAATCAGCAGGCCGCCGATTACAATACCGAACAACCCAAACGAAGCTGCCAGGAACATCAGGGGAAACCGCAGCATGCGGACGGCAATCGACAAGTTGTATTTAGGAATGGTAAAAGATGCGATACCGGTTAATGCAACAACCATGACCATAGGTGCTGATACGATCCCGGCTTGAACCGCCCCCTGACCGATAATAAGCGCACCAAGAATACTGACTCCCTGCCCGACTGCCTTAGGCAGCCGGACGCCTGCTTCCCGCAGCGCTTCGAAGGCGAGTTCCATCATAAGCGCCTCCACAAGGGCGGGGAAAGGAATGGCTTCTCTTGAAGCGGCGATGCTAAGTACTAGCCGCGTTGGCAGCATATCAGGGTGATAAGTAAGCACAGCAATATAGAGAGACGGCATAAAAAGAGCAATCAGCATCAATGCGTAACGCAGCCAGCGAAGCATATTGGCGATAATGTACCGTTCGTAATAGTCTTCGCCGGCCTGCATCAATTGCCAGAAGGTAACCGGAGCGATTAAAACGAATGGCGTTCCATCGACGAGGATCGCAAACTTTCCTTCAAGGAGGTTTCCGCAAACAGTATCAGGACGTTCTGTATATTGAAACTGCGGAAAAGGCGAATGCGGATTGTCCTCGATAAATTCCTCGATATAACCGGTTTCAAGGATGCCGTCGATTTCAATTTCACTCAATCGTTTTCTGGCTTCCTTTATAACGTTAGGATCAGCAACTCCCTCTATGTAGGCGAGAACTACGTTTGTCCTTGTATGTTCTCCAATTTTCATTGCTTCCATTTTTAGACGGGGAGATTTTACGCGAAAGCGAATCAGCCCGGTGTTCGTCCGTATTCCTTCAGCAAATCCTTCCCGTGGGCCCCGAACGACGGCTTCTGTCTGTGGCTCACTTACCCCTCTGCGGTTTCCGCCAATGGCATTGATTACGAGTGCTTCTGTCTTACCATCAAGAAGGAGGACTGTATTCGCACCGAGGACATTGTCCACGACATCGGAATAGTATTTTACTTTAGAAAGCTGAGAGAGCGCGATATTCGATTCATCTAATATGTCGTCTTTTATTGTTTCTTTATTTTCATCCAGGAATTGTGGAAGGAGTGGGCGCAATACGTTATTATGGATGTCGTCTGTCTTTACCATCCCGTCGATAAAGATGAGGAAGCCATACATTTTTCCATCCATGCGCAGTTCCCGAAATACAACGTCAGAGCAATTTTTAAATGTTTCTTTTAATATTTTTACGTTGTCATCCAGCGTGCTTGATAAGGTATTGCCCATTTCCTCTGAAGGATCTACTGCTTCTTTTAGAGGATCAATGTTTTTGTTGTCGTCGTTTTTGTTCCTTTTGCGTGGTCTTTTTTCCATCGAAATCCTCCCTCAAGGCAATAGCAATACTGTTCAAATCACAAATTTATATTCTCCTACAGTTACCATGTATATACTTTTTTCCTTTTGTGAACGCAGCAATCCAATCTTGCTCTATCAGGGTACACCAATGTAAAACAACACAGAGGCACGAACAACCAATGTAACTTAATTAGTATTATGTTACATAAATGGACTGTTCTATAATTTTTATAAAGAAGATTATCGAACATAACAAACAGCTATCCCGGCAGGAACTGGGATAGCTGTTTTAGTTTAGTCGGGTAAGTCGGGGGCATCGCTGCCCCTTTCTCCCCTCAGAACCGTACGTGAGCCTTTCAACTCATACGGCTCAAGCCTTCTTTTTTCCCCTTATAGAAAACGAAGCTTTCTATAAGGCACGGTCGTTGTTTGACCGTATCCTCGTCACTTACAAAGTAAGCGAAGCGTGCGCGGACTAACCGAAATGATTAGCATACATCGCAGCACGTTCCTTACGTCAGAAGGTAGCCACCAATTTACGCTCCATGTTGAAGACCCGTCAGAAGTCTGCACCCTTTCGGGTTCTGTCATGGCAAAAGCCTTTCGACCGACAGTATCCGTCCCGTTATACCTTTTCGGCTTTCCGGTTGCCTTTCGACGTAACGGCATTCGCTTTCTCAGACATCCTTTACCCGCTGGCACATCGATAGATGTTGCCATCGCTCTACTGCTCACGCAGATACCATCGGGCTTACCAAGTTCCACTTTCCACAGATACGACGGGGACAGGTGGGTTCTTTACTCCGGGCAAGATGGGGGTCGCAGTACAGTGACAAACTGACTTCACATTTCCTCTTACCAATACCTGAGCGAGGCTGTGAACCATCTCAGGCTAACCTTTACGAAGCTTATAAACCTTCACTTTCGTTCACCGCAAGCTATACCGTGAGGTACAGCCTTACCCATCTTCTCCTAGCAGTGTTCTGGATGGTACACTCATCCTCTGTTTCCGCATTTCCCTCATGCAACCAACCCCTCCGTTACCAGAGACGCTGTTTCGGGCAGAGATAGCCTTTGCGACTAGGCTAGCAACATACCGGCAAATGAGACCGGCGCTGCACTGTATATAAGAAAGCGACTTACTTGTCGCACCAGTTTGAGTATTATCAGACATTGGTTTTGTATGTAATATTCATTGATAAAAATATCGTTACACTAGGCTTTCGCCGTTCCCTAGCTATATGGAACAGTATAGTTATAAATATACCTCCGTTTAAGGTAAACTTGTCCACCACAAAACCCCTTCTTGCCTCCAGAAGGGGTTAATTACTTTACATAATGAAAATTCTCTTCTTTTTTGTAGTAATGATGTCTGATAATAGCCATTGTAAAATAAAAGGATACATAAGCAATTTGGGTATTTGTCCTAGGTCATTCTCCTCCCTTCTGCATATATTTTTATTGCAGCTAAAAATTAAGGAGGTAAACATGAAGTATCCACCTTATCCATATTATATTTATCCTGTATCAAACCAGATTGAATTCGTGCCCGAAAGAAGGGAATCCACTGCCGGGAATACTGTGACATTCACGAAACAGCTTTTGAATGATTTGCAACAACGAAGGGGAAGGGAAATATCCGTTGCGACTCCAGTTGAAATAATTAAAGGAACATTAGAGGAGGTTTACCCCGATCATATTTTAGTCTCAAATGAGGGAGAACATTATCAAATTAGGCTTGAAGGGATTATCTATATTCATTAAAAATAGAAAAGACATACGTAAAAATAATGGGTGCTTTCTATAAAGCACCCGTTATTTTACGTATATGCCACTACTTTCATATATAAACTTTCCACCAAATTAAAGTTATCTTTAGTTTACAGTTTGAATCTTATCGGACATAAACTATAAATTTACTAAGAACTTTAAGAATAGGGGAATGCCTTAACACATGTTTCGACCCTTCTACATAGCTTGTTAGTATCCTACGAGCAGGATGAAAAGCACAAGAATGCCCTCATGTCCCCAACGAAAACCTCTTTTGAAAAAGAGGTTTTCGTGGGATTCGTTGGTTCATTACTTTTTCGACTTCCGTCCAATTTACAAAATATGGGTACTCATCCAACACTTGTCCCTACCTATCTACATAGTATGAATTGTAGTTCCATCACTTATATATTAGGAGGTCATACTATGTTTGGTGAAAGAAGAGAATTTTCGTTTATTCTGGTTCTGTTTATCCTCTTAGTTGTTATTTCGTGTGCATGTGAACGTTGTTAATCGGACTATCCTTGAAAAATGAGGATAAGAACAGCCAGCCTGAATCCAGGCTGACTGTTTGCTTACATAAGTGTTACTATCGGATCTTAAAAACAAAGCAACTACACCGGTTTCTGGATAGGTGAGCTGCTTTGTTTCATTGGACGCAAACCCAAAAATAAGCGGACTGAACACTTGTCTATAACAAAAACAAGGGACGAGCATATGATAGAGGGAACTTACATGTTAGGAGGGAAACGAAGAAATGGCTACGAACAAACCAAATGTACAAAGGATACAAAGGATAGAAACTACTTTTGAAAAAAATATTTCTAAACACGTAAAAATCCAAACCAAAGATAATAAAGTCTATGAAGGATATATTCAAAAGGTGGAGGATGGTCATGTTTATTTAGCCGTGCCTAAAACAGAAAAGGCAGCTCGCATGGTAAAAGCAAACGGCTTTGAATTTGGGCGTAGAGGCTTTGAACGCAGAAGCTTTGGATTTATTTTGATCCCTCTAGCCATCATTGCAGCTCTGTTCCTGCTCTAATCCTAATGAGCAACAAGCCCAAGATCTTGAATAAAGGCAGTAACCGCCCTCCCCCGTCCTTCTCCATTTATATAAAGCCATACCATCGCTTGATGGAAATGGAGGGGACGCTCATGGGTGGTTTTTTCGGCTTCTGTCCATTTTACAAAATACGGGTATTCATCCAACACTCGTCCCTCCCTATCTACATAGTATGAATTATAGTTCAATCACTTATATAGGGGAGGTCATACTATGGGCTTTTGTCGTGAAGAAAGAGGATTTTCGTTTATTCTGGTTCTGTTTATCCTCTTAGTTATTATTTCGTGTACAGTATGCGAATAGATAATTAATCGGTAATATCCTTGATAACCAAGTTATCGGACATCATTTGGATTTTAGGCACCAGGATAAGTAATTAGCATAGTTTATCTAGTACGGTAAGACTCCCTTTACTATCCGAAACAAAGAACCCCTCTGACTGATGGATAGAGGGGTTATTTGCTACTTTGAAGAGAAAATGATGGACGTAGCCTACTAACGACATTAAGAAAAGAGAAGGGCCTGGGAAGACGCTTCTTGTACTACTTTATTTCATCCAACCGATAAATATTCAATTTCATAATGAGGGTTATCGGACGTAAACTAAAAATTTACTAAGAACTGTAAGAATGGGGGAGTGCCTTAACACATGTTTCGACCCTTCTACATAGCTTGTTAGTATCCTACGAGCAGGATAAAGAGCATGAGACCGCCTCCTAAAAAACTCATGCTATCACCATGAAACCCTCTTTTTCAAAAGGGTTTTTCGTGGTGTTCGTTGGTTCGTTACTTTTTCCGCTTCTATCCAATTTACAAAATACGGGTACTCATCCAACACTTGTCCCTACCTATCTACATAGTATGAATTGTAGTTCCATCACTTATATATTAGGAGGTCATACTATGTTTGGTGAAAGAAGAGAATTTTCGTTTATTCTGGTTCTCTTTATCCTCTTAGTTGTTATTTCGTGTGCATGTGATCGATAATCGGACTACCCTTGAAAAATGAGGATAAGAAAAGCCAGCCTGAATCCAGGCTGGCTTTTTGCTTACATAAGTGAAAATATCGGGCGTTATAGGACCATACAAAATGGTTCTTATTTGAATCAATTTCATAATGGCTCAGTAAAAACTACACTTTCACAGGAATTATTAAGGTTTTTATGTTTAATTGGTAACTACTTAGGTTAAAAAATGTTTAGCGGTGTATAAAAGCGGGTACTTATCGGCAACTTCCAAAAATGTGGAAAGCGAGTGGGTACCCATGAAATATACCGCTAAAAAAATTGAGGAAATAAGTGAAGGGAGTCCTTCTGAAATTGCTCACTTCATCACGGCCCTTGTTGTACATATTGAAAAACTTGAAACACGCGTAAAAGAGCTGGAGCGACAGCTCGGTTCCAATAGCAGTAACAGCAGTAACAGCAGTAACAGCAGTAAACCACCATCCAGTGATGGATTCCGTAAACCAAAGAGCCTCCGGCCTTCCGGCGGGAAAAAAGGTGCCCCCAAGGGGCATGAAGGACATCCACTCAAAATGGCTGATAACCCGGATGAGGTCAAGTGGCATAAACCTGATATTTGTTACCATTGCGAACAGTCCCTTGTCGATGCACCCATTGAGAGTTATAAACGCAGGCAGATAGTGGACCTTCCGCTTCCACGCCTGATCTTTACCGAGCACAGAGTGGCGACAAAGTGCTGTCCAAATTGCAATAAGAACAGGCTGCTTTCCCGGAAAATGTGAAGGTGCCTATTCAGTATGGCGAAAGCTGGAGCGCGTGGTGTGCCTATTTGAACACCTATCAACATCTTCCTCTTGAGCGCATCAGCCAGTTATTTGAGGACCTAACTGGACACCGGCCAAGTGAAGCTACCCTTCTATCACATCTCGAAAAGCTTTCGATTCAATTAGAACCTATTGAAAATACAAGTAGACAAAATCTGGTCGGCAGCAAAGTGGTGCATGCTGATGAAACAGGCATGCGCATCGAAGGTAAATTGCATTGGTTACATACCGTCTGTAATGACAAATGGACACTTTATAATGTTCATCAAAAGCGTGGGAAAGAAGCCATAAACGCCATGGGTGTCTTGCCTGCCTATAAGGGAATCGTAGTTCATGATTTTTGGAAACCGTATTTTAACGCTGATTATGATTTTACCCATGCCCTTTGCGGCGTACATCTGCTTCGGGAGTGCCAAGGAATCATCGATTATGACAAACACCAATGGGCTTCCGAAATCCAGGCTCTCTTACGAGAAGCCTTGAAAAAATCAAAACAGGCATCTGAGGCCGGAAGGCCGCTGGAGCCTGAAGTCATCTCGGACATAGAAACCAACTATGATGAAATCATAAGCCGGGGTACCAAACAATGGCGTCCACCGCTCAAACCTGATGTACCGGGAAAAAGAGGGCGGAAAGCCAAAGGCAAAGCGGCAAACCTGGCTGAACGGTTCATTCTATACAAAGCCGACATTCTTCGATTTCTTCAGAATGCGCTTGTTCCGTTTGATAACAGTCAAGCTGAGCGCGATATCCGAATGGTAAAAGTAAAAGAAAAAGTATCAGGTTCCTTTCGTACGGAAAAAGGGGCTATTCAGTTTGCGCGCATTCGTGGATTCATTTCCACAATACGAAAACAAGGAAAGGATCTGCTTGATTCTATTATATTAGTTAATCGAGGTCAGTTTACTTTCAGCTGACCTAAGTAGTTACTTTAATTGTAAGCAAAACTTGGGAGGTACTACATTTTTTAACTCTTGAAACCCTTGTAGCTCTAAGGTTCCGAGTTATGAAATTGATTCAAGTAAGTACCTTTTCTTCTTCTAAAGATAGCAAACATAAAATATGAACAGCAGGAGTAAAGCGAGGACTCACTTTCATAGCGACTCTCCCTTCCACAAGGGTACGTATGACAACAACCCTTAATGTCAAATGTATCCTTCGTAAATGAAACACCATAAAAACACAATATAACCTTATTTATAGTTTGTTTCAAAGAATGATGCCTTTAGTTTACTACATAAACCTTAATTAAATTTCTCGCTGATTAAAAAGTAACGTTCAAATCCCTAGTAGTAGTAAAAAAACCGCTGGATACCAGCGGTTTTTTTCTTTACTTGATATTTTCAACCTCAGTTAAAATTCCATCTAATTCATCAATGGACTTGCTTAACACTGCTTTATCGAGCTTTTGAGCTTTCGCTCCACCTTGGATAATACCGAGGGGCTTTTCTACTTTTTCATAAAGATCAGGTTTTTTCTCCTTCACTCCATCTTCGAATGTTTTCCATGATTCTTCTAGCTTGTCAGCATCTTCCTTTACTTTAGCTGCATTATCTGCATTCACGTTCGTCTTCATGTCTGCAAGTGCTTGCTTCATCGCTTTTGCCCCTTCAGCAGGACTAGAAGCTGCCGATTCAGCAGAGGAGCTTGTCGTATTGGCTGTTTGAGAAGAGGTTGCTGGTTGGCTTTCCGCTTTTTTATCTTGTTGTGCTCCACAAGCAGTTAAGGCTAGAGATGCTGCTAGTACGGCTGGTACGATTAGTTTGAATGCTTTCATGTTTTGTTTCCCCCTATGATGCTTTGTTTGCTTGTAGGTTTTGATTGATTTTCATATCCTTACGTTTGCTCCAAATGATAGCGCCAACCGCTGCTGCAAGTAGAACTGCCTGCGGAATGACACTCTCCCATGTAGGGTAAATCGCAAAAAATTCGATGGACGGAATCCCATCCGCCTGCGTGGCTGGCAATAAACCTGCCAGTTGTAAACCGTGAATGCCCATTCCTAAGAATTTAAAGCACAAGTAGAACACCAGAATGCTTGAAACGATAAAAAATGGACGCATGGGAATTTTCAAACCCACTTTAAGAATGAGGTAAGCAAGAATCACAAGAATAACTGCTCCAATTCCAATCCCTGATAACAAACTTCCTAAACTGATAGAGGAAGCCATCCCGATATAGAAGAGAACCGTTTCCGTTCCTTCCCGGAATACAGCAAGGAAGGATAATACCGCAAGCGAGACAAGACTTCCGGTAGCCAATGCTTTCGTACTTTGATTGCGAATGTATTCCTGCCATTGAACCGTGCTTGATTTACTGTGGAGCCAGTAGCTCATATAAAGGAGCATGACCGCGGCGAATAAACCGGTCCAACCTGCAATCAAGAAGTTGTTATTACCGAAGGTTCCCGCTGAAAACAGCACTTGAACGATAATACCCAGGATAATACTGACCGCAAAACCAGCACCGACCCCGTAAAAATCCACTTCTTCTTATCTTCATGACCTGCTTTTTTCAAGAAGCCAAGTAGGGCGACTACAACGAGCAGACCTTCCAATCCTTCACGCAAAAGGATGGTAACCGCATCTACCATGGTATAGCTTGTTTTTGCTGCAAGCGGTGCAAGATAATCGCGCATATTTTGAAGTGTTTTTTCAGCTTCTGCTTTTTTCGGAGGATTTGCGGCTAGTAGTGCGTATGAGGCTACCATGTCTTTCTCAGCATCTCCGTATATTTTAGAGGATTGTGTCAGGACAACCCCTTCCACATTCAGCCACATGGAGCGGAATTTCTCAACATCCCCTTTAGCTCCTTCTATATCATTCTGTTTCACTTTAACAATCGTTTGGTCAATCAGAGAAATAAGTCCCGCTATATCTCCTTGATTGGCTTTCGGTGCTTCCGTTGTAGAGGTTTCTGCCGGAAACTGACCTGCTACGAACTTTTCATTCACCTGCTTAAGCTGCTTCAAGTTTGTCAGCAGAACGTTTTTGTCAACGGGCTGCTGGGCAAGTGCGAATTGAACCTGTCCCATGGCATCTTCGATATCATGATAGGCCTGCTTGGACTGCTTTTTAATTCCATCCTCTGCAGCAAGCCATGCGGAAGAATATGTATCCAATTTCTCCTGGGCTGCTTTTATGTTCCCGCTTTGCACAAATTGGACGGCCTGCTCAACGAGCTGATTTTCTTTTTTCATGTCTTCCACTGCGTTGCCAGCAAAAATCACGGAAGGCAGTACCAGCGTTAAGAGCAGTAGAGTAAGGAGTCCAGCCCCTATTCTTTTTTTCATTCTTCTCCCTCACGTTCTATGTATTTGCCTAAACAAAGTACTTTGAATTCATTTATCAATTCAAACTTGTGATAATGATTATCAGTTTCTTTCTAACACTATTTTAAACGAAACATTCACACACAGTCAATAATAATTTTCATTATCATTTGTTTTTTATTTCTTGATAAGTGGGATCGTACGACGATAGCGTCTTTAGTCAGTTAATGTGTACGACTCTTATCTCTATTATTTTTATGGCTTTTTTCAAAACGGATAATAATCTTTCTTAATTGAATCAATTTCATAATTACCCATTAAAAACTGCATTTTTAAAAGGATTATCAAGGTTTTAGCATGTAATTGTAAGTAAAACTTGGGGAGGTGCTACATTTTTTAGCTCTTGAAACCCTTGCGGATCTAGGGCTCCGAGTTATGAAATTGATTCATTTCTATAAAAAATTCGTCTATTATGGCGGGAATGAAGAAATGAATATGATGGTAGTACACACCAAGCCAAAAACCCCTTCTGCAAACAGAAGAAGTTTTTGGTTGTTTACTGAAAGGGCATTATCTTCCACTTCTTAATTTTGTTACACAATACTTGCAATATTTTGATCTGCAGCATGGGCCTCTTCAGTATTTGTTGAACTAACACGATTAAAGTTTTCCATAAAATTAGCCGTATTACCGGAACCTGAACCCGAATTTGTTCTTGCAGTACTTTTGGGAGAAAAAATTAAAGATTCTTCCAATATTATGGATGAACCGTGGTCCATGGTTAGTATATTTAGAAATCCAACGAATGACTCCAAAACCCCACCCCTTATAACGTTATTGCGTTGCGGTATCTTACTTCTTACACTGAACCTGCAATATTTTGATCAGCAACATGGGGGCGGTCAGTATTTGTTGAACTAACACCATTAAAGTTTCTCATAACGTTAGCCGTATTACCGAAACCTGAACCCGAATTTGAAGTTGAAGCGTTTTTTGGAGTAACAAGAACAGATTTTTTCGTGATAACTGATGAACCGTATCCATGGTTCCTATATCTATACCTCCAATGAATGAAGACATAGACACCACCCTTTGTAATCGGATTTAATAATTGCATACTATGATGACATTCCCCCAGAAGTTTCTGATTCAGTTTAAATTTCACGTTTTTTAATTATTAAACAGAAGCTAAGTTCTCGGGATTCAAAAAAAGTAAGGCAGTTCTCTAACGTATGAACTGCCTTGTTTACATTCTGAACCTTATCGGACGTAGAGAGTCAAATCTTTGTTTTATTTAACTATCGATTCCTATTAATTGGTATTTTTTCGCTTTAATATTGTGCCTCCTTGGTTGAATCAATGCTTGTTGATATCATCTACTAATGCATTAATTAGGTTTATAAGCTCCTGTTTCATCACAGGGTCTGTGATTTTTCCATCGGCATTTAGCTTAGTCGTAATGAATGGAATCATCATCGTACCTCCTTCCACAATCTTTGCGGATAGCATGTTTAGTGTAAGGAGAAGTGAAGCGTGTGCCTTCTCACCGCCCCCCGGGTGCGGAGAACCACTAATTACGGCTACTGGTTTGTTCATGAACTCACCCGAAGAGACAATCCAGTCAAGAGCGTTTTTCAGAACGCCGGGTACCCCATTAGCATACTCCGGAGTAGAAAAGAGAACACCGTCAGCCTCTTTAAGATAATTACGTAAGATTGTGACTGGAGCAGGTGGGGATTCATCATTATCAATTCCAGGATTAAAGTGAGGTAATGTCTCTAACTCATTATAAAACTTGAAAACAACATTTTCAGAAGACAAATTGGCAACAGCACGTAGAAGTTTGCTATTGGAAGAATTATCACGAACACTCCCAGATATAGCTAAAATTTTTATGTTATTTTCATCCATCTTATCGCCCCATTCTTTATTATTTATATCAATTTCCTATAAAAGCATTCTTTTAGCCTCTAACATAAGTACCGTTGATTTCACTATTCATTGTAATTGGAAATTTCCTTAAATATACAATAAATACCGTTTAAGCAGAAGAACAATTTATAAACA
>NZ_BBWZ01000053.1 GCF_001015055.1 Aneurinibacillus tyrosinisolvens | reverse complement strand
GTTCACCCTGCAACTAGGCATGATTGTATTCCTATGGTGCGTATTGTACAGAGCAATTCAGTAAGGTAATACGCACCATGCACCACTTTTTACTACTGATAAAGAGAGCGAAGCCTAGTACAAATTTAGAAATATGAAACGATTACTTTTTATAGTCCTTCCATTCTGTCAATAAGTCTAATAACTTGAGTATAGTCTTCTGATCCTCTAAACTCCTGCCCTGCAAACGGCTAATTATTTCTATTAAAACAGATGTCTCTCTTTGCTTTTCAGTAGATTGTACATAACGGAACAGTTCTTCTAAGCTTATCCCCAAAGCCCTGGTAATCTTCTCTAAACTTTCAATTGTTACATTCTTTTCCCCACGTTCTAGTTGTCCAATGTACGTAGAATGCAAAGATGCAAGATAAGCAAGTTCTTCTTGGCTGAGCCCTCGCTCCTTACGAAAATTCCGTAAACGTTCCCCAATTATTTTTAGTAATTGACTCACATTACCACCTCTTAGGCTAAACGTAGTCGAGCTACTTCACCTATGAAAGAGACTATAAATATATTTTTATTTAAAATATATACTAAAAGCATTATAATAAGGTGAATTAGTAATTCACATTTAATGTCATCACTTTAGGAGGATTTAAAAAATGACAAATGAAGAAAGAAGAGCGCTTAGTAATGAAATAGCAGAGGCATATTGTAGATACAAATTTGGATACATAGATAAAAATGATGTAATTTATTATTTAATCAAGCTAAATGAAGAGAGACGCTTTAAAACGAAAAGTTTACAGGAATATATAGATCATATTCTTAATGAGCTAAAACCTTCTCTTCACTTCACAGGGGATTTTCTTGAAGATGAAGGGCCGAATATTGTTGATACATCGATTTTTAAGATAACAGCAGAACTTGATTACCCTAGACATTAATGAAAAATTTTGTTTATTACAGTTCAGGTAAATATATTAAAAGGTTATCCAAATCTTCCCTTGGATAACCTTTTAATATATTATAATTTGAGTGCTATGGAATCTAAGTTTCCTTAATATACATACGATTGTTGATTTGTATTATACGATATTGTATTAACAATTCCTGATATAACAAATGTTCTTGTATTCGTCTAAAATTCCGTCCCCCACTCTCCCCATCCATTTGTAATCTGTTTTTAATCTCTTTTTTCGTTATTACCTGCCCTCCAAATAGTTCCTCAAATATTTGTCGAACTTTTTCATACCATGGGGGTAGTTTAATAAACTCCTCTATTTTCCATTCTTCAATTGAGCTTCCATGAAAGTATTTAGTCAATAAGGTGACTAAAACTTTATCTCTACTTGGCAGATAGACCTTTACAGGATCAGAATAATCACAATTCCTTATAACTATTCGACAAATATCTTGAATTAGGGAAGTAAGCTGGTCGTTTAATCTTAATTTTTCAAGCTCTAAATTTCGAAAACGCCTAACTCCCCTAATTGTATTACAGTTTCCTTCCTCACCCTCGTCATACAATTCTATATACTTAGCAACATAAGAAGGATCTCCCTTGTGTACTACACCCGCTAAAAAAATAGTATTACAAGATACATAATCATTGGATCCTTTAACGTTTCCGAAGTGATTAACTACTACCTTTCCCGCCTCGATTTCTTCACTCAAAATACTTTCCAACTGTCCTCTACAATTCTTGTAACAGAGTACCAAAGTTTTATTTACTGTCGCTATTGTTTTGACTTCTTTAGCTAAAACTTTAAGATGTTCATCGTTACTTTGGATTTTATGCTTTCCAGATGAAATATCCGCTACATAAAAGGATAAGTTACTGTAACTTCTAACATCTAAAGGAACAGCAAGGAAGTTAACACTATTTTTCGAGCGATATTCCATGTCTATGTTTGATGTTCCATCTAGAATCAGCGTGTTATACAGTTCAAAATGAAATTCATTTGTATGGTAGATATATATTTTATCTTTACCCTGGCCTTTTTTGTACCATATTCCCCCTTTTCTAATCAAAAGTTCAACTTGTTCGATTACGCTGGCCTTTTTTCCTATGTAGTGTTTGTACCATACGGATTTACACGTAAAGCAATAATCAGGATTAATAGGATTTAAGTCTAATCGTTCCTCTTCCCTCAAAAAAATATCTTTTATTTTTTCGAGCATGCTTATCACTGAATCGACATCCTCTATTTTGTCAGACATATGTCTTATTTGATACTCCATTTCCAAGATGTCTGCTAACTCTAATGTATCAACGGACACCATAGGTGGTTTTTCATCTATTATCAATAGTTTTCTTTTTCTCTCAATCCCATTTGCGTCCACCCACCAACTATATTTCTTCAGCTTATCTTTATCCATAACTAACCTAGCATGAGACAGAATAACAATCGGATGTCCAATTTGGACTTCGTATTTTTTAGAAGTTGGGCATTTAAACCGCTCTTCACATCCACGGCAAAAGCCATATACATACTCTTTGGGATTTTTAACACAATAATCAGAAGTGAAAGCACTTTCCATTACATAGGCCGCTTGATGCTTTTCCCAATAATCTACATCAATTGACGGAGCACTTCTTTTCATATCATATGTCCCTAAAGTAGCTGCTATCTCTTTAGCTGTTTCCACTCTTTCAACAACTATAATTGCACCCGCCCTATCTAAATCATGTTCAAGCTGATAGCTAAGGAACGCTGACATCCAGGTTGTTTTACCACCTCCTGGGGGAAGTGGAATACAGAGAGGAACTGCATGGGATTCTAAAGCATGATATGACATATTCTTATGGATTTTTTCTATCTGAGGATTCATGGTAATTCCCCTCCCCTTCATTTTTTCTGTAATAAACTCGGATATTCCCTCCACCGTCTGTGTATGCTCTTCAAATGTTTCTTGAAGATGAACTGAATGGCGGGTTAGCATATCCGATATATTAATAGAAAAGTATTTTTCTTCAGATGATGCTAAAAGTTGCTCGTATAGCTCTGTAACATCGTCCCAACCCAATCGTTCAGCGACCCACCCTATGGGTTTTCCGTTTTCGATTTCGCATCCTCCGTCTGCCCTGCCTTTGGAACACTGGACAATAAGTTTATTATCTTTGTACAAGTATGCAGAAGGATGTGAGTCTCCATGTATAGGGCATTGAAGGGCGATGCGATCTCCATAATCACGATATGCCAATCCTCCCATCCCAAGCCTCTCTACGAATGCTTCAAGAATCTCTTCTACTTGTTCTGGGTAATCTATTGAATCCTGTACTGCTCTAACAACATGTTTTTTTTGACTTAAAGGAAAAGCCTCTCTCAATTGCTGTTGAGAGTACACATTTTGAGGATTAAAACTAATTAGTTCTTCTATATAAACCTTCTCTCCCCAATATTTGTAGTTGTTTACGAATGGAAGTCGAAATGCATGTGCAGGATTTATAACTGCTGCATCTGCCCTAAAGTATTCAATAAGTTGTTGTTGTATATTTTTATAATGAGCTATTGATTTTTCAATAGACTCTGATGAAGATGTATCCCAATATGCATCTATCACACGATATAATAATTTATGCCCCGCCCGTCCCCTATAAACCATTGTTGGTTGGAGGGGGGCATTTTGTATTCTTTCCCATTGTTCTTCCTTAGTTCCCCCGTTTTCGGCGTCAATATCTATATAGTGCCATTCTATGTGTGTAGTGTGCTTATCCTGAGTGTTACCATTAGGATAAAAGAACACGCCTGCCTTTTTATACTCCATTACATTTAATAATTCAGAGACCTCATATGGTAATTGCTCCATTATTAAATCAGCCCGAAGATTCCATGGTTTTGCTATCTTTTTGTCATCTTCTAAAAAAAATAAAGGGAAATGTTGTTTACCTTCCCCAAAATATTTAATGGCATCCTGTAAATTCTCCATCTTAATCTCTCTGCATTTCATGTTGTTCTCTCCTTTAATAGTAATAGTTGGAGAAAGCGGACAAACTCTTATAATTATTTATAAGAAAATGTCCTCTTTTGAGGCTGTAAAAATCGACCTCAAAAACTTCCTCCTCTAAATTCTCTATACGAAGGATGAAGAAGATAATTAAGGAGAAACGCACCAAGATTCACAAAAAAAATTTTAGGGGTAAAACATCGTTCCTCCCCGTTTCAAATGTATATTCGAATTTCCTAGGCCCTGGGGGGGGGTAACATTATTCTGAACACTACTATAGGTTCCTTATAGCAGTTATAAATTAAAATATTAGATATTTCCGCCCTGAAAAATTCATTTTGTAATGGTCCATGCTACAATAAAAAAGAGCCCATTTAAGGACCCTTCAATTTTCATTAGATATTTCAACTTTAAGTAATTCAGCTTGAAGTATAGATTGTAATAACTCCTCCATTACTTCTTGGATGGATTTCTTTCCTACAAATTCCTGTTGCATTTGTTTCACCCCCTACTTTATCTTTACGAAGAGGCGGGGGAATAATTAAGCCTTAATTTTCAGAGGGACACATCGTATAGAGCAAGTAAGATACCCAAAAGGAGGATTACTAATCTATGCGATGCGCTATATATGCAAGAGTAAGTACAAAAAGAGAGGAGCAAACACACAGTCTTAAGAATCAAATTATCTATGCTAACAGCAAGGCAAAGGACTATAGTTTTACAGTTGTAGAAACATATGTAGATAACGGTATAAGCGGGGGAACTCTCCAAAATCGCCCTGAGGTTTTACGGTTATTAGAGGATGCCAAAAAGAAAAAGTTTGATGTATTAATTGCAAAATCAGTGTCAAGATTGTCCAGGGATATGGTAGAAGGCTATCAAATTGCGGATGAACTTGAACGATTGAATATCCGACTAATCTTGCCTGAGGATAGCTATGATACAGAAACAAGTTCTAGTCGTTTTATGTTTAATCTAAAAGCCATTTTAGCGGAGGAAGAAAGCGCTAAATTATCGGAAAGGATTAAGCTTGGCTTGCAGTCGAGAGCTAAACAAGGGGCATACAAAGCTTCCTTAGTAGCGTACGGTTATAAACGTAATCCACATAATCAGAAACTAATCAAGGATGAAATATATGCTCCCATTGTAAGAAAAATTTTTAACCTATATCTGTATGAGGACTGGGGACTATACCGTATCGGCAACTATTTGATGCAGGAAAATATCCCAACCCCCCGATCTGTTTCTGGGGGAAGTAATGCAGGGAGCAGATGGCATCAATCAAGTGTACAACTTATCCTTACCAATGCTATTTATACAGGGCAATTGATACAACATAAAGAAGAGACAACTAAGTTTCATGCAAAGGATAAGGCAGGTAGAAAAAAGAATTATAAGATACGAAAAGCTGTTGCTCCTAATAAACAAATTATCATCGAGAATGCCCATCCTGCTATTATCACAATGGACGAGCACCTTGCTGTACTAGAAAAAATGAAAAAGAAGGGGCGTAACAAAAGCAATGGTCAAGAAAGCTTATTCGCTCATATTGCTATTTGTGCCGATTGTAAAAGCGGTATGACATATCGCAAAGACAGAAGAAAAGGTGCTTATGTATGTTGTGGATATGTGAAGCACACAAAAGCCTATTGTTCTTCCCATATCATTGAAGCAGAAAACCTTCTACAAGCCGTTAGGAATGATTTTAAGCAACTTGTTAGTAACAATGTCAAAGTAGAAAAGCTATATGAAATAGCGGCTAAACAAGCTAATTCTCAGAAGCCTAGCTATATCCAAGAACTCAAGGCTGTTAAGGGAGAACTAGAAGGCCTGAGCAATAAATTCCAGAGTCTCCTCCACCTTTATACAGATAGCATCGTTACAAAAGAACAGTTTCGGTTGGAAAACGAGAAGATTCAGACTCAACAAGAAAGATTGAATAAGAGAAAACTGGAGCTTGAATCCATACTCGAAAAAGAAAAAGACACGGAACAACAATTCCGTGCCTTTCAGAAGCTGGTTGACCGTTTTACTCAACTGGACATCAATGATGAACAAGTGTTAAGGCAAATGCTTCAACAGCTTATCAATAAAATTGAAGTTCATGAAGACGGTTCACTTAAAATCTATTACAATATCACCCGCCCACTATCGGCAGGGGTATAAACATAAGAGGCATTTACTGGTTTGTCTCTTTTAATTTAAGTAACACTGTACACTCCACATGTGTCGTCTAAGGAAACATAAATACCATCTATCGGTTATATTTAGTAAATGTCAAGTGAGTTCAAAATATTTTTCAATTGAATAAGCTCTTCTTTATTTAATGTGACGCCCTTCCCTATCTTTTTGTATTCCTGATCCCAATTCCTTATGTCAAACTTAGCTTCACGGTTATTCCAACTAATTAAATTTAATTCTTTTTTCCAGCCTTTTAAACTTTCTGACTGTGAACGACCAAGGTAAAATGGACACTTATTAAAGTGATGTTATACGGGTTACAGTTCATTACGCCAGGTCATAGTAATATAAAAGTTGGTCTTCAAACGCTTGTGTATACAATAGGCAGAACCGAAGCGATGGAGCCAGAGAAAAACGTTTAATTGTAATCTCATGTTCATCTTTCATCGTTTTACGCAAGCGCCCTAAAAATACATCCGCCTTTCCTCTTTTTAATTTATCATAAAAATCAAGATACATACATTGATACAACATTTCGAATATACAATGCGCCCCTTTCGTAGCCATCAAAAACAAAGCGCGAATTTCTATATCTGTGAGCCGGACAGGTTCTCCTTTTATATAATAAGCACTACGAACTTGGTCAAAAAAGAAATCATAGTTTGTTGGCCCATGTGCATGCAGGAAACCCATTTCTCTTCTTTGAGTTAACGTCAACCTACAATGCTCTTCAGAAGTAAAAGCAATGCTCATAGCCATCAAGTTAAGAAATTCCTTTCCCAAAAAATGATGAAAATCCATTGCTCTTTTGATGGATAAGGGTATAAAGAACAGATTTTCTCTGCTCAATGGTTATCGAATGACATTAACTTGATAGGCGTGGAGTCTACCCTATTGGGATACATACTCCAAAGATGGAATTTTTATTTACTCAGATGTACTTCTCTATTCCGTACTCCCCCTCATTTGTACCATCTCACTGCCCATCCCACTCCAGAGAGTGTCTGACAAATGCCTTCATTGCATTTGAATGATTTGATCGGTTGTTAATTGCAAGAGCTGTTGTATGCCTAATTATTGTCTCTAGTCGTATCAGGGCAATATTGGCTTGGACAAAATACTGAGCCTCTCGTGATGTTACTAAAGAAACTCCCAATCCTTCGGAAACTAATCCAACGATGATATCAATCTGTCTGCTTTCATAGGTAATTCTGGGTGTGAACCCTGCTTCTTTACAGGCATCGACACAAATTTGGTACAAGAAACTAGCTCGATTCATTGAGATAAAGTTTTCATTTGCTGCTTCAAATAGACTAATACGGCGTTTCTTGGCAAGTGGATGTAATTTAGGGCTAATTAAAACCAATTCATCCTCAATCATAGGATAAGTTGTTAATGAATTTAAAGCATTTGTGTTAATAGGAAGAGCAATAAAAGCCATATCCAATTTTGATTTCTTAACAAGATCAATCAATTCATTTGTCATCTTCTCTTTGATTTCTAACTGAATCTCAGGATATTTTTTTTGAAAGGACGCAAAAAGTGAAATAAGTCCCCTGCTACTATAAACGGGAATGGTACCCACTGAAAGATTTCCACGTTCAACAGATGTGAATTTCTTCATTGCTGACATCATATTTTCATATTCGGCAATAATTCGGCTGGCATATTCCGAAAATTCTTGACCAGCAGCCGTTAGTCTTACGTTTCGCGTCGTGCGATCAAATAATTGTACCCCACCTAATTCTTTTTCTAGCTTTATTAAATATTTTGATAGCGAAGACTGTGAGATGGATACTTCATAAGATGCATTTGTTAAATGCTGATGTTTGACAATAGCCATCACATATTTTAATTGTTCAAAATTCATAAGGTGCCCCCCTTCTGATTTATTCTAAATGGGAATAAATCGTATAACTTTTGGAATTGTTCCTACTATTTATATAATATAATATAAATTCAGAAAACTAAAACGGTTTGCATTTCTGTCTTAATTTTACCTGAAATATTCATAATCCGATTTAAAAAACTAACAAATTTATGAATGTTTCAACTTTTATTTGTAAACCCTTTCAATATTTATTTTTAAGGAGGTTTTATTTTAGGAGGTAAAGAGACAATTGAAAGCAATAGATATAGCTGATAATAACATTTAAATTATTTAAGGGAGGTTATTATGCCATTATTAATTGTAGCTATTGGGGTTATCCTATTAATTATTTTAATTACGGGTTTCAAATTAAACGCATTTGTTTCATTAATCATTGTATCGTTCATCGTAGCTTTAGCACTAGGTATGCCTCTGGAGAGTGTTGTCACTTCAGTTGAAAAAGGATTAGGAGGAACACTCGGTCATATAGCTTTAATATTGGGACTTGGTGCAATGCTTGGTAGATTAATTGCAGATGCAGGAGGCGCTCACCGTATTTCAATAACCTTAATTAACAAGTTTGGAGAAAAAAGAATTCAATGGGCTGTTATAACTGCTTCGTTTATTGTAGGTATCGCATTATTTTATGATGTCGCATTTGTGTTAATCATTCCAATTGTATATACAATGGCAAAAGAATTAAAAATTTCTATTGCAACTTTAGGTCTTTCCATGAGTGCAGCTTTAGTAGTTACACATAGTTTCTTACCTCCACATCCAGGTCCAACAATGATCGCTGGAGAATATGGTGCAGAAATGGCCATGGTTTTACTATATGGTATTATTGTCGGAATACCAACGGTTATTATAGCAGGTATTTGGTATCCTAATGTTGCTAAAAAAATAATACCGAGTGCATTTACTAGAACAGGTAATATTGATTCTTTAGGTGAACAAAAAACATTTAAACTCGAAGATACCCCCGGCTTTGGTATCAGTGTTTTAACAGCAATGTTTCCTGTTTTATTAATGTCAATAACCGCAATTATTGATATTGTTCAAAAATCAGTAGGTTTCGAAGATAATATGTTTATTAAAATTATTCGTTTTATCGGGAACCCTTCGACAGCAATGTTGATATCTTTATTTCTGGCAATCTATACAATGGGATTGGCAAGAAAGATTCCAGTAAAATCATTGATGGACTCTTGTTCTTTATCAATTAACGCGATTGGCATGTTGATTTTAATTACAGGGGGGGTGGCGCTTTCAAACAAGTAATTATTGATGGTGGCGTGGGTGAGTATATAGCCAAAATATTTGAAGGATCTTCTATATCGCCTATTTTACTTGCATGGATCGTCGCAGCAATATTACGAATCTGCTTAGGATCAGGGACCGTTGCTGCTATATCAACTGCAGGGTTAGTTATTCCTATGCTAGGTAATTCCCCCAATGTGAATTTAGCCTTAGTCACACTCGCAACTGGATGTGGGACTGCCTTTGCTTCACATGTTAATGATCCCGGATTTTGGATGGTCAAAGAGTATTTTGGGTTGAGCTTGAAAGAAACATTTGCGACATATACCGTACTTTCTTCTATTGCTTCTGTAGTAGGAATCATACTTATTCTATTATTAGATGTATCCTTGCTTATCTCAGTAACATTAATGATTCTATCTATTATAGTAGCAATCGCTCTCATCATGTTTGCTGAATTTAAGGATAAAAAGAAACACTTTGACAATGTAGGGGTATAAATTTTCATGATGTGATGAAGCGTCTTTTATGACGGGACAGATTGTTATTGTAAACGGTGGTACTGGAGTCATATAATGAAAAAACTAAAGAAGAAACCGCCTTCATCAATGAGAGCAGTCCAAAAGTACACTTTTTTAAAAATGAAAATGGGTTAAAGAAAAACGAGCCTCTAGAATCGCTTCTAAGGCTCGTTTAACGTATAGGGAGACCTTATAGATAGCGGCTGATTGAAAGCACCTTGGGACGGGTGGGTAAACAAGATGGGAATGGTCGTGTTTGTGTCCGCTATTCTCCTAAGGATTACACAGCAAATCTAGTAATGAGTACTATAGAACAGGGGAAAGTAGAAATTTAAGATATTGTTTATCCCAATTTAGGAAAGAAAAGTCCTTTTATTCCGCTATCTGCTTTTTTATATGTTTTTTACAACAAAAAATGGTGTTGCAAAACGTATAATCTCTGAATAATGGGCAATAGAAAAATCACCTGTTTGGAAAGAATGATGAGTACCCAACAAACCATTCAACCAACGAGGTGGATACTCTCATGATGTCCAATTTTTCAAGAGAACATGCTGCTTTTACAATAAATGATATAGTTTTACGTTACGTTTTAGCTTATATCGACTTTATAACGATCCCTGAAACGATTTATATTACAGGAAGACCAGGCTTTCCACGAAAAGTCATGTTGAAGTGCTTTATTATCCAAACACATTTCGGTATTGCTTCCTTGCGGAAGCTGGTGAAATTTCTTAAGCATTATCCCTATTGGTGCTGGGTAGCAGGACTTTCCCATGTTCCTCATCTGTCTACTTTTTCTCGCGCGGCTGCCTGGTGGAGAACCGAAGGTTTCTCTTTCCTTCACGCTCAAGTGCTGAAACATATTGCTGATAAGAAACCCAAAATCGTTCTTATTGACAGTACAGCATTACGAAGCAGTTTATATGACGAGCAGACAAAGTGGGGAAAATCTACACGCTATAAATGGTATAAGGGATATAAGCTTCATCTAGCTACCACGCCCAGTGGAGTTATTTTAGCTCATGAACTCACAACAGCGAATGTATAGGATAGCGATGCTGTGCCATTTTTACTCAAGAAGTTAACTGATTTTGAGATTGGTTTTGCCCTTGGCGATAAGGCTTATGACAGTAAGAAGGTTCGCGAACAATCAAGGAAACATAAACTTGTTTTCCTTTCCCCTATAAATCGGAGAAAAGGTGGGAAACGAAAAGATGCATATGGTCGTGTCCTGTCCGTTTTCCTAAAAACGACCTTCGGTCGCGCCCTGTTTGCCTATCGTTCAAAAATTGAGCAGACCTTCTCCTGCCTAAAGAATAAGCCAGGGCTTGAGCAGCCTCGATGGTACGGTAAAAACCGCTATCATTTTCATTGCCAGCTATGTGTTCTTATTCATAACATTGGGTTTTTATTTTAGTTTTGCAACACCATCAACAAAAGTAAGGTAACCCGCAGATAGCAGTCCAATTCTCCCCATAATAATCACTACACTATCAGCTTTTGCAGTTATCAAATGAATAAACATTGATATACCAAACCCTTCTTCAGCTCTTTATTGTCTATCTCTTATTGTATGTGTGAAACCACTTACAAAGTTCTTGACTTATGATATCATATTACTAATATTCGATTTTTTTCGGCAAAATTACTATAGTCATATAAAAAAGACATCGTAGGGAGTTTTGTAATGGATGGTGAACAACTTTTAACCTTTATGACTGTTTTTGAATTAAATAATTATTCGCGCGCTGCAGACCATTTGAATTTAACGCAGCCGGCTGTCACAGCAAGAATTCAAAAATTAGAAACTGAATTAGGATGTAAATTATTTTACCGGGATGGGAAAAAAATACTCTTAACGGAGGAAGGAACATCCTTACTTCCCTATGCACGAAAAATACTCAGTTATATGAATGAAGCAAAACAAACGATTGAACTTTTGAAAACTCCAACCTTAGCCATTGGATTATCACCTGCTATCTCTGTTTCTATTGTCTTAGAAGTTTTATCATTGCTACGAGATAAAGGTGAACTTTGGTTTGACATAGTGGAAGCAGAGGATTCTGTCGAAGTTTCTAAAATGATCGAAGAAGGATTAATCGATATAGGACTGGTTAGAGATGTTATCCCCTTCACCAATCTAGAATCTAAATATATTTATCATGAAAAGCTTGTTTTTATTGTTGGAAAAGACCTTCCATTAGCCACAAAAGTTGAAATTAAGAAAGACGATTTAATTAATCAAACGATGATTTGCTATCGAAGGGAAACCGCTTATGGCGAAATATCGATGAAAAATTAGTGGGAATAAAAAATCTAAACCGCATTGAAGTTGGTGGATTTGAAATGGTCTTATCTATGATTAAAAAGAACTGGGGTTTTAGCGTCGTACCCGAACCATTCTAGCCAATAACACGATTAAACTGAATAAAGATTTCTGTATTGTTCCCTTTGTTGATTTTGAAGATCTCACTTATAATGTTGCAGGAATTTATAAAAAGGAATCTCCAAAACTAGAAAAACTTCTTCTGTTTTTATATTTATTTGAATCTATTTTAAAGAATTTGAAAATTCATTGACTATATAAAAGACTAAGCAGTAGAAAACAAAGAACATTCCTTGCTACGGATGAATAGCAAAAAAGAATGTTCTTTGTTTCTTTTTACACTTTCTTACTTAATTCCTTCCTTTAGAAAACTTGACTTATTTAACCCCAGAAACTTCACAGCATTTTCTCCAAGCATCTGTTTCCTTTCCTCATCTGAAACCTTGTCCAACTCTTCGACTATTTTTCCTGCCGGAGCTTCACGCAGCAGGAACGGATAGTCTGTACCCATGATTATCTTATCTGTACCGAATTTTTCAAGCATAAATTGTAGATTGTGTGGATCGTAAACAAGCGTATCATAATAAAGTTTCTTAGCATAATAACTTGGCGGCTGTTCCGTTGTACGAATATGTGGCCATACTTCCCAAGCTTGATCGATTCTGGGTAACAAATAGGGCAGGGATCCCCCGCCATGGGCAAAACAAATTTTCAAATTCGGGTATTTATCAAGAATGCCGCTGAAAATTAAACTACCTGCCGCAAGGGCTGTCTCTGACGGCATTCCAATCGAATACATAAAGTTATGGTTTGGCATTCTTTCCTGACCAACAGTCGCCCATGGATGAACAAAAACAGGTACATCCATTTTTGCCGCTGCTTCTAAGAACTTTTGAATTTCCGGATTATCAAGGGTTTGCCCGTTTACATTGCTGCCGATTTCAATCCCTTTCAATCCTAATTCTTTAACCGCCCTTTCCATTTCGGCAATCGCTAAATCCGCATCCTGTAACGGAACGGTCCCCAATCCGACAAAACGATCAGGATATTCCTTCACAACAGAAGCGATAAAATCATTTTGAACTTTTGATAGCTCTAAGCAGGCTTCCGAATCTGACCAGTACGTAAACGTAACTGGAATGGGGGATAGAACTTGAACGTCTACTCCTTCTTGATCCATTTCTGCGATTCGCTTTTTCGGATCCCAGGCGTTGTCCTCGATTTTTCGGAATGACTTACCATCCTTGTAGATTTCAGCTCCACAACTACAAGTATGCTTTAAAATTGGAAAACGATTATCACCATATTTTGCTGCCAGATTAGGGAAATCTTCAGGAATAATATGTGTATGAAAGTCTACACGAAACTTCTTTTCTTTCGTCAAAATTTTCACCCCTCAAAGGTTATTTATTGTAATGGATTAGTTTAATGATTACTTAATCGACATATCATAATCAACAATCAGTTTTCCGTATTTACCAAAGTCAGGTTCAGGAGTCCCTCCCCATTCGTCAAGCGTTTCTTTGCTGGGTTCTAAGCGGCGTGGTTCTCTTGCATCTTCTTCCGGAAATTGCTCCATTCCATGGCTGTACTCGATCGATAGGCCGTCTGGGTCAGCAAAATATAAGAATATACTTCCAGATGGGTGGTGTCTTCCTGGTCCAAATAAAATCGGAACATGATCCTCCTTTAATTTCACTAGTTGCTTCCCAACATCATCCACTGAGACTACGTTATATGCTAAATGATTCATTTTATTTTCTGTACCCTTCGTTATCCCAATGGAATGATGCAGCGGGTTAGGAAATGCTCTTAACCAGGCCCAGCCGACCTGTCTACCTGAGAAATCCGATACCGCGAAACCCAATTTATTCACAAAAAAATCAAATAATTCATCAAATTTATTGGTTTCAAATACGACATGTCCCAATCTTTCAATCTGGGTATTTACAGGAGTATAAGGGGTTCCAAGCTGCATCATTTCAATATACATTTCGTAGGTTACACCTAATACCGGATCCTTAAATCGCAATGTTCTTCCTTGTGCCAAGCTTTGCGTTTCTTTTACACTCAATTCTACGGGATTTAAGTCTTTCTCCGCTAAGTGTTTGAAAGCAATATCAAATTGTTTAGCAGATTCAAGTTCAAAAGCAACTCTTTTTAAACCGGCTTCCTCGCTTTGTTCAAGAATCAAATTGTGATGATCCCTGCTGCATCTAAGATATGCAGTTTCATTTGCTTGTTCAACTAAATTCATTCCGGCTATTTTTTCGTAAAATTCAACCGATTTGTTGAGATCCGTTACATTCAGGACAACATACCCTAATTTCTTATAGCGTATCACTCGATGACCTCCCAGTAGTTTTACATCCATAAAATCATTTCAACCATTGGAAATGGGCTAATCACCCATTTCATTTAGCTTATAAAATAATGCTTATTTTTCCATGCGGACGAAGACTATCTAGTTTAAGAATGACCTTTTTTTCTTGTATTTTTAATTCATCGTTTTCTTTCACGAATGTGTATTCTAAAACACCAACATAACAGTCGAGCCTTTCCCGCTTTGTACGATAAGTTGCAAAATTACATTTCACCTTTACTGCATCCTCTTCTTTATGAACAATTCTTACGTTACTCACATTGTGAAGAATTGTTGAGTGTGGATATTCAACATGAGCCTCTTTTTTCAATAATCTTAACGCCCTTTGTTCTAAGCGTTCACGATCATCATGAACTAAAAACAGCGATGTAGTAAAATCCGCATCAGGATTTCCGATTGGCGGGATAATATAAGTTCCCCTGCTGGAAAATAACGCTGCCCACTCTTTTAATCTAAACTCATCAAGAAGTTCCGCCTCATGGTATAAAAAGTCCTCAATCTCCTGACGTGTTATTTTCATACTTTAACCCTCCCTGCATCTATCTTTTTGGCCTCCGCATCCATAATCCGAACATTCCATTCACGCCAAAATGCCCGCATTTGCGCTTCATCTGTCGCTTGAGGTATCGCTCTATTCATACCTTTTGAAATATCATTCCATTCTACTTCTTTATTATTTGCAAAACCTTCTTGACATAGTTCAAGAGCTTCATTATCATCTGGAGTTGCAAAGCCGCCTGGTCCCAAGAACTCTAAGTAGCTGTCATTCCGAACTTGTTTAAAGTTTTCAGTTTCATTTTTAGGTGCTAAAGCATACGCAGATACCTCAATATAACCAGGTTCAATAGGGTAAAATGTTCGAATGGCAATCGCCATAATATCATTAATAACTAAGTTAGGGAAAATCAAGATATTCCGATTCTTTTTAGAAATTCGATGTGCTCTTTCTTCACCAAATCTTTCTACTAATCGAGCATTGATTTTTTCGATGATTTCTTTGGCTTCTTCTCCGTAACCTTCAATCCATTTTCCGATTGGTCTTGGCCAAGGAGCGTAATATTCCATAACGGCGTGACCATTACCTAAATCATGGGCTTCACCTACAAGACTACCTTTTTCCATTATTCCACCACGTGTAGCGACAATATCAAAATAAGTTTTATGGGTCGGTACTCCATGGTATAAGTCAAAACTATTTTCACATAATAATTTCCAATTCGCACGTACACTGTATTCCTGTGAATCTTGCAAAACTTCCATTCCCACTTCAGTTTGGTCTGCAACTAAATCAAGATATTCTTTTGCATTTCCTAAGTAATCTTCTAAAGAAATGGCATTGTCATCGAAATTAACAAATATAAAACCGCGATAACTTTCCAATCGTTTTACTGCCATCATATTTTTAGAACCATCACAATTATGGTCTTCCAGAAATCCTTCTTTATCAGGTAGTCCAACGAGTTCACCTTGATTATTAAAGCTCCAAGCATGGTAAAAGCAGCGGAATACCTTGGCATTTCCTTTTCCTTCACGGCAAACTAAAGCCCCGCGGTGTGGACAGCTATTATAGAAAGCTCTTATAACTCCATCACTGCTGTGAGTAAATAAAAGGTTACGTCCACCTACTTTTCTTCTATGAATCACCGACATTGGGTACTTCTGATTCATGCCCGATATACAACCAGCATTTGCTAAAGATTTCTTCACGTTCTAAATCTAAAATTTGCGGATCAATAAAGGCCTTACGATTAACTTTAAACAAACACTTCTGTTGATCTTCTTGAACATATTTGTTCATTGATTTTCCTCCTGGATTATTTTTATATTCGTTCACTGACCCATCCGTGGAGTCTCCCGTGAAACTTGTTCTCATGCTTATTGTCAATTGCCAATTCTTTTGCATCAATTATGAATCTATAAAATTTTAAATATTTTAAATCTCTAGTTTACAAATTATTTTTAAATAAACAATTAAAATAGTCTAATAAAAGTTTTTTACTAATATGTAGATTAGCAAAAAATTTTTTTTGTTTATTGACCCCCTATTCATAATTTACTAAAATGGTGTTTATCTAAATAAATAAAACGCTTACACATCGGTTTTTTCCATTTCCTTCTTGGTTATCATCGTATCACCGGTTCATCCCCAAGTCTAATAACGATATTTTTTATATTTTGAATATTTATAAAAAATATTTTATCCATTAAATTTGACTTCCAACAAAAAATGAGGAGGATAGTGTATGAATTATGATCAGCTTCATGCCTTTTATTACGTTTCTAAATTCATGAATTTCACCAAAACCAGTGAATTTCTAAACTTGACTCAACCAGCCATAACTGCCCGCATACGAAATTTGGAGATGGAACTCTCCTGTCAATTATTTAAAAAGCAAGGAAAACAATTATCTTTAACCCAGGAAGGAAAATTGCTGCTGGACTATGCAGAAAAAATTATATTCTATTCCGATGGAGCTAAAGAGGCCATTCAATCTGCAAACCAAACCAAGCTAACCATCGGTTTTTCCCCCAGTTTTTCCTATGATATTATTTGCAAAACGGTCAAAGACTTTAAAATCAAGCATGATATCGAACTTCAAATCCTTGAAGGATATGACTCCATCGCCCTAGCCGAGCAAGTCAAAAACCAGAAACTGGATGTCGCTTTCATTCGAATGGCGGTATCCAATCCGAATCTGACACTGGATTACTTATACAAAGACAAAATGGTTGTTTTTGTGTCCCAAGAGCATCCGCTCGCCTCAAGGACATCTGTAACCAAACAGGATCTAGAAGGACATACCATGGTACATTACGCCAGAAACACCGGACTCTGGAAAAGGTTTGAAGAATCATTACTGGGAGTCAAGAATTTAAAACATCTGGAAGTGAAAAATATGGAAATGCTTAAGAAATTTGTAAAAGAAGGTTTTGGGTTCAGCATGCTCGGCTATTTTGGACTGATGGAGGAAGTCGGAAAAGGAGATCTGAAGGCATTGGAATATGCCCCTCTTAATGGTATCCCGCGAGATATCATGTCCGTATACCTGACTGGATCTTCTCGTACAGAATGGATTAAAGAATTTGTTGCCACTTGCGAAAACCAGATAAAAAAGCTTGCTTAAGCAAAAGGAAAAAGGCCAGAGTCCTAACAAATGTTAGGGACCTGGCTTGATTTGATTAATTCAAATCGGTTATGGATAAATTGCTTTTTCCCGGTTCGGTTGAAAAGCTTTATCCGGCGCCTGCTCGAATATATACTCGAAATAGCGCACCGCAGAAACGGATAGCAAATGATGGATATTCTAAAACAGTTCCCTGGCTTTGATTCTGTTCCAATCAGCGGGGAGCAAATCCAGCGGCAGTCTTGGATCCTCATAGAGGAGCTTGCAGTAATCATAGACTAATTGAGTCCGTTCCATAAAGCACACCTCATCACTAAGTTTCCAAGCCTTTTCTTTCAAAATTTCATGTGTGTCCTTCCTATTGTTCAATAAATGAATCGTATCCCCTACTCTCATCCAAATCCCATCTTTTTTTGACTACCTCAGAATGATGGTGGGAGACAACAGAGCTTGAGCTTAAAAGCATTGTATACTCGTCCAGCACATAGGTCTGGATTATCTCCATGATCCGCTCTTCCAAAGGATTTGGACTGACCCAGGTACTGCTCAAAATGGGGCCAAAACCGACCCAAGTCAATTCCTTGCGGATCTGATTCCGTAAATCACGCTTCTCTTCCGGTATGGAATAGGTCATAATTCGCCATAATCCATCCCATTTCCGATGGTTCATCATGTACGCTCTTTTAACCCCGTCCATTGCTCTTTTTTTCTCAGAAGGAGTTAAAGAATAATAGCTTTTATTCCCAACCTTCCTTCCCTGCAAGAAATTCTACTGAACCATGCGAAGGGTGGCTCCTCTTATGGATGTTTCGGAAAACCTGAATTTTGACATCAATGAATGAGGCTTCCCATCCAAATTTCTCCGCCATAATACTTTATATAGTCACCATAAAGTGTAAGCATCAATGATCTTGGTTCATTCCTTCACCCTCAGTTGCAGAGTATTTTGTATATAAATATAGCTTAGAAGAACCTCCTATGGTTTTCAAGTAAATAGATAGATGTGTTTCCCTCCCGCAAAAAAAGCAATACCGGCAATGTTTACACACCGATATTGCTTCATTGTTTTACTATGAAATCCTATTCGTTACGCTGGAAGTCCTTCCTCTCCAGCAGCAACGACAAAACTAAGCCTCCGATAAGTCCCCAAAACGGAGCACCGATATGGAGTAGGTTGAAACCGGAAATCGTAATCAGGAAAGAAAATAACGCCCCCATTTTAAAACGTGCCGAAAAGCTCATTTGAAAACTGCTCAGGAGAACGCCAAGCATGGCCAGCCCACCCAGCAATTTAATCAAGGATGCAGGTATGATTTGTGTAATCGATGCGGCTAATGGCGCGAAAATGCCGAACAGGAGACACAAGAAGCCCAATACCATCCCGGAGGCGTAGCGCCCCTCCACCGGTCCTGTATCTTTGCCGGCAACGATCGCCGTCATCGGTCCGGCAATGCAAGCCGAATGGGCTCCCAAAAAACCGTTGACAATGGAGCCGATCCCGCTCCAATTGGTCATGGCATCCACTGGAGGCTTGTACCCCATGCTTTGCAAAACGCCTATACCCTGCGCATTTTGAATTGCAATGACAGTCAAGGCAAGAGGAAGAACCAATTCACCGATGGCTGCAGCATTGAATTCAGGTACAAAGAATTGGGGACTTGCCAAGGAAAAGGTGAGGCGAGAAAGGTCTGCCAAATCCATTATTACAAGCAGAATAGCGGCTGCTGCAATTGCTCCCAATACAGGGGGGACTCTTTTGGCGATTTTCGGAAAAGATGAGATTACAAGAAATGCCGCAAACGTACTCCCATTCAACACAGGGCTTTCTAGTACTGATGTAAAGATATCGGTTCCAAAAGGAAGCAGGACACCCGATACCATTCCCATCATAATGGGCATGGGCAAAATATTCATGATTCGGCCCACAACACCGGTAACCCCTAAAATTAAGATAAACAGTCCTGTTACTATGTAAGCACCAATGACCTCATTGAAGTTATGCTGGGCAAGTGTGGTTCCGACAAGCACAGCTCCAGGAATGGAAAAAGCAACAGCGATCGGTTGCCTATAGTAAGCCGAAAGAAGAATGGAGAGAAGACCTCCTACAAAATAGATGGAAAAAATCCAGGAAGAAACTTCAATGGTACCCAAATGGCCCTTCGCGGCAGATTGCAGTACAATCAGCAATGGGCCTGTCGCCCCAAACAACCAGGCGATGATCCCATTGGAAATACTAGAGATATTTAGATATTGAATGGACTGAAGAAAATTGGCCTTCCAGCTTCTATCCGTCCTTTCAGGGTATTCAGTCCTTTCTTGCTTCGCGTAAGTATCCACTTTATATATTCCTCCATTTCCTAAAAAATCTTTAAGAGTTTTCTGCCAAGTTTTAATTTTCTATCCGTTAATATAACATTTTTCTCTACTTAGTCACTCCAAATTATTTTTATGCAATTGTTTGTTATTCCAAAAATAATGTAATTTGATTAAATAGTTTAACTATTCTATATTTTTTTATATGGATGGCAGAAAAAATAATAAAATAGTTTTTTAGGTTCAAAACAAAACATAGAGGGGGGAAATGATAGATGCACGTAAGTGTGATTTTTTATATCTACTTTTGTTGACAAATTAAAGTTCAAACGATTGTGTAAATTATGTAGTATCGTTTTCTCTCTTTATTGTCATTGGAAACAAGGTTAATAGATAAATTTACAGGAGGATTTTATGCGAAATATTAATGTCAATCAATTGCTTGATGGAGCAAAATTTAATCGCTTTCATAGGCTTGTCTTATTCTGGTGTGCCTTTGTTATTATCTTTGACGGTTTTGACTTGGTTGTATATGGTTCGGTTGTACCCGTGCTTATGAAAGAATGGGCGCTTACTCCAATGCAGGCGGGAACGTTAGGAAGTTATGCTCTCTTTGGAATGATGTTTGGAGCACTTATTTTCGGTCCGTTAGCGGATAAGATGGGGCGAAAAAATGTTATCTTGATTTGTGTTACGCTTTTCAGCCTCTTCACGGCCTTAATCGGGTTTGCCAAAACTCCTGTTGAGTTCGGCATCTATCGTTTTTTGGCCGGCTTGGGATTAGGAGGTGTTATGCCTAATGTCGTAGCCCTTATGACAGAGTATTCCCCGAAATCACTGAAGAACACATTAGTGTCTATCATGTTTAGCGGCTATTCTATCGGAGGATTGCTTTCGGCAGGATTAGGCATCGTCATAATCCCCTTATTGGGCTGGGAATCTGTTTTCTTTGTAGGTGCATTGCCCTTCCTGGCACTGCCTTTGATGTATAAATACCTGCCGGATTCCATTGGATTTCTTCTGGCAAGAAACAACCATAAAGAGGTGGGTAAAATTTTGTCCAGAATCGATCCTACCTATTTTCCTGAGAAAGATGATCAATTTGAAATGATACTCCCCCAAAAAGCTGGGATCCCTATCGCTCAATTATTTACAAACGGTCGTGCCTTGAGTACTATTATGTTTTGGATCACATTCTTCATGTGCCTATTGATGGTCTATGGATTAAATACCTGGTTGCCTAAATTAATGGCGCAAGCGGGTTACGGACTGGGTTCAAGCTTGATGTTCCTCTTGGTATTGAATTTCGGTGCGATTTTTGGAGCTATTTTTGGAGGATGGGCTTCTGATCGCTGGAACGGAAAAGGAGTCTTGATGTCATTTTTTATAGTGGCCGCTCTGTCCTTAACTTTACTCGGCTTTAAAGCGAATCTGTTTGTTTTATATTTCCTTGTTGCCATCGCTGGAGCCACCACGATCGGAACACAAATTATTGCTTATTCCTTTGTTTCTCAGTATTATCCATTGGAAATGCGCTCGACCGGGATTGGTTGGGCCTCAGGCATAGGCCGACTGGGTGCAGTAGCTGGTCCTATCCTGGGCGGTTTCCTCCTTACCATGAATTTTCCATTACAACAAAACTTCCTTGCGTTTGCTATCCCAGGTATTATAGCTGCATTTTCCATTGGATTCGTGCAGATAGGAAAACATTCTAAACAGGTTGTCGAAGTTTATTCTGAAATGGAAGTCATAGCAAAATAAGGTCAGAAAAAAACCGCAAATCTCAAATATAGTCTGAGATTTGCGGTTTAATATATTGCATCGTTGGACTCAACCCTGTATTTTAATTGCTGGTCCACTTAAAATCAGGACAAGCAATTTCTATCCTTTCACCTCTTTCTATCAATTAATACAGTAGAAACTACAAAACCTCTTCTGTTTCCGTTTTCAAAAAAAGAGATTGTGAAGAACAGGTTTTACCTGATTTCTCTGACAGGATTTTTATAAGTAATTTTTATGTCTATCATCTTGGGTGATTGAATAGAATGATGACCTAAAGAAACAGCGCAGTAAGTGCATTTACATTCATACCCTGACAAGAAAACATAGGGCGGGCTCAATTAGCAGAAAAGTGAATATTAATTCTGTACAAAATGAACAATGTGTTCTCCTTGGAGTGAAGAATTTGTATAGTGAAACACAAAATTATCAAAAGGTTCCCATACCGGGTGGCAGGGTTTCGTTCTCCATTCAAAAAGCCCTTATCTCTAGAGAAAGGCTATCTTAAAACATAAAAAAACAGGGCCAAATGAAGATAATAAAGGGGTATATTACCAGCATATTACCAGCAAAACGCGGAAAACACACCTAAGATAGTTTTTGAAAACAGGAAGCCAAAGAATATTATCCTAATCAAAACATAGCTATATAACCTTTTAATTCATCATTGGTACGAAGGATTGAGATAAATTCCTCTACATATTCAGAAGATAAGACAATATCAAATACTCTTATCTATGGATAGAGTTAATTAACATTTTGTTTGAGAAAATACATTTCTTACTTCAGTAAGAAACGAGAACAAAAGCAGAAAGTTTCACGGTACATTTTCCCACTAAATTCTAAATGATTTCTCATGATAGCAAATATTCTTTTAAAGCTGTTTCGTTTAAAACTTGAATATGCCGATAGGCCAGTGAAATCCACCCGCGTTCTTCTAATCTTTTTAATTCTTTTGTTGTAGTCACTCTGGCAATCCCAATCAATTCAGCTAATTCTTGATGTGTGTAATCAATGGAATAACTTACATCTGATTCTTTATTTTTAAAATAAGTTCCGAGCTGGACTAATAAATGCGCTACTTTTTTATCAGCTGACAAGAAAGCCATACTATAAACTTGAATGGAAAAAAGACGAATGGTTTGGGACATTAAGTCCAACAGTTCGGCAATTAAGTTGGGATGCTGTGTTAAGTAAGGAAGCAAACTATTTAAATCAACCGAAAGCAGTTCTACATCGGTAATCGCGCTTGCGGATGTTACTCTTGGAGTGTGGCTGAAATAGGACGCATCCCCGAATATTTTACCAGCTCCTAGTATTTTCAAGGTTAGTTCATTCCCATTGATGGAGGTAAAAAACAGACGCACCCGCCCTGATTTAAGCAAATAAAAAGTATTAGCCTCATCATCTTGTAAATAGATGATTTCACTTTTTCGGTAACGTTGTTGAGTTCCGATTTTTTCGATTGCACTATAGAAACTTGATTCTGTCGGTAAAGATTTCAGGATATTTACTTGATTCAAATTCCCCATCTCCTTATTTAAATTGTAACCTAGATTACAATCTTTTTGGAAGGAAAATGCTACTATTAAGAAAATTTTTGATAAGAGACAGGGTGTTACCTTTTTATGAAACACCAAGTCCAGTGGTGAAAAATAGATAATAGGAAATGGGGTATTAAAATGAAGAATATGACAGTACTTGGAGCAGGTATTATGGGGCATGGTGTCGCTCAATTATTTGCCCAAGCAGGAAAGAATGTACGTATTCAAGCTAGACGAGAGGAATCACTGGATAAAGCAAGAGAACTCATTACTAACAGCTTGAAGATCATGGTTGAAAAGAAATTCTGGCTGAAAACGATATGGAGCAGACTTTAGCTCGTATCACATATACAACAAATCTACATGAAGCACTAGAGGGTGCTGATTTCGTTCTTGAATCGATTCCAGAAGTTCTTGAGCTAAAATTGGAAACTTATGAGATCATTGAGAGTGTTGTCTCTGACAAAACCATTATTTCGTCTAATACTTCTACTTTTCCGTTAAAAGAATTAACTCAAAGAGCAAAGAATCCTGAAAGATTTATTATTACTCACTTTTTTAACCCACCACAACTTGTGCCGCTAGTGGAAATCGTTAAAGTTGATAACACAGATGAAAAAGTAATCAAACTTACTTATGACTTAATGAAAGAAATGGGGAGATCACCAGTATTACTACAAAAAGAAGTTCCCGGCTTTATCGTTAACCGAATTCAAGTAGCTATGCTTCGTGAAGCATTTCATTTAATGGAAATTGGAGTGGCTACTGCAGAAGATATCGATACAGTTATGAAAGGAAGCATGGGCTTTAAATGGGCTTTCTGCGGACCGATGGAAAGTCAAGATTTAGCAGGCCTGCAAACAACTAAATATATGGTTGAGAATTTATTGCCTGAACTTTCAGACAAAAAAGAGCCCCCTGCCTTTTTAACAAAAATGGTAGAGGATAATCAGCTCGGCATTCGAACTGGAAAAGGATTCTACACTTATGAAGGTAACCAAGCAGCGGAAAAAATCCGTAAACGAGATGACGATTTTCTTGAACTCCTAAAATTGCAGAACAGAGAAAAGAAAACTATGTTACCGACCCAATAAGAAATATTTAAAGCTCTGATAGCTCGTATTTGAAAAATATCCACGATTTATCACAGCTTTTTTAACATTTCTTAATTCCTCTTTTTATATAAATTTGGTTTAACCATTCATCCTACTTATAATTAATCAAATATGTAATACTACTCCTAAGAAATAAAGTTTGAAGAAGTTGGGTCTACACCAAAACATGTTCTTAACAAAACCTAACCTGTAATTTGTTCCTCATTGCACTCCAACAAAATCCTTTGTTTGTAACCCTTCAGATTTCGCGTGA
>NZ_BBWZ01000052.1 GCF_001015055.1 Aneurinibacillus tyrosinisolvens | reverse complement strand
GTTACAGCTGGCAGAGCTTTTTTATTCTAAAAATTGGCCATGCTATAATTGAGAAGAAAGACAGACCAATTATGTGGCGAGAAGTCTATATAGAAAAGAGGGAATCAACCCCTCTAAAAAATAAGATACAGGTAGACTATTAGATTATAAGATGGGGGCTTTTTTGATGGAGGAGCAGGACAAAGTTAAGAAGCGTATTGACATCATTAGCGCAATATCAGAAGAGATTACACGGTACATCAATAATATTGACCGTGAAAATTGTGGAGAAATCCCATTTAAATTAACACCGTCAAAATTTCTTATTTTGAAAACCATTTACGAAAAGGGAAAATGTATGGTCGTTGATATAGCACGTAAGCTAAATTTCACTTCGGGTGCGACCACACTGGCTTTAAATACCCTGGAAAAGGAAGGTTTGATTGTTCGAACGCGCGATCAGGTAGACCGCCGCGTCGTGTGGCTTCATCTTTCTGAACAGGGAGTCCAAATAACAGAGAGAGTAATGAAAAACCGTGATAAATTTTGGAATACATTGCTGAAGAATTTAGAGGAGGAAGAACAGGAGCAGTTTTTACTTCTATTTCAGAAGATGGTGAAGGGTTTATCCGAAAACGAAGAAAACAATGATTAGTAAACAAAGCATGATTTTAGTTATTTTGGTATTTTTCCACTGAAAAAACAATAGTAAGCAGTTGAACTTTATTTTTTTTAGTGTTAAATTACTTTTTATCAAAGATACTTTTTAAAAAAGTTAATGGTTTATATGTTTCAGAGATACAGTGCAGGGTGTTTTCTAGATAGGTGTTTTAGGACAACTATCTATTTTTGTGTCATATAACTTTGTGAAAAAGTATTTAAGGAGGATAAATATGCGATGAATAGTGAGACGATACAGGAGGCCATATAACAATGAAACGTGTTTTAGGAAACGTTATTACTCTGCTTTGCTTGTTGATTGTCATTGGAGGAGCCGCTTATTATACTATCCAGCGCATGAATTATGTGACGACAGATAATGCCCGGGTGACAACGGACCTTTTCCAAATCGCTCCGCCAGCTGCCGGGAGGTTAAGCCAATGGTCAATCCATACAGGAAGTCATGTGCAAAAGGGGATGCTTGTTGGAAGTGTACAGGCAGCTTCGATGCCGAACCAGCAGCAGAGCCAGGGAACAGCAGCAACAATAAAACTGGAATCACCGATTGATGGAACAGTCATAAAAACAAGTGCCCAGGCCGGTCAAAGTGTAACACAGAGCCAGCCACTGGCAATGGTTGCTAATTTATCAAACAAATACATTCTGGCTTACATTGATGAGAATGAAATCAGCAACGTACAAGTAGGAGACGATGTCGATGTTTATCTTGATGCAGACTCAGGCAACAAGTTAAAAGGAACTGTTTCGAAGATAGGCAGTCAGGCAGGGGACATTACTGCCGCATCCAGTTCTCAAAGCAGTAGAAACTCCAAGCAGACGGAACGAGTTCCGGTAGAAATTAGGGTTCCGAATTTCCAGGGTGACTACGCCGTCATTGGAATGAATGCAACAGTGAAAATTCATAAATAAGTATTTCATGGGAAAAGGAGACAGTGGAATGAATCGAGCAAGAGTATTCCTTGTTAATATCATCACATTTATTATTATTTTAGGGCTCATCGGAGGCGGGTATTATTATTTCTACATGCAGTCGAACTATATAACAACAGATAACGCCAAAGTAATGGGCGATATCGTATCTGTATCTCCACAAAGTGCTGGGAAAGTAACAGGCTGGAAGGGTAAAACGGGTACAGAAGTTAAGCAAGGAGATGTTCTCGGTCAAGTAACAATGGGAAATCAAAACGCTTCGATTACTTCACCGGCGAATGGAACTGTCGTGCAGAGTAAAGTGACAGACGGCCAAATAGTGAGCCCGGGTCAGCCGGTAGCACAGGTTGTTGACATGAAGAATTTGTACATTACGGCAAATATTGATGAAACCGATATGAAGGATCTTAAAAAAGGGGCAGATGTGACAATTACCGTGGATGCGGAATCAGGAACAGATATTAAAGGAAAAGTTGAAGAAGTTGGTCTTGCCACGAACTCTATCTTCTCTCTTCTGCCACAGCAAAATTCAAGCGGGGACTATACAAAAGTAACACAGAATGTTCCCGTAAGAATCTCGATGGATAGCTATCCGGCCGATATTGTGCCTGGAATGAATGTGACCGTAGAAATTGATAAATAAAAACGGAGTAAACAGGAGAAAGGAGGGACATATCACCATGGGAGATAAAAACAAGCAGTCCCAAAGCGGCATAGCTCAGCATATCCCGCTGCTGTCTGTCCTGATGCTCGGGCTGTTTCTAGCGATTCTAAATCAGACGCTGCTCAACGTGGCCATCCCGCACCTTATTACTGAGTTTAATGTAACGGCGACAACAGCGCAGTGGCTCTTAACCGGGTATATGCTGGTAAACGGGGCTCTTATTCCGCTGGCCGCTTTTCTCATTGAAAGGTTTGGAACGCGGCGCCTATTCCTGGCCTCGATGCTTTTCTTTACCGTAGGATCCTTAATCTGCGGGGTTGCGCCTGGCTTTTCCATCATTCTGGTTGGCCGCCTGATTCAGGCGGTTGGTGGTGGTATTATGATGCCGCTTGTAATGACAATTATACTGTCTGTCTTTCCACCTGAAATCCGCGGGAAAGGGATGGGGATTCTCGGACTGGCCATGATGTTTGCGCCGGCCATTGGTCCTACCCTTTCCGGATGGGTGATTGAACATTACAACTGGCGGCTTCTTTTTAATGGCATGGTTCCCCTGGGAGTCATTGTTATGGTGATGGCTTTTCTTGTAATAAAAGATGCACAGCCGACAAAAAAAGTCCCGCTTGATGTTTCCGGCGTTGTCACTTCGATGCTCGGCGTTGCTTTACTGTTATATGGACTTAGTGAAGCCGGTTCGAAAGGATGGGGAGATATCATTGTGGTGTCAACCATCGTAATCGGCCTCATCAGTTTGGCTTTGTTTGTGGTTCTTCAGCTTCGTTCAAAGAAGCCAATGCTTGATTTTCGGGTTTTCAAATATGATATGTTTTCCCTTACCAATATTATTAACGTTATCCTTACGATTGCCATGTTTTCTGGTATGTTTCTGCTGCCGATTTTTCTGCAGAACCTGCGGGGATTCACAGCGCTCCAGTCTGGCCTTTTGATGCTGCCGGGTGCGGTTATTATGGGGATTATGTCGCCAGTATCTGGTGTCCTGTTTGATAAAATTGGACCGCGGCCGCTGGCCCTGATTGGAATGTTTATTACGGTGCTAACCACCTATGAATTTACAAAGCTCACGCTTGAGACGTCATTTTCGTTCATCATGATTTTGAACATGATTCGCTTTTTTGGGATGTCATTTTTAATGATGCCAATTATGACGGCAGGGATGAATCAACTGCCGGAATCGATGAACAGTCACGGGACAGCGATGTCGAATACGCTGCGGCAAATATCAGGTTCCCTGGGGATTAGTATTGTTACGACGATTTTTACTTCCCGTACGACCACTCACCTGGTCAATATAAGCAACCAGGCGAATGTAATGGACTCTACTTTTTATCAGTCCTACCAGTCTTTTGTCAATTCCGTAGCGAATACGGCAGGAATCCCTGCTTCGCAAGCCCAGGGGCTCGCAACTTCCCTTCTGTACGGGCAGGCAAACCTGCATGCGGCTGTGATGGGGATTAGTGATGCGTTTATGTGGGCCACAGGCTTTACGGTTATCGGATTCCTTTTAAGTTTCTTCATCCGGGATGTCCGAAAAGACCAGAAAGTAAAACAGGAAAAGGCAAAAAGGGAAGAAATAACAACAAGAGAACACGCCTTGGATTCTGTTAGATAAAGACAAAAAGTATGGAGGTTTACCATGAAAATCTATGTTGTATATGACAGTGAAAACGGGCATACAGAAATGCTGGCCCAGTCCATCGCCGAGGGAGCGCGCACAGTTGAAGGAGCCGAAGTTTATATTGATCATGTAAGCACAGCGGATGTGTATAAGCTAGCGGACATGGATGCGATTATCTGGGGCTGCCCGGGGCATTTTGGGACCATCAGCTCCGGGATGAAAGCCTGGATTGATAAACTGGGTTATCTATGGGCGCAGGGAAAATTAATCGGAAAAGCCGGTGGCGTATTTTCTACAACCGCAACCATTCATGGCGGGCTGGAAGCGACGATGCTGAACTTGATTACGCCTATGCTGCACCAGGGAATGATTGTAGTCGGGCTGCCAGCGAACCTGCCTGAAAATGCGTTATATGGTTCTTATTATGGTGTGGGAGTGACAACCCCGGTTGAGGCTTCTGACGGTGCTGCGCCCACTTCGCTTACGGAAAACGATTTAGCGCTTGGACGAGCGTTAGGAAAGCGTGTCGCTGGGGTGGCTGGAAAACTTGCCGGGAATCGAAATCTGGTAATAGAGGGATACTAAAGTCATGATAATGCTTATTATCTTCGTCATATGGGCTGTACTTGCGCTGGTATTTTTGGTTTCGTTCAATATGAGAGCATCGTCCAAACAGCAAAAAAATAACCAGATCGAAACAGAAACGCAGACGGCCACAACGGAAACTCTTGCGGAGAAACCTACTCCTTACACCGGGACAGACGTTATCCGAGAACGGAGTGAGGAGCACTCTATAAAAAAAATACGAACCGTTACAAAAAACAAGAATGAAATGATGGATCAAGAATACAGAAACGCCCTTAAGCAGTTTCAGACTGCAGGTAAAAAGGGGAAAGATGGAATACCTGAATCTGCAGCGAAACATATGAAAGATACCGAATATCGAGACGCCCTGCGCTCTATGTACAAACCTAATCAACCTGACCGATTGACGGATAAATAACTTCTCCGGTTCATTGAAATGGAGAGGCACCCTGATTGCTAAGTACGGTGCCTCTCCAAATTACTGAAAAACCGACTTGTTATTTTAGGGAAGACCGTAACCGGAAAAGGAAGATCACCTGTCCAAAAAGAGGTCCGCGTTCCCGAGCCCTGCATCTGCAGAGAAACTTTGAAGAACTTGTGAAGAAAGCCGGGATGTTGTTGTGATTATATAGTAGAGAAGGTATGATAAAAAAGAAATTTCAATTATCCGGCCAGGAAGGCAGCAGAAGGGAGACTGTGAGTAAGTGATGAGTAACGAAATTGTTTTATTAGGGGCGGGGTACGCCGGCATCTCATTTCTTAATACAATTCTTCCCCACATCCCTGCTGACGTGCATATTTCGGTTGTTGATAGATTATCTAACCATACGATTAAGCCGGAGTACTATGCGCTGGCGAGCGGCTCTTTAAATGAGACGAAGATTAAGGCGCCTTTTCCTGTACATAAGCAGGTCACGTATATAAATGATGAAATCGAAGAAATTCAGGTGTACAATCACAAGGTAATGTGCAAAAAGAATGAATTGCATTTTGACCATCTTATCGTAGCGCTTGGCTGTGTCGACAACTATTTTAACGTTCCGTGGGCGGAAGAATACACGCACAGTATTCAAACATTCGGGAAAGCGATGCAGACCCGCAAAGTAATTGACGCTCTTTTGCCTGATAACCATGTGGTCATCATTGGCGGGGGGTTATCCAGTGTTGAATTTGCCAGTGATCTTCGTGAACAGCACCCGGAATTAAATATAACGATGCTGGAACGATCTAACGAAGTGCTGCCGACGCTTCCGGAACGCATCCAGCGTTTTGTGCGGGATTACCTTGATGATCACGAAATCCAGGTATTAACGAACATAAGCGTAACGATGGTTGATGATAAACAGGTACATTATTCTTTCGAAAATCGCTCGATTCCGTACGATGTTTGCGTATGGGCGGCTGGAATTAAGCCGAATCCGATTTCTAATGCATTGTTGGCTTACAGCAATCCGGATCGAATGAACCGTATCGTTGTGAAAGATAATTATGAACTGCCCTACTTTAAAGGTATATTCGTGGTGGGAGATTGCGCAAGCTCAGCGTTCGCGCCCAGCGCGCAGCTGTCTCATCTCCAGGGAAAGCAGCTTGGGCAGTACTTTTTATCCGTATGGCAGAACAGGGAATACATTCCGGAGCCGATAAAGTTAAAAGGCGTGCTTGGCTATCTCGGCAAGAAGACCGGATTTGGGATGGTTAGCGATAATGTCATTCTCGGTAAGGTGCCGCACGTGATAAAATCAGGTGTGCTGTGGATGCACAAGCACCATATCGGTTAAATCCAAATACTACTAAAACGAAAAAGTCGATACTAGTTATCGGCTTTTTGTGTTTTGTGACTACCAGCCGATGGCTGCCCCGTCTCCTCTCGGATCAACCCCGCCGCTTAAAAAACCCTGCTCATCAATGCGGATGGCCTGCGCATGTCCCATCCCGGGATCAAAATCGTTCCTTACATCGAGGGTATGCCCTGCTTGCTCCAGCAATGCAATCGTATGCGAGTCAACCCGGTTTTCAATCTTCAACTCCTGGCTGTCTTCTCCCCATGTGCGGCCCCAAACCCACCGGGGTTCCAGACAGTTTACATGGTTAGGATCGAGTGAGAAGAATGAACCGCGATTTTGCATAAGAATACCCGTATTTCCTGCGACGACCGCTGAGCCGAATTCAAAATAAAGACTCTGGATAAAAGATATTGCATTTCCTTCATCGTCTACTACTGCTGCATAAGCCGTATCGCTTCCCATTGAACTCGTTGTCACTTCCTTTGCATGGTGGAAACGAAGGGTTTGTGAAAGTTCGGCAGCATACTCTTTGCTTACCAGTTTCTCAAGCGGGATATCAAAAAAGTCAGGATCGGTTAACACGTTATTTCGTTCATGAAAGCTGGATTTCAACGCTTCTACAAGCAGGTGATAGTATTCAAAAGACCCGTGCTCAATCTTGGTAAAGTCATAATTTTCAAGGATATTCAGAGTCATTAAACCAACGAATCCTTGTGAATTTGGCGGTACCTGGTAAATCGTATGGCCGCGGTATGTGGTCGATGGAGGGGTAACCCAGTCTCCCTGGTGATCCGCAAAATCATCGATGGTTAACAGCCCGCCATTGTTTTCTAGAAAGGAGACTATTTGCCGGGCCATACTTCCTTTATAAAAATAGTCCCTTCCTTTTGAGGCAATCTCTTGTAAGCTTTTCGCTAATTTTCTCTGCAGGAATCGCTCTCCCGGATGTGGGGCGCGTTTATTCGGCGTAAAGATACTGGATGTAATGGGCGTCCGGGAAAGCAAAGAAAAATTGTGTACCGTGTTTTCGTGCTGGTGTTTGGATAAAGGAAAACCGGTTGCTGCATAGACGATGGCCGGCTCTAATACATCTCCCAGAGAAAGGCGTCCATATTCCTGCAAAATTGCATCCCAGCTATCTACCATTCTGGGTACAGTAATGGCACTTCTGCTACCGCGATAAGGAATGGAATCTTCTCCCGCATATGCCTTGCGGGTTACCTTATAGCCTGAGCGGCCGCTCCCATTAAACGCCCGGATTTGTTTATCATGAGTGCTGTGCAATAACCAGAATGAATCTCCGCCCAACCCCGTCATGTGGGGGTATACTACCGCTAAACAAGCGCTGATCGCGACGGATGCATCAAAAGCATTCCCGCCTTTTTGCAACATTCTGCTTCCCGCCATTGATGCAAGGTAATGCGGGCTAACCACCATGGTTTTTGTCCCGATTATGGATTTCATCCGGCTCGCTCCCCCCTGTGTATCAAATCTATATGGTCATTATAATTGTGTATAAAAGGAACTTCCTTACCTTTGTCAGAAAAATTGACGGTATATAATGACTTGTTAAAAATTTTAAATTACAATGGAGGGTATAAACTAACTTCATATGTAAGAGATACTGACATTAAGGTTTATAATTAGGCGGCATATTAGGAGGGGAGAATGAGAAATGAGTAGAACAAAGCCATTTACATCCCTAACAGGCCTGGCGGGATATACCGAGGAAATGATTGAATGGTTAGCCCTGTATGGCGCCGATCCCGAGGGAGGCGTTACACGTCTCCTGTATACCCCTTCATGGGTCGAGGCGCAGCGTGCTTTAGAACGAAAAATGAAAGAAACCGGACTGGATGTATTTTATGATGATGCAGGCAATTTATTTGGAAGATTGGAAGCGGGCTCGCCGGGTGCCGGTACCATTGTGACCGGCATGGCATCTTACCAGCAAATTGAAAACATAAAAGATGCACAGGGAATTAGCTTTAAGGAGGCAATGCGGGCGGCTGGGTTTGGTGCGGGTTCACATGGAGTAAGGAGGCGTGACGACATTCAGGCTTTCAGTTGAACCAAACATACCGAATGTCATTCCGGACAAAGTGGCTTTCTCTGTTGATGTCAGGCACCCCAGCGGTCAAGTTTTACATCAATTCTCCGAACAGTTTCTCAATAAGTTTAAGAACATGGCGGGGGAAAGAGAAGTAGGACTTTCCATCGAAAATTGGATGGATGAAAATCCGGTAAATATGGATGTTGTTTTAAATGAGCAGGTAGAGAAAATTTGCAGGAAGCAAGGGGTAGCGTATAAATATATGGCGAGCGGTGCAGGACATGACTCGCAAATCTTTGCCTCTTTATGCCCGACCGCGCTGCTTTTTGTGCCAAGCCATCGCGGGATTAGTCATTCTCCTTTGGAGTATACACCTGCAAAAGATCTGGAAACAGGAATTAAAGTACTGATTGAACTGCTTTATAACCTAGGATATGAAAAGGAGATAGGATAAAGATGTATAAAGATTTCAATCCTTCTTTACGGACGATTATGACCCCTGGGCCTGTAGAGGTGGAACCCAGAGTACTGCGGGCAATGGCTGCTCCTATTCTGGGGCAGTTCGACCCTGAGTTTACTCACATTATGAATGAAACAATGGAAATGATTCGCCGTGTTTTTCAAACGAAAAACAAGTGGGCATTTCCTGTTGACGGTACCTCCAGGGCAGGAATTGAAGCTGTTCTTTGCAGCATTATCGAACCGGGAGACCGTGTACTCGTTCCTATTTATGGCCGTTTTGGCTACCTGCTTACGGAAATAGCCGAACGTTATGGCGCTGAAGTCATCAATATAGAAACGGAATGGGGGCAGGTGTTTGAACCTTCTGCGGTGATTAAAGAAATACAGAGGACAAAGCCAAAAATTGTTGCAATGGTTCATGGTGAAACATCGACCGGCTGTATGCAGCCGCTGCAGGAGATTGGGGAGGCCTGCCGGGAGTTTGATGTTATCTTTGTTGTGGATGCTGTTGCCTCCATTGGCGGCACCGAAGTAAAAGTCGATGAATGGAAAATAGATGCTGCGATTGGAGGAACACAGAAGTGTTTATCTATCCCTTCCGGAATGGCGCCCATTACGTTTAATTCAAGAGTAGAATCCATTCTGCTGCAGCGAAAGAAAATCGAAAAGGGATTAGCTGACCCGCACATGCCACAATACGGGCAAACCCGCGTCATTCGCAGTAACTATTTCGATCTTAGTCAATTAATGGATTATTGGAGCCCGACCCGATTAAACCACCACACAGAGGCTACATCGATGCTGTATGCTCTGCGGGAAGGTTTGCGCATTGTTTTAGAGGAAGGTCTGGAAAATAGATTTTCCAGACACCGGTTACATGAAAGAGCGCTTATCCAGGGGATACTGGCGATGGGTCTGGAGTTATATGGAAATCACGCATATAAATTGCCGGTCGTTACTTGCATTTGTGTACCAGAAGGGGTCGATGGAGAATCTGTTCGCTCCATGCTGCTTCATGATTTTGACATCGAAATCGCAAGTTCCTTTGGCCCGTTAAAGGGAAAAATCTGGCGAATTGGAACGATGGGGTATAGCTGCAGGAAGAAGAATGTTCTTCATGTATTGGGAGCGCTGGAAGGTGTGCTCATTCGCCATGGGGTGAAAGTACACCCAGGCCAGGCCGTACAGGCAGCGCTTGATGTTTATCAGAATAAGGAACATACAGCAATCTACCCGCAGGGTTTCCTTTGATTCCTTCATTCCTCTGATTCCTTTATTCCTCTTTCGAAGGAGCTTTCAAAGTTACACGCCCGGTTTATCTCGACCAGACCGGGCAAGCTTGTATCTATATTATGAATCCTGGAGGAGGATATATCGACGGTGATTCCTACAGAATCGATGTGTATCTTGAACCGGAAGCGGAAGTTCTTCTCACCACACAATCCTCTACTAAAATCTACAAAACAATGAAGCAGGCTGTGATTCAAGAAACGAATATTTTCTTGAAAAAAGGAAGCTTCCTGGAATACCTTCCAGATGCTGTGATTGCTTATGAACATGCCCGTTTTAAGCAGCGAACCATCATTCGAATGGAACGAGGGGCATCGCTTGTTTGTGCTGATATTCTTACTCCCGGCTGGGCTCCGGATGGAACGAATTTTCGTTATGACTTGCTCCAGTCGAGAATGGAGATTTACGTGGCTGACAAATTGGTTTTGTTTGATCATTTAAAATTAGAGCCTGCTCAGGATATCGAGGGGCTTGGAAGCATGGAGGGATACACGCATTTTGGCTCCATGATCGTAATTGACGATGGGGTAGATGGTGAGTTTCTGGATCAACTCTATGATGAGCTTTCGTCTTGCCTGGAAGCGAGCATTGGGTTGTCCATGTTGTCCATACATGGTTTTGTTTTACGCGTGCTGGCAAACCGCACACAGGATGTGGAAAAAGTTTTTAGCATTTGCCAGGGAATGGTACGGGAGAAAGCATTAGGTAAGATGCCTGTGTTTTTACGCAAATATTAAAAAATATATGTGAGGAGAATGTTACTTTGGAAAAGGTATTTATAGTAAAAAACCCTTCAGGCTTGAATGCTAGAGCTGCGATGAAGCTTGTGAAAAGGGCAAGCGCCTTTCCTTGTGAAGTTAGCATTCTAAAAGATTACAAAAAAGTAAATGCGAAAAGCGTTATGGGAGTGATGTGTTTAGGAATTAGACAAGGTGAGCAGCTTACCGTCATTACAGAAGGTGCAGAAGCAAAAGAAGCCTTGATGACGGTTGGCAGAACGATAGAATCAATTTTAGAATAAAGAATACATAAGTAACTTTGCACTTGATTTATTTCTTTATAAGTATGTATAATACTATTTATTAATAACATAGCATTCGGATGAACCATACAGGAGAAGATCAATCGATCTACCGATGGGGCAAGAAGCTGGTCGGACAGCTTTGAAACTCTCAGGTCTTGGGTACAAGTAGAACTGCATGGGGACGAATCTCTGGAGAGACTCCCTCCTATCGCCAAATGGCATGGAGGAAACAGGGCACCGAAGGAGCAAATCGGCCAGTATGGCGGATAATCTCTCAGGTAAAAGGACAGAGACAGGCGACAGGAAATACCGATCCCGGATCGGTTTATTTTTCTATCCTTGTATCTCCAGAGACCATTTCGTTTGAACGAAATGGTTTTTTATTTTATTTGTAAAGGAGAATAGAGATGGAGACGGTAAGTCGAGTATTAGAAGCAATCAATCATTACGTATGGGGGCTGCCTACATTGATACTTCTTGTAGGAACAGGGATTCTCCTTACGGTACGCCTGCGGGGCCTGCAGTTCGTCAAACTATGGCATGCCCATAAACTGGCTTTTGGAAAATCGGAGGATAAATCCTCATCAGGCGATATTAGTCACTTTCAGGCACTAATGACTGCCATGGCGGCGACGATTGGGACGGGGAACATCGCCGGGGTCGCAACGGCAGTATCCATCGGGGGACCCGGGGCAGTATTTTGGATGTGGATTACCGCTCTGTTTGGAATGGCAACAAAATATTCTGAGGCGATTCTCGCGGTTAAATATCGAATCAAGGGTGCGAACGGAGAATATTCCGGGGGTCCGATGTATTATCTAGAACGCGGCCTGGGGAAGAAATGGCTGGCTGTATTGTTTGCTATTTTTGGAACAACCGCCTCTTTTGGGATCGGAAATATGGTACAGTCCAATTCGGTTGCCGAGGCAATGAAAATTAATTTTTCGATATCTCCAGTCGTTACCGGCATCATGATGGCTGTTTTCATCGCGGCTGTAATCCTTGGCGGAGTTAAAAAAATCGGGAAATTCACTGGTTATTTTGTCCCGGTGAAGGCCTTCTTTTATATTGTTGCCGGACTGGTCATCATCTTCTATCATATGGATCAAATCCCGGCGGCGTTCTCGCTCATTTTCTCAGGTGCATTTAATGGCACAGCCGTTACCGGCGGCTTTGTCGGGGCGACGGTTGCAGCTGCTATCCAAATCGGTGTGGCGCGCGGTGTGTTTGCAAATGAAGCCGGATTAGGAAGTGCGCCGATTGCAGCCGCGGCGGCAAAAACCGATTCTCCGGCCAAACAAGCGCTTGTATCTATGACAGGAACGTTCCTAGATACATTTGTTGTATGTACGATTACTGGTTTGGTGTTAATTACAACTGGCGCCTGGAAGTCCGGGAAGACAGGTGTGGAAGCAACAACGCTCGCTTTCCAGTCTGTATTCGGCAACACGGGGAGTATGGTTCTCGGTATCGCGATTGTTTTGTTTGCTTATTCAACGATGCTGGGCTGGTCATACTACGGAGAGAAATGCGCAGAGTACTTGTTCGGCCAGGGGTCTGCCCGTTATTACCGTTATATTTTTGTGGGGATGGCTATCGTTGGTGCGAATTTAAAACTTGGAATGGTCTGGACGTTTGCTGACATTGCAAACGGATTGATGGCGATTCCGAATTTAATCGGTCTCATTGGATTGAGCGGTGTGGTCGTAGCAGAAACGAAACGTTTCCTGGAGGCAGAGAAATCACAGACTTCTGACAAACAAATCGCAAGTTAACCGATATAAAAACTGTAAACGAAAGCAGCTAACCTGGCTAGGACCAGGATAGCTGTTTTTTTTTGTCTGGAGAATCTTGCCTTCATCGAGCAGAGTCGGATGTTTCGCTTTTCAGGCACATTCGAATACGTAAGATTTTTGTAAGATTTGCGTAATAAAAAAGAAGACTCATCCCGTTAGAATGTTGATTAGACCTTAAGGAAGGGATGAGCGAATTTGTTAAAAAGGAAAAGTAATCTTTTTAAAGCGGGGTTATTTACCGTTTTGGTTCTGGTTATATCATCGATAATGGGATTGTTGCCGTTTGGATTTTGAAAAGAAGAGGCATAGAACATACGAATACTATTCAAATTTAGGAGGCTAATAAATCATGCTGTTACAAAAGCGATGGATGCTTATACTTTCTCTAGTAGGAGTGCTGCTTCTTTTTGTTGGATGCTCCAACCAAAACACCAGCAATAATGATGGCCCTTCACCTGAAGCAGTGACAAAAATGTTTTTTGATGCTTTGCAAAAAGGGGATATTGAGCAAGCTGCATCTCTTACTCAAGAAAAAGATATGAAAAAAACGTTACAGGAATTTGCAAGTGACCCACAGGGAAAAGAAATTGCAACCCTATACCTGCAGCAATTAAAGTATGAAGTTGGCTCCCCTGATATTAACGGTAAGGAAGCTTCCGTTCCTGTTAAGATAACTGTACCCGGTGCAGCAAAAATTGCCGGTGCTGTAGCAAAGGAAGCAATGTCAGGTGTATTAGACGGTAAAAGCGATTCAAACATTGAAAAAAGCGCGTTGGAATCTATTAAACAGGTAATAAAAAATCCCGCTACACCTAAATCGACCCATAATAGTAGTGTTACATTGGTCAAAACAGATACCGGCTGGACAATAAAATCAACGGATATAGGGTTTTTAAGCTCTATTCATTTTTAAGTATTATAATAAAATGGTAACATTAAATTTGATATATGCTGGTAAAAGGACGTGTAAATTATTGTCTAATAAATTAATCAATAACGACAATATTCAAAAAAAATTTAGTGCCGACTGTGAAAAATGTTTTGGTTTATGCTGTGTAGCTTTACCTTATGCAAAATCTGCTGATTTTGCTTTTAATAAAGATGGAGGGACACCTTGTCGAAACCTGCAAGCGGATTATCGTTGTGGTATTCATAAAAACCTAAGAAATAACGGCTTTCGAGGCTGTACTGTATATGAATGCTTTGGAGCAGGTCAAAAGGTTTCCCAAGTTACGTACAACGGAAAAGATTGGCGAGACAACCCTGCGATAGCTAAGGAAATGTTCGATGTACTTCCCATAATGCAACAACTTCACGAAATGCTTTATTACTTAAATGAAGCACTTAACTTAGAAGATGCTCAACCTATCTATAAAGACTTACAGAAGGCTGTGGCGGAAACTGAACAACTTACTAATCAAGATCCAAAATCCCTCTTAGACCTTCATGTGCCAACCCATAGGGCATTGGTTAATAATTTACTTCTGCAAACTAGTGAATTAGTGCGTGCAAAAATTAAGAAAAACATAGAACACAGTAAACAGAGTAAAATTATTAGGGGAAAAGACCTTATTGGTGCAAATTTAAGAGGTGCTAATCTTAGAGGTAGCAATTTGAGAGGAGTTTTATTTATTGCTTCCGATCTTCGAGAAGCTGACATGAGAATGACCGACCTTATTGGTGCAGATTTTAGAGGCGCTGATTTAAGTGGAGCTAATCTCATAGGAAGTATCTTTCTTACACAAGCACAAGTAAATTCGGCTAATGGCGATATTAAAACCAAATTGCCACCTTCTCTAAACATTCCAAAACATTGGTTAAATTAGGCCTGGTATCCATTGTTATTTCTTACTCAAATAACGAAAAACGATAGTTTAAATAACCGCCTTTTCAGTGGGCGGTTTTCTTTTGGTCGAAAATCAACAATTTCTTGCAACGTTTATTTAACTGCCGGTTTTCAGCACCTTCTTCTTAAATCAAGCTTTCATTGTATAAAGACGTATAAAAGCTGGTTTTATCAACGACACTTGAGGAAAAAGAACATATAGAATCGTTCTCCTTTCAACTCTATAAATGATGGAGGTGCCGCAACATGGCTCGCAACCGGACAGGAAGCAATACGCCGTGGCAGGACTTCAACGGCCCAAACCTGGGTTACGTACACGAGTTATACGAATCTTATCTAGAAAATCCAGAGTCCATTGATCAAGAAATGAAAAAACTGTTTGACCAGTGGGGAGCCCCGGCACTATATCAAAATAAAGGGTTTCATATACAAAAAGAACAGCAAACCGAAGATGCTGTAGATATTATGCAAAAAGCAATCTCGGCGGCTACGCTGGCGCTAAACATTCGCATTAACGATGTTCGCAAGCGCCGCCAGGAAAAATTCGTGGAACAGCATGGTATCAAGCTTGGTTTTATGTCCTTTTTTACAAAGGCCGTTACAGGCACGTTAAAAGCCTTTCCATTGCTTAATGCAGAAATTAGGGAAAACGAGCCTGGATGAATTGCAGGGCGGTACATTTACAATTACAAATGGTGGAGTTTTCGGTTCGTTGTTATCTACTCCCATTCTCAATCCTCCTCAGGTTGGCATTTTAGGAATGCACAAGATTCAACTGCGCCCTGTTTCCATCGATAAAGAGCGTATGGAGAATCGAATGATGATGTACATTGCTTTATCTTATGACCACCGGATTGTTGACGGCAAAGAAGCGGTCAGCTTTTTAGCCAGAGTAAAAGAATTGCTGGAGGATCCGGAAACGTTACTCGTTTTATGATTAAAAGTCTATTTGTTACAGCCTTTTTTATTCTAGCTAATTAGTTAGCCTATACGTTGATTTTCAGTATTTCATACAGTGAATAAGAAAATGATTAGGGATTGTACTTAAATAGGTGAAAAATTAAAGAAAAGAGGTGGAAAGTGATTGGATAATACGTTTATCCGAATCGCCAAGAATGAATTGGAGCGATTTGTTTGTGAAGTTTTCATAGCATCTGGTCTGGATGAGGACGATGCTGCTGTTATTGCTCGCCATCTAGTGCTTGCTGATTTAAGAGGTGTAGATTCTCATGGTGTCAGCCGCGTACAAATCTATACCAGGCGATTGGAACTCGGATTAGTTAATAAGAAGCTTGAACCACAAGTAGAAAGAGAATCGGCATCCAGTTTATTACTCAATGGGAAAAATGCTTCCGGAATTTTACTTGCCACAAAGGGAATCCAAATGGCAGTCCAAAAAGCAAAACAGACAGGGGTAGCGATCGTCGGCATTAATCAATCTAACCACTGCGGCATGCTTGCCGATTACACGATGTATGCCGCTAAGAATGACTGTATTGCTTTGGCATCTACGAACGCACCTCCTAATATGGCTCCCTGGGGTGGAATGGAACGTTTTTTTGGAACGAACCCATTCTCATACGGGATTCCAGTAGGACAAGGGATGGATATTATTTTTGATATGGCTACGAGCGTAGTGGCACGAGGGAAAATCATCTTGGCTAAAAAGAACAATCAACAAATTCCTTTAGGCTGGGCGATATCGAAGGAAGGGAAGCCTACTACCACTCCTTCTGAAGCCTTGGACGGACTGGTATTACCAGTTGGTGGTCCAAAAGGGTATGGGATCACCTTTCTTGTAGAAACATTGTCCTCTTTATTTACAGGGGCTGCTTTCGGGCCCTATATTCCTGACTTATATAAGGATTTAACTCGTCCACAGAATATAGGTCAGTGTTTTATTGTCATGCGAGCAGATTTATTTCAAGGCTTAGATGAATTTAAAAATCGTATGGTCCAGATAATCCAAGAGATTCGCGAAGTGAAACCTATGGAAGGAGTGGATCGGATTTATTTGCCGGGAGAGATTGAAATGGAGAAGGCAATGGAGAGAGAAAGGAATGGAATACCCTTATCACCTGAAATATTGAATGAGCTTGAGGAAGTCGGACGGCGTTATGGAATAAAACCTGGATTATTTAAAAATATAGGATGAGGCACGGGAACAAAAATATAATGTTAACTTATCGTCCTAACTACCGCAACTGTATGCTAAAGCCACTGGTTCTGTTTACTGAGGCCAGCGGCTTTGTTTTACCCATTAATAATGAGAATTGTATTATAGGCAGGAGGTAGAAGGGGGTGATAGAAATAAATCAGAGGTGATATCATTTGTAAAAAAAGCCGTTCCAACTGCGGAACGGCTTTATAGATAAAATGGGTAATATTTCGAACAGCTAAAGTTCATGTAGCTAACAAGCATACTTTAGCTGTTCGAAACCATCTTAGTTTTTTCTAAACTTGATTGTATAGGTTTATTATTTAGTTTTACATTGGTTTGCTTTTTAGGGTTCTGCTGCTTACTTTCATTTAAGGGATTTTTTACGCTGCTTTTATACAGAAAAGCCATGCGCTTGATTTTTCGGTACTGTGTTTTATCTTTTAATCTTGCGAATAAGAAATGGGACGGAGTACGAGGATTCGCCTCGATTAACCAGAGTTTTCCGTTTGTGTCAATAGCGATATCGTATCCAATTTGCCAATCATAACGATAACGGCTATACACCCGATTACAATTGTGTCCGAGACGGATCATTTCATTCTTTACCTTTGTTGCTTTTTCCCCTGTTATATTTAAGGATTGGTTTAGTGCTTCTTCAACCGTTATTGTATACCCGCCTCCTCTTGCCACATTTGTAATAATGCTTTTTACCCCTGCTACTTTCGCCAGCATGGCGACATACTGCCATTTCTTATTCGTATCTCTCATCATCATGAGACGCATGTCATAAGGTCGCCCCTGAACTTGAGCAAGTTGAATTCCTCTTTGAACGACATGAGGCTTCTTTGCGGCTAAATTTAGCTTTTGATACATTTCCGGCACAGAGGAACAATACACGGGCTGCCCACGTTCAATTACGTAAGCATATTGATTGTTTTGCTTCCAAGCCTTAGTGACACCGACTCCTCGTCCTCCTCCCGTAGGTTTAATAAAAACAGTGTGATATTTATCAAGAAAAGATTCTAGTATAGCTGGATTGCATAGGGCTGTATCTGGCAAATAGGGCTGAATAGAGAGGTCTTGATAAAATCTTTTATATTGTCTAAATTTTCCCATATAATAACCTCCATTTATGTCAGCAGATGATACATAGTTTATGTACATTAAAACAGACAAGTGTTAGGTGGATGCCATCGGACACCTGTCTCCTAAGGAGATGTTAAGTTGAATATACAAAAAGAAGTCAGACATAAGAATTATATAAAGAAAGTTTCTACTATTATTTGTACAAACAGACCCGGCTTTATTAACGATTCATAGCGAAAAGAGCTTTGCGGGAGCAATTTCGCTTATATTTAAATTGTGTATTAAAAAATACATTTATTCCAAGTGAACTTATTGTAACTTCTTCTTGTCTTTTTCAATATACGTCAAAAATAATCTCGTTTTATCTGCTGGAGAAGCTGAATCCATCCTTATTTATATTGCGGGGCACTGGGAATATTATTCGAGAACATGTTCCTTTGGCCCCTTGGGATAAAGCAAGAAGAAACGGAGCTAAAAACATAGAAGGTTATAGGAGTAAGGAAAAATGAAAATAACATTGGTATATGGAGTATTGATTTTATTTATTATCTACTGTGTAATTCCAAGTGTGTTTGTGCGTGTCTTTGGATTCGGTGTATTTCGGAGAGGCAGAGAAACCCGCAAGGAAATTGCTTTTACTTTTGACGATGGGCCTGACCCGAATTTTACTCCCCTCCTGCTTAAAATTTTAAAGAAGCACAATAGTAAAGCGACATTTTTTGTGCTTGGCTCAAAAGCGGAAAGGTATCCGGATTTAATTTCATTAATACACCGGGAGGGACATTTAATTGGACTTCATAATTATGTACATCGGACGAATTGGATTATGAGTCCATGGACCGCCCGCAAACAATTACAGCATTCCGCTCATATTATAAGAAAAATCATCGGTAAGGAACCCGTTTACTATCGTCCGCCCTGGGGACTTTTTAATCTCTTTGATTTTTTATTAAGAAAGAAATATCAATTGGTGCTATGGTCAGTTATGGTTGGAGATTGGAGAAGCAGCGGGGGAAGCATGAAAATAAAGAAAAAGCTACTAAAAAAAATGAAAGACGGTGCCGTTATTGTTCTGCATGATAGTGATCAAACACTGGGAACGAACCGCAATGCACCGTTGTATATGATAGAAGCTTTAGAAGAAGTTCTTAAAAACGCAAGTCATTCAAATTATAAATGTGTGCGAATTGATGAAATGATTCGTGGAGACAGACAAGCAGGTTGAAAAGTGATTTCCGTGGGAGTTGTTTCCATTATGGTACTATCAATGGTATAAGGAGCACCGTTATCTTGAAAGCTAACTTAGGGAGTGATAACCATGGGGAAGGAACAATGGGGCGCGCGATTCTTTCTTCTTTGTTTATTTCTGTGCACCGCTTTTCTTTTTGTGTTCTCAACCATCTATCCAGTTGCAAATCGGGTTAGAGAGATATCGAACCAAAAGATGATACAAAATAAAAGCGATTTTTTACCCCTTCAACAAATTCCCAAGACGTTTCAAATGGCGATTGTAGATACCGAAGACCGTCGTTTTTATTCTCACTTCGGTGTTGACCCGATCGGGATTGTACGTTCTTTTTTTGTAGACCTTGAGGGAAATCAGGTTAGCGAAGGGGGAAGTACCATTACCCAGCAATTGATACGAAATACTATTTTAACACCTGAAAAAACGTTTACTCGAAAAATAAAAGAGGCTGTTCTATCTGTTGCTTTAGATACTTTTATGAGTAAGGACGAGATTTTAGATTTATACGTAAACGTCATATATTTTGGGCATGGGGCCTATGGGGCAGAACGGGCTGCTCAAGTTTATTTCGGCAAGCCGCTATCTTCCCTTTCTTTATCGGAGTGGAGCATGCTGGCCGGGATTCCTAATGCTCCGTCTAATTTGGACCCCTATTCTTTTATGGACCGGGCGAAAGCCAGGCAAAAAGAAGTTCTTCAGCACTTGGTGGACGCCCACTATATTAGTCAGCAGGTTGCAAATGCAGCCTATCAACAAGTACTTATGCTTAAACGTACATTATTCTTACCCGGCCCATTACAAGATTTAAGGTGTTTCTATCCAAAAATGCTGCTGTCGGCATCTTGATTATCATTCATCTAACTCTTATCTTTGTAATCTCCGCTGTTTCAGCAATATTTTTGGGAGGAACCGAAAGTTTATTACCGAGCTTATGAGAAGGAATAAAAGCATACGCAGTATTCTTTATTCCAATGATTTTGTTGTGTTTAGCGGTTATTTTTTTTGCGCAGTTTTTTAAAGTGCAAGCAGTGCATTCACTCTTGTAGGTCAGAGTGAATTGTGGGACCGCCTGCGTCTTCAATCCTTTGCGGCGATACACCAGAGAATCGACCTTCAGGTTCCTTTGTTTGTTCTCATCGAACATTAACAGAAATTAAGAAAAATTTAAGAAAGAATTTTAGTTTTCCTAAGAAGTTAGGTGTATGATAACTCAGATAGAAATATAGGAGGAACTGCTATGTCAACATCCATTCTGGAGATTCGCAATTTGACGAAACGAATTGGAAATAAAATAATAATCGACCATTTGAATTTTGAGGTGCTAAGAGGTGAAGTATTTGGATTCTTGGGTCCCAATGGAGCAGGGAAAACAACGACTATTCGAATGATGGTTGGATTGATGAGTATTAGCGAGGGTGATGTTTTAATTGAGGGACAAAGTATCACTGACAACTTTGAAAATGCCATTGTCAAAGTAGGTGCGATTGTAGAAAATCCCGAGATGTATAAATTTTTGACCGGATACCAAAATTTGGTTCACTTCGCACGTATGGTTCCTGGTGTGACGAAGGAACGAATTCAAGAAGTCATTCGATTGGTTGCTTTGGAGAATCGGATTCATGATAAAGTGAAAACCTACTCGCTGGGTATGCGGCAACGATTAGGTGTTGCTCAAGCCTTACTCCATAAACCTTCTCTTTTAATTTTGGATGAACCTACAAACGGATTAGACCCTGCGGGTATCCGAGAATTACGGGATTATTTACATACACTGACCAGGGAAGAAGGCATTTCTGTTATCGTATCCAGTCACTTGCTCTCTGAAATGGAACTTATGTGTGATCGTGTGGCAATTATCCAAGAAGGAAAACTTGTCGATGTTCAATCTATCAAAGATATTATGAATGAAGGAACGCATAGTTCTGTTATTTTTGAATTAGATAACATTGAATTGGCTCTTCAAATTTTGTCGACTCATCCGTCAGCTGTACCGAAGGAAATTGATGCCGGGGTTGAGTGTTGGTTAGACAAAGGACAAATTGCTGAAATCAACGAAAACCTGGTGAAAGCTGGAGTTAAAATATACGGGATTAAAAAGGTTACTCCATCTTTAGAAGAGAAATTCTTGAAAATGACAGGGAGTGATCAAATTGCTTAATCTTCTCCTCAATGAGAATATGAAAATTTATCAACGTATTCGTACTTGGATGTTAGTGATAGCTCTTATTCTCACAACAATTGGATTTTTAACGGCTCAACATTTTACAGTAAAGCCCTCTGAGGTAGCCAATGCGAATTGGAAAACAAATATACAGCAACAAATAAAAAATGATGAGCGTATGTTGACAGTGATAAATCGAGGGGCTGACTGGAAAGCACATGTTACATCTCGTGTGAATGTGAATAAGTATCATTTAGCACATAATTTGCCTCCAACAGATGAAACCTTATGGGGGAATATGCTAAAGGCATCCACTCTGGTTATCGTTGTCACCGTCTTTACGGTTGTGATTGCAGCCGATAGTGTGGCAGGTGAGTTTAGTTCTGGAACAATCAAGTTACTTTTAATTCGACCTGTGTCTCGTTCAAAAATTCTTCTCTCCAAGTATTTAACAACGATTATTTTTTTAGTTCTTCTATTACTGGTCTTATTTGTTACTGCGTTTATCGTATCAGGATTATTACAAGGTTTTCACGATGTAGGAATGCCTTATGTCTATGCTTCTAGCGATGGAATTGTTCATGAAGCAAACATCGTAAACGAAGCGATTAGCACCTATTTATATCAATGTGTTCAAATGATCATAACAGTTACGATGGCTTTTATGATTTCTACTGTATTCCGCAGTAGTTCAATTGCGATTGCCTTATCCGTTGGGATTATGTTTGCTGGTTCAAGCATCGTTAGTTTCTTATCTCAATTCAGTTGGGCAAAATACTATTTGTTTGAAAACACGGATTTGACACAATACTTAAATGGTACACCTAATATTCCAGGAATGACGTTCTCCTTTTCTGTCACCGTCCTTATTGTCTATTTCTTAATCTTTAATGCCCTTTCCTGGATTGTTTTTAAGAAAAGAGACGTTGCAGCTTAGACTAACGATACTATTATCACATCGGAAATCGATTGTTCGACAAGGTTTCTTTGGCAACTTTTTTGCTATAGTAAGTTTCACTCTTTTTTCACCGAAACGTGGAATCATTATTCATTGAACGTATGAATAAGAAAGGAAGCTATGATGAATTTTTCACAATTAGACTATCAATGGTTCCAAACCATTAATCACCTTGCTGCCCTCTATCCCTTTTTCAACCCCTTGATGGCGTTCTTTGCGAATAATCTGGACTATATTTTTTATGCAGGCGTTATTGTCTACTGGTTCACCCGTACACAAGAAAATCGACGTATGGTTTATCATGCGTTACTGTCCGCTGCCTTGGCATTAGGCACCAATGGGCTGATTGGCGCCATTTACCACCGGGATCGCCCTTTTGTTCATCACCATGTCATTCAATTAATAAGCCATGAACCATCAGCCTCTTTCCCAAGCAATCACGCGGCAGCCTCTTTTGCTATTGCCATGTCGATATGGCTTTGGAGGAGGAAAGACGGTTGGTTCTGGTTTGCATTAGCTGCTGCCATTTCCTTCTCTCGAATTTGGTCAGGGGTTCATTATCCGACCGATATTGTTGGCGGAGTTATTCTTGGCAGTCTTTGTGCGATTGTCATAGGGAAGATGATGCACTCCTGGGGTGCGTTTAAAAAACTATCTGAATTCCTCATTCATTTTTATGAAAACCTCGAACATAAAGTGTGGAAAACATAGTGAAAAAGCCATCCCAAAAGGGATGCCTTCAGAAGTGTAGAGAAACCCACAAATTTCTCTACACTTTTTTTATCATAGGGAGAAAAACCGAAGGTTTTCAAAAAATATTTTTTGAAGAAGATTCCCAACCACCTAACCTTGCTTGGCTAGGTGGTTGGGAATCTTCTTCATGTTCTGGCAGGCTGCTGTCATCAATGCCTGCTCCTGCACATTTTCTCTTCCCCGCAAACGGCAATAGCGAAGCCCATGGAGTTCTTTTGCATCCGCGAAGCTTCGCTCAATTTTTTCTTTTCTCTTTTTATATAACATCTTTCCAGACTTGGATAAACGGTGCTCCCGTGCCTTTTCTTTATATTCTTCCCAAATATGGCGTGTGATTACTTTCTGTTTTGCCTTAGATTGCGCGCACTGGGAGAGGAAAGGACAGACTTCACACTGTTTTCGATTCGATTTGTACTGCTGGTATCTTTCACGATCCGTTGTGCTATACGTTAACTTTTGCCCGTTAGGGCACGTGTAAATATCTTCTGTCGGATCATAAATGAACTTTCGTTTAGGGAACAATCCTTTGACAGATTGGAAATGGCGATGGCCAATGACGCCAAATATGTCGCGCTCGTCTAATCCCTTACAAATCGGTGCCGTCAAATAACCAGAATCCAGTGCCACAGCTTCCACTTTAAAAGAAAAACAGTTCCTTTGTTGGTCGAGTCGTTCAAGATATGGAATGGAATCATGTGCATTTACTGGCGTCACATAGACGTCGGTAATGATATTAAATTTGAAGTCTGTGGTGCGGTGATCAAGATAGAAGGAACCCTTCCGGTTTCCCTGTACGATACATATAACCACTTTCGACATCCGTGGTGCTTATTTTGATTTCCTTTTCTTCATTCACTTCCTCTCGTTCCTTCAGTGGCTTTTTTTCATGAGCGATCCGGTCTTCCTCAATCGCTTGGTTTAGCGCTTCGAGGTAAGCTTTCGTTTCAGGCCCAACCATCTGTTTCGTAAACTTATTTTTATTCGCGTTTGCTTTTAAATGAGTAGAGTCGGTAAACAATACACGGCCGCCAACCATCTTATGATTCATAGTTTGCAGGACAATTTCATCGAAGATGTCTTGGAAAACAGAAGTGCCTTTAAACTGGGTTCGACGGTTCCAACTAATGGTCGTATGATCTGCCACCTTATCTTGAAAACCCAGGCCGAGAAACCAGCGATAGGCAATATTCATTTGAATTTTTCTTTCTAGCTGACGTTCTGAACGAATGCCATATAAGTAACCGATAAACATCATTTTAAAAAGAACGAGAGGACCGACGGTCGGCTATTGTCTTCACAATAATAAGGTCGGACCTTCTCCCTAATAAAAGAAAAATCGATGTGTTTATCAATTTTACGTAACTGATGATTTCCCGGAACTAAGTCCTCAATACATACATACAAACTCATACGCCACTTGTTTTTCTTTTTCCGAATGAAGCATGGTCTTTTTCCTCCCCGAAAAAGGCACCTTTTTCTCGTTTTTTATTTACTTTTTTTAGCTAATCAACACGCGTGGAAAGTTAACTTTTAATTTTTATGGATAGTATCTGTATCTTTTCCTTGTTATATTCTCACGATGTAAATTGGAAAAGGTGGCTGTGTTACTAAGTAAAACAATCAACTAACCTATCCGTGTAATTTCATTAATATAAAAGGGATAGGCGTGGAATCTGCATTACATGAGTTGTCTCTTGCGCTATTGGAACAGGGGATGCGTATGGAAGGGAAAAACATGATTATTCGAAGGTAATGAGAGGTAATGAAAAGCAAAAAAACAAAGGACATTTGGTAAAAATATGTTATTGCATGGTACCTTTCTTTCTTGTATGATGTAATTCCGGCGTTGAGAACCAACGTCGAAAACCAAAGCAACAATGAATTGGAAAAGAATTGGAAAAAATAAAAAGGTTGCTATATGGTTGGCAACTTGGTAAGATAGGTAAGTTGCCATTGAAAACAGGCATCAAAAACCAAGACAACAGCGAATTGGAAAAAATAAGTTGTTGCAAAACAATTGGTAACTTGATATAATATAAAAGTTGCTGTTGAAACG
>NZ_BBWZ01000051.1 GCF_001015055.1 Aneurinibacillus tyrosinisolvens | reverse complement strand
AAACCATACCGAAGAAGTCAAGCTGTATGTATTACTGAAGTGGCTGATGAAATATGATGTGAAGGATGAATGGATGCGTGAGTACGAGAGTGCGGTACAGAATGGGGTTGAACCACGTAGTGGCTTGAAAAAGATGCACATCTATATTCAGCAAGAGGGTAAGCTGCCGGATTATATATTTTGGTGAACTTGTAAAAAGACTGTCTATTATTTATGTTGACATACATGTGGAGTCGTGGTAAGGCTATATTTAAAGAATTGAAAGTGATTGAGTAGGTGATAGAGATGAACGATAAAAGTTCTAAAGTCTCAGTTCGGAAATTGAGGAGCAAGCTGGATGAATGTTCAAAGCAAGAAGTAATTGAATTCCTAATTGAAAGTTTCAAGATGAGCAAAGAAGTTCAAACATATATGTCGATAAAAATTAATGGTGAAGATGGGATACAAGCGATTATTGAGGATTATAAGAAGAAGATACAGGCAGAGTTTTTTCCGGCTGGAGGATATGAGAAGCTGCGGGTATCTGTCGTGAAAAAAACGATGTCAGATTTTAAAAAAGCTACCAAGGATACTGGTCTAACTTTGGAATTGATGATGTGCTTTGCGGAAGTCGCAGTCCAATATATACATGAGAATGGTGATATTTCCGAGGATATGGGTGATTATTTTACTGACACATATGAAGAAATAATCCAGCAGCTCAACAAAGAAAAAACATCGGAATTGTATAAACAGTACAAAGATCGCCTGAAATCAATTGTTGATACGACTGGTTGTGAGTGCTGGGGAATTCACGATTCATTAGAAGGGTCTTATTCAGTGCTCAAGTGGGTAGGTTACGACAATGAGAATGATGAAGTTGACTTCCGCAACACCATTTCATATGCAGCTATGAAAAAATGGTTGGACATCCCTGAAGAGACACGTCAAAGAATTATTCAAAATGTCTGGTGCGGTAAATGCTCGATGGCTGTCACAATTATGGACTTTTCCATACAGTTAGACACTTGTGGTATTGTTCTTAAAGGAACTTGCTCCAATTGTGGTCATAAGGTTGTAAGAGTCATTGAAAATAATAATTGAATGTACACAGAACAAAGGGCATCTGCACAGGGTAGGTGCTGTTAGGCTGAATTCTGAACACGGAGAACCGAGAGTGCGGCAATAAAAGCATTCTAAATAGAGGTATCTACCGGTGGCAAAAAAGACAGTAAAGAATTTAAACATGGAGTGATGCTACTTGCTCACTCCTTTTTGCTATTAATTTCTCTTTGGGTTCGTCAACTAATAAGTCAATGTAACGTTTACCAACTTTACCTGAAAACATCCAAAACAATAAGTTGAATATGGAAAACAAGTTGAATAAATGATAAACCATAAATAAGAAAAAATAGGATAAAGAGGAACGTGGTATGAGCAAAAAGTAAAAAATTTCTGCTTCCGTCAGTGTGTTGGAAAATGAAAAATACAAAAGTGCGTTGCAGGAAGCTATAAAAAATATTCCTGAAGAACAAACAGCTCGTCCTCTTCGTGAATTAATGAAAATGTTGGAAGAGAATGAGGTTATTGTTCGCCGTCCCATCGGCAATTCTGCCCACCTTCATACAAAGCGTGTAAGAAACGGAAAAAGAGTCGGATATGTTGATTTATTAAAGCAAATAAAGGAAGGGAATCGACCTGTCTACCCTCGTTCTACGGTTCTTTTGAGTCAAGTAGACAGGGAAAAATACTATACCGTAAAAGAGATGGCAGAGTTTCTCGGTATGACCCGAAGCGCGGTGTACAAGATGATTCACAACGGAAAAATTAAAGCGGTAGAACCTTTTATCAAAGGCGGAAAGGGTTTTTTGATACCAAAGGATCAATTCGCTGGCCGTTTTGTGGATAACAAGCAACCGCAAGCAACGCATAACGAAATTTTTGGCGAGAACGCAGAACTCGACTACGTAAATCGAAAGGACTTATTCCGTTCATAGAGGGTTGCTCTCTTGCTAAAAGTCCAGTTTGATATCTGTGTGCTTGTCGAAGCTATTATTCGAAGGAACCCCCATGTAAAACCCTATTTTGACCAATTCTATAACCGGCATACCCTTGGGATTCAACAAATCATCCTGCCTAAAGCGGTACAAGCCGAATTTTATGGCATCTTACGAGCCGGACGTATTACGAAAAGAGTAGATGGGATTGCTCGACCTTTCCCTGTCTCCCATGAAAACATATTAAAATTGGTTGCTGATTATCCGGCGATTTTTAGCCTCCGTTATAATAAAGCACACTAATATCCGATCTATTGACATGTACGATTTCCTCATAATGGCAAGGGCTATTATGGCGGAAGTACATATTCTGATTACTGAAAACTTGAAAAACTTTGCTGTACCCACAGGGTATATCCTTATTCTGAATGTCGAGCAGGCAAAGCAAACAGATTTAGAAAAAGCCGCTGAACACTTGTTTAATAAAAAGCAGTAGAATCGGGAGAACCACGGTGTTTCTTTTGCCTTTCAAAATGCGATAGAGTAACAAAATACTTGTTATTATACGAGTTTCTTCTTCACCTAGTCTCCAAGGCAAGATCTAAAAATGACCAGAAGCAAAAAAAATGTAGAAATTTGCACGGTGGGTAGGGATATTGATTTCTTGTACGATTGCCGTGGGTATGATACATGCGGAGTATTATCTAAACGGTAGCTCATCGTCTAAACTTAACTGCAATTCCAACGGCTCTTGATACACTTCTGCATCTGCACCGCAATCAACACACGGAAACGTTTCATCCATAAAGTATTCATGCCCGACAAAAGCGTGGGTGCACTCTTGCAAATCAAAGATAGTCTCCTGGCAGGTTAAGCACAAGACATAAATTTTCCTCTTCATTAGAAGTACAGAAGATTTACCTCTGCGCTTTAATGAAGAGGCCATCAAGCGATAGCACGGTAGAGGAAGAAAACTAAAAAAAATGTGCCTACTACATTGACCTAATACCAGGGAAACATCGATTTATTTTCTAATAAAATAAGGATAGAGGGAATCGTAATGAGGAACCTCTATTTGTGTTGTCTAACAGTAGGCTGAACAGTTACCTTCTGTATTATCTTTAAAAAACAGCAGCAGGTGTAAGTGGGAGAAAGATTTCAAAGGAGGTTCCCTCTTCCGGGCAACTGGTTACATTTATTTTTCCTTTATGATTCTTTATAATGTTATAGCTTACCATCAGTCCTAAACCGGTGCCTTTTTCTTTGGTTGTATAAAAGGGCTCCCCTAATTTTGCGATTTTTTCCGGTGGAATTCCACACCCCTGGTCAATAAAGAGAATGACAATGCCTTCTTCTTGCTTTTTTACTTCTACAGTTATGGTTCCCCCGTCAGGCATAGCTTCCATTGCATTTTTTAAAAGATTAATAAAGACTTGTTTCAGTTGATTTTCTTCACATTCAATCATGGGGAGATTACCATCATATACTGTGATGACTTCGATGTTTTTCATGATGGCTTGTGTTTCAAATAAAGCGACTGTATGTTGAAGAATCGTTTGAATATTATTTTCTTTAAATATCAATGATTGTGGCTTGGAGAGCATCAAAAATTCACTAATAATGAGCTCAATTCGTTTTACTTCTTCCAATATAAGGTCAAGGTATTCCTCGTTACCTTTATTTTGTTGCTTGAACAGCTGGATAAATCCTTGTATCACTGTGAGAGGATTTCGAACCTCATGAGCCACGCCCGCTGCTAGGTTTCCCGCGATAGAAAGAGTATCGTTCTTCCTAAGCGCTTCTTCTAGTTTCTTTCTTTCCGTGATATCACGGCTCACGCATAACCAGGCTGGTTCTCCCTCATAACTAATAGAAATAAAGGTACTTTCAACATCGATGACCTTATCATCTAAAGTAATTATCTTGTATTCATAAGGTCCGACTGTTCCTTTTTCTTCTTTTGCTTTATCAAGGGAGGTCTTTAACTGAACATGATAATCTTGTTGGACAAAATCAAATGCACCTTTCCCAATTACTTCCTGAGGCTCTTTCGTACCCAAGAGGACCGCCCCTTGTTTATTTATGAAGGATAAGTTGTACTCCTGGTTTACGACTAGTACTTTATCTGGTAAGTACTCAACTAAAAGACGGTATCGTTCTTCGCTTTCTTCGAGTTTTTTCTGTATTTGTTTCAATTCAGTAATATCTAAAAAAGTAGAAAGAACACCTGTAGGCGGGGCACCTGGTATATCAAAAATAGGTTCAAAATTGGCTAAAACCCAGCGGTAAGAGGAGGAACTAGAAAGCTGTACCCCCATTACACAATTTCGTATACGCTTTCCTGTACGGAGGGCAACCATAAAAGGTAATTCATGACCGGGGATGAGAGAACCATCCTCTTTAACGTACTTCCATACCTGCTCCTTAGGATTACTGCCGTTAATTTCTTCAAGACTTATGCCTAATATTTTGCTTGCTTCTTCGTTAGCATGCAGAACGTTTCCTTCATTACCTCTTAAGAGCAGTCCACCGGATATCGCATTATAAAGACTTTCATATCGCCGTTCACTTTCTTTTAACTTGCTTTCCATTTTTTTTCGCTCTGTAATATCTCTTCCAGTTACTACCGAAACAGTAGGTTTTCCATCGATGTCAAAAATCGGAACTTTAATCATATCGTAAATAAGGGAAGTGCCATCTTCTTTTTCAAAATTTTGTTCAAAGCGGATCGGTCTTTTAGTGCTCCAAGCCTCATGGTCTGTATTATCACAAACAGACAAAAGGCTATTTTTGTTTTTAGATAATTTGATGTTATCTGCACTAGTTCTCCCTTTATAGGGCGTGTTCTCAATTTCAAAGAATTGAAGAGCTGATTCATTCGCTTGTATCCAATGCCCATCCTTATGTTTTAGATATACCAGGTCGGGGATATTATGAATAAGCCTATATAATATCTCTTGATTTTCTTCTAATAATTTTTGAGATAACAAGAGTCGTTTCCGCTCTAGATTAGTAACTATCTGAAGAATTAAACCACTAATCAAAATAAAAAATAAAGCTTTGATAAGACCAAGTTCAAATAAGGATTGTTTATTGAAACTAAACCATTTAAAAAGCATTGCATCAGAAGAGAAAATATAAATAGAAGAGAAGAATGTGTAAAGTATAAGAACTCTGTAAGTCATCCATTGGTGTTTCAGCAGTTTTTTGTTTAACAGATAAGTCATAGCTCCCCCTATGCTAATTGAAAATATTCATACTGTTTTTATAATATCATTTTTATATAACAATGGAGTTGATTTAATGGTAGTTTTTTTAGCTTTTGTTCCGGCAAACATAATCTAACCCCCTTGGGAAATGGTATGATTAGGAGGAACATTGTCCGCTTTCTTTTTTTGTCCTCAGATGCCGACACATATAAATCATAGGTAAGCCCAAGAGGTGACAGACCCAATGCTCAAGGAAGGCATTTACGAACAAATCATTAACCACAAGCTGAAGAATGAGCTTACTAAATTAGAAATTGGCTCCTACGATGTTGGAAAAGAGAAATTAGACGTAGAAGAAGCCAGGAAACTGCTATCTTCTTATATTTCTCATGTTACCAGAAGAGCATTAAAATTCGTCAGAGACAACGAAAGTGACGACCAAATTGCCCTCATAACCAAATAAAAACCTGCAACGAAATTATATCCATGAAGAACTAAAGTCTTTTACTGAACATAGAGACGGAAAGCTAAGAGTGATTACAACCTCTTATATGGAAGCCACAGAGTATGAAGCAGAGGAAATGCCCTCGTATTTAGTCCTTAGGGCGAATAAGAACATTTTATAATGGGATTCAGCCTATTATAACGGGTTTTTCCTTCTAGGCCTAAAGTTTCAAGCCTCTTGGGTTGTTTAGTACCACTCTAGCTTCCTTTATTAGAAAAAATTAGTAAATTCCTCTCGTTTCTCCCCTTCCTTCTAAAAAGTATGATAAAAGTAGCAAGTTAAGGAAAAAAGTGGAGGTGAAATCTTGTCATCAGCACAACGATTGCGGATGCAGGCAGACGCCGCCGAGCGCTTTGCGGCCCAGGTAGGCGAAGCGATAGGGAACTTCCGGCAGGTGGACAGCCGGACAGTCAGCACGGTTGAGCACCTTAGCGCAGGCTGGGAGAGCCAGAAGAAAGCAACCTTTGACTCTCTCGTGCAGGAAGCGGGAGCAGCAGGTTCATCAGCCGTTTCTATTGGGCAGGAGCTGATGGAACAGCTCAGACAGGAAGCGAGAAGACTGCGGGAAGAAGCCGCAGAGCTGGAAAGGCGGGAACGGGAACGTGAGCGGGCGAATCAACATTGAACCGGATCAACTGAAGGAGCTCGCTTCGGAACTGGGCCAGCGGGAAAGGGAGTGCGGGACCCTTACTGATTTGCTAGAATGGAATTATAATATGGCTCGATCCGTGTACCCGGAGATGGATTGTACATACAGTGGGGCGTTATACCAGGGGCTGGCACAGAAGCTTACCCAGTACCGCTCCCTGCTGGATGAAGCCCAGGCGGTTGTGAAGCGGACGGAGATGGAGTTCAGGCAGCTGGACGAAGGTTTTCTGAGTAAGTTGGGTCAGTTCGGGCTGGACATGATTGGGTATTACGACGTGATTCGGATTGGCGCGGAGTATGACCCGGTGACCGGGGAGAAGCTGAGCGGCTGGGATCACTTGATCGCAGGAGGCTGGACGGTGTTTAACCTTGCTTCCTTTGGGCTGGGCGGAATTGTTGCGAAGGGAGCGGTCAAGCTTTTCAAGTCAGTAAAGAATGTGCTACACCCAAACGTTATTGATGGCATGTTGAAGGGTGCTTTCAATGCAGCGAAGAGAGGGGTTCTCTCCGCAGTGTACAGGGCAGGAAACGCAATAAAGGGAATGAAAAATGTTACGCTGTTTCCGGGATTCCGGATGGTGACCGGGGATGGTCGGCTGATTTCCACCCCGCCTATGAAAATGGATGACTTGGTGCAGAGGTTTTCAAGGAGCGGAGTTGATTCTGCGGAGAGGGAAGCCGGGGTAGGTACTCCTAGGTTAGGAAAAAGTGTAGATGTTGACTTAAAGTATAAAGAAGGATGGACGGAAACTCAAAGAGCTGAAGCTGATGCAAAAGTAAAAGCATTGACAGAAGCTAATACGGTTAAAACACCTCCACAACGGAGCGGAACGGCTGCATCTTCAAGATATAAGAAAGCAAATGGACCAGAATCTATCCCCCAAGGAAAAGATGTTGACCATACTATTGATTTGCAACTCGGAGGTGCAGATGATATTTTGAATATGAATCCTTTAGACAGTAGTGTAAACCGTAGTCTTGGGAAGCAGATTCAAATTAAAATCAAAGACTATCCGGTTGGTACAGTTTTTGATAAATTTAAAATACGCGATTGAGGAGGGGGAAGATGTTCGAGCAGTTCAGTAAGTTTTTTAATGTTCCACCGTTAAAAGAACCTAATGAATCGGACGTAAGAACGTTTAATGACTTACAAAGAAATACAAAAGGGTTCTGTGAATTATTTGGCTCTTACAATGGCGTGTCTTTTGGTGAAGGGTTATATAGACTTCATGATATTTCAAAAATCAACTTTTGGGACGACATTATTACTCAAGCGTTTCCTGAGTTTTCCGGACGAATATCTTGCTTTGGTTATGACTGGCTTGGGCGACAGTTTGCTCTCGATAAGGAAAGAGTACATGATGGACAGCCGCATATATTGATGTTTGAACCAGGAACAGGAGAGGTGTTGGAAATTCCATGTAATTTTATAGATTTCCATAATGATGAGATTCCAAACTATCATGACGCTTGTTTAGCCTCTAATTTCTTTGCAGTCTGGAAGTCAAAAAACAATTTGGTATTAAACAAAACTGAATGTGCCGGGTATAAGGTCTTGTTATTCCTAGGAGGTCAAGATGTTGTTGAAAACCTGGAAAAAAATGATATGGAAGTTTATTGGTATATATGTAGTCAATTGATACAACAGATGAAACATACACCGGAAGGGACGATAATTAAAAACATTGGAATTGATTATTAAAATCTTTGGACCTTAATCTAGTGTTCGTCACTCGATTAAGGTCTTTTCTTTTGCCCACATGCCGAGCAAGCCGTTAATTGCTAGTTGGTGAAAGTCCAACCCAAGTAAGAGCCAAGTCGCTTCGGATTGGCGCGGAGTATGACCCGGTGACCGGGGAGAAGCTGAGCGGCTGGGATCGCCTAATCGCAGGAGGCTGGGCGGCGTTTAATCTTGCTTCCTTTGGGTTAGGCGGGCTTGCTGCGAAGGGAGCGGTCAAGCTTTTCAAGTCGGTTAAGAATGTGCTGCACACAAGCGTTGTTGATGGTATGTTGAAGGGTGCTTTCAATGCAGCGAAGAGCGGGATTCTTTCCGATGTATACCGAGCAGGGCAAGCATTGAAAAATGTTACGCTGTTTCCAGAAGTTCGAATGGTGACCGGGGATGGCCGGCTGATTTCCACCCCGCCTATGAAGAGGAAGTCATTGACCGACTCTGCATAAAGATGTAATTCAAAAATTCAACTTATATAAAACTAATGAGATCGTCTTTTATATGTCAGAGAATGAATTTGATTTTGCACGGAAGCATGTTTCAGACTTTAAAATTCATTATGTGGCTGAAGTTCTAACAAAACAACCAAAGATACTAATCTTAGACAATGTATTTATAGATAATAGTTTTAATCACCAAAATTCTCCTATAGATACCAGAAAAGAATATAAAATAGCAGCTGATTATCACATGCTAGCTCCTGTTAAATAGTTAATGTGGAGTAACTCCGAATGTGCTCCAAATGTTATAATAAAGTAAAGGTTATACATTTAGATGCGGAGGTAAAAAAATGAAATGGGCTGAAGTTCGTCAGCATTTTCCAGAACGTTGTGTCTTAGTAGAAGCATTAAAATCGGAAATAAGAGGAAAAGAAAGAATCATTGAGGAAATGTCAGTAATTGATGACTTTTCGAATGGCAATGCAGCATGGAAGGTGTATAAAAAACTACACGCAGAAGATCAAAACCGTGAATTATATATATTTCATACAAATAATGAGGAAATAAAGGTAATTGAGCAGCCGTATATAGGAGTGCGAAGAAGAGTATGAAATTTGAAATGGATGACCATTTACCTTTAGTTTCAGTTGAGATTCAATACAACGGAAAGAAAATGACATTTAGTAACATATTGCTAGATACTGGCTGTTCTTCAACCATTTTAGATACAGATTTGTGTGAAGATATCGGGCTGATGCTCGATTTGGAGAATGCTATTACACGAAAAATGTATGGAATTGGCGGGACTGAAATCTGTATAGAACAAAAAGTGAGCGGCATGACAATAGATAAGTTCCAACTTAATGAATTTACTATACAGCTTGGTGATGTTAGAGAAATGCATGGATTTGATGGGATTATTGGTAGTGATTTTTTTCTCGCAAATAAATTAATCATTGACTTTGAAAATATGGAAGTACGAAATAACTAAGTTAAGATAAACACTACTACATCCATATTTCTCTGCCATCACCATCCAAGCCATGTGGAGTGCTGTTCGCTACTAGTCTTGTCAGATGTAGGCAAAAAATAAACTTTTGCGAGTAAAAATAAAGTCCTGACAAAATTGGAATAAAGATTTGATAAATGGCGGGGGAAAGGTGAGAGAGGAAAGGAGAAATTCAGGAATCACAAGCTTTTCCCCTTCTTTTATGGCAAGAGTTTATTATGACAACAATAAATTTTGGTGATAAAAAATCGGAGCGAAAATCGGGAAAATGACCGTTTTGTAGCAAGACTTTATTTTAATAACAAACGGTACAATGTGGGTTGAAGGGCTGGATTTTAGGAAGAGTTTATTTTGTCTGAACAAAGGGGTTTGAGTGAGTGGTTAGGGTAGTTGAGGACGAATTGGGGACATGCGTAGTGCACGTCCCCTTTGCAGTACTATTTGGAGTTTGCCATATACATTTGCATCCGATCAAGGTCGATGATCATGTTGCCGCTTTTCAGAATATCCAATCCGATGAGGCCGTTAATGTAATTAATATCCTCATGGAACACACCGAAATCTATTCTGATGTCCTTTATAACCAAATCACCAATCTGGATTAGATCGATTTGCTTTCTAAATGAATATTCGTCTCCACCGATTCCAAAGCTTCGTACAAGCTTATCGCCATTTTCGAATTTGATGCCGATCTCTGATACGATATCAGAGGATAAAAGGGAGTGCGCAGCGCCAGTATCAATCACTAAGTTATCGATCATTAAGGATCGCCCTCTGTAACCAATCGTCATTGATGTTTGCAGGAGATCATCGATCAATTGGATCTGCATTTTAGCGGCTCCTGTAGAAAGGATTTTTTCTTAGCTCTATAGCTATTTTTTCTTGGCCTGTATGGTAGACGATATTGTTGTTTTTACACTTCAACAGTTCTCTGGTTGCTTCGTCAGGATCTTGGATTGATCTGATCAAAGCGACTTCGTCAACGTATTGAACATTATCTTTTGTATGAGAATTCAAAATTTCGAGTAGTACATACTGATCAGGGTAAAAGTTCCGAACTTCTTGCCATTGCATAGTATAACACCTCGCTAATGGTATTTCACATTCTATTATATCATACTTCGCTGAGTAAGAGACTTGGGGACGAGTGTTATTCACGTCCCCGTTTACTTGTCAGAATGGATTGAAATTTGTCAGCAGCAGCCTTGTCAGCAAATCGGAGGGAGAATTCGTAGTATCGAGAAGGAATGGTGAGATGATTTAGAGGTAGATTTAAAGAAGGGGTTATTTTGTAAAATTACACCCTTCTTTAAGTCGATTTCATTACAATAATTACATTTCTTTTAGAAAACGGGAAGGTTTTCTTCTTCTAGGTCCCAGGTTGGTTTTACTTGATTATGTATATGAAAGATAGAGTAGTCGCTTCGCGCGGCTAATGGCTACATATAATATTAGCTTATCCTCATCAATACTTTTTTCACTGTTAGGAAATACTCCTTCATTAACGCTGGCAATATGAACAACTTCAAATTCTAATCCTTTGGAAGAGTGTACAGTTATGAATCCTCAAAAGCTTGAACAATTGCTGCATAACTTCTTCGGTAACTCTTGTTTAAACATTGATATTTTTGATAAAAATGGTCGTAGGTATACTCCTAGAGAGTGGTTTATTGTACCCCTTTCTGTAATTGAGCAAGCAATTCATTTTATACTCAATGGAGAAATTGTTGATTACACATATGATTCACAAAGACAGATAATCGTTGGAAAATAGTTTAGCGAAAAATTCATTAACGTGGGGTAATCGAAATGAAAGCGCATGTCTACTGTGACAAATGTGAGTATAAGACCAAAGAGCATGACGCAATGTTCATGGCAATAGCAGAAGTTATTCAGCAGGGTGGAAAATACACATACAAACACAATAATGATAAATGCCCTAAATGCAATGCGTTAAACTCACTTCAGAAATCATGAACAAAGGTGTAACGCTGTCTGAATGAGAACTAACAGTATTAAAAGAAGTTCTTAACAAGATGAATACATAAAGTGAACTTAAACAGAAATATTTTGAATAAATGGTAATGTGATGTGATAATAGAACTAAGGGATTTAATACCCTTAGTTCTATTTTTATGCTTTGGTTATCAGTGGGGGAGAGGTATAGATGGATATCGAAAAAATTTTGCGAATTATTCAGCAGGAATTTCCCAGCAAAGCAATCGACTTATCAGAAAGCTTAGGATTGGTAAAAGAAACAATTGGCGACATGATGAATGGTATTAACGATAAAATGAGTGAAGCTTTTGCACAATGAGATTTTGCAACACGTAAAAAATATGACGAGATTGCGGAAGCTATTTATGAATACGAACAAAAGCTTGAACAACTGATCTCTTTGCTAGAAGTGGATGGAATAGTAGAAGCTAAAAAGTATGAAGTAGATGAAGAAACTGAGAAAAAGACCATACCGAATTATTCTGATTACTACGTAGATACAAATGTAGAACATACATTGTATGAGGACTATACCCATAAACGTCCATGTGGATTCCGAATAAATGAGGACAAAATTAAGTCAATGGTAAAATTTATGTTGAAACCCTCATGAATAGCAATGGCTTCAGAAATATAATTGTTAAGTTATTAAAAGAGTACGGGTTTAGAATAAATGAGTTTAAGATTTATTTGAGGGCTGATTATTCTGAACTAAATAAATAGCGAGGTGAATCGCAATGCCAGACATCAAATATGAAATCATTGAACATATCGGCGTTCTTTCAGAAGGATCAAAAGGCTGGAAAAAGGAGCTTAACCTAATCAGTTGGAGTGGTCGTGAACCGAAATATGATATTCGTGAGTGGTCACCCGAGCACGAGAAGATGGGAAAAGGCGTTACGCTAAGCAGAGAAGAGATAGAACAACTTAAAAAGCTGCTCGAGGAAATGTCTTAAACATTGGAGAATCTAATAAATGAAATATAACGAACTTGAACTGCGACGGCTCATGAAAAAGGACTACAACTCTTTAATAGCAGAAGAAGTTATCCAGATTAACCTTTTAAATTTTATTAGATGTATTCACCTTAACAAGCAGGATTTCTATGCTGCTACGTTCAATACTACTTATTCCGGTGATATTGAAATGTCGTTTATTAAAGCTGAGAACTGCTTAATTGGATATTGTAAAGTGTCTATTAAAAAGAAACGGAAAATGATTCACTATTTATTTACACAAGATGGGTACGAAGAAGTGGCTGCTGTCCTAAAATAAACAGTAATATTTTGAATAAGTGACGATGTTACAAGGTAATAGAACTGAAGGCTTTTATGCTTTTGGTTCTTTTTTCTGTAGATAGCTTTATGCCTGGCTACCAGAAGGCTCATTCGTATATAGCCCATCCTCATAGACCGGACAAACAAATTAGTCATGCCATATTTTGCCCACAGATTTTTAGGTTTTTGGTGATTAAGCAGGCCGGGCCCACCATATTGGACAAAAAATAGTGTCCAGGTGATGAGACTGATTGCGCGCGGAACGATTGAAGAAAAAATATATGAAATGCAAGAGAAGAAAAAAGAACTCATTAAATAAGTCATCCAGCCCGGGGGAACAATGCTGTCCAGCTTATCCGAAGCGGAGATCCGCGAAATATTAAGGATATAATGGAGTATGGGTATGGTTAATAGGAGAATAAGCAGGCAGATGGAGCAGTCAAGCCACTGCTCTTTTTTTATAGGGGGTGAAGTGGGCGTGTTATTTAAACGGTAGCTCATCGTCTAGACTTAACTGCAATTCCAACGGCTCTTGATACATTTCTGCATCTGCACCGCAAGCAACACACGGAAACGTTTCATCCATAAAGTACTCGTACCCGACAAAACCATGGGTACACTCTTGTAAACCAAAGATAGTCTCCCATTCGATCTCAAAAAAACATTGACAATGCTTGCAAAAAAAGCGAACAGAGCCAAAGTCCTCCTTAGGTTGGGAGAATAATTATATTAATTAAATACAGAGCAAATACTATTCGCTATCTGATTGGACATTCTAATTGTTATTACGGTATACTCGACGCATGTGGAGAGCGTGGTAAAGCTATATTTAAAGGATTAAAAGTGATTGAGTAGGTGATAGACATGAGCGATAAAAGTTCTAAAGTTTCAGTTCGGAAATTGAGGAGCAAGCTGGATGAATGTTCAAAGCAAGAAGTAATTGAATTCCTAGTTGAAAGTTTCAAGATGAGCAAAGAAGTTCAAACATATATGTCGATAAAAATTAATGGTGACGATGGGGTACAAGCAATTATTGAAGACTATAAGAAGAAGATACAGGCAGAATTTTTTCCGGCTAGAGGATATGGGAAGCTGCGAGTATCTGTCGGGAAAAAAACGATATCAGATTTTGAAAAAGCTGCCAAGGATACTGGTCTAACTTTGGAATTGATGATGTGCTTTGCGGAAGTCGCAGTCCAATACATACATGAGAATGGTGATATTCCCGAGGACATGGGTGATTATTTTACTGACACATATGAGGAAATAATCCAGCAGCTCGACAAAGAAAAAACATCGAAATTGTATAGACAGTACAAAGATCGCCTGAAATCAATTGTTGATACGACTGGTTGTGAGTGCTGGGGAATTCATGATTCATTAGAAGGGTCTTATTCAATGCTCAAGTGGGCAGATTACGACAATGAGAATGATGAAGCTGACTTCCGCGACACCATTTCATATGCAGCTATGAAAAAATGGTTGGACACCCCTGAAGAGACACGTCAAAGAATTATTCAAAATGTCTGGTGCGGTAAATGCTCGATGGCTGTCACAATTATGGACTTTTCCATACAGTTAGACACTTGTGGCATTGTTCTTAAAGGAACTTGCTTCAATTGTGGTCATAAGGTTGCAAGAGTCATTGAAAAGGATAATTAAGTGTAGATAGAACAAAGAGCATCTGCACAGAGCAGGTGCTCTTTCTTCTGCTTGAAGATAAACGATTTGTGATATAATCGGGGAAAAAGCCACGTGGGAGACAAGGGAGAACTTACCGAAGAGCAATTTTTAGAGCAGATACAGCCGTTGCCCAATTGGAGTCCTCAACTTTCCTTTCATGATGATGAAATGTTAAAATGTATTAAGTGTAAGGAGGTGCTCACCGTTGAAAAACTCACTCGTACTCGATGAGATGGATTTGGAATTTATTATGGGCGTTCAAGATTGTTTAGACGAAGTTTTGCTTAAATCCAGCTTTTTGAAACGACTACAGGAAGATTCGGACTACGTTTATCATTATGATGAACAGTATTGGGCACAAGTGATTAAAAATGAATTCGATTCACGTCATGCAGTGATATTGTAAAACATAGAACAATGGTGGAAAGAGCATCTACAGCGAATGTAGGTGCTTTTTATTTTATCGCGTGCCCAGCAAGCCGTTAATTGCTAGTTGGTGAAAGTCCAACCCAAGTAAGAGCCAAGTCGCTTGGTAGCTGACAGGCAACTGGTGGAGAAATCCTAAGGTTGAAGCCCTGTAACAACGTAGCCCGAAAGGGCGCAAGCAAATCAGCAGACCGTAATATCAAGTGAATCCTGCCGCTTCGACAAAAGAACCTGCCGTAAGGCAGACAAAGAGGAGCCAAGCCTGGGGTAAATAGGCGAAGGCCACGGATGTGCAAAGAACTTGGAGAGCCACACAGAAGAACCTCTCGGAGTAAGGGGAGCGGTATGCTGAGAAAGTAGTTAACGGAACTGGGGAGACCCTCCTTTGCACTTTCCTCATGGAAAGTAAAGCAGAAGCCTATAAGTGAATGCGAAAGGGTGGATGGCAAAGAGGGAGTCGGAGGGGTCATAGTACTTCATTTGCTGGTATGCTGCTAGCCTAGTCGCAAAGGCTATCTCTGCTCGAAACAGCGTCTTTGGCAACGAAGGGGTTGGTTGCATGAGGGAAATGCGGAAACAGAGGAGAGGATCAGTGCATCATCCGGAACACTGCTAGGAGAAGCTGGGTAAGGCTGTACCTCATGGTACAGCTTGCGGTGAACAGAAGTGAAGGTTTGTAAGCTTCGTAAAGGTTAGCCTCAGATGGTCGTAAGGTTACTGTGTTGCGACCCACATCTTGCCCGGAGTAAAGAACCCACCTGTCCTCATCGTATCTGTGGGAAGATAACGGGACGGATACTGTCGGTCGAAGGGCTTTTGCCATGACAGAACCCGAAAGAGTGCAGACTTCTGACGGGTCTTCAACATGGAGCGTAAATTGATGGATATCTTCTGACGTAAGGAACGTACAGCGATGCCCCCGACTCCCGACACAAGAACATTCGATTTGGAATCAGGCTAGCTTGTTACGCTGTATTCATTATTTTCGTAGATGATAAGGAACGGTTGTAATCACCACATCCTTATAACGGAAAAGCCATGCTCGTAAAAGCAGTGCACTTTGATTATGCAGCAGGTTATGCCACCATACTCTTGGTATAAATTGCGGTAAAATGACATGGATGTGTTCGGCTTCCCCTTCTTTCACTTCCAGCCTTCTAATAAATTTAGATAAAGGGCGTAAAATGGAGCGGTATTCACTTTTCAGAGTCACAAGTCTGCAAGGAGACCCCCATTCTTCCCACCTCTTTTCCATCTGCCTAATGGATTCATCGTTAAAACCGACATAGACCGCAACGACATCTGTACCTAAACTGGTTGCGAAGGACAGGGTATTTAAGACGACACGATGAATGCCAGATACCAAAACGACGGAGAGAACATGATGCTGTTCAGGATGTGTGGTCTTGGGGTCAATTCGCAGTTCATCTGCTGTCTGATTATAATGTCGACGGATGGCGATAGAAGATAAAATGATGAGGGGCAAGATAATTAACACAATCCAAGCTCCACTCCTAAATTTTGTAACAGCAACAATCAGAGTAACCAAGGCAGTTACGATAGTTCCTATTAGATTAATCCCAAATTTCAGCTGCCAATAAGGTCCCTTTATTCGAATCCAACGGCGAAGCAGTCCAATTTGTGCCACGGTAAAGGCAAGGAAAACACCAATGGCATAGAGTGGGATCAGGGCATTCACATTGGCGCGAAAAATGATGATGAGGAGGGAAGCAGCTGCCGCAAGAAGAATAATCCCATTCGAATACATTAAGCGATCTCCCCGATTGGTGAAGGCACGAGGTAAAAATCCGTCCGCAGCGACAATCGCCGCTAATTGTGAGAAACCAATAAACGTGGAGTTCGCGGCTAAAATCAAAACAACAAAAGTGGACCAAATAATAATTTGATAAAGAATCCCACGCCCAAAATAAATTTCGAGTAGCTGGGACAATGCGGTAACGCCAGGATGAATCGATATGCCGTGCACGTAAAGATGATAAGAGAAGCCTAATAGGGTTACACTTGTAATCACACCTAAGGCAATATAGGTTTTAATGGCATTTTTCTGCTGCGGTTCTCGAAAAATAGGCACCGCATTGGAAATGGTTTCAATCCCTGTTAAAGAAGAACAAGCCGAACTGAAGGCTCGTAAGATGACCATCATGGTTAATCCCTCTGGAACCGAACCAAAAGGAGGCGTCGCAGGTTGAACGAATCCGTATCGAACTTCATTGATAAAACCGACAATAATGACAAGAATCATGCTTGCCATGAAAAAAAAGGTCGGCCATGCGAAAATGCGGGCTGATTCCGCGACCCCGCGTAAATTGATAATCACAAGGATAAAGATAACGAAGACAGCAAGCGTAGTTTGGTAAGGTATAAGTATGGGATAAGCTGCAGCCATGTTTACAATCCCTGAAGAAATGGAAACTGCAACCGTTAAAATATAATCCACTAATAAAGAGCTGGATGCAATTAAGGCGGGGATTCCGCTTTTAAAGTTATCTTTCGCAATGGTGTAAGCACCACCGCCGCTTGGATAAGCGATGACCCCCATAATGTAAGACATAATAAGAATGAAAAGCAGAAGAACCGTTGCAATCGTAATCGGTAAAATGAGCCAGTTCGCCGCAGGACCAACATGTGCAAGCTCCGCAAGCCCTGCCTCAGGGCCGTAAGCAACCGATGAATAGAGATCCGCTGACAGAATCGGAAGCGCAATAAGCCAAAACAATTGATTATGCGAGGTATAAAGTGCACGGGAAGGCATTGGACGACCGATGAGCATTCTTTTTAAGCTGGCAAAATTTGAAATGGAACTCCACATGAGCAATACAAGTGCTACCACAAGTACGATCTCCAACAATCTAAACGCATCAATCATTGTGATTATTTTCCTTTCCCTACATTAAATATTCTCATACACCTTATGGTTTATCCTCTGTACCAAAGCTTCCTTATTTTTCCCATACTTTACGTTATCATTCTTATCACCGCCCCATAAAAAAGACTGATGCCCCCTTTTCTGCGAACCGAAGTTCCAAAAAGAAAAGGTCTGCATCAGTCTGAATAAGCCCATAAACTTATGATTAGTAGGCTTTTGTCATCTGTTCAGGCTTTTACCCATGTATTTTCAAAACGTAGGCAACAGAAAAAAGACCTTCCTTGCTTTAGCCGACGAAGTTAGCTGACGGGTAGGATGGCAAGGAAGTTTACCCTCATCCCTCTCACAATAAGTGTAAGATTAGTACCATCCCGATATACTGGCAAAGGGGGGAATCATATATGCCAAAAGTAAATGCAAATAACATTACAATAGAGTATGAAGTAATAGGTGATGGATTTCCTATCATTTTTCTCCACGGAAGTGGTGTAAGTTGGAGGTGTTGGTCACCCCAAATCCCTGTATTTTCACCACATTATCAAATGGTAATGCCGAATATGTGTGGACATGGTGAGTCAAGTCCTCTTCCACGAACAAATAATTATCATGAGCTGATGGCAGACGATCCTAAACTCTTCATGGATTCATTAGGCATTAATCGTGCACATGTTATAGGATTATCGATGGGTGCTGTCGTAGCCCTTCGTTTCGCGATAAAGTACCCAAATTATGTTGGAAAACTCGTCTCTGTATGTGGTTACATTGAACACATTTCTAACGCGAAAATCACAATCTTCAATGGAGGATTTGACCCTTTAAGCACAGAACGGCAGGAGATTCATGATGAGATGATTCTGGACTTCCTTGCGAACCGTCCTATAAAGCAATACCCTAAAGTAATGTTTACAGAACATGAGCTAATTTAATTTTGGAATTTTAAAAACACGAACAGTAAAAATTTAACTTTATTTAGCTAACGAGAATCGATAGTCCAATAAAAAAGGCAGTATTGTAAATAGGTTTTTTAGACAGATTATTTATTAATACATCAAAGAAGGAGCGTATAATTTATGGAGCGGAAATTATTTTCACCTTATACCATTAAAGATGTTACCTTTAAAAACAGAATTGTCATGTCCCCAATGTGTATGAATTCTAGTACAAACCAAGATGGTAAAATCACAAAGTGGCATATCCTTCACTATGGAAATCGTGCTGTGGGACAGGTAGGCCTAATTATGCTTGAAGGAACTGCAGTTTCTGCTGAAGGACGTATTACATATGAGGATTTGGGAATTTGGAATGACGAACATGTAGAAGGATTAAAGCAACTCGTTGACATCATTCATGAACAGGGTTCCAAAGTGGGGATTCAGCTTGCACACGCGGGGCGGAAATCACAGTTAAATGAAATGAGCATTGCTCCTTCTGTTATCGCATTCGAACGTATGAAAGAGCCGAAAGAAATGACAGAAGAGGACATCCAAATGGTGATACATAACTTTAAAGAAGCCGCCCGCCGTGCAAAAGAAGCTGGTTTCGATGTAGTCGAAATACACGCGGGACACGGATACCTAATTAACCAATTTCTTTCACCACTTACCAATCACCGAACGGATCAATACGGCAGCAATTTGGAAAAACGTTATTTCTTTTTAGAAAAAGTCATCCAGGCCATAAAACAGGAATGGAGGGGACCTCTTTTTACTCGAATTTCTGCTACAGAATATCATGAAAAAGGAAATACACCGGATACCTATGTTGTCTATGCTAAAAAAATGAAGGAACAGGGTGTTGATTTAATCGACTGCACTTCGGGTGGTGTTGTTCGTGCACCAATTGATGTGTATCCCGGTTATCAGGTACCGGCTGCCGATCAAATCCGCAATCAAGCTAATATCGCTACGGGGGCTGTAGGTTTAATCACAACTGGAATTCAAGCAGAAGAAATTCTCAAAAACAATCGAGCCGATCTCATTTTTATCGGACGTGAATTGCTTCGCAATCCTTACTGGCCTCGTACTGCCGCCCAAGAGCTGAATGTTATTATTGACACCCCAGATCCATATAAAAATTATGGTGCCAGTTGGTTTCCAGCTAAATAAAAATTCTTATTGTCTCCCATAAAGATTAATTCAGGTTAAAAAGCTAAAAAGGGCATACAGAAACAAACCCGGCTCATGTAGTTTAAAAAATAGGCTAGGCTCACGCAACACTCAAAAAAGATGAATCTCCCATACGTGCTACCCATACTGGGTGCAGCCTCGCTGCATGGTTGGCTAAAACCAGCTAATATGTTGTCAATCTTTTGCGAACACCTATACACCACAGCAAATAGCCTTTTTTATAGTTCGTAAATATTTATTTCGATTTTATGGACGTTCAAGTTCATATTAACAGCCCTTTTTATCATTTGATAATTTTCATACATAGCAAGATTCCAATGAATTTTTAATCTTTTTCTAATGGATATCTTGAGAGACTCTAATCCTCTATCCCGTAAGATAAAAAGTAGAGAGGGAACTTTGGAAAAAATAGAGGAATTATATAGATAAGGTAAGAATCGTTACCTGCTTAACGGCTCGCATTATCGGATGTAAGCAGCAAAACATCTGCATATAGGGGAAGGCTAATTCGGGAGGACAAAAAGTGGAAAATATCGTTGCTTGGATGAGTCACTATGGATATGCTGTACTACTCCTTGGCTCTGCGTTGGAGCTGGTTGCCTTCGGAATTCCGATTGAAGTGTTAATGAGTTATGCAGGATTTCTTATTTCACATGGCCAGCTGAATTGGGCGTTGTGCATTTTCATGGCGGGACTAGGAAGTTGTATAGGCATGACAATTGCATACTGGATTGGCTACAAATTAGGTCCTCCTTTTTTTCACAAATATGGACGGGGGATTCATCTAGGGCCAGAAAGGTTGGAAAAAACCTCGCTTTGGTTTAATAAATATGGGAATAAACTTCTGATTATCGCTTATTTCATACCTGGGGTACGACACATTACAGGATATTTTTCAGGAATTATGAAAATGCGATTTCAAACCTTTGCGGTTTATGCATACACCGGTGCTTTTATATGGGTAGGTACTTTTATATCGTTAGGAAAAGTATTGGGCCCTCAATGGGATCGATATCATAATTCCATTAAAAAGTATTTGCTGATCGCCGTGATTATAGCAGTCGTTTTTTTTGCTTTCATGTATTTCTATAAGAAGTATAAGGCACAGATAAAGGAATGGTTAACAGTTGGACTTATGAAAGGGCGGCAGGTATTTCATTCATTGTGGCGTATTTGGTTCTTTGTTCTTACAACAACGGGTATGTTTCTTGGATCTTCGGTTTTTATGATTGGGCCAATTTGAGGAGTTTAATATCCTTGCATGATTTTGTCCATTTAATTAAATATATGGGCCGTTGTTTTTATCACCTGCAAGATGTTGTGATAGTTACCTGTTTTACCGGTGTTTTTTAATTAGATTTTAATAATGTTGTGCAATAATGATAATGAACAAAAATATGACTAAAAAGAAGGAAGAGGCATATACAATGAAAGCAAAAATTATTCCATTCTTCATTTCCGCTGTGATGGTAATCAGCCCTGTAACGACATTTGCAAAGGGGTTTAGCGGAGGAGCCTCAGGAAGCCATTCGAGCTACCATTCTCAAACACATTCTACTACTTCAAATAATCATAACGGAAGCACGTATCATTCAGGGTATAAATCATCTTCTACAAATGTAACAAATCAACCAAGGCACAACTCCATCCCAGCAGCAGCGCCTAACAAGACCCGTAGCATCTTATCACATGCAGCAGCATTTGGGGGAGGAGCTCTTCTTGGCGGTATGCTTGGGAGTATGTTCCATCCATTTGGAGGAGGCCAACCCGCCGGATTTGGTTCTCAACTGGGCTCTTCATTTTCTTTACTCGGGTTTCTACTGGACATTCTGGTTATTGTACTTATCATCTGGGCTGTACGCAAACTTTTCTTTAATAAGCGTAATGCGTAGAAATATTTTTTATATAAAAGGAGCTATAGAATATGAAACTGCATTTTAACGAGCAGGACGTAATTGACGCATGTTGTGTAATGGCTGCACAACGAACAAATGGGAATCCGCAAGATATGGATGTAGACCTTCAGTTTAATCCAAACACAGGATTTGCAGCGGAAGCTAAAGATACGAGAGATGGATATGGAAATGTTCATCTTCATTTAACTGAGCAAAATATGATTGATGGGATAGCGACATACCTTGCAGAATATCATAATTTTATTCCTGAGCGATTACAAATTGATTTACTGTTTAATGAGGGAACAGGGATTGAAGCGGATATTATCGTCGAATAAAAATCTAAAGCAAATGGTTGTGGAGAGATTCCACAACCATTTTTTATAACCATGTAATTTTAAAGTAGCTAATTTGGTTATGTCTAAGCGTGCTACTTTGTTGTGCTCAAAATATCGGCTATATAAAAAGTGGACTTCAGTCAATATTTTAGATACGTAAAGGTTAAGTCGTTTTACTAAATTAGTAGTAACTCATCCTCTTTCGAACCTATTGTGATATCCTATTTAGATAAAACATGGATTTGTTTAGTTTAATTATTAAGTTAACCGAGGGACGGGAATCGTTAGTTCAACAAGAAACATAAATATGATTAGATTTTTTTCATAAAATCATGATTCCATAGAAAATATTTAGAGCGTGTATTTATGTTGGATTATCAAGGTTTTTAATATTAATTTGTTCAAACCTTATTTCAAAGCAACACTCAAGGCGAAGGCGTGGTTTTTTTGTCTATTAAAAGAGCAATTACACGAATGCCTCCCGCCATTTGTCGTTTCCGATGCAGACAAGCAGAATATGATGTAAGACAGGATGGGTTCCGCTATAACCCCTCTTCCTTTTACTTGCTCTTTGCACCGGAATGGTTTATTGGTTTGTAAGGAGAAACGTTATTAAAGAAAGGAGATGGAGAAATGGCAGGTCACGGCTTTTTTGGTGATGATATCCGGATTATTCTCGTGCTCTTTATCCTACTCGTTGTTATTTCCGAAAGCTTCTAACGGAAGTTTCCTGGTAAAACCTAAGATGGACGAAAGAGGCAGTTTAACGGCTGCCTTCTTTCGTTGAGGAGAAGGAATAAATCATGCAGAACTTTCTCCATCAAAACTTAACCGCCAATACCCTCATCTTTTTGCAGACATCACATTTGGATACTCCTGGAACCGCACATCTAATTTTAATGTTCTTCTAAGGTGAACCTAGGGAGAAATTAATGTTCCATCCTATAAAATAGGACTTGTACAAGAACAAAAAAATATAAATTCTTTAGGAGGAACATGATTATGAATAAAAAGATTATTGGTTCTGCATTAGCAATCGCATTAGTTGGAGGCGGAATTGCAACCATTTCTCAAGTAAACGCATCTCCTGCCACTCCTGCAACTAGCCAAGTACAAGCTGATAACCAAAAAGACGGTGAAGTGCCTGATGCTGTAGAAAAAGCAGCTACACCAGCTCCAGTTGTTGCAGCACCAAAGGCTACTGCTACTGTTCAAGCTAACGCCAAAGCAGCAGTAGACGATCAAAAAGATGGTGAAGTTCCTGACGCACAAGAAAAGGCAGATGGAACAGTAGATGACCAGAAAGACGGTGAAGTGCCTGATGCTTTAGAAAAAGCAGATGTTAAAGCAAACGCTAAAGCAAACGCAGCAGTAGATGACCAAAAAGATGGTGAAGTCCCGGATAGTCAGGAAAAACCAGGTCAATAAAACAATAATTTAAAGCAGGCAAGTTAACAGAATTAAGAAAGTTAGAATTGAAAATAAGTAAATTCAGAGAAGTCCTCTTATTCATTTAAGGGGACTTTTTTGTCGTTAAAGAAAGTATATGTTGCTTTAAAGTGTTAAAGGGAATTATTATCATGGGACCGTGCGGTCCCAAAGTCAAAGAAAAACATCGCGGGCGATGACGGCTCTTTTCTTTCCCCCCTGTGGAGCGCGCCTGCCATAGGGCGAAAAAGACCGGCAATTGTCTCCAACACCTAAGCTACCCAGATGTTTTGCCGGTCCGCCCGGCGTGAGACTAAGCGGCCGTCCAACTTCCAGAAGGGGAAAGGACGAGCGGCATGCCCGCGATGTTTTTCTTATTGGGCATTGACATTGATTTGGTCTCATCATAGTTAATAAAGAATGTCTTCACTCCAACATCTCTTTTTATTAGTGTCAAAAACCCCCTGCGTATTGTGTGAAAAGTGCCTTTTTTAGGTGTTGAATCTCACTTTTCAGAGTGCTAGCAAGGTTCGGTTCCTTGAAACTCTACTTTTTCCGGTTATAAGGATTATTGTGTTTCTTCAGTCTAACCCACATGCTCATCAAAAAACTAGATTCGTTATCTAAAGTCAAAACTCTTAATAACAAATGAGTTCCAAGTGTCTAAACCTTTTCATTTTTCACAAAAAGAAAATTGAAAATGAATGACCGATTATTCATACACAGTACGATTCTAATGAGTTTTTAACCTTTTTCCAAGGAATTTACTAGGACAATCGCATCTTCCATCCTATAAGATATATCTTGCAAGGGAACAAAAAATTCGAGTCTAAAAGCTTAAATGAGAATTAGGAAATGTTAACTCCTGAAGAATTTTTACTGGCAAGCTTCCCACTCAGCCTCAAAAAACACAGCGGATAATGGCATGTTTTTTAAATGCCTCGATTTAATTTCACGGTTTTTTCACTTTTCTCCCCTATAATCAAATTCGTTGGCAGGACAAGCAAGAGGAGGAAAAGAGATGAAGGCAAAAGGAAGGAAAAGCTTACTCTGGATTTTGGCAGCAATTTTAATGTTCAGTATTATTAGTTTAACTATAAATATACTGAGTGATGGTTTTAATGAGAGGGAAAATCATCATCCAAGCATGAACTCAGGTTATGAGTATGGTCAAACTCAGGTTATAAAGGAACCCAATTCAATACATGAAGAAGATCCTATGTATGGTCACCATGATATGCACGAGCATGATGAGATAGAAGGATTCCACGTTATCGGTTCCGCCGTGTCCTTTGTTTTTGGACTCGTTGTCATTGGTATTTTAATCAGATGGCTGCGAAAAAATAGAAAAGGCCGTCCGTTTAACAAGTCGATAATGGATACACCTCTTTCCTATACGACCTATACGGTGAACCAGAACCAGCCGGATTTCTTGGATGAGTGGGAAAAGAAGCAAACACATCAAACAAACAAGAAGGAGAATGAATAAGATGGGGATTTTAAAACGGATTAAAAACATCACAATGGCTCAAATAAACGGACTGCTTGATAAAGCGGAGGAACCCATTAGTATCCTCAATCAATCAATGCTGGAAATGGAGCAGGAAATTACGAAAGGTCAGCAGGCGTATGCGTATCAACTCTTTCTTGAGAAGCAGCAGGTAGCAGCAATCGCAAATACGGAAGAAGTTGTATCAAAAAGGACACGCCAGGCAAAATTAGCTGTAGATAAAGGGGAAGAATCCATTACAAAATTGGCCTTGCAAGAAAAAATGAACCATGAGAAAAACCTGAACCTATATAAAGGGCAATACGAAACCATTAAAAACCAAACAAAAAACCTATTTGAAAAGGTAAATCAACTTAAGGAGGAGTATAGTGAGCTACAGAATCGAAGACTTCTTTTACTTTCGAGAGCCAATGTAGCTCGAACCATGAAGCAGATGAACAATACAGTGGCTTCATTTCATACGGAGAGCATCGCGAAGGGCTTTGCTCGTGCTGAAAATCACATTCTATTGTTGGAAGCAGAGGTAGAAGCAAACCATCAATTATCCAATCAGTCACAAGTTATTGCTTCTTACCTAATTGAGCCTACCATGCAAGAAGAGGTAGAAAAGGAGTTAGAGAAACTAAAAGCGACCCAAAAGGAGACCGTTTAATAGCTCTGCTTGTTGGAGATAAGATATAGGAATTGACTGTCTGAAACAAAGGAAAACCTTATGTGAATAACCACATGAGGTTTTCTATTACTATTTGGCACGAGAATAATTCCTTTCCTATCGTTTCTATCAGAAAACAAAATAACAAAGGAAGCCTAAAATCTGTAAGAGAACTTTGGGGGATGTTTTATGAAAAAGAATTTACTAAAAGAATGGGGTCCAACGATTGTTCTTACCCTTCTACTTAGTTTGGTATGTAGAACGTATGTAGCAGAAGCCGTGGTGGTCCCTTCAGGATCCATGCTGCCGACTATACAACTACAAGACCGTTTGCTTGTAGAAAAATTCACAGGACCTGCTTCTTTAAAATATGGGGATGTTGTGGTTTTTTACCCCCCGATTCCGGGACAAGAAAGTCAGCGTTTTATTAAACGGTTGATCGGTATCGGAGGAGATACGATTGAAATCAAAAACCATACCCTTTACCGTAATGGGGTTAAAGTAGAGGAACCCTATGTTAAACAAAAGATGAATTACGATTATGGACCCGTTAAAATTCCACAGGGGAACTTTTTCTTTTTAGGAGACAATCGAAATAATAGCTACGATTCTCATTTATGGCCCACCCCTTTTGTTGATCAAAATAAAATTGTAGGGAAAGCCGTTGTTACTTTTTTTCCTTTCTCTGACTTTAAACAATTTTGAAAATGGCTGAATGGGGTCGTGTTGTCGGGTTCACTTACACCTGTTAACTGGTAGATAAGGCTTAAAATGAACCTTTCGGATGATGGGAAATTAGGTAAGATACCAACAACACAAGAGGATTCAACAACACAACACAATACAAGGTATAAAGGGTGTATGTTTGTGCAATTTCAATTAGAACGATCCGTAACGAAGCAACGGAAAGAAATTGTTTTTCTCTTCTTTTCTTTGATAATCTGCCTCTTTGTATTTTTTGTACAACTTCAAAAATCAGATACGATGGATAGTGGAGAAGGAAAAACAGGAATTAATGCTTCCGTTTTAGGTTATCAACCCTTGCTTCAAAAGTATGCTGCAAAATATGGAGTCAGTGAGTATGAAACATTTTTAATGGCTCAAATGATGCAAGAATCAGGAGGTCAAGGCGGTGATCCCATGCAGGCCAGTGAAAGTTTGGGATTGCCACCTAATAGAATTACGAATCCCGAACAGAGTATTGATGCAGGAGTGAAGCATTTTGCTTCCGTTTTGAAGCTTTCAAACGGTGATTTAAAACTTGCGGCTCAATCATATAATTTTGGAAATGGATTTATCCAATATGCAAAAGCCCGTGGAGGATATTCAAAGGAGAACGCCATTGCTTTTTCACAAATGATGGCAAAAAAATATAATTGGAAGCGGTATGGTGACGTGGATTATGTTGACCACGTATTCCGGTACTATGAAGATGGGACAAGTACGAGGATAAATATGTAGTTGATAGACCAAAACATTTCGAGGAATTGTCCTCGTTTATTTCGTGATTATAATTGGACACAATAAAGTAGCTATTCGGTTTTTAATCCGTAGTAGCTACTTTAATTTACAAAAGAACTCTTTTCGAGTTTGCGTAACAAGAAAAACCACTTTGATAATACTATTGGCGCGTTAGTCGGCCGAGCCGCCGCCGTTGCCGAGGCGCGCGGCGCCGATAGGGGCATCGCGCTGTTTGAAGCCATACCGACCGAGGCTATCAAGAGCTATCAACCCTATTGGGCACTTACCGCCCATTTGTTCAAGCGAATGCAAAGATATGAGGAAGCCCGTGCTGCTTACAGCCGTGCCATCGGGTTGTGCACGGATCCGTCCATACGCGAGTTTCTGAAGCAGCAGGCTTGCCAAGTTTAGTGGACATTCCTCCTTTTAATATAAAAGTTAACAATGAAATTGCAAAAGATACTGCTGTAAGTATCCCTACTGCGGAAAAACCGTTGAACTGTGCATAAAGCAAGCCCGCCATCCAGGAGCCGAGCGTTATCGAAGCATACATGGTCGCCTGTGACAAACTTGAAATCATACCACGGATTGCTGGATTCAACGAGATCAGCATCTCCATGATAGGTGGAGCAATGATGTAAATATTGAACCGATTGAACTTATGGATTATAAAAGCGCTGCATAAGCTGCCGACTAAAGTATCAATACCCAGAAAGATCATTATGTCTCCGACTTGATCAATCGAAATCTGGAAGCGGTCTGTTATCCATTTGCCGAGAAAGGAAAATGAGGAGAAATTTCCTAATTGAAATAAAAAATAGGCAAGGTAAGCTCCCCTCGCTTTTCCGCTCTTCAACAGTGGCACGTATCGTTTAAGAACGGAAGTATTTGTTCCTTGTTCTTTATTGGGTTTCATTTCTGGCATGATGAAAATGATCGATATCGCTAACAATAGGGAAAATCCGCCGATTGCAAAAAACGAAAAAGACCAATGGATTGTAGCGAGCCAGCTTCCGATCGGAACACCAAGCACTTGGGCAGCGGCCAACCCTGCGAAGGCAATTCCCAGAGCTTTGGCAATCCTTGGACCTGGGAATAGAGTTGGGATCGCGGCCCAGACTTGCGGAGCTGTAAAAGACGCGCTGACGCCGGCCAAAAATCGGAATAAAAACATGGATCAAAAGCTTGATGCGTAGCCACATAAGAACGTTGCAATCGAGAAGCAAACCATGCCGGAAAGCATGACCTTTTTGCGATCCCATCCATCGGAAAGTGGTCCGGCAATCAATGCAAATATCGCATAACCTAATGCATATGCGCCCATCATCCATCCAGAAATTTTGGTAGGGACTTGAAACAATTTCTGCAAAGTCGGAATGAGCGGAGAAATCAAAAATACATCCGTGCCGATTACAAACATGATCAGAAACAATAAAATGATTACCTTTCTCCTCTCATTTATTTTGAAGCGGACCATTTTCTCCCTCATTAAAAAGACGAACAAGCCAGCTAGATTTCGACATCTCCGAAAAAAAATTTACAAAGAAAAATGCTAAGTTCAGTGATGATTCCTTAAGGCGATTAGTATATAATGGTGGAAAAATTTTTTTGTTTACGTTTTAGCAGGGACTATTCCGCCAAGACTGTTGCTATAAGGAGATAAATGAGATGAGGGGGAATCTGATGAATAGAAGTTGGCCGATTAGTTACAAACCGATACAATTGAGCGCATCTGATAAAGAAAGATTATACTCAAAGGTTGACCAATTTATAAAGGAATCTTCACGCCTACGTACAATTGTAACTTTGATTAAAATTAAAGCC
>NZ_BBWZ01000050.1 GCF_001015055.1 Aneurinibacillus tyrosinisolvens | reverse complement strand
AATTCAATTTGATTTAAATGATTGAACAAAAAAAGATCGCTATCCCCATACATAAATGTAGGGGCTTGCGCGACCTCTAAAAAAGCGGTCAACACGTTTGTTGTAAAGGTCCTCCACCATGCTTGGCATTTCTGCATAAGAGCGAATATTGGGGCTTGTTTTCCCAAGCATATCCTGGGCAATGAGGGACCCGGTTGTCGATGTCATAACACCAACGCGCTTGCCCTTAATATCCTTAATTCCTTTAATCGGGGAATTGTCCGGCACGAGCAGAAGCTGCTTCGCTACAAAGTATGGCTTATTTAATAATCCTCTGTTCTTTCTTGTGTATCAATGCGGCTTCCTTCACTTGTTTCTTGTCAAAAGTCAGGCTGAGATTATAGGAGCCAAGGTTATATACAATATATTTCCCCTTGTACACTTCATAAGGCTGGCTGACAGGAGACCGGTGGCCGACAACAACATCCGCCCCCGCGTCAATCAGGCGGTGGGCCATATCCTTCTGGTACGCCTCCGGCTGCGATTGCTTCTCGCTGCCCCAGAACATCGTAACGACCAATACATCCGCCTTCTCCTTTGCTTTTTTTATGTCGTCAAAAATATGCTTGCCATAGGCGTCGGCCACGCCAACGTGGTTTCCTTCCGCCTTCCACGTAACATCCGGCACGACTCTCGTGTAGGACAACATCCCGTATTTCGTTCCGTTGCTCTCAAAAATGTGCGGCGTGAAAACCTGGGACTGCTTTCCGTACCCCAGTACCCCCACATTCGACTTTCGAACATCTGCGATTTGCTTCTCAATCGATTCCCGGCTCTGCCCTTCTAAAATGTCCCGATTGGCAAGGGCAATCGCGGAAGGCGAGCGGTGTTTTGCTTCAAGAAGCCAGGCGGGAACCGCTTTTTCCGCATGGAAGCGGGCTACAGGAAACAGCTGAAAATCCGCATCCGGCACAGGCTCTACCTTTTTTGTATCATACTGTGTGTCGGTATATACTGCCAGGCGGAATTCCTCCGCTGCAGGTGAAAGGATAGCGGCTTGTTTTCCCTCAGCTTCCTTCTTATTCGAACTTGCCGGCTGTGCCTGCTGCTCCAGCATTTCGATTGCCTTCTGTTCCGGTTTTACAGATGTCTGCCCGTCCGTTATAATCTTTGCAACTGAAGTGTTAAGCGCCGTTGATGGCGTTGCTGACTTCAGCAAACCAAGCCCCTCGTATCCCCCATACCCGAGAACTCCGAGCAGGACGAGCCACATAGCTGCGGCCACGCCTCTCCGCTTCCACCCGGACACACCCTGTAAATCGTTATAGGATAGGATGGAATTGATATCCGTATCATAGAAAGCCAGCAGCCGATCAACTTCTTCCACCGTAATCGGGCTGATTCCTTGCTCGACTCGTTTTAGCCGTTGCTGGCTTATTCCTGTTTCTTCCTCAATATTTTGCAGCGTGATGCCCAGATCGAGCCGGTATTCACGAAACTTCTGCACGAGTGCATACAATTCATTGTTCACGTTCCTGCGCTCCCTACTGAAAAGGCGAGAAATATAAAATTCTGCCATTTTTATATTCCCTACTATACCACAAAAAGACGAAAAGCCCGGATCTGAACATCCGATCCGGGCTTCGTGCTCTTCATTTATAACGCAGCGCGTGATTTTGCCGCGCGCAGGCGGGTACATACTTTTTTCAATCTATCATAGTGCTTCAATACGCGCAGGCGCGCTTCTTCCGCTTCAGGCAGGCTTGGACGCAGCTGCTTAATCCCCCAGTATTCGATAAGCACTTCAAATACCTGGTCAAAATATTCAATAGGACCATAAGACGCATCCTTGGCAATGATACTCATTCTTCCTTCAAAATCCGGTATGACTTCTCCTGGCATCGTAAACTTAATCATGACGTCTGCGATATAGAAGATGTAATTCTCATTCACTTCAAGATGGGATTTGACCGCATCCCGGTAGAAGGCATAGTGAAGCGTTTCATCCTTGGATAACCGCCGCAGAAGAGTGGAGAGCGTACGATCGTGCTCTGCAGCTACCTTTGCCACATTATTATAGAAAACCATAGTTGCAAGTTCCTGTATGGTTGTATAAGCAAGCGTTTCAAGCGGCGTCGTAAAATCGTTTACATAACCATGCTCTACTGTTTGCTTGCGCAATTGGTGAATCGTATGGGGATTCCCGTTCCGTGTAAGCAGCAGGTAGGTTTCAAGCAGGCTGGAATGCTGGTCTTCTTCCGCCGTCCATGTATGGATAAAATCGTGCATCACAGAAAAAGAACCTTTGAACGTCTCATTTAAGTGCGACGTAAACCATGGGAGGTTTACCTCCGTTAAGAGTGCGGTCTCTACTGCAATTCGCAAGCTTTCAGATAAATTTCCCTGACCCGGTTCATAAGGGACGCGTTTAAAATCCTGGCCTTGGTCCCATGGCAAAAACTCATGATAGCTCCAGTCAATATTAGCAGCCCGCTCTTGATGTACCCTATACAGTTCTTTAAACTTCGCTTCTAAACGATGATCTAAATGGCTTGATAACAAATAGAATCCTCTTTTCTCCTTACGGTTTTACTTTTTCTGTATTTATACTGTATAAAACTTGATATTACCGTATTATAACACGATGTCAAAAAAATTCAGCCTCTTTATTGTGAAAAAATTCGTAACGTATAAACTTTCCAGCTATGGGGAGATTGGAACCGTTGTTGGCTACACAAGAATGCGCCCGCATTCCTCGCATTGAACGAAATTCTTTCCCTTTCTCCACTCTTCCATTTTCGCTACCGAAAGGGGGAGAAAGCAGCCCATGCACGAACGGCGTTTCACTTCCACGACAGGGTTCGCAACATTTTCGGCTACCTGCTCATACAGCAAGAAAGCGCGTGGCGCCAGTGATTCCTCAAGCTTTTTCGCTTTATCTTCCCATTCCTGCCTGCTCTGGCGCAGGTCCATCTCCTTGGCGAATCGCTCCTCCATAAACCTTTCGATATCTTTCTCCGCCAGCAATAACTCCTGCTGGGCGAGGGCATAGGCGATTCTCGCATCGATATCGTCCTCAGCCGGGACACCCAGCTGTTCTACTTTGCCCTGGCACTCTCTGCGCCTCGCCTGCAGCTCCTGTTCCTCGCGCTTCAGCTGCTCAATAGCCGAGCTGGCGGCTTTCCACTGTTCTCTGGCAAGGTGCCATTCCAGTAGCTTTCTCGCTTCCAACATATACTCTCTCCCACCCGTTTTTTATATTTATATAAACTTGAAAGGCTCCGTATTCACTTTCGACACAATGATTTCCGTATCCAGTTTCTCTTCTTTTATTCGCTGCTCCAGTACGTTCTGTACAGCCTCTTTCATAATCTTCTCGACATTGTGCCCGGGATCCACCAGGGATAGTCCGCCGGCCATCGCGTCGTGTGCCGTATGATAATAAATGTCCCCTGTGACAAGGACGTCTGCGCCGCGGAACATCGCTTTGGAGACAAAGCTATTCCCGTCCCCACCGAGGACAGCGATTTTCCGGACCTGTCTGTCCAGCGGCCCGACGACGCGTACCCCCTCGACACCGAACGCTTCTTTTACCCTGCCGGCAAATTCCTCCAACGTGAGCGGAGAGGGCAGAGTGCCAATCCTTCCGATTCCCCACGTTGTGCCCGCCTGTTCAACCGGATAAATGTCATACGCCACCTCTTCATACGGATGGGCACCTGTCATCGCTTTCAAAACCCGCGCCTGGATTTCTTCCGGCATAATCGTTTCCATTCGGATTTCTTCCACCTGTTCCAGCTTTCCCTGTTCACCAATATAAGGGTCCGTTCCTTCCCGCGGCAGAAACGTACCGGTTCCCTTCACACCGAAGGAGCAATGGCTGTAGTGGCCAATCCAGCCGGCACCGGCGCGGGCCATCGCATCCCTTACACCATCCACATGGGAGGCCGGAACATAGACGACAATCTTCTTCAGCTTCTGCTCGTGCCATTTCTCCAGGATGTCGACATTCTCCAGACCAAGAGCCTCCGCCATGAGCTCATTAATCCCGCCTTCAGCCACATCGAGATTCGTATGGGCAATATAAACGGCAATATCATGCTTGATGAGCTTTTCGTAGAGGCGCCCCGCCGGCAAGTCGGTGCGTAAATTTTTCAGCGGGCGGAAAATGACCGCATGGTGGGCAATGATTAAGTCTACTCCTTCCGCAATCGCTTCATCTACAACCTCTTCGAGAATATCAAGGGTCACCATGACCTTTTTGACTTCCTTCTGCAGCGTGCCGACCTGCAGGCCGATTTTGTCCCCTTCCATCGCCAGATGCTTGGGCGCAAACGCCTCGAAATACTGGATTATTCTCTGTCCGCTGGCAAACATGATAAAACCTCCTCAATCCAACTGATTTTACCGGCGATTTCTTCCCTTTTTCGCTCGGCTTCTGCTGTATTCGATTTTGCTATCTGCCCCTGGATGGATAGAAGCTTGTCTTTTTCCTGTACCCATTTTTTATGAAGAACAGGCGGTTTATCCCGCCAGAGCACCGGGCCAAGCTGCAGCAGCTCTTCCAGCGAACGGTCTTGATTTTCATACGGCTTTTTACTGTCGCCGGGCACCGCGTGGAGGATTTCATAAATCACTCCGTCTTCCTCGATGATTTTCTCTTCAATAAGCTCCCAGCCATGCTCGATCAGCCATTTTCTAACGAGAGGGGCCGCCACATTCGGCTGAAGCAGCAGTTGTGTAACGCCTTCTAATTTCTCTTCGCCCTCGGAAAGAATCGAAACGATAAGGCTGCCCCCCATGCCGGAGATGCAAATCGTGTCGGCCTCGTTCTGTCTAAGAACGGCAAGCCCATCCCCCAGGCGCACCTCTATTTTATCTTCCAGGTTGCTTGAGCGGACCTGGCGGGAAGCGGACTCCCACGGACCCCGGTTTACTTCTCCCGCGATGCACTGCGGGGAGATTTGCCGCTGAATCAAGTAGGTCGGCAAATAGGCGTGATCGGAACCGATATCCGCTACCCGGTTCCCTCGCTTTACCATATCTCCAATCGTCTGCAGACGATGTGAAATTTCTGTCATATGTATCGCTCCTTACTCATACCTTCTCCATTAGATTACCATTGCTTATGAAACTTTAACAACAGAGCAATGTCTGGATGTTCCATAAGAGAGAAGGACGGAGGGAAGAACAATGTATAACATCATCGAAAAATTCACAGCGAACCCGGAGAGGCTGAAGAAGTTTCAGCAAGCATTCAAGAGAATGCCGGACTTTATCTGCTATTCGCTCTGCGTCCTGGCCGGTTTTATCCTCTACGTATTAGCTGTCCATACGAGAAAGCGTGTGAAACGAAATCTTGCTGATTTATTGGGCCCAACTCATTCCTTACGCCTCTCCCGTCTTTGCCGAAGCTATTTTACACATCTTATGCTTGTATTATTTGAAATTCTTATTCGTTCCTCTGCACTGGAAAGTGCGAGACAGCGTACATTCGGCACCGAGGGGGAACAGCACCTTGAGGAGGCGCTGCAGCACGGAAAAGGGGCCGTTTTGTTCACCCCGCATACCGGGAATTTTTTCTATTATTACTGGTACGTATCAAAGAAATATCCGTGCCTGACTGTAGCTACAGCCGGCAGCAAGGAGCTCCGTCCCCTGTATGAACTCTTTGAGCAGATGGGGTGCAGCGGGCTGGACTATGATACGGTGCCGCCGCTGAAACTGCTGAAAACCTGCGGCGTCATTTAAATAACAATGGCGTTGTCATGCTGCTGGGCGACTTCTCACGCCCTGCCTTTCCCCCCGCGCGTTTTTTTGGCAGAGCGACGAGAAGCCCGGGCGGCGCCGCCGCGTTTGCCCTTGAACAGCAGGTTCCGATTGTGCCATTCTACGGATTTCGCAGGCGGCGTTTCGAACACCGGCTTGTTTTTGAGCCCCCTGTTTTTTTACACAGGGAATACAAACCGCACGAGCGCTTTGAAGCAACAAATGAATTGAATCAACGGCTGGAGAGCATGATTTTGCGTGCGCCCGAGCAGTGGTTTTACTGGTTTAATGTAGATGAGAGGTGGGAGCCTGCCGCCGCCTTGCAAAAAGCAAATGACTGTTAACAATACGTTAACAGTCACCCCGTGTCCTGCCTATGCGGGACCTTTTTTTATTTTCCATTGCTTTTGGAGCTAATTCCAAGTTCCTTTACCGCGTTTTCGCGCAGGCGGAATTTCTGGATTTTACCGGAGGCTGTCATTGGATACTCGTCCACAAATTGAATATAGTGCGGGATTTTGAAGCGGGCAATTTTCCCGTTGCAATACTCTTTGAGTTCTTCCGCCGTCAGCGTTTCCCCTTCTTTTATCTTTACACAGGCGAGGATTTGTTCTCCGTATAACTCATCGGGCACGCCGACAACCTGCACATCAAGCACCTTGTCATGCGTATAGAGGAACTCTTCGACTTCACGCGGGTATACGTTCTCCCCGCCGCGAATAATCATATCTTTGAGGCGCCCTGTAATTTTATAATAGCCATTCTCATCCACGGTCGCCAGGTCACCCGTATGAAGCCAGCCTTCGTAATCGATCGCCTTCGCCGTCTGTTCGGGCATGTTGTAATACCCCTTCATTACATGGACACCGCGCGTGCACAGTTCTCCCTGTCCACCTATGGGCATTTCTTCCCCTGTGGCCGGGTCAACGATTTTGGCTTCTACGTGCGGCAGAACCCGCCCTACGGTAGAAACACGCTGTTCAATCGTATCGTTCGGGCGTGTCTGGGTAATAACGGGCGCGGATTCTGTCTGGCCGTACGCAATTGTAATTTCCCTTGCCCCCATTATGTCGACCACTTTCTTCATTACTTCGGCAGGACACGGCGAACCAGCCATAATTCCGGTGCGGAGCGATGTTAAATCAAAGGCAGGAAACTCAGGATGGTTCAGCTCAGCAATAAACATGGTCGGAACCCCGTAAATGGCCGTGCAGCGCTCATCCTGCACGGCCTGCAGGACCGTTAGGGGATTAAATGCGATAATCGGCACCATCGTTGCCCCTGTCGCTACGCTGGCTAGCGTACCCATTACGCACCCGAAGCAGTGGAAGAACGGTACGGGTATGCAGATTTTATCCTGTTCCGTGATGTTCTGGCAGGCAGCTACGTTCACCGCGTTGTTTACAATATTTTTGTGGGACAGCATCACGCCTTTTGGAAAACCGGTTGTTCCGGACGTGTACTGCATGTTGATGACATCGTCGGGCTCCAGGATTCTCTGGATACCGGCCAATTCATCCTCCGATACGTTCTCCGCCCTGTCCAGCAGATCGGACCAGGCAAACATGCCTGGTCTTCGCTCTTCCCCGATAAAGATAACGTTTTTCAGGTGGGGGAGACGTTTCGAGACGAGTTCGCCCGGTGCCGATGTTTTTAATTCAGGGCAGATTCCATAGATCATATCAATACAACTTACGCCGCGCAGTGAATCAATAAGAAGTAGCGTCGTGGACTCAGACTGGCGCAGCAGGTATTCCAGTTCATGCACGCGGTAGCTTGTGTTTACCGTAACGAGCACCGCGCCCATTTTCGCCGACGCGAACTGGGTTGTCACCCACTCAGGAACATTCGTCGCCCAGATGGCAATGTTCTCACCCGGTTTAATCCCAAGATCGATAAACCCTCTGGCAACCCGGTTGCACAGCGCCTGGAACTCGCGGAAGCTATAGCGGATTCCAAGCTCCGGATAAACAACCGCTTCTTTGTCCGGAAATTTTGCTGTTGTTTGATCCATTAAATCCCCGATTGTACTATGCACTGGTTCACTCACTGTAAGAACCCCCTGATCTATTATTTACAGCCGATAGCACGCGCGATAACCATACGAAGCACTTCGGAAGTCCCTTCTCCGATTTCAAGCAATTTTGCGTCGCGGAAGAAACGCTCTACCTGATACTCTTTCATGTATCCGTTTCCCCCATGAATCTGGATCGCCTGATCACAGACACGCATGCACATTTCGGAGGCGAATAGCTTCGCCATCGCAGATTCTTTGCCGAACTTCTTGCCCTGGTCTTTCAGCCATGCTGCTTTGTACACCTGGTTGCGTGCCACTTCAATATTCATCGCCATATCGGCCAGCTTAAACTGGATGGCCTGGAATTTAGAAAGCGTTTGGCCGAACTGCATCCGTTCATTCGCGTACGCGAGGGCTTTTTCATACGCTCCCTGCGCAATTCCGACCGCCATCGCCGCAATGCCGATCCGGCCGCCGTCAAGCGTCGCCAGGAACTGCTTGAACCCGTTTCCGCGCTCGCCCAGGATATTTTCTTCAGGAACCCGCACATTTTCCATATACAATGCGGTTGTATTGGAAGCATTGAGCCCCATTTTTTCGTAATTGGCAACAACGGAAAAACCGGGATCGTCTGTCGGAACGATGAAGGCTGTAATCCCGCTTGTTCCTTTTTCTTTATCGGTAACAGCCGTAAGCGCAAGGTTCTTCGCATACGTCGCGTTCGTGATGTAGCACTTCGAACCGTTAATGACCCACTCTTCCCCGTCTTTCACAGCGGTGGTGCGCGTTCCTCCCGCATCCGAGCCTGCACCGGGCTCTGTTAACCCGAAGGCGCCGAAATACTCGCCGGTTGCAATCGGTGTCAGGTACTTCTGTTTTTGCTCGTGTGTTCCGAACAAATTAATAGGGGCGCCGCCAAGAGATACGTGAGCGGAATACGTAATGCCGGTAGAGGCGCACACGCGGCTCAGTTCCTCTACGACAATGGCAAAGCTGGCCGTATCCGCTCCGGCCCCGCCGTATTCCTCCGGGAAGGGCAGGCCCATTAAATCGAGCTTCGCCATCTTCTTAAAAACCTCGAGCGGAAACTCCCCTGTTTTATCCCTTTCATTCGCTCCCGGAGCAACCTCCCCTTCCGCAAAATCCCGAATGACGCCCTTAATCATTTGCTGCTCATCTGTGAGGTTAAAATTCATCTTCTTCCCAGCCTTTCATGTTTTATGATTGAGCGCTAGCTCAGAAGTAAGCAACGGAAATAAAGCGATTACATTTATATACTTTAAACTATTCAGAAACATAATACTTTTATTCTCCGTTTTTTTAAAAATTCCTCCCATTTTTCGTTTCCGTTTTTAATTTGTAAAATTAAAAAGAAGACGCATCCAATGCGCCTTCGATCCCTGTTACTATCGTAAAGAGTGCTGGCGGCTTATCCAGGGCCACCAGAAGTTTTTCAAAGAGAGAAGAAGAAAACCCGTGAGAAATATTTTAACGTACAGGTAATACAGCAGAACATCCGCACCGGCTCCATTGATAAAAAGACTCTCCACTTCCGCTCCAAACAACGAAACAAGCCCGGTAAAAAATAAAACGGCCGCTGTTTGTTCCCTGCGTCTTTTCCATATGAGCCCGGTTGCAATTAACACAATGGAAACGGGCAGCCAGAAGCTCTCAAGCCGCCACCATTCGAATTGCCCGGCCATTTCTACATACGTATTCCACCCGTAGATTCCCTGCAGCCCGAGAATCGCACAGAAAGACAAGTAATACTTCCGTGCAGCCATTCCGCTTATGTGCCATACAAGACAGCAGGCCGCGAGATAAGCAATGACGTAAGGTACATCATAGTGCTGGGAATTGAGATAATGAATGCCGCCAATGGCCAGCAGTACAGAAGCCATTCCTAAAAATAAATGGCTGGAAACACGGGTTCTTTTCCTTATAAAGGATAATATGTAAAATAGCATCGTTAAGATTCCGATCAGGATCATTTGCATTGTGAACGTGAAATCGGTAAAATGAAAAGCAAGATAGAGTAAAACGCTAGCGCCGAGGCCAATGGATACCCACTTTACATCCATTTTGGGCATAGAGAATGCCGGCACGGGCTCCGAAGCGGTCGCAGCCTGTTCCTTTCCGGCTCCATTTCCTGTACCGGCAGACTCGCCTTCAGTGTATAAGTTCAGCAAAAAATCGCAATATTGGCCGGGCAGTAAGTGGCTTTGCCGCCAGTATTCGATTTCACCGATAATCACTTTCTTCTTTTGCTCATTCACAGGACGGTGCCTCCTTTGATACCGGGTAAAAAGAAAAAAGCCTGCGCAATTATAAAACGCAGGCTGCGATTCAGTAAGCGTTACTCTAAGAAGTCCTTTAGTCGCTTGCTGCGGCTTGGGTGGCGAAGCTTACGCAAAGCCTTCGCTTCAATCTGACGAATTCGTTCTCTTGTAACGCCGAACACTTTGCCCACTTCTTCCAGCGTCCGGGTTCTGCCATCATCGAGGCCAAATCGCAGTCGAAGGACATTCTCTTCACGTTCGGTTAACGTGTCAAGGACATCTTCGAGCTGTTCTTTGAGCAGTTCATACGCCGCGGCATCCGACGGCGCCAGCGCATCCTGATCCTCAATAAAATCTCCAAGATGGGAATCATCCTCTTCCCCGATTGGTGTTTCAAGCGATACAGGTTCCTGGGCAATTTTCATAATTTCGCGAACCTTCTCTGGCGTAAGGTCCATTTTCTCAGCAATTTCTTCAGGGGAAGGCTCTCTGCCCAATTCCTGGAGCAGTTGGCGGGATACACGGATCAGTTTGTTGATGGTTTCAACCATATGAACCGGGATCCGGATCGTACGGGCCTGATCGGCAATCGCACGCGTGATAGCCTGACGAATCCACCATGTTGCATATGTACTGAATTTGTACCCTTTCTGATAATCGAATTTCTCAACCGCTTTGATGAGGCCCATATTCCCTTCCTGAATCAGGTCAAGGAATAGCATTCCTCTTCCTACATAGCGCTTAGCTATGCTAACAACCAGGCGAAGGTTTGCTTCAGCCAGACGGCGCTTAGCTTCCTCGTCCCCTTCTTCGATCCGCTTCGCAAGTTTTATTTCTTCCTGCGCGGAGAGAAGCGGCACGCGGCCGATTTCCTTCAGGTACATACGTACAGGGTCATTAATTTTTACTCCTGGGGGAACGGACAAATCATCGAAACTAAACTCTTCATTATCCTCTGTTTCTTCCCGGGGGATGATGTCATCATCCTCATCTTCATCTTCAGACTCGTTCATAACCTCTATCCCTTGATCGGTCAGATACTCGAAAAATTCATCAATTTGGTCTGAATCCTGATCAAAGGTAGAGAGACGTTCCATGATTTCTTTGTACGTCAGCATTCCCCGTTTCTTACCCTGTGCTATAAGCTGATCCTTTACTTGATCCAGGGTTAATTCCATTCCGGGCTTGCTTTCTGTATTCTTCGTCATGGTATTCCCTCCTTCCGACGGGTTTTTGGCTTCATTTATTTCAAAGACGTTTGCAACCGCACGATTTCCATGCCGATTCGAGCCGCCTCTAAAGCATTTCCCGCTTTTTCCTGTTTATTCTTTTCTTGTTTGAGCTCTTCTATCTGCAGCCGCTTGGGATAGGTTAATACCTGGCGTACATAATCTTCAAGCTGACGCTTTGATGCGCTTTGCGCGTCGATGTCTATCATAGCAAGATCAGATGCCTTCTCAATCAACCGTTTATCCTGCAGAAATGAAACAAACCGGGCGATATCCGCTTGATATCCTTCGGCATAATAGCGATACAGGTGAGCCGCTATCGCCACGTGATCTTCCACTACGAAGTCTGCGCCTACCCTCTCCCGCACCTGTTCGGTTATTTCCGCGCTCTGCATCATTAATGCGAGCAAATATTTCTCAGCATTCAGATAAGCGGGCAAAAGTGGTCGTGAAGCCACATATCTGCTATTATCTATACTATTATTCCATCTCTCTGTAAGATTATCCCTGTTTTCCGCCTTTTTTTGTTTTTTAAACACTTTATACTGTTCCTGTTTCAGCGCATCGAGCGATAAATGGAATTCTTCGGCCAGCTGCCGCAAATAATGATCGCGTTCAATGGCGCTAACCAGGCGGGAAATTTCCCCAAGTGCTTCATTGATATACTTCATGCGCTGCGTCTCATCCTGCATGTTGTAGCGCGAGCAGATGACATGAAGCCGATAGGCGGTCAACGAAGAGGCGTTTAAAAGGATATCCTGCTTAAACCTGTCGGCTCCATACTGGCGAATGTAATCGTCAGGATCCATTCCCTGCGGCATTTGCGCGACTTTGACCAGGCACCCGGCAGCAACTAACAATTCTGCTCCTTTGAAGGCAGCTTCTATTCCGGCATTGTCCGAGTCATAGCACAAAATAACCGTTTCTGCATTGCGCCGAATGATGCGGGCCTGCTGTTCCGTAAGCGAAGTGCCGAGCGAGGCAATTCCGTTATATACGCCCGCCTGCCATGCGGAAATAACGTCAACATACCCTTCAAAAAGAACGGCTTCCTGCAGTTTTCTTATATGGGATCTGGCACGGTGCAGATTGAAAAGCAGGTTGCTTTTGTTAAACAGTGGTGTTTCAGGGCTATTCATATACTTAGGTTGTCCATCACCCAGCACGCGTGCACCGAATGCGACAACCCTTCCCTGCGCATCATGGATAGGAAACATCACCCGGCCGCGAAACCTGTCGAACGGCCTGCTGTTCCGATCTTTTCTGCTGAGCAAACCCGCTTCTTCCATCAAAGGAAGGGCGAATCCTCTTTTTTCTAGAAATTGAACGACAAAATCCCAACTGTCCAGACTGAAGCCTAAATCAAACTCTTCAATTGTAGCAAGTTGCATTTCTCTATTCAAGAGATAATTTCGCGCTTCTGTTCCCTGATCGGTGTTAAGCAGAACGTGATGGTACAGCCTTGCTACAAATTCATGCGCAGCTAACATGCTCTCTTTTTTCTTGAGAGCCTGCTGATTCTCAGGGGTTATCTCTTCCTGCGGCATCTCAATGCCGGCCTTCTCTGCCAGGCTGCGCACAGCCTCCGGGAATTCTAACCCCTCCACCTTCATAACAAAGGAGAGGACATTGCCGGATTCTCCGCATCCATAACAGCGAAAAAGCTGTTTGTCAGGGTGCACTGCAAAAGAAGGGCTCTTCTCTGAATGAAACGGGCACAACCCGAAATAATTCCGTCCCGTTTTTTTCAGGTGGACGTATTGTCCAATGACATCAACGATGTCATTGTGTGTGCGTACCCTTTCGATTACTTCTTCAGGAATTCTTCCTGCCATGCACCTCACCTGTACTTCCTGCATTCCTTGCCGTGTGAAAACAAAATCTTTTCAACGGAATAATAGTATTCGGCAAAATCCCTCAATCTCCTTCTAAACTTCGCAAAACTTTTCGCAGATTGTGCCGAAAATTGTCGATTTCCTCTTTCGTAAGGGGACGAGGGCCTTTTCTTTTCCCTCCTGCCTTCGCGATTTGCTGTGAGGCATACCGGTTCATGAGAAGAAAAGAGATATTATCTTTAGTATATTCCTTTCCCCGCGACCCTAATGCTAAACATCCCTTTTCCAGCACAAGGCAGGCTAGGCCGTAATCGTCCGTAACAACTAAATCCCCTGCCCTTACATGGTTAATAATGTACATATCCACCGATTGGAATCCAGTATCCACGGAGATAACATTTGCCAGCGGGTGGGAGATGGATAACTGGTGATTGTACGATGCGACAAAATTCATGCCAAAATGCTGTCTGGCCGCTTCCTGCGTAATAATGTCCTTCACAGGGCAGGAATCGGCGTCCACCCATATTTGCTTTGTTCTTTCCTTCATAATCGTACCTATTCTACATAAGAATCCGATTTTCCTGCACGGAAAGTGTAGTCTGTCAATTTCGAATCATGTCGAATGTAAAAATAGCGTAAAAAAAGCGCAGAGAGGAACTCTTCTGCGCTTTCAGACAATTCTTGGACCGGCTAGACCGGAACCTTATTTGTATGTTTAATCGTAGCCTGGGCGGCGGCAAGACGCGCCAGGGGCACGCGGTACGGAGAACAGGAAACATAATCGAGCCCGGTGCGGTAGCAGAAATCAATAGAATGCTTTTCGCCCCCGTGCTCCCCGCAAATTCCGGTTTTGAGTTCTGGTTTTGTCATACGGCCCAGTTTCACGCCCATTTGCACAAGCTTGCCTACGCCATCCTGATCCAGGACGATAAATGGGTTTTCCGGGAGAACTTTCCGGTCCACATAAGCATGGAGGAACTTTCCTTCCGCGTCGTCCCGGCTGTATCCGAAGGTCGTCTGGGTTAAATCATTTGTACCGAATGAGAAGAAATCCGCCTCCTGTGCAATTTCATCGGCAGTCAGGGCGGCTCTCGGTACTTCAATCATCGTTCCAATAGTGTACTGAACCTGGGTTCCCGATTTTCCCATGCATGCGGAAGCAACGCGATGAACAAGGCTTCTCATTTCTTTCAGTTCGTTCACATGGCCTACAAGCGGAATCATAATTTCCGGCTGCACCGAAATCCCGCGCTCCTGCAGCACAGTGCAAGCCTGAATAATAGCCTGTACTTGCATTTCATAAATTTCAGGATAAATCATTCCAAGGCGGCAGCCGCGGTGTCCAAGCATCGGATTAAATTCATACAGCCTGCGAACCTTGCGAAGCAGGGATTCCTTCTCATACAGGGCACGCTTGTCGGCATGTGCATCCTGCTGCATTTTCGTTACTTCCACAAGCAATTCTTCAACAGACGGCAGGAATTCATGCAAAGGCGGATCGAGAAGGCGAATGGTGACAGGCAATCCCGCCATTTCTTCAAGAATTCCTTCAAAGTCCTTCTGCTGTACGGGAAGAAGCTTATCAAGTGCCGCCAGCCGATCCTGCGTCGTTTCCGCGAGAATCATTTCCTGCACGACAGGAATACGGGCAAGATCCATGAACATATGCTCCGTGCGGCACAGCCCGATTCCTTCTGCACCGAAGCCCCGCGCAACTGAGGCGTCCTCCGGGTTATCCGCATTGGCACGTACGCCCAGTTCCCTGGCTTCGTCTGCCCATGAGAGCAGCTCAATAAACTCATCGGACAGAACCGGGTCGATAAGCGGAACTTCGCCCAGCATCATTGTCCCTTTTGCGCCGTCAATGGACAGCACACTTCCTTCCGGATATGTTTTCCCATCCACTTCAAACGTTTTATTTTTTACATCGATTTTCAGCGCTTCACAGCCGCATATGCATGCTTTTCCCATCCCCCGGGCTACAACGGCCGCGTGGCTTGTCATTCCGCCACGGCTTGTAATAATGCCCTCGGAAGCAACAATCCCGTGGATATCCTCCGGGGTTGTCTCCGGACGCATCAACAACACCTTTATACCTTTAGCGGCAAGCTTTTCCGCTTCGTCCGCATCGAATACCGTTTGGCCTGTAGCCGCGCCCGGAGAGGCGGGCAGGCCGCGCGCCAGCACGTCGAGTTTTACATTCGGGTCAATGCTCCGGTGCAGCAATTGGTCGAGCTGTTCCGGATCGATGCGCAAAATCGCTTCTTCGCGGCTGATAATTCCTTCCTTCACCATATCAACCGCAGCTTTTACGGCAGCCTGCGCTGTCCGCTTGCCGTTCCGGGTCTGAAGGATGTACAGCTTTCCTCTCTCCACCGTAAACTCAATGTCCTGCAGGTCGCGGTAGTGATTCTCCAGACGCTCACAAATCGCGGTGAACTGCGCATACACTTCCGGCATTGCATCCGCCAGTGTCGCAATGGGTTGCGGAGTGCGAATGCCGGCAACGACATCTTCCCCCTGCGCATTAATTAAGTACTCACCGTACAGTTTGCGCTCACCTGTCGACGGGTTCCTTGTAAAAGCCACACCGGTACCGGAGTCTTCCCCCATGTTCCCGAATACCATCATCTGAATATTAACGGCCGTGCCCAGGTGATCCGGGATTTTGTGGATTCGGCGGTACACGATCGCACGCTGATTGTTCCATGAGCGGAATACAGCCTCGATCGATTTGGCCAGCTGGTCTTTCGGGTCCTGTGGAAAAGGTTCCTTTGTGTGCTTTAGCACGAGCGCTTTGTACGCGGCAATGACTTCTTTCCAGTCATCGGCAGCCAGCTCCGGATCATGCGTATACCCGGCGTCGTGCTTTTTCTTGTCCAGGATATCCTCGAAATGATAATGGTCAACACCGAGGACGACGTCGCTGAACATTTGAATGAACCGGCGGTACGAATCATACGCAAAGCGTTCGTTTCCTGTCAGCGCGGCAAGCCCGGCAACCGTTTCATCGTTCAGACCGAGGTTGAGTACGGTGTCCATCATCCCGGGCATCGAAAATACCGAACCGCTGCGAACAGATACGAGAAGCGGGTTGTTTATATCCCCCAGCTTCTTGCCCGTTTGTTTTTCCAGTTCGTTCAGGGCCGTATTGATTTGCTCAAGCACCGGCCCGCTGATTCGTTCTCCTTCTGCATAGTAATCATTGCAAGCTTCCGTTGATATTGTAAATCCGAACGGGACCGGAAGAGACGCTCTTGTCATTTCCGCCAGATTGGCACCTTTTCCCCCCAGGAGTTCCTTCATCTCGGCATTTCCCTCGTGAAACAAATAGACGTATCGCTTGCCTGTCATCTCTATGCTCCTCCTCGCTTAATCATCTCTATAATTGTATTGGCCGTCTCTTCTACCGCTTTATTGGAGACGTTAATGACCGGGCATCCCACCCGCTTAATAATCTTCTCGGAATACTCCAGTTCCATCAATATTCTTTCAAGGCTTGCATAGTTTGCCTCCGAGGCGAGCCCCAGTGACTTTAATCTTTCCGCCCGGATTTTATTTAATTGATCCGGGCTTATCGTAAGCCCGACGCATTTTCTGCTCGGCACCAGGAATAACTCCTCCGGCGGCTCCACCTCGGGAACAAGGGGCACATTCGCCACTTTATAGCGTTTATTTGCCAGGTACATGGATAGCGGGGTCTTGGAGGTGCGCGATACCCCGATAAGAATGACATCGGCCCGCAACAGTCCCCTCGGGTCTCTTCCGTCATCGTATTTTACGGCGAATTCGATCGCTTCTACCTTGCGGAAATAATCCTCATCCAGCTGGCGGACGAGCCCTGGCTGGTTGCTCGGCTTTACCTGCAGGTAATTCTCAAGCGCATTGACCATCGGGCTCATAATGTCGACCGCCGTTACCTTTTCCTGTGCAGCTCTTTGCTGTATGTGTGCTTTTAATGAAGGAATGACAAGCGTATAAGCAATAATCGCGTCCGCCTCTTTGGCAGCCCGGACGATTTCATTCAGCGTTCCTTCGTCCTCTATGTAAGGAAATTTCCGAACATGGAGCGCCTGTCCGGCAAACTGGCTGGAAGCTGCTTTTACAACGAATTCTGCTGTTTCACCTACTGAATCAGATACAACATATACGATGGACTCCTTAAAATTGTTTAGATTCATGCTGCCTCCTTAAACAGTGACTTCACTTCCGAGTTCTACAAATCCCCGCGTAATCGTTGTTTTCGTTACGCGTCCCAGCACCTCATAAGCTGTTTTGCTGCCATTGCTCACCTTGCGTACAACCGGGAGAGAATCAATCTGGTAATCGATTAACTTCTTCGCCACTTCGAGCAGCGTCTCCTCCGGCTCACATGTCACAATGTTGGGCATGCGTGTCATAATGATGCTGATGGGCACGTCCTCCAAATTTTGTTTACCCAGAGCCGCCCGCAGCAAATCTTTGCGTGAGACGACACCGGCCAGGTGCCCTGCCGCATTCGTGACAAACAAAGTTCCCACATCTTCGAGAAAAAGAGTGCAAATGCCATCATAGACGGAGCTGGACTCTTTAATAATAATAGGGGGCGCCTTGTAATCTTTTACAACCTTTCGCCGGACTTCTTCCTTAATCAGCTGATTGCTGTCCTTGCCGGTATAGAAGTAACCTACCCGTGGACGCGCATCCAGAAAGCCGGTCATCGTCAGAATGGCCAGATCGGGCCTAAGCGTCGCCCGTGTCAAGGAAAGCCGCTCAGCGATTTGTTCACCGGTAATCGGTCCATCGCCTTTGACGATTTCAATAATTAGTTGCTGTCTCTTTGTAAGCTCGATGGTTGCTCACCCCCTGAGCGGGCATAATAGTGACATACTAAATCCCGCTTTTTAACTATATAGTATATACTATATAATAATGAACGGTTCGTGCAAGTAGATTTTCTGCCAAAACAAAGAAAAAGGGAATTGCAAAGTGCAGTTCCCTTTTCTTTTTCCCTGTTTTTTCACTTTTAAGCAAAAACGATCTTGCTGAAATCCGCAAAACTGAAAATGAGCGAAGTGATGGCAGCCAGCATAGCAAGGCGGTTGTTCTTTACCTTTTCATCCTCTACCATAACCATAACCTGATCGAAGAAAGCATCAATCGGCTGTTTGAAACCTGTCATCCGTGCAAGTGCTTCTGTCCACTGGCCATCCGCAATAAGGCCAGCCACACTTGCGTTAATCTCTGTGTAAGCCCGCCACAGGCCGCGTTCAGCGTCGGTTTCGAACAGGGACGGATCCACTTCTTTCGTTACCGCCTTCTGGGCGAGATTGTTTACACGGTTAAAGGCTTCTACCACACCTTTGAACCCTTCTCCACCTACCGCTTCCATCATAACATTGGCACGTTTCACTACATCGTTAACCCGGGAAGCGTCTGCAGACAGCACCGCGTCGATGACGTCATAGCGCACTTCATTTTCCTGCAGAAGATTTTTCAGGCGGAGCGCAAAAAACTCCTGTAAATCACTTTTGATTTGCTCGCGGTCCCGCTTGAGCAGCGATTTGCCCTCCAGAACGGAGAGCGAAAGGTCAAACAAGGAGTCGAGCGATACAGGCAGCTGTTTATCCAGTAGGATCTGCACAATACCGGAACCTGACGGCGGAGTGCGTACGGATCCTGTGAGCCGGTCGGAATAATTCCGATCGCGAAGCAGCCTGTAATCGTATCCAGCTTATCCGCAATGCTGAGCAGCGCGCCAGCTATGGTTTCGGGAAGAATATCCCCGGCAAAGCGCGGCAAATAATGCTCAAAAATCGCCTTCGCGACTTCTTCATCCTCGCCTAACAGGCGGGCATACCGTTCACCCATAATCCCCTGCAGCTCGGGAAATTCATATACCATGAGGGAAACAAGGTCAAACTTGCTGATTTCCGCTGCTCTCTGCAATTTCTTACGATCCTCAGCATTTGTGCCTATTTTTTGTGCAATTTGCATCGCCGTATCCTGGACGCGGTGGATTTTATCCCCGATTGTTCCCAGTTCCTCATGGAACACAACCGTTTCAAGCCTTTGCAGGGCCTCTTCTATTTTCATTTTCTGGTCTTCTTCATAGAAGAAGCGGGCATCGGACAGACGGGCGCGCAGCACTTTTTCATTTCCTCTGGCTACGATTTCAATATCCCGGTCATCCCCATTTCTCACCGTAACAAAGTGGGGCAGCAGTTCGCCCTGCTCGTTTTCTACCGGGAAGTAACGCTGATGCTCCCGCATTGAAGTAACGAGCACCTGGCGGGGAATTTGTAAATATTCCTCCTCGAAGCTGCCGAATAGAGCGGTCGGATATTCAACCAGATGGACGACTTCGTCAAGCAGATCCTCATCAAGCGGGACGGTCCAGCCTCTCGCTGTTTCCAACTCCTTAATCTGGGAAAGAATCCGCTGCTTTCTTTCTTCCGGTTCGACAAGCACATACTGTTCAGCCAGCTTCCGGGCATAGTCTTCCGGACGCTCAATCGTGGTCTGCTGCCCTAAGAAACGGTGTCCCTGTGTTTCTTTCCCGGCCTTTACGCCGGTAATTTCCAGTGGGATGATGTCGGTGCCATACAGGGCAACGATCCAGCGAATCGGGCGGACAAACTTTAACTCATACGAACCCCACTTCATGTTTTTCGGGAAGGTTAATCCTGTGATGATGTTCCCTAATTCTGGAAGTAATTCCACGGTCGGGCGTCCTGCCTCATGCTTGCGCGCAAACACGTACTCGACACCGCCTACTTCCTGCAGATATAAATCGTCAGGCGAAAGGCTCTTGCCGCGGGCAAAGCCGAGAGCAGCTTTACTCCAGTTCCCTTCCTCGTCTACCGCAATTTTTCGGGCGGGCCCCCGGAGTTCCTCATTGCTGTCCTCCTGCTGTTCCTGCACGTCTTTAATCAGCACAGTAAAGCGGCGCGGCGTTTCAAAGGTCATAACTTCACCATATGGAATCCGCTGGGCAGTAAGCCATTTTGACACTTTATCCTTTAATTGCTCGGCTGCCTCCGCAACAAAGCGGGCCGGCATTTCTTCTGTTCCGATTTCAAGTAAAATCGTTCTGCTCATCCTTATGCCTCTCCCTTCTTCAACATCGGAAAACCAAGGTTCTCACGCACTTCATAGTACGTGTGCGCTACCTGGCGGGCCAGATTCCGCACACGTCCGATATAGCCGGTACGCTCCGTGACGCTAATAGCCCCCCGCGCATCAAGAAGGTTAAACGTGTGCGAACACTTTAGAACGTAATCATACGCAGGAAGCACCAGCTTCTGCTCCATACAACGCTTAGCTTCCGCCTCATACGTGCTGAACAGCTCGAACAGCATCTTCGCATCCGATACCTCAAACGTGTATTTTGAATGCTCATACTCGGCCTGGCGGAATACGTCACCATATGTAACACCGTTCACCCATTCCAATTCGAAAACATTTTCTTTGTCCTGGATGTAAGAAGCAAGCCTTTCCAAACCGTATGTAATTTCAACCGCTACCGGGTGGCAATCAATCCCTCCGACCTGCTGAAAATACGTAAACTGGGTCACTTCCATTCCGTCAAGCCAGACTTCCCAGCCAAGCCCCCAGGCGCCAAGTGTGGGCGATTCCCAGTTATCCTCCACAAAGCGAATGTCATGCTGGAGCGGATCAATCCCGAGTTCTCTCAGGCTGTCCAAATACAGCTCCTGGATGTTATCGGGAGAAGGCTTCATAATGACCTGGAATTGGTGGTGCTGGTAGAGGCGGTTCGGGTTTTCTCCGTAACGGCCGTCTGCCGGACGGCGGGATGGCTCTACGTAGGCCACGTTCCACGGTTCCGGGCCAATCGAGCGCAGAAAGGTCATCGGGTTCATCGTACCCGCCCCTTTTTCCACGTCGTAAGGCTGGACGATTAAACAGTTCTGCTTCGCCCAGAAATTCTGCAGCGACAAAATAATGTTCTGGAAATTCATTTTCTTACCTCTCTTCTTCATAATGTAAAGAAAACTTGGCTAGCGCCAAGCCGCAGGCGCTGGCGATCGCCTTAGTTGCCCTTATGTAGATAAGAAAGTTATACTTTCTTATCTACGAAAAAAGCTCCCGTCCCTATACGATGTGCTTGTAAGCATCGTATAGGGACGGGAGCTTAATCCCGCGGTTCCACCCTACTTGATCAGCCCCTCTTCAGCGGCCAATCCACCTTATATACCTGATCGCTCAAGAGTGCCGTTCACCGGACGTTATTGCCGGGCTTCCACCGCCCCCCGGCTCGCTGAACATAACCGTGTCCTGGTTACTCTTCTCTCTCACTGCGAATATAACTAATTTTTTAGTTACTATAAACGATTAGAGGGCGCATTGTCAACTGGAATCGCTATGGCTTGTCCTTTTCTTCCTCAGAAGAAAATCCGAGCTTTTCCAGCTGGTCCAGGAACTTGCGGGATTTTAGGTACATACCTGTATGCTCTTCGATAAAGGCGTACATTACTTTGCGAAGCTGGTCTTTTGTTTCCTGCTTTACCCGTATATTCCCGAGCTGATCCATGCTAATATGCTGGAAAAGGCGGAGAATTTTCACGGCTCCCGGGCCTATGGCAATGAGATGGGGGTCATGCCCATGGCACGCCTGGCACTGCAGCCCTCCTTCTCCGACACTGAAGAAGAAAGGCGCATCAATGATGCCGCACCTTACACATGCTTCGAGGCGCGGCCGGTATCCTGAAGCCTGAAGCATCTTCACCTCAAACAACCGCGTAACGATTTCCATATCCTTTCCCTCTTCAATCCACCGGAGTGCCGAGAGCAGCAGTTCAAACAACGGCCTGTTCGGCTCCTTGTCTTCCGTCATCTTGTCAAGCAGTTCAACGAGGTATACCGCATAAGCTGTCTTTGTCAAATCTTCCCGAATAACCCGGAAGGAGTTCAGCAAATCACCCTGCTGCAGGGAACCCATTCCGGAGCCGGCCTGATAAAGAAAATAGCCGTAAGTAAACAGCTGGGCTACAGCTGTAAAACGGCTCTTTGATTTTTTGGCGCCGCGCGCCATGATGCTGATTTTTCCCGCTTCCCGTGTATAGACGGTCAGAATTTTATTTGCTTCCCCATAATCTGTGGTGCGGACTACAATGCCTTCCGCTTTCCCTATCATACGCTGTCTCCCCTGCCATTATCTCATTCTGCTATTCCACACCGATGATCTGTTCAAATCCATGCATTCCTGGTGCGGCTCCTGCATCCATTAGCTCCGGGTCACTTTCCCCTTCTTCCATATACAGCAGATAAGCATCAATACACCCGGTAGTAGCAAAATAATGCCAGTAAAAATCTCTCATCATTCGTATCCATCCTTTCGGGAAAGATAAAGCATGAGCGACAAAACTACTCAATCTGCACACAAAAGCCTGTATCGGTGCCGTTATGTTCAGTGTACTATTATCATGACCCGGGGCCGGATATGTTATCCGTTAAAATTGTTGCCAGCGGCTTTATTCTTCATCATGAAAGCCGAAGTTCTTGAACAGATTTTCCTGGTTGCGCCAATCCTTCTTCACTTTAATCCACAGGTTCAAATACACTTTCGTGCCAAGCAGCCGTTCGATGTCCTGGCGCGCCCGCTTCCCGATTTCCTTCATCATGGCACCCTGCTTGCCGACAAGGATTCCTTTCTGAGTTTGCCTCTCTGTATAAATTGTAGCATAAATATCCACGAGGTTCTCATTGCCTTCTCTTGTCTTCATTTGTTCAATTACCACTGCAATGGAGTGTGGAATCTCCTCACGGGTTAAATGCAGCACTTTCTCACGAATAAGTTCGGCAACAATAAAGCGCTCGGGATGGTCGGTAACCTGGTCAGGAGGATAAAACTGAGGACCTTCCGGAAGCTCCTTCAGCAGCTGCTCCATTAAGCGGTTTACGTTATTTCCCTGTAAAGCGGACACCGGAATGATCTCGGCAAAAGGATACAGCTGTCTGTACTGTTCAATGATTGGCAGTAAATCTTCAGGGTGAACCTTGTCAATTTTATTAATCACAAGATACACAGGCGTCTTTACTTCACGCAGCTTCTCAATAATAAACTCATCACCGGCTCCAAGCTTCTCGGATGCATCGATAAGGAAGAGAATTAAATCAACTTCACGCAGCGCATCCTCAACCATCTTGTTCATTAAATCGCCAAGCCTGGACTTGGGTTTATGGACACCCGGTGTATCAAGGAAGATAATTTGCCCTTCTTCTGATGTGTACACCGCTCTGATTTTGTTTCTTGTCGTTTGCGGCTTATCCGACATAATGGCAATTTTCTGCCCGATGATTTGATTCATAAGAGTTGATTTCCCTACGTTTGGGCGGCCAATAATAGCTACGAACCCTGATTTATATTCCTTGTTCATCCATATCCTCCTGTTTAAATGCCCCTGGCAAAAGTTCAGCAACTGTAATCGTTTTTGTATTGCCTTTCAGGTTGCTCATAACGACCTCCATATCAGCCGGGCATAATTCAGATATCACCTGTCTGCATGCTCCGCATGGCGAAACCGGACCCGGTGTATCGGCTACAACGGCAAGCTTCACAAACTTGCGGTCCCCTTGAGCATAGGCAGCAAATAACGCCGTTCTTTCTGCACAGTTACACATTGAATAAGCGGCGTTTTCAATATTACAGCCATGATACACCTTTCCGTCAGCCGTTAATAGTGCGGCTCCAACGTTAAACTTCGAGTAGGGCGTATACGCCTTGTCTCTGGCTTTTACTGCTTCTTTAATGAGCATTTCGTTATCCATTATTATACCCTCCCTTTTCACTGCATGCGCCGTGCGTCTATAGCGGACTACCCCTGCGATAAGAAAGACAAGCACGAGAATAGAAACAATAACAAACGAAATGCCTCCGCGATTATGTAGATTTATTTTATGCGCTTCTCCTGTCTTCATAAGATGCCAGAGCGGTTCAGCAAACACGAATACGCCTGTACAGACGGCCAGCATCGCTGCAAAGAGAACGGCACCTGCCGCTACATCTTTCCCTATCTTAGCTAAAGGATGAAAACTTCCGCCTGTCACCAAATCGATTGTTTTCTCAATGGCGGTATTCACTGTTTCAAGAATGAACACGAGAAACACAGAAAAAAAGACCAGCAAAACATCTCCTTTTGGGATGCCAAGCATAAATCCCAAAAGGAGAACCAGGACGGCCATCGTCACATGGATCTGCATGTTTCGCTGAGTCTTTATTGTATAGCTAATGCCATCAAGCGCATAGCCGAAGCTTTTCATTAATCTTTGCCATTCCCTCATCTGCCTTTACCTTACTCGCGAACGAGCTGTACCCGGTTCAGAATTTCTTCCTGCCGGCTGAACATTTCCTTCTCCTCCGCTTCCGTTTCATGATCGTATCCAAGAAGGTGCAGAAAACCGTGGGCGACGAGAAAGCCGATTTCACGTTCGAAAGAATGGCCGTATTCTTCCGCCTGTTCACGCGCACGGGGAACGGATATCACAATATCGCCAAGCATATTGGGCATGTCTTCCTCGCTTATAATTTCCAGTTCCTCTTCTCCCTGCTCGTTCATCGCAAAGGAAAGCACATCGGTCGGACGATCGATGCCGCGATATTCACGGTTTAATTCGTGAATGCGCTCATCATCCACAAACGTTACCGTCACTTCCCCTGTAACATTCTCGGTCTTTGCCGCTTCCTCGAGAACTGCTTCAAGAATCTTGAGCAGCTCCGCAGAGAGTTCCGGCGTATACTCTTGAATAAATTCCGCTTCCATTCTCACGCTTGTTTCACCACCACTTGTTTATGATCAGGATATTCAATCCTGTTGTGGAAAAACCCCTGGAGGGTTTCACAAATTGTCCGGGTTACAATTTCAAGTTCCTGCATTGTTATATGGCATTCATTGAATTGTCCGTCTTCCAGTCTTTCCGCAATAATGCGGCGGACGAGCTGTTCAATTCGTTCCGGCGTCGGGCGCCCTAGAGAACGGACAGCCGCTTCCGCACTGTCGCAAATACCGACAATGGCAGACTCCCTCGTCTGGGCTTTTGGACCCGGATAGCGGTATTCGGACTCTAAAATCGGTGAATCCGACAGTTTAGCCGCTTTGTGATAAAAGTATTTTAGCAGCGTCGTTCCGTGGTGTTCCCGGGCAAAATCAATGATCTGCCTGGGCAAATGATGCTCTTCCAGCATTTTCACCCCGTCCTCTACATGGACGATAATGATGCGTTTGCTCAGCCCGGGCGCCAGCGTATCGTGCGGGTTTTCACGGTTAACCTGGTTCTCAATGAAGAAATGCGGGCGCTTCATTTTCCCAACGTCATGATAATACGCGCCGACACGCGCCAAAAGCCCATCCGCGCCAACCGCCATACAGGCGGCCTCCGACAGGTTCGCCACCATCATACTGTGGTGGTACGTCCCCGGTGTTTCCATTAACAGCCGGCGCAGCAGCGGCTGGTTTGGATTGGATAACTCAATCAGGCGAAGCGGCGACAGGATGCCGAATATTGCTTCGAAGAAAGGCAAAAATCCAATCGTCAGAACCGCCGCAATGACCCCGCTGATGACACCGGAGGCATACTGGTAAAAAATATCCCGCCAGCTTCCCGAAGAAGAAGCAAGCATATAAAGTGCTGTGATGGAGAGGATATTCGTTACGGCGACCAGGAAACCGGCCTGCAAAATCCGGCCCCTCTTGGTCGCTTTCCCAAGCGAATACGTGCCGGCCAGGCAGCTGATTAACGTATAGAACGAATAGCGGAAATCAAAGGGCAACAGACTCTCGAAGTTAAAAATGATGCCCGCAAAGAGCGCAAACAGAAAGCTGCACACAACAGCGAGCTGCGTGTCAATCAAGATTGCAAGCAGCATGGAGCCCAGCGCTGCAGGAACGAGAAATCCTGCCATTACATAGTCTACATTCTGCACCAGGCTGACGATTTTCATAACAACGATGGTTAACACAATAATAAAGCCCATCATTAAAATCAGCGTGTTATTACTGTATACAGTCCGGTGAGCCTGAGAAATGTAGATGGATAGAAAAGCAATAAACAGGCCGACGAATATAGCCAATCCGAGGAACGGGAGCTTGCTCGCATTCTTCTGCAGAAGGCCTGCCGCATTTAGTTTGTGGTACATTTCCTCAGAAATAAACTGGTCTTTTTCTACCAGCACTTCCCCTTTATAAATCATGAGCGGCTTCACACCACGGCGAACCATTTCCTTCGCCGCATTAGTCGCCTCTTCGTTAACGATCCGGTTCGGAACACTGCTGACAATGGCGATTTCGCGCGCCACCTTGCGGGCTTTACTGTCCAGTTCAGCCAGCACAATGTACTGGTTTACCCGCTGCTGGATCGCTTCGCGGCCTGCCGCTTCCTGGCTTACGCCTTCTCCCATAATCGAGGCAACCACTCTTGCTGTCTCCTTGCTTGCTGCATCAAGAGCGGGAGCCGGCATCGTTAACAGCGCTTGCAGAATCGAATCCTCCAGCACAAATGGAATATTCTCCTTAAATTCCTTCAGCTTAAGCTCAGGTGCCATCGCTGTTGCAGCCTGAAGTTCAGCCGCCTTCTTATAAATGAAAGCAACCAGCTTTAACTGGTGGGATGTGATGCTATCGTCCCGCGAATAAATCGGTTTCACTTCACTGACCGCTTTAGAACGCGCCTGTTCAGTGGCATCTGCATCCTCCACTGTCACCGGCGCGGTAAGGGTAACATTACTGACTGTGTTTATATTTAGATCAAACGTTTTCGGCAGCACATCTCCCATAAGCGGCAGGTAAACGCCCAGCCCGATAAAAACAAACAGGGCAATCCTTACCATTCGATTTTCCCTCCATGAATCCGGAAAGGACAGATGTAACCGCCATAGCTTTGAATTCATTTCTTACAACCCCTTTTAACGGGTATGCTCACTCTCTTGTTCGTATGCAGCAATCAGCTTCTGCACGAGCGGATGCCGTACAACGTCCATCCCTGTTAAGTAAACAAAAGAAATCCCGTCAATTCCTTCGAGTATACGACGTGCCTCCTGTAAACCGGATTTCTTGCCGCGCGGCAAGTCCACCTGGGTCACGTCACCTGTTATGACCATCTTCGAACCAAAGCCGAGACGAGTTAAAAACATTTTCATTTGCTCCGGTGTCGTATTCTGCGCCTCGTCCAAAATAATGAACGAATCATCCAGCGTTCTTCCCCTCATATAAGCGAGAGGTGCCACCTCAATTACACCGCGTTCCATATACTTATTCATATTTTCTGCCGTCAATAAATCCTGTAGCGCATCATAAAGCGGACGGAGGTACGGATCCACTTTCTCCTGTAAATCCCCCGGCAAAAAGCCAAGGTTTTCTCCTGCTTCAACCGCAGGCCTTGTCAGGATAATTCGCTTTACCTTGTTCGCCTTCAGCGCCGTGACCGCCATCACAACCGCCAGATACGTCTTCCCGGTACCTGCGGGCCCGACACCGAACACGATGTCCTTCTTCTTAATTGAACTTACATAATGGCGTTGTCCAAGTGTTTTTACACGTATGGGTTTCCCTTTCACCGACGTGGCAATCGGCTGATCATATAATTCGAGCAGCTCCTCCAGGGAATCATCCTTTGAAAGCTGGATAGCGTAAAGAACGTCCTGCATCGTGGGCTTTATGCCACGGCGCAGCAGGGTAGCCAGCACTTCCAGCAGCCGGGCATTCCGCGCCACTTCCTCCGTCTCGCCCGTAATGGTTATTTCTTCGCTTCGCGCAAAAATATGCGCTTCTGTAGCATCTTCTATTTCCTTTAGATACGAGTCGTGCGGTCCAAATAGCAAGCTCGCTTCTTCCGCATTCTCGAGACGTATGGTTCTGCTTGTTTCTTCTACGCGCAAAAGACCTCATTCTCCTTCATACATAATAGGCTGCTCTCGTGCAATGTCCTCAACAACAACAAAATGAAGCTTCATATAAACTTTACCATTCTCTTGTCTCTCGTGCAAAACTTTTTCCGACTTAATGTAGCCGCCCTGCTTAATCCCTTTCAGGACATTTTCCCGTGCATACTTCTTACCCAGACTGACGGCTTCTGCAACAGAAATGGCTGTTTCCCTCGCCTGGTTTTCCCGCATCGTTTCCGTTTTTAGCCCGAGGCCGAAATTATGCCCGTTCCAGGCTAAATAGCGCGTGTCGTCCTCTTTTCTGAACTGCGCGAAAGGCTTCTCTCCAAACCCCTGTACCTTTACAGTATATTTACCAAAAATAACGTACCTGTTCGTGTAGCTCTCCCCCGTCAGGACAGGGCGCTTCTGCTTCAGGGGCACCGAAACCTCAGACTCATACCATGTTTCCCCTTCTACCGTTCCCTTCGCCGATACAGGCGTCATCAGTTCTTCATTGCCGAGAAACCCGGAGATTAATATATCCCCTTGCTTGACCCAACTGTTCGGGCGCACAAGCGGGCGTCCCCGCTCCGCAAAGATAGAATGAACGATCGCCTTCTTCGTGGCAACGATATGGCGCGGCTGCAACGCTTCTTTTTTACCGGGCAGCACCTTCTCCACAACGTGGATTAATGCGGTCGTCCCTCTCATTTCGAACCCAACCCAGGATGCGTCCGGGAGCTTCTTCATCAGTTCACGCTGGACCACTTCAGGCTGCGGCAGGCGGAACGTAAACGCCCCCTGCTTCACCCCGATTTTCTCCGCCATCTGGCGAACCTCGTACGATTTGATTTTTTCGTTCCCGATGACATCGACCCGCCACACGACGGTAGATAAGAGGTAAATACCGATAAAGAAAAATAGCGCACCCGCCGTGAATACAGAGCGCGTCCACATTTTGCGCAATAAAAAAGGCAGGCCCGCTCTGCGTACGACATGAATGCGGCAGCCTGTTTCCTTTAAATACGGCTTCAAGAGGTGAAAGCTTTCCAGCGGAATGCTCAGCAGCGCTTCCTCATCGGTGCGGGTAATGTCCCACACCTGCATGCCTTGTCCGACAATACGATTCAAAAAACGCTCCAGGCGCCTCCCGCGAACACGCAAAACAAGATACCCCCGGAACCAGTTCACACCGTAATTCATTGCCTGCCTCCCCTTTCCTACTCATTCACAAACAATACCTGATTCACGATGCCTTCCAGCAGCACCTCTTCCGGAAGAATCATGCGGATAACGAGGTTTTCTCCCCTTACAAGAAGCTGCCCTTTCGTCAAAAGCAAACGGAGTTCCTGGTTACTGAATAGGAGAACTCCGCGGTGATTCTCTATATACATCTGCAATTGTCCGATCATCGTAATGCGTGGCATCTCCATGGTGAGATCCTGCGGCAGATCGAGCACGCCGGTTGCAAATTTGCGCCATTTTCCACTCCACTTCTTCATGCTCAATCGGCCCCCTCTCTTCATGCATGGGAAGGAGGAACAGTGAATCCCATATAGTACATCGTTATGCGAATGAACGGGGAAATATGTTCTGTCTCTGTTGCTATACTATGTATTTTCCGTTCAAAAAAAGCCTTCCCTGAAAACTCAGGGAAGGCTTTTTAAAGCAGCTTATGGCAATAGCTCCTGTACAATCTTGTTTACGAGTGCTCCGTCAGCGCGCCCTTTTACCTTCGGCATTAAAGCGCCCATGACTTTACCCATATCTTTTTTCGAGGCGGCTCCCACTTGCTGAATGGCTTCGCTCACCAGCTTGCGGACTTCCTCCTCGCTCAATTGTTCAGGCATATATTCGATTAATACATTAATTTCATTACGTGCACTCGCTGCAAGGTCTTCACGACCTGCTTTTTCAAACTCTTGGAGGGAATCGCGCCTTTGCTTAAGCTCACGAGTCAAGACAGTTAGTACTTCGTCGTCAGACAGTTCTTTACCCTGGTTAATCTCTTCATTCTTAACGGAAGATTTCACCATGCGGATTACGGAAAGTTTGAGCTTGTCTTTGTTCTTCATGGCTTGCTTCATATCATCATTAAGACGTTCGACGAGTCTCATTAACTATTCCTCCTAAAACTTACGTTTCCGCGCTGCCTCTGACTTTTTCTTACGTTTGATACTAGGCTTCTCATAGTGTCTACGCTTTTTAACTTCAGCAAGAACGCCATCTTTCCCAGTTTCACGCTTGAAGCGACGCAGTGCTTGGTCTAACGACTCGTTTTTACGCACACGAATTTCTGCCATTTGTTTCCCCTCCCTCCGCCATAACCATCGAATGACCCTTGTAAAAAATAACTTTTCGCAAAAGTCGTCAAACAATATTATATTACACAGGTCCGGGCAGGTCAACCTTCATTCATCGATTCCCGGCTCTTCCTTATAAAATCAAGGAGATTCCGGGGCACTGGCCGCAGGATTGCGATATAATAAAAAAATGTTAGTATGGCAAACGAGTGTAAATTCAGGAGGGTACGACATGTTTACGGTTAAGGAAATTTTACAAATAACGGAAGGGACGCTGCTGCAGGGCAGCGAAAACGATACAATCACCTCGGTCCACTTTGATTCAAGGCAATTGACCGCGGGGTCCTTGTTTGTCGCTTTGACAGGCGGCGTGCGGGACGGCCACGAATTCTTAAACGCCGCAGCTGAGAAAGGCTCCATCGCCGCTTTTGTCTCAGATGAGGAAAAAGCGCGCAAAAACACGGCGGATCCCGCCTATTCTCTCATCCTTGTAAAGGATACGGAAAAAGCGTTCCAACAGCTCGCCCGCACGTACCGCAGCCGTCTCACGCTGCCGATTGCGGCAATTACGGGAAGCAACGGGAAAACAACGACAAAGGACATTCTCGCCCACCTGCTCGGCGGTAAGATGAACGTATATAAAACATACAAAAACTTTAACAATCATCTTGGTGTGCCTCTTTCCTTGCTTCAGATTACTCCAGATACAGAGGTGGCGGTGCTGGAGCTTGGAATGAACCATGCAGGAGAAATTGATTTTCTAGCTGGCATGGTGCGTCCAACTTATACCGTAATCACAAACGTAAATGACGCACACATCGAATTCTTTGGGTCGAAGGAGCTGATTGCACAGGCAAAAGGGGAACTTCTCCCCCATACGGACCCGAACGGCTTTGCCTGCTTGAATCAAGACAACGACCTTGTTGCAAACCTTGCCCACCTGAATCCAGGCAAAACATATTTTTATCATCTCTCCCAGGAGGACAGTGGACCAAAGAAAGCGGATATTACAGCCGCTGCGGTTTCCTTTGACGAAACAGGGAGCCATTTTACCGTTACAGATGGAAAAGGGCAGTTTGAGTGCCATATGCCGCTTTTCGGCGATTACAACGTTGCCAATGCACTGCCGGGAATTTTCATCGCCTCCCACCTTGGCCTGACGCATGAGGAAATTAAAGAGAGATTGGCGACACTTGAGATTTCTTCAATGCGCTTTGAAAAAATAAACGGGCGAGACGGCCTGCTTATTATTAATGACGCATACAATGCGAGTCCCTCATCGATGACTGCTTCGGTTGAAACGTTCCTCTCTATCTACCCGGATAGAAAGAAAGTGATCGTGCTTGGCGATATGTTTGAGCTAGGAACGGAAAGCGAAGCATACCACCAAAACGTCGGAACAGCCTTGAAGGGGTTTGAAAAGAACTTTGCCCTTGTAACGGTCGGAAAGGAAGCAAAACACATTTCTGATACGTACGGACGCAATGCCGTCCACTTCGAAAGCAAAGAGGAAGCCGCCGATTATCTTAAGCAGTTTTGTAGCGGCAACTACGGAATGCTCTTCAAAGCATCCCGCGGCATGAAGCTTGAGACAATGATTGATGAACTTAAAAATTAGCATATGAAAAAAGGGAGGCTGGGTAAACGGAGGCCACTGAAAAAGTGCCTATTTTAAGTTTTTGGAGTAGACTCTATAGGAAAAGCCGGCCCATGTTCCAGATTTCTGGAAGAAAAAGCCGGCTTTTTTGCTCATTTTCACCCTGGGTTTCCTTCATGTTAACCCAGTAGCTTGAGGATTCTCTTTAAATTGACGGTGAAAATGGCCATGGCTCCTTGTAACTCCATGCCAATGAGACCCGAGG
>NZ_BBWZ01000049.1 GCF_001015055.1 Aneurinibacillus tyrosinisolvens | reverse complement strand
CACAGCGTCGAATCGGCTTCTGCGCTCGTTTTCGATTGTAGTGCTTTAGTGCACCCGCTTAATGAAATGATGGTCGGGAAGACAGGATTTGAACCTGCGACCCCCTGGTCCCAAACCAGGTGCTCTACCAAGCTGAGCCACTTCCCGTTAGCATCCAATTGTTAAAAACCGCAAATGGTGCCGGCGAAAGGACTTGAACCCTCAACCCCCTGATTACGATTCAGGTGCTCTACCAATTGAGCTACACCGGCAAAGAAAATATTTGTTATATCCCGGAACAGAAACAAAACAAGTCTGCGCTTTGCACAGCTGTTACCGGGGTAAAAATATGGTAGCGGCGGAGGGGATCGAACCCCCGACCTTACGGGTATGAACCGTACGCTCTAGCCAGCTGAGCTACACCGCCATATGTTTATGGCGGAGAGTGAGGGATTCGAACCCTCGCACGGTTTAACCCGTCTACTCCCTTAGCAGGGGAGCCCCTTATAGCCACTTGGGTAACTCTCCAAAACATGGCGGACAGAGTGGGATTCGAACCCACGAGACGAGTTACCCCGCCTACACGATTTCCAATCGTGCTCCTTCGGCCAAACTCGGACACCTGTCCATTTTTTAATGTTGTTGTTTACTTGCCGTCGATTTCGGCGACAAGAAATATCTTATCATGGTTATCTTCGATTTGCAACTGGTTTTTCATTCCTGAACGTGTGTTTTTCACACATAATTAAAACAGACCCGCCTCTCCAATGAAATCATCGAAAAGGCAGGTCCATCAGACAATCGATTAGTCGCAATACTTATCGTATGCTGCAGTCAAATCAGCTGAAATTGCTTCAGCCGAACGATTTTCAATTTGATGGCGCTCAATCATGTACACGAGCTTTCCATCTTTCATAAGAGCGAAGGAAGGAGAAGAAGGTGCATATCCTGTAAAGTATTCTCTCGCTTTTGCTGTTGCTTCCTTTTCCTGACCAGCAAAAACCGTATACAGGTGTTCCGGCTTTTTCCCGTTCCGAAGAGAGTGGGCTACAGCCGGGCGTGCAAGCCCAGCAGCACAACCGCATACGGAGTTTACAACAACAAGGGCTGTTCCTTTGAGATTTTCTAACTTCTCTTCCACTTCTTCTGGAGTTAGAAGCTCATCAAAACCATTCGAAGTAAGTTCTGTGCGCATCGGCTGAATAACGGACTTCATATATTCATCATAAGACATCATAGTCAACAGGCCTCCTGTAAAATAATTTATCCTCTCTCAATTTTACTGCAAAGCGATAATAAAAAGAGAGTTTATATCATTATATCTGTTTATCAAGAATGGGAAAAGTAATGCAGAACATTATAGAGAAAAAATTTTATTGAGTTTTATGTAACTTTTTACACCATTTTGTCGTCGATCGTAGTAGAATGTCATTTAGAATTATGAATTATTGTAATGATGTAGAAAGAAGGGAATCATCTTGGAGTTTGAGCAGCATAGAAAACGGAGAAACAGAATTTGGCTGGCACTATTGTGTCTGGGGGTTATTATACAGGCAAATTTATTACTTACACATAGTTCCCCGGTGCATTCAGCTGCTTCTTTAGTATCTCCGGTTTCAAACAAAGAAGCTACCTCGTCGGATCTGGAGAAAAAAAGCTTACCTGAAAAGGAAAAACCAGAAAATCCATCTGCAATTAAGGAAGAAGGAAAATCACCGGCAGGGGTGGACAATCCGTTACAAAACCCGGCTTCACCAGCTGATCATGCTACAATCCTCCCAGCAGGGAAAATGATTTCTAAAATTCCATTGGTGCAAAAAACAGTATACTTAACATTTGACGATGGCCCGGGCAAATATACCCAGCAAATGGTCGATATACTTAACAAAAACCAAATACAAGGCGCTTTCTTCTGGATTGGAAAAAATCTAAAAGACAAGGACATCCCAATCGCTAAGCAAATGCTGAGCAGCGGCCATGTGATAGGGACCCATACGATGTACCATGAGAAACTTCGCCAAAAGCCGAAGCAGGTGCAAGTCAAAATGATTCAGGATTCAACCCGGTATACTTCACAGAAAATTGGGGCACCTATCTATTATTTCCGTCCGCCTTACGGAGCGGTTGATGCTAATACGCTCGCTGCTTCCAAGGAAACAAACCAAATCCTTGCGTACTGGAATGTAGATAGCCTGGATTGGAAATACCCTCACAATCCTGGACTCGTGCTAAAAAACATTGAAACCGAAGTAAAGCCAGGATCGATTATTCTGCTCCATGAAAAGGAGCAAACCGTTCAGTTATTGCCTCAGATTATTAACCTGCTTAAGAAAAAAGGGTACGCTTTTGCCCCTCTTCCAACTCCGGCACCGCCGGTGAAAAAATCATAAAGAAACAATCGAGCCGTACCGGAACTGAATCGTTCCGGTACTTTTTATAGTATGCCCAAAACACATCGCTTTAACCCCTCCCCTGCCCCGGTCGTTTAACTTAATACATCGCGCCGAATGAATACAGTATAGGCAACAACCAGCGAGGCCGCGCTCCAAACGCCAAGGGTGATAACGGAAAAAGAAAGGGTCATGCCCGGGATGGGCGGGAGTACTCCTGCGAGGTAATCCGTAAGCTGCAAATTAATCATAAAGAAATACTTTGCGGATTGCCATGTCGATGCCATATTCATTAGAATGGTGCCGGCAATAAGCGCCGAAACCATTGCTCCCATCCCGGCAGCCGTGCTGCGGACCAGTACGGAAACCATGAGTGAAATGCAGGCAACACAGAAGCAGGAATACCAGGCCAGACCATATTCCATAATAAGATACAGCCATTGAGGAATCACGTGGACGTATTTGGTTATCACTTCGGATCCTCTAAGCTTAAAACCCGTGAGAACGGGATAGGTCCATCCCCCATACCCGAAAACAAGCCCGGATATAAGATAAGCAATTGCCCCCGTTAAAATAACAACAGCGGATACAAACAGAATAAGTGCCATTAACTTACTCGTTATAATCTTCCAGCGTTTTACCGGCCTGGTCAGCAGAACCTTGATTGTGCCGCTGGTATGCTCACCGGATACAAGATCGGATGCAATGACAACAATGAGGAGCGGGATGAATAAAGAAACCGCGTTCGCCATGAAGTCCCTTGTAAATGTTACACCATTCGGTGAAGTTGGATCGATATCATGGTTCAGATAATACTGCAGCTGCTGAACCCGGATGCGCATGGCTACCTTCCACTCTTCAGGGATCCTCGTACTGCTAAGCCGGTTCGTTGTATCATTGATTTGCTGTCTTACGGCGATCCGCCAATCCGATGTTCCCAGTTGCTGCTGATTGCTTAGCGTAGCACGGTACTGCGCATATGTGAATATGGGGACAAGCACCACAAGAATCAGGATGACCACAAGAAGGCGCTTTTTCCTTAAAATTTTAATACACTCGTTCATTACAAGTAAATAAAGTCTACCCATTGCTTTCACCTTCCGTCATATGAAGGAACAAATCTTCCAGATTCGGTTTCTTCCACTCAACCCCATAGAGCCTGAATCCGCGATTAACCAATTCGGCCGCAATTCCCGGAATTAAATCCGCCTCCATTTTTGTAGCAACCGCATCCTCCACCGTAGGATCGTCAACGATAGTAACTCCATGGCAGCCAGCGAGTACTTCTTTTACTTGTTCAAGGGGCTCGGCGTACCAGATCATTCTTCTATGAGATTGATAAAGAAGTTCATCAACCTTCCCAACACGCATAATTTCCCCTTTGTTAATGATGGCAACCCTGTCACACATGAGCTGAATCTCACTCAGCAAATGGCTGGAAATAAAAACGCTCATCCCCTGATCGGCCAATTGCCGTATGAATGCCCGCAATTCTTTAATCCCCTGCGGGTCCAGGCCGTTGGTCGGCTCATCAAGAATGAGGAGGCGGGGATTCCCTAACAATGCCTGGGCAATTCCCAGCCTTTGCCGCATACCCAGGGAATAGTCTTTGACGGTATCATTTATTCTGTCTGTCAGACCGACCAATTCAATAACCTCATCAATCCTTTGCCTGGTAACCCCAGGGATCATCCGGGCAAAGTGTCCAAGGTTTTCCATGCCGGTTAAATACGTATACAGTTCAGGGTTTTCTACAATGGAACCGACTTTTTCTAGCGCCTCACTATGGAATCTTTGGATGTCATAACCGCACACTTTTATCGTTCCGGCAGTCGGCTTAATTAACCCGACCAGCATTCGGATGGTTGTCGTCTTGCCGGATCCGTTCGGTCCGAGAAACCCAAACACCTCACCAGGATAAACAGAAAAGGAGATGCCTTTGATAATTTTGTTCCGGCGTATCGCTTTCTCTACCTCTTTGACTTCCAATATTACATCTTTATCCAAGGTCTCATTCCTCCTACTCTAACACTCCTGCCATTCGCTGCCCTATCCGTTTGTACCCAGCCTGATTGGGATGGAAATGATCGCTCGACAAATATTTTGCCAGCCCAAGATGAAATAAGTCATCCGTCGGTATAAAAACCCCTTTCGGATGTAAACTCAGGATTTCGGCCACTCTGCCGTTCCACTCTCTCACAACAACGGAACTTTCGGTGCCGTTTGGCAGGTCTGCAAAAGCATTGTACAACCCTACATACAATAATGGAGCGTTTGGGTTAAGCTGCTTTAAAATACGTATGATTTTTTCATAATGGGAAGCCGCCTCAGGGATGCGTTTTCTAATAACATCAGGCCGTACATCTTCCGCCCCTACATTAAATAAATCATTTCCTCCTATGGAGAGCGTAACGATATCAGCCTGGCGAATCGAACGCCGAATGTCCTCTTTACTTTGCAAATCAGCGAGCAGGTTCGCTGTTTTGTATCCGATAACCCCGTGATTTAGCACGAATACCTGGCGCTTGTTTTTTTCAGCTAGCCCTGCCTGCATATTTCCCACATACCCAAGGCCCGACTCGTCGCCGGTTCCCCGGGTCAGCGAATCTCCAAGAGCGACGATTTGCAGTTTATTCTTGCCGCCGAGGCCTTGCTGCGGAACCTCTTTGTGTACCTCCCATTGCTTCTGTGAAGGATAAAGAATATCGCGGGTTCCCATAAAAAATCCTATAAAAAAGAAAAAAATGTAGAGGCCAGCGCAAAAAATCCAAAGAGCCGCCATAAAAAACGAGATGACATCTGTTTCCCCTCGCCTTCTCCGCAAAAAATTGTCATTCTTTTATTATACGCATAAACAGCGGGAAATAAAAAACGCCCGATATGCACGTAGGCATAAGCAGGCGTTTTTCTCTATTCCATTTACATTTCCCTGTTTGATACAAAGGCTGCGGAGGTATATGTAGAAAGGGATTATTTTATCCTTTTCGCACCCACATAGCGGCTTCCCCAATAATACCTGTCATTCACACTGCTGATGGATACACCACGGCTGCTGGAGGAATGAATAAACTTCCCGCCACCGATATACACACCCGCATGGGTTACAGGAGCGCTGCGCGATGTTTTGAAAAACACCAGATCGCCAGTACGAAGCCCTGAACGCGAAACCGACGCTCCGGTTTTATACATCGCGTACGCGGTACGAGGCAAGGAAACCTTTTCTTTCGCGTACAGATAACGAATAAAGCCAGAGCAATCAAACCCTTTGGTCGTTGTGCCACCCCACCGGTAAGGAATGCCCATTAAACTTTTTGCATAACTCACAAAGCCGGCGCTCGGAGCAGCTTCTACCTTCTGTGCACCACCAGCTATCGCTCCGGACAACATCATACTCCCTGTTAACAACATCGCTAACATCTTCTTGTTCTTCATTTCTAGTTGTACTCCCTTCATGCCTACGAGGTTAGTTGACGGGTTGAGAGGATAAGGTCTCTCTCCACAAATGCGGATACACCCCAGAATAAAATCATCCCCCGTTTCGCAAAAACGCGAATTCGGCCAGTAACTCTTTTTTTTTTAGACAAGCAACACCTGACTGACATCTACCTGCTACCCTGATTGTTAAGCTTAGCCAACAACGTAATATTTTACCGGACAAAATGGTAAATGAATAGGTTTAGAGGGGAACGTTCACAAATTAGACATATTTATCTTTAATTTATTGCAACATTTTTATTTTAGTTAGTTTTACCCTTCCCATGGGCGGGTAATTTACTTTATATAAACATAAGCATGAAAAACCAGGAGGTCTGATGGACTATGAATAACAACAACGACAATCGAAACCACAATTCAGACAAAAGCGAAAATACGGTTCAAAAAAACACGGCGGTTCCTGATTACGAAGCGGCCAAGCAGCTGGGCATTGAAGTAAAGTATTTGCAATCGAATGAAGAACTGCGGGAAGACGGTATGGTGGAGGATCCGATACAGGAAACACCCGAACACGCGGAAATAGCCGCAGACAAAGAGACGAACGTTAAGCTCAAGAAAGCTGAAGATAATGAATAAAAAAAGAGGGAGCTGCTCTAAAGGCGGCTCCCTCTTTTTTTACCCTCTAATCTCTTGTATGGCTGGAACTTCCCGCCTTACATACTCCTTAATTTCCTCCTCAGTTTCCATCTGGAGGACGCTTGCGGCCAGTTTTTTCGTATCTTCATATCGCAGTTTCTGCAGGAGCGCCCGGGCAGGCAGGATGGAAGCCGCACTCATGCTAAACTCACTCAGGCCTAAGCCCAGAAGGATAGGAATCGCCGTCAGGTTGCCGGCCATCTCTCCGCACATTCCCGTCCATTTGCCGCTCTCACGCGCCGCTGTAATGACTTTATCAATAAGCCGGAGCACAGCAGGATTAAACGGCTGAGATAAATAAGAGACCTTCTCGTTCATCCGATCCGCCGCCATGGTGTACTGAACGAGATCGTTTGTCCCGATGCTGAAAAAATCGACTTCTTTCACAAGCTGATCAGCAACCATGGCCGCGGCCGGAACTTCGATCATAATTCCGACTTCCATTTCCTTATTGTAAGGAATGCTTTTTGCATCCAGTTCTTCTTTTACTTCATCGAGTAGTTTGTTGGCCTGCCGAAGTTCCTGGATGGAAGCAATCATCGGGTACATAAGTTTTATATTTCCATGGGCGCTCGCACGCAAAATGGCTCGCAGCTGTGTTTTAAACAGCTCCGGCTCATGTAAACATAGCCGTATTGCGCGATAACCGAGAAAAGGGTTCATTTCCCGCTGTAAGTTAAGGTACGGCAGCTCCTTATCTCCCCCGATGTCGAGCGAACGTATTATGATTGGGCTTTGTTTTGCGAACGTTTCCGCAACCGCCTTGTAAGCTTCAAACTGTTCTTGTTCTGACGGAAAATCAGTTTTCCCCATATAGAGAAACTCGGTACGATAAAGTCCAATGCCTTCCGCCCCATTTTTTCTCGCTCCGATTGCATCGTGCGGATTCCCGATATTCGCCACAAGTTCAACGCGGTACCCATCCTGTGTGATGGAAGGCTCGTCCTTTATCTTCTCCCACTGCGCGACTCTTGCCTTGTACTTTTCCTGCTTTGCTCTGTACTGTTCAATCGTAGCCGTGTCAGGATTAACATATACATCACCTTCATCGCCATCCACAATCACATAATCACCCGGTTGAACAGCATCGATAACATCTTTAAGCCCAACCACGGCCGGAATCCCCATGGAGCGGGCCATAATGGCCGAATGAGAGGTTCTGCCGCCAATGCTTGTTACAAAACCGGCTACTCTTTCCCGGTCAAGCTGCGCGGTGTCCGATGGCGTTAAATCATGAGCAAACAAAACAACAGGCTGATCAGAATCAGCAATCGTTTGCTGTTCCACTCCCGCCAGATGCTTGAGAACCCTGCCGCTTACATCCCGAATGTCCGCTGCCCGTTCGCGCATGTACTCATTGTCCATGTTTTCAAACATGGCAACAAAATTTTCTGTTATGTCCTGCAGTGCGGCCTCCGCATTAATCGAGTCGGCCTTCAGTTTTTCTTTGACGGCCCCGATAAATTCAGGGTCCTGCAGGACGAGGATGTGGGCGGAGAAGATTTCAGCTTCTTCACTGCCAAGCTTTTGCCGGGTTTGTTCCTTTATCTCCTCAAGTTCTTTCACAGCCTGAACCACATTTTGTTCAAATCGGCTGATTTCACCATCAATTTGATCTGCCGGGACGGTCCGCCTCTCAATGCTGACATCCATTTCCTTTAGCAGGAAGGCAGGACCGATCGCATATCCGGAGGCTGCGGCAATTCCTTTCCAGTGCATGTGCGTACCCCTCCTTTTTCTGTATGCTTCTTCCCCTTCTTTACTCGAATACGGATTCAATTATTTTCCCGACGGCATCAAGCGCTTCTTCCTCCCTCTCCCCTTCTGCTACAAGGGTAATTTGCTCTCCCTGCTTGATTCCGAGCGACATTACGCCCATAATGCTCTTTGCGTTTATTTTCTTGTCCCCCTTTATCAGCATGATTTCACACGGGAATGAACTGGCAGTCTGAACGAGATTCGTAGCCGGCCTTGCATGCAGGCCTGTCGGATTTTTCACTGTCAATACTTTTTCCATCTTAAATTCCTCCTACGCCATGTCTTTAGTTTCTATAACCGCTATTTCTGTCCGGGTTGCCTCCGCCTGTTTGCTCGTTACTTTCAATGTCTGGTTTTCTCTCAGATTTGTAAATACAACCGGGGTAATATAAGAAGGAGCATGTTCCTTAATGTAAGACAAATCCGCTTCGAGAAGGGGCGCTCCCACCTCTACATTGTCTCCTTCTTTTACGAGCAGTTTAAATCCTTCCCCGTTAAGCTTAACCGTATCAATGCCGACGTGGATTAAAATCTCAAGCCCTGTATCAGATACAAGCCCCACAGCATGTCCTGTTGGGAAGGCCGTCATGACTTTCCCTTTTACCGGGGAATATACTTTTCCCTCGGCAGGCTGAATAGCAAAACCGTCCCCCATCATTTTGCCCGCAAATACCTGATCCGGAACTTCGGCAATGTCGACAACATCACCTGTCATCGGAGCTACGATATATTCTATCCCACCCTCTTTCCGGGGAACATCCGTTGTCACGGTTTCTGGCTTAACAGGTATATTTTCCACACTTGCGCCATTTATAATCGCCTTAATCTGCTCTTTCAATGTGTCTGACTGGGTTCCATAAATCGCTTGAAGATTATTGCCCATTTCCAGGACACCGGTCGCCCCGAGCCGCTTTAATTCCCCTTTGTCCACTTTAGAAGGATCGGCTACAGAAACACGCAGCCGTGTAATGCAGGCATCAAGCGCTGTCAGGTTTTCCTTCCCGCCAAGAGCCGACAGGACGCCAGAAGCAAGACTTCCTCCTGTTTCCGCCGGACCCCTTACTTCTTGTAACTCTTCATCTGTTTCCCGTCCCGGTGTTGCTAAATTCCATTTACGAATCGCAAAACGGAACATACTATAATAAATGACCGCCAGAACAAGCCCCACAGGGATAATCATCCACCCTCTTGTAGAAAGGCCGTAATTTAAAACGTAGTCAATTCCACCCCCTGAAAACGTATAGCCATGCCGGACGCCCAATAGATCCAGCACGGTAAAAGATACCCCCGCCAGAAACGCATGGATAAAGAACAGCACAGGTGCAACGAAAAGAAAGGAAAATTCAACCGGTTCCGTAATTCCTGTCAGCATCGAAGTAAGCGCTGCAGAAATTAAAATGCCGGATACCGCCTTTCTTCGTTCCGGGCGTGCCTCATGAATCATCGCAAGAGCGGCTGCCGGAAGGCCAAATATCATATAAGGGAACAACCCTGCCATAAATCGGCCCGCCGTAGGATCCCCGGCAAAAAAGCGCGCCATATCCCCGGTAACAACCTTTCCTGTCGACGGATCAACATAGGAACCCATCGTAAAATAAAACGGTGTCTGGAAAATATGATGAAGGCCGAATGGAATAAGAAGCCGCTGGATAAAGCCGAAAAAGAACGGCCCTGCCGACGATCTCATTACCCAGTTGCTGGCTACATCGATTCCCACCTGTATCGGCGGCCATATGAAGGCAAACACGACGCCCAGAATAAGGGCGGTCAGTGCGGTTATAATCGGCACAAAACGTTTGCCGGCAAAAAAACCAAGTACCGGGTGCAGCTTGATATCATGGTACCTTCTGTAAAGCAGCGCAGCGACAAGTCCGATAATAATCCCGCCGAACACGCCCATGTTAATGATATGCTCCGCTCCGGCGAAAGGGGGCCTTAAATGCAGCATAGCCGCCATATTATCCAGTGTTTCCGTCAGCACGAGATAGCCAATAACCGCAGCAAGAGCCGCTACCCCGTCACCTCCGGCAAAACCGATCGCTACACCAACGGCAAAAATAAGCGGCAGGTTATTGAAAATGATCCCGCCGGCCTGTTTAACAACCGGCATATTAAGCAGGTCCTTATCGCCAAAACGAAGGAGAAGACCCGCGGCCGGCAAAACAGCCACCGGTGTCATTAACGCCCTTCCAACCTGCTGAAGCACCTGAAAGGCTTTCTTAAACATGCACTCCAACTCCTCTTCTCTTCTCTCGAAACCGGAAAAAAATAAGCCGGCATGAGAAAATTACCTGTCATATGATATAACATACCGCATTTACAGACAATTTACTCATGCCGGCTGGAATCTAACTTATGCGAGCAGTTGGTTCACTCTATCCATTACTTCCGACTGGAGACGGGAGAGCATATCCGTGCTTTCCTGCAGGCTTGCTCCTTTTACCCCGAAATAAAACTTTATTTTTGGTTCCGTCCCTGAAGGCCGCAAACAAAACCAGGAACCGTCCTCCAGGATGAATTTAAGTACATTTGAGGAAGGAAGCGGAATCGTTTCATTCCTTTGTTCCAAAACATACGTCCGGATGCTCTCGCTGTAATCCTCGCTCACAGCGATACGCTCGCCCGCCATCATTTGCGGCGGATTTTGGCGGAATGCCGACAGGATGCTGCCAATTTGCTCTGCCCCTTCTTTGCCTTTACGCGTAAGGGAAAGCAAGCCTTCCTGATAGTAGCCATGCTTTTTGTACAGCTCCAGCAGCCCCTGGTACATGGTGAGCCCTTTCGATTTATAATAAGCCGCCACTTCGGCTGCCAGCATACATACTTGAACCGCATCTTTATCCCTGACGAAGTCTCCGATTAGATAGCCGTAGCTTTCTTCATAGCCAAAAAGGAACGTATGGCTTCCCGTTTCCTGAAACTGCTTGATTTTTTCACCGATAAACTTGAACCCGGTTAGTGTATCCATTGTTTCAATGCCGAACTCAGAAGCAATGGCCCGGCCTATCTCTGATGTGACAATCGTTTTTAACACGGCGCCGTTGCCCGGGAGCGTTCCCTTTTCTTTCCGCTGCACTAACAAATAGTGGAGGAGAAGGGCACCGGTTTGGTTTCCGGTCAGCACAGTGTATTCTCCCTCTTCATTCTTTACGACAACGCCGACCCGGTCGGCGTCAGGGTCCGTTCCGAGCAGCACGTCGGCGTTCTGATCCTGTCCATAGCGAATCGCAATTTCAAATGCTTCGTGCTCTTCAGGGTTCGGGGACTTCACAGTAGAGAAGTCAGGGTCCGGCTTCTCCTGCTCGGCAATGACGGTTACGTTTTTAAACCCGATTTCTTTAAGCCCCCGCCGCACCAGTTTATTTGCTGTCCCGTGCAGAGGAGTAAACACGATAGTAACGCGGTCGCCCATCTTCTGAATTAAATCCGGGTTTGCATTTACCGTCTTGATCTGCCGGATGTAGGCATCATCGATTTTTTCTCCAATCATTTGCAGGAGCCCTGATTGCTTCATCTCCTGCTCATTCGCTATTCCAAGCAGAAGTTCATTTTCCACTTCATTCACTCTGGCAATGACTTGGTCCGCCATGGCAGGAGGCAGCTGGCCGCCATCCGGGCCATATACTTTATAGCCATTGTATTCCGGGGGGTTATGGCTGGCTGTAATGACAATTCCGGCATACGCGTATAAATAGCGGACGGCAAATGAAAGCTCAGGGGTCGGCGCCACTTCTTCAAATAAATACACCTGAATCCCGTGTCTTCCGAGTGTAAGGGCGGCTTCAAGCGCAAATTCAGGAGATTTGTGGCGGACATCATAGGCGATAACGACACCCCGCTGCTTCGCTTCCTCTCCCTGGTCTTCAATAAAACGGGCCAGCCCTTCGGACGCTTTTCTAACCGTATACCGGTTCATTCGGTTCGTTCCCGGTCCAATCTCGCCTCGCAGCCCTCCCGTCCCGAACTCAAGGTTGCGGTAGAAGCAATCCTCCAGCGTCTTCGGGTCCTCTTTCAATTTGTCCAGCGCATTCTTTATCTCTTCGTCCAGCGTGGGATGAGCTATCCACCGCTTATATTCTTTCTCCCAGTCCATCATTCTCTCTCCTTACTCAACGGCGTTGCCACTCAGATGGCTTTGCTGCAATTGTTAGTATCCATGAACATTATACTTTTCTCTGCTTCCTCTTTCTATAGAAGCGTAAATGATAACGTCCCGGCTTCTTTCCTATGTGTTATGTCTGAATCAGGGACCTGCCGGCCGTTTACTGCAACCCTTGCACCCGCATCCGCCCCGTGAATCATTATTTCTATTGTTTCCCACGAAGGGGAATAGCGTTCAACAACGTTTTCTATTTCGATAGAAAACACATCTGCCTCATGTCTGCAGCTTATTCTTTTCTGCAAAAATTCGCCTTTTTCATAAGCAAACGTCCTGCCATCGTCGTCATAGTAAAGAAAGGAAGAAGCCTCCCGATTTCCCGGGTACATATGAAATCGAATCGTTTTACCGGCTATTTCTGCCGATTGTTTAACAGGCCCTTCGGCCAGGATGGCACCCTCCTTGATAAACATCGGAAGGGTATGGAAATCCGCTGCAACGAGAAGGTGCCGGCCGCCGTCGTGCTTACGGTCAGTCCAGTAGTCATACCATGTTCCTTTCGGTAAATAAACAGCCCGGTGTTTCGTGGAGGGCGTCACAACCGGAGCAACGAGGACATTCTCTCCAATTAAGAACTGATCCGAAATGCTGTACGTATTCGCATCTTCCGGATACTCCATGAGAAGCGGCCGCATAACCGGAACCCCAGTCTGGCTCGCCTGTGCAAACAGTGTGTACAGGTGCGGCAGCCAGCGGTATCGGAGCTCGATATACTTCTTGATAACCGCTTCCCACTGTGCACCGAATGACCATGGTTCCTGGCGGACTGTATTCATTGCACTGTGGTTGCGGAAGAAAGGGGTAAAAGCGCCTGCCTGCGTCCAGCGCGCCAGCAATTCACCGTTTGCATCATGGTCAAACCCGCCGATATCGGGGCCGCAAAACGCAGCGCCGGAAAGGCCCAGGTTCATGCACATCGGGATACTCATCACAAGATGCTCCCAGAAGCTCCGGTTGTCTCCTGTCCAAACGGCGGCATAGCGCTGAATCCCGGCGAACCCGGCACGCGTTAATACAAAGGGCCGCCGGCCATAAAGCAGGTTTTTCATCCCCTCGTATGTAGCCGCCTCCATCAGCATGCCGTATAGGTTGTGCAGCTCCCGATGCGTTTTTGGTTCCCCGTCGTTATCGTGCATGACCTTAAGATCCATCGTTTTTGTTTCGTTGAAAACCGCCGGTTCATTCATATCGTTCCAAATCCCCTCAATGCCGAGATCTGTGTAAAAACGATACTGCTCTCCCCACCATGTGCGGACTTGCTCCTGTGAGAAATCCGGAAAAGCGCTGTTTCCAGGCCACACATCGCCGTAAAACACGCCGCCTTCTATATACCGGCAAAACCGATTGCCCTGTATTCCTTCCCGGTACAGAGCATATTCCGGGTCCTCTTTTACCCCCGGGTCAACAATGGGCACTACCCGAATGTCGTACTCCTTCAGCTGCTTCATCAGCGATGCCGGATCGGGGAAGGCTTCCCTGTCAAATGAAAACACCCGGTACCCGTCCATATGGTGGATATCGAGGTGGATCGCATCGCACGGGATTTCCCTTTCTCTAAAGCCCCGGGCTATTTCAAGAACCTCCTCTGCGGTTTCGTAGCTGTAGCGGGACTGGTGATAGCCAAGCGCCCATTTCGGCGGGAGAGGCATCCGCCCGGTTAGCGCAGTGAACTGTTCGACAACGTTTTTCGGAGCAGGCCCGGCGAAAATGTAATAATCCAGCTGGCCGCCCTCGGCACGGAAGGAATAGGCGTTTTGTTCTGTCTTCATATCAAAGATCGTTTTATATGTATTATCAAAAAAGAGGCCATGTGCCTTTCCGTTTCTCATTGTCATAAAATAAGGAATCGACTGGTACATTGCGTCTGTTTCCGGATTATGGGGCGCATACACATCGGAGTTCCACATGGTGTATTTTTCTCCTCGTTTATTAAGAAATCCCGTCTTCTCCCCCAACCCATAAAAACAGTCGTCGTCTTCCATATCCTTGTAGCAAATGACGTCCCCTTTTTCACTCCAGGCCATTCCCCTGCCGGTTTCACCCATAAGGATATTTCCCCGCTTATCGAGAACAAGAAGGCGCAGCGGATTTTTGAACAGCTTTAACATGATGGACGTACCTGTGAGGACGACGGCTTGCTCATTCTCTTCTGATCGGACAGGCACGCTGCCAGGCTGCAGGACGACGGCAGGACTGCTCCCGTGTGACGGAATTTGGCGTGGATTCATAATGATTCTAACGATATCCTCCCGAAAAAAAACGATGTCGACGTGCCCTCTTTCGCAAATCACCCGATAGAAGCTGCCCTCATCCTTCCATGCCTGCAAGCTTCCGATATCCCAATACTTTTGCTGCCGAAGCTGTTTCTTCCCCTCCGGATGAATCGCAAAGCTGCTGTCCATATCCGTCCCCTCCTCGTACGATATTCTATACCATATGTATGAGCGGATAGAAATAAAAAGTAGCCCTGAGCAAAACAGGGCTACTGAAGAGAGATAAGCTTTTATAATAGAGAAAGTTCCGTTTGTTTATCAAATAGATGGATTTTATCCATGTCGACCGCCATTTTAACTTTGCTGCCGGCTTTCAAAGCAGCGTTTGCGCCGACGCGTGCCGTCAGCATTCCTCCCCCTATACCGGTAAAGTATAAATACATTTCAGCGCCCATATTCTCCGCAACCTCAACCTCCGCATTAAAGGCGCTGTGAGGCGACGATTCAATAAATTCCGCTTTGTTATGAATGTTCTCCGGCCTGATTCCAAGTACGATTTCTTTTCCCGTAAACCCAAGCTCCCGGACTTTCTTTGCCCGGTTTTCCGGGATCGTCCACTCCACATTCGCAGCGGCGAAGACGAGTTCATCCCCTTTTTGTTTGATTGCCCCGTCTATAAAATTCATGGCAGGCGAACCGATAAAACCTGCGACAAACATATTTTTCGGATGGTCATAAATTTCTGACGGGGTTGCCACCTGCTGGATGAGGCCCCCTTTCATTACGACAATCCGGTCGCCCATTGTCATTGCTTCCGTCTGATCATGTGTGACGTAAATCGTTGTTGTTTCCAGCCGCTTCTGCAATTTGCTTATCTCGGTACGCATTTGGACACGCAGCTTGGCGTCTAAGTTCGATAGCGGTTCATCCATCAGGAAGACCTGCGGTTCACGGACGATGGCACGCCCCAATGCTACCCGCTGGCGCTGCCCTCCGGATAATGCTTTGGGCTTGCGGGTCAGCAGCGGCTCTAAATCTAAAATCCGCGCGACCTCCCGCACCCGCTTATCAATCTCACTCTTGCTGAACTTGCGCAGCTTTAATCCGAATGCCATGTTATCGTACACGTTCATATGCGGATACAGGGCATAGCTTTGAAATACCATCGCAATGTCCCGATCTTTTGGCGCTACATCGTTCACTCTGTGATCGCCTATGTATAAATCGCCCTCCGAAATCTCTTCCAATCCGGCAATCATGCGCAGGGTTGTTGATTTCCCGCAGCCGGAAGGGCCGACAAGGACAAGAAATTCTTTGTCCTTTATTTCAAGATTTACGTCATCCACCGCTGCTACATCGCCGTACTTCTTATATATGTGCTGCAGGCTTACACTGGCCATCTTTTATCCTCCCTTTAGTTCATTCTTCTTACTATTTATTGTAAGGGGGAAAGAGAAGGAAGGCTATTGAGCACCCTTCACAAAATTCAGGCTACGTTTGTTGGTCATGTTGAATAGGTGAATGAGTCGTAAGCAACGAAAGAAGAATGCGCAGAAGGACCGCTTCCTCAAACCGCTTCGCGTCGAGTCCTGTTACCATTTTTATTTTCTCCAGCCGATACTGCAGCGTGTTACGGTGAATGTGCAGCGTTCTCGCCGTTTCACTAAGATTCAGATTTTGTTCCAGAAAAGCAGCAATCGTTCGGTTCCATTCTTTTTCCTCCAGCAGCCGGCGTGCGGTCTCCGGCTCCGGGAGATAGGCACGAATAAAAGCCTCACGCTCCCTCACGCTTAAAGTTATCAGCATCTTTTCCAATGGATAGCTCCACGGTGCAAGCAGCGGCAGGAAATCCCCCTGCCTTGTACCGTAAAATGCAGTGTACTGCTCATACTCCGCAATCATTTCGCCAAACGATTGAACCCAGCTCTCAATCGACGTGACCGGATGGAACACGCCGACGACAACCTGTTTGCCGAGTTCTTCTTCCCAGAGGATTTGCAGGCCGCGGCCCCATTCTTCCACCGTGTTTTTCAATTCCGCTTCTTCAAGCTCCCCATTCGTAGAGAAAGGAACGAGCAATCCGGTAAACATCGTGCCGTTTGAAGCAGGAGGGAGGGCAAAGAAAGAGACAGGCTGTTCAAAGTACTGCGTAATCCACTCCTGCTGTGCAGCTGTTATGGGAGCCATCCCCACAACAAAAGGAAGGTAAATCTCCATTTCACTGAATAGCCGGAATTTAACAACGGAAGAGGAAGACAGTTCCTGCTTCCTCTTCCACTGATCCAGCGCTTTCTCTAACCAGCGCGCTTCCTCACTCCGCTCTTCCTTCCACTGTGCGGCCATCTGTCCGATCCAGGCAGCAGCCAGCTTTTTTTCCCGCTCGGACAGCATCCCTTCGATAACGATAGCATGAGGTACCACGCTTAGCGGAACAACAAAAATCTCTCCCCGCTGTTCCCGGGTTTTTTCACTGTGGGACAGAGGGAGAGAGGTAAAAGCAACGGGCACTTCCACCATCTTCCGGATTTCTCCTGCGATTTCTCCCATTATATCTGCGGAAAGAGACATGCTACCCCTCCACAGGTGATTTGTAATCAAGCGTAATTTCCTTCTTCATACAAACCTCCCTATACCTCATTCGTGATCTAGATCGACAAGCTTTTGCTCAGCTCATAAACGTATAAATCAACGGGGAGCGTACCATTAAACACCTCATCGAACTCAATCGCAACAACCCGGTTGTTCTGCATGCCGACCATCTTGCCGGCTTCCCCTTCCCCCAGCATATCTACCGCCGCCGCGCCGAGCCGGCTGCCAAGCATTCTATCCGATGCAGACGGAGAGCCGCCCCGCTGTACGTGGCCGAGCACGGTCACACGGGTGTCGAATCCGGTTGTGTTCTTAATCGCTTCCCCGATAGAAGAAGCCGGGCAAACCCCTTCGGATACAATAATGATACTGTGCTTCTTGCCGCGCTTATGGCCATCAGCCAATCGCTTCATTACATCCTCTAATTCATAGTCAACCTCGGGAATGAGAATCGACTCCGCACCGCCGGCCAGACCCGCCCACAATGCAATATCCCCGCGGTGCCTTCCCATCACCTCAACAACATAGGTCCGCTCATGGGAAGTTGCTGTGTCTCTGATTTTGTCGATCGCCTCGATGACTGTATTTACGGCTGTGTCAAACCCGATGGTAACTTCTGTTCCGGGAATGTCGTTGTCAATGGTTCCGGGAATTCCGATCGTCGGGAACCCTTTTTTGGCCAGCTGCTGTGCGCCCCGGAACGACCCGTCTCCTCCAATGACAACGAGCCCTTCGATTTCATGCTGCTGAAGCTGCTTAATCGCTTTCCACTGCCCCTCGTCGGTACGAAACTCTTCGCAGCGGCTCGTTTGGAGCATCGTTCCGCCGCGCTGAATGATATCTCCTACACTGCCGGCGTCCATTCTTTTAATTTTCCCTTCAATAAGACCCGCGTATCCTTGATAAATTCCGAACACTTCCATACCGAGCGAAATTCCGCGGCGGACGACGGCACGTATCGCCGCATTCATTCCCGGTGCGTCTCCCCCGCTTGTCATTACGGCTATTTTTTTCATTCTTTTCATCCTTCCTTTACTTTATTCTAAAAAGGCTATGCAACCGTATGGGCCAGGTAGGCCAGACCGACAATTCCTGCATCATTGCCAAGCAGGGCAGGTACAATAAGGTCCTCTCCCTTTACATCGGTGAAAATAAACCGGTTAAATGATTCAATTAGAGGTGTAAACAGCAAGTTTCCTGCCTCTGCTGCGCCGCCTCCGATAATCATTTTCTCAGGAGCCAGCACGGAAAAAATGTTGGACAGGGCAAAGCCAAGATAATAAGCGCTGCGATTATAAATTTCGAGTGCGGCTTCCTCACCCTGTACGGCCGCCTCCGCAACGCTGCGGCTTGTCACCTCGCCATCTCTTTTTAATGCTTCCGCCAGCAGTGGGGCCTTTCCCTGTTTCACTGCTTCCTCTCCATAGAAAGCAATAGCGGATGCTGACGATTCCGTCTCTAGGCAGCCGATCCTCCCGCAATTGCACAGCCGTCCCTCTTCCGGCCTTACACGAAAATGGCCAATTTCGCCGGCAAGCCCATGTATCCCGTTGTGAATTCTTTCATTTATAATCACGCCCGCTCCAATCCCGGTGCCGATTGTGAGACAGAGTAGATTTTTTTGGCCTCTGCCCGCTCCCCTCCACATTTCTCCGAGCGCTGCCGCATTCGCATCATTGATTACACATACGGGGTGCCCGAGAGAGACGGAAAGCAGGTCGGCGATCGGCACGTTTTCCCAGCCTAGATTCACCGCTTTGGTTATAAGGCCGGTTTCTTCCTGAACAAAACCCGGAATTCCAACTCCTACTGCCTTGATAGCAGATTTAGAAATCTGTGCCTCCTCGCATAGTGTGCTGCTCCCTTCCTGCAGCCGGCTCACCATTGCCTGAACATCGCCCGTCACGGTTGGGATTTTTCTTTTTATAATAATGGTTCCGCTCTCATCAATAATCCCCGCCTTAACGCTTGTGCCGCCAACATCGAAACATAGATACACAACGTTCCCTCCTGCCTTATCCAACGGTCGGTTTTGTCACTTGTTTTAGTATGTATTCCTTTTTTATTTTTAAAATGTATGTAACAACAGCGAAGGGACATTAAATGTCCCTAACTTTCATTTTATGTCCCTTCAACTGTAAAATAAATAGTTTTTTTTCCGAGGTACAGCTTTACTATACTGTTACCTTATGTTTCTTTCAATGAAACGATTTCCTTTTTTCAAAAAAATCCCAGATTAATTCGGAAGCGTCCGGACCTTTCGGGTCGGCATAGGATCCTCTATTGCTCCCGCCAGACCATCTATGTCCCAGTCCTTTTATGAGCCATTTCTCAACAATGGGTTCGTTGTTTTCAACAAAGTACATCGTTCTCGTATATTCTCTGCCGTTCATCTTCCCTTTGCTGCTCTTTTCCTTACTCCTGTCTTTTTCGTTACGGCCGACAACCATTTTATTTACATGAACCCACTGTTCGGCAAGCTGGTCCGCATTCACCGGGTTTACAATTTTATCCTGCAAGCCATGAATGACGATAATGGGTACTGTTTGCCTGTACATTCCCATTTCGTTATATACACGTTCGGCCCGCTCAGGGACAGCGGCGTTCCCATTTTCCATAGCATCCAGGCCGTCCGGAGCGTTATCCGCCGCACAATACCCCATGCCGGCGACAACCCCGATCCCCCGGAAAACGTCCGGATACACAGCTCCCATAATTACACTCATGGAGCCGCCCGCCGACAGGCCGGCAACATATACTTTTCTCTCATCAATAGCATACTGCATTTTTACAAGGTCAACCATTCCTTTAATTATCTCCGGCTCCCCGATGCCCCGGTGCTGGTTATAATCATAAAACCAGTTCCAGCATCGTTTGTGGTTGGCAAGAAGATTCATCTCCGGATACAGCACAATAAAATTTTTTTCTTCTGCCAGCTCGTCCATGCGGGTTCCTTTGGCAAAATCATCCGCATCCTGCGTACAACCATGCAGCATAACAAGCAGCGGCACACTAGATTCCCCATTGTACCTGCTCGGTACGTAGAGCCTGAAAGAAAAGTTATTTTTGTAGTAATGCCTTGTGACTCCTGTCTTTAAGGGGGATGAAGACAGGATGGGCGTACCTGATAACAGTGAGAACGGAAGCGTGTATGCGGCCATCAGCATGGAAAAATTCGCAATGGTTTCAAATAACAAGGTTTAGCCCTCTCTCTCATTGTTGTTGTAAGCCTTTACGTAGGTATCTGACTGAGAATCTCTCGGTTACCCCTCATTATTTCTTCCCTTTTTCCCCTTGACAGTATACTTTTTTTACTACATCTTTCCTGTTTTTTACCCTTCCATCGACATAGGTTAAACGAAAAGGCAGCCTTTAAAAGATAAATCGGTTAAAACACTTGACTTTTCGTCAATTTAAATTGGTATAATGATTACTTGTAAATATCCATATACATAAAAAAGCCGAAAGCTTTAATTAAACAATAGGAGTGCAAAGTGTATGAAAGTAGAAACCTATGAGCAAATCGAAGAGAAAATATGGGAAATTGTTGAAAGGGAAATAGTCCAAGGGGAATTCATGCAAACACTTCTCGCCGGAGAATGGACGCCCGCAATGGTAGCGGAGTTTGCCCTGCAGTACAGCTACTACAGCCGTAACTTCCCACGTGTCCTTGGAGCAGCGATCGGTGCGGTTGAGCCGGAAGACGACTGGTGGGTTCCGCTGGTGGATAACCTGTGGGATGAAGCAGGCCGGGGCAACCCGCAGAGCTACCATTCGCGCCTGTATCATTCCTTCCTCATTACAGCGGCACCCCATATTGCAACGAATGAAAAATACGTTCCCGACTATCCGGTGGCTCCTGCGTCAAAGGAGGCCGTGCAGTCTTTTCTTTCTTTCTTGCGAAATGCCACGCCGCTTGAGGCAATGGCCGCTATCGGTTTTGGTTCAGAATTGTTCGCGGGCAAAGTAATGGGGCTTATCGGAGCCGGACTGCAGCATCCTGCTTATAATGAGGGCACAGCTTTGAATACGACATTCTGGACCGCGCACGCCGATCACCATGAGCCAAGGCACTATGAGCTTTGCAAAAACGTATTGAGCCGTTTCACCTCGCCTCAGGATTTGCTTGCGATGTACCGGGCGGGCGCCTACATTACGCGTTCGGAGGCACGTTTCTACGACGGTTTGTATGAACGGATGAAAAGTTTGTAATATAGTATATACAAAAAAAGAGCTCCCGTTCCCGGGAGCTCTGCATAAAGGCTATAGCAGTGTGTCTGTGTCACGGCGGCCAACAGCAGGGTCGCTTGTATAGCCGTCATATAAACGGGAATTAAGCGAATTATTTGTACGGAACGTATCATATACGCCTGTTTCCCGTGATGCGTCCGCGTCAACGAGAACGAGAATCTCGCCTCTGTTAATATAATCTTCATATTCTCTGGCGTGTTCCTCAGGAATTCCCATGCCTACAAGCGCACCCACAAGACCACCCGTTCCAGCTCCGATTGCGGCACCTCCAAGAGTGGCTGCAATCGGCCCCGCTGCAACAATGGGTCCAATCCCAGGAATAGCGAGTGCGCCAATTCCAACGAGCAGCCCTGTCAGCCCTCCAAGTACACCACCTGTCGTTGCCCCTGTAGCAAGCCCTTCTTCCATTTTTGTATCCGTTGCATCCTCAATGTCACGCACTTCATCTTTATCCTTTGCAATAACGGAGATATCTTCCGAACGATAACCTTGATCTTTTAATGACTCAATGGCACGAACTGCTTCATCATGAGTATGGAAAACACCAACTATTTTCTTATCCATTCGATTCATTCCTCCATTTCATATCCGTAATTGGTCAACCACACTAAGTATTTACCCCCTTGATCAGGTCAATCAAACAATAAATATGTTTAAAGACCCGTCCAATTAAAGGACGGGTCTTTATTTGTTTGGTTCCTGAATCGGTTTGCTCTGCGCATAATCATACAGAGCCACTGTTGAATACAATGTAGCAACCGATACGATCACAGATCGGATTATAATTAGGAAAAGGTGATACAGCATGAAAGGAGAAAAAACAAGGCGGGACGCGTTTCGGCTCCTCGGCCTGTCGGGTGCAGGACTTCTATTTGATGCCATGGATGTAGGAATTCTTTCCTTTGTCCTTGCGGCTCTCAGCATACAATGGGGATTAACACCAACGGAGATGGGCCTGGTAGGAACGGTTAACTTTATCGGCATGGCTCTGGGAGCTGCTCTGGCCGGAATGCTGGCGGACCGTTATGGCCGCAAACAGCTGTTTATTGCCACTCTGCTCATATACAGCGTTGCTACGGGGGCGAACGCCTGGTAACGAGCCTTGCCATGTTTATGATTATGCGTTTTATTGTCGGATTTGGATTAGGGGGAGAACTGCCTGTCGTGACCACATACGTCCTGGAGGCCTCACCACAGCGTGAACGCGCGAAATGGGTCGTATGGCTGCAAAGCTTTTGGGCGCTCGGCTCTCTAGCCGCGGCCATTATTTCTTACTTTGTTATCCCCGTTTATGGTTGGCGTGTCGGATTATTTATTGGCGCTCTTCCCGCTCTGTATGCCATCTACCTGCGACGCACCGTTCCGGAAACCCCCGCCTTTTCAACAATTGAAGACAAGCAGAGTTTAAGTGACAAAGTTAAGCAAATATGGTCGGTCCCCTATAAGCAAACCTCCTTTGTCTTATGGACGCTGTGGTTTGCTTCTGTTTTCTCCTATTATGGAATGTTTCTCTGGATGCCGTCCCTCATGGTAATGAAAGGGTTTACACTCATTAAAAGCTTTCAATACGTTCTATTTATGACACTGATTCAGATTCCAGGATATTTTACGGCCGCTTACCTTGTAGACAAATGGGGAAAGAAAAAAACGCTTGTCACTTTCATGGCGCTTTCAGCCATTCTTTCTCTTCTATTCGGGCTTTCCACAAGCACAACTGCGTTGCTGGTAACAGGCGCTGCGCTCTCCTTCTTTAACCTGGGGGCCTGGGGAGCAACATACGCTTATACCGCTGAGCAATACCCTGCACTTTTCCGGGCTACCGGCACAGGCTGGGCAACCGGATTTGGCCGGATCGCCGGAATTATCGCTCCTTATTTAGTTGGCTTTTTGCTTGCTGCTAAAGTCGGCTTTGCCGCCATCTTTTCCGTCTTCTTCATTATGACGATGCTGGCCGTGGTTGTCGTCTTTATATGGGGAAAAGAGCCTGAGGGAGTTTAAGCGCCAAGAAAAACATCGCGGGCATGCCGCTCGTCCTTTCCCCTTCTGGAAGTTGGACGGCCGCTTAGTCTCACGCCGGGCGGACCGGCAAAACATCTGGGTAACTCAATGATGGAGACAATTGCCGGTCTTGTTCGCCCTTTGTTCGACACGCTCCCCAGGGGGAAAGAAAAGAGCCGTCATCGCCCGCGATGTTTTTCTTTGACTCTGGGACCGCACGGTCCCATGATAGCAATTCCCTTTAATACTTTAAAGCAACATATACTTTCTTTAACGAGAACAAAAGGAAAAGAGAGCAGGCGTGAAGTCCCTGCTCTCTTTTCCTTTTCACTTATTTACTGGGCTGTATAGCCTCCATCAATGACGACCGCCTGTCCGGTGACACTGCCTGCTTTGTCGCTCGCTAAAAACAGCGCATAGTCAGAAATCTCTTTTACGGATAACAGCTTCCGCTGCGGCACAAGAGGTAGATAACCTCCTCCAGCACTTTCTCGAGCGGAACGTTTCGTGTCTTGGCCAAATCCGTAAGCTGATTACGCACGAGGGGTGTATCCACGTAGCCAGGGCACATTGCATTCACGGTAATTCCGTGAGGAGCGCCCTCAAGTGCGGCTACCTTTGTAAGCCCGATCACTCCGTGCTTTGCACTGTTATAAGCTGCCTTTCCTGCGAAGCCTACAAGCCCGTTAATGGATGCCATGTTAATAATCCGGCCAAATCCCTGCTTTTTCATAAGCGGGAATACATGCTTAATGGCCATAAACGGGGCAACAAGCATAACTTTAATGAGCAGTTCAAATTTATCTGTCGGAAATTCCTCGATAGGTGAAACGTATTGCAGGCCCGCATTGTTAATCACGACATCCAGACGCCCGTATTGTGACACGGTTTCGTCCAGAGCTGATTTCAACTGCTCTTCGTCCGCTACGTTACAGGCGATTCCAATCGCCTCAAAACCGTTCGCCGTTAAAGCAGCCGCAGCTTCCTGCGCCGCTTCGCCATTCAAGTCACTGATGGCGATTTTTGCGCCTTCCCTGGCAAAATCCTGGGCAATCTCAAGACCGATTCCACTCGCTGCACCGGTAATAAAGACAACTTTATTCTCTACTAATCCTGTCATGGAAAACGTACTCCTATCTATAGTTAATCCTTTTGCTGTATTTGTTCTAAGAGATTACGCCTGATTCGCAAGCTGTGGAGAAATAATCAATTCAGGCTCCGTGCAATCTTTAATATCCTGTACGGTAAACCCAGGCGCTACCTCGACAAGTTCAAGACCATTGTCTGTAACGTCAATGACAGCCCGGTCGGTAATAATGCGGTTAACAACGCCTTTCCCGGTGAGCGGCAATGTGCATTCGTTAAGAATCTTCGGTTCCCCGTGCTTATTTACATGCTCCATGATAACAATAATGCGCTTCGCTCCGTGGACAAGATCCATGGCGCCGCCCATGCCCTTTACCATTTTCCCCGGGATCATCCAGTTAGCCAGATCCCCGCTTTTGGAAACTTCCATTCCGCCCAGAATGGCAAGGTCAATATGGCCGCCCCGGATCATGGCAAACGATTCCGCACTGCTGAAAATGCTCGATCCTGGAAGCATTGTAATCGTCTCTTTTCCTGCGTTAATGAGTTCAGGATCCACTGCATCTTCCGCCGGATACGGCCCGATTCCAAGCAGTCCGTTCTCAGATTGCAGGATAACGTGCTTATCCTCGGGAATATAATTCGCCACGAGTGTAGGGATACCGATGCCAAGATTTACATAGAAACCGTCCTCAACTTCCTGTGCTGCCCGCTTTGCGATTTGCTCTCTTGATAATGCCATCCTCGTTTCCCTCCTTTAAGCTCGAACTGTTTTGCGTTCAATTCTCTTTTCGTAGTTCGTACATTCAATAATACGCTGCACGTAAATGCTCGGCGTGTGGATTTGATCCGGATCCAATTCCCCTGTTTCCACGAGCTCTTCTACTTCGGCGATCGTTACTTTCCCCGCGGACGCCATCATCGGATTGAAGTTTCTTGCGGTTTTATTGTAAACAAGGTTGCCGAGCTTATCGCCCTTCCACGCTTTAATGAGTGAGAAATCAGCAACAAGGCCGCTCTCAAGAAGATATTCCTTCCCATCAAACGTGCGAACCTCTCTGTCCTCGGCAAGTGGGGTTCCAACCCCTGCCGGCGTATAAAAGGCCGGAATGCCGGCACCGCCGGCACGAATTCTTTCCGCCAGCGTCCCCTGCGGTACGAGTTCAACTTCTAATTCGCCGGACAAAAACTGGCGTTCGAACTCTTTATTTTCACCAACGTAGGAAGAAATCATTTTCTTGATTTGTTTATTCTGCAAAAGAAGGCCCAGCCCCCAATCGTCGACACCGCAGTTATTGGAGACAATCGTAAGTTCCTTAACTCCGCTATCGCGCAGGCCCAGTATAAGCTTTTCCGGGATTCCTACAAGGCCGAATCCTCCGACCATGAGAGTCACCCCATCTTTAATGCCGCTTATCGCTTCTTCAATCGATGTAAATACGCTCACGTTCACCACTCCTCACCAGTAATAATACGAAACAAAAAATATATTGCAATCGCTTGCAATCAAGCGAAAAGTTAAACGATGCCAAATAGATAGTATAGTGCGATAACGACGAACACAGCCAGCGTTTTAATGACAGTCATAGCGAAGATGTCAATGTAGGATTGCCTGTGTGTTAAGCCTGTTACGGCAAGAAGCGTAATCACCGCTCCGTTATAAGGTTCGTAAATATTTTATTGAAAACCCCTACAATAATCAATGGAAGAATGGCGATAAGTGCGTTAGGCAGCTTTTCATCCGACAAACCCTCTGGTTCATTGCTGTGCCCTGTCCCATATCCTTCGCCACGCGCCTTCGCTTTCCTTCTTCTTGATTCTAAATAAGTCAGCCCTACAGCAAGGACAAACAATCCTCCAATAAAACCGAGCCACGGGGCAGCCCATGTATCCGTCTTAAAAAACGTGGTTGGGATAATGTTCTGAATCTGCGGCGTTCCGGGAAAGGCATCCATCGTGAAGGTAAACGCCCCGAGCGCAATGGTACCGGGAATTAAGCGCTTCGGAATATCTGCCGCTTTAAACAATTCGGCTGCAAACGGATACACAGCAAACGCCACCACGAATAGCGATACGCCGCGATAGGGGCAAACAAAATGACGCTAAACCCTCTGTATGCTACAAACATTAAGAAAAACAAAGCGAGTAAAATAACGATAATTTCCATTCAATCAAACCTCCATATTCAAGAAGTGAAACGCTTACATTTATTTGCTGTTTTACTTTATCCTCCTCTGCATCTCTTTCTTCCTTTCTTCTATTGTTTGGTCTGCTATTTATTACTTGAAGCAATTACTGTGCCAAAACAGCGATTAAACCGCGACATTTTCTGACAAACAGCAAAACAACTGACTATTTTTGTGTTTTTCATGATGATATGGATAAAAAAATCGAATGATGTCGAATAAATCAGGCTCCTTTTTTCCGAAAAAATGAACTGATTTTCCTATTTTTCGGAAAAAATTAAAGGTCGTTAGAGGCTTGCAAAAACAAAAGAAAGAGGCTGACTCGAAAAAGTCGCTTTTCAACGACCTTTTAAGACAGCCCCCTCTTTACATATAAAGGGATTGCTTTTGTGTTTTATTCGTTAGTATTCCGAAAATACTTTGACAAAATACAAATCGATTTTTCGTAGGATTTATTTTGACTTATTTCTATAATTCTTAGTATCTTTCTTTCTATAATACTAAAATTAAAGTCATTCATAATGAAATAACCATGCCCTATTTCTATTTCGCTTTCTTTTAAAATTTTACTTAGTCTCCTAGGGCTAACTACATTAATGGTAAATAAATCCGAAGGGGCATCTATTGTAATTTCACCTATATCAATTTGTAAAAAAACAATAAAGTCATCCTCACCCTCTCCCCATTCCTCGTTTATTATTGTCAATGCTTTTAATTCTACCATTTGCACCACCTCTAATTAATAACTTGTTTAATGCAAAATAAAAGTACAGAGTTCTGCAGAGAGTTTGTGCAGAATTTGACTGCATAAAAAAATAGGCTTGCCAGTCCTCATAATAACCCCTACTGTTTGATTGTCGAAATCATTAACAGTTGGGGGAATTGGAAAGGATGCTAGCAATGCCTGAAGTTAATTATATCAAACATTTACGAGATAACGAAGACCTAACCATTAACGAAATTGCAAGGAAAACCGGAAAAAACTGGAGAACCATAAAGAAGTATGCGGATGGTGAAGTACCCCTCGAGCCCCTTCTTTTTAACAAGAGAGGAATGATGTATGAACAAGGGTACGGTGAGATTGTAGATTGCTGGATTGAGGAGGACATGAAGCTTAAGAAAAAAGAGAGACGGACAAGTAAAAAGATGTTTGAACAGCTCAGGGATGAGCATAGCTTTAACGGTTCTTATCGTACTGTCTGCGAATATGTGCAGCAGAGAAGGCCTATTATTAAAAAAGAAAAAAGTACAAGATATGAGCGATTGGAGCATCCTCCGGGTGAAGCACAAGTAGACTTTGGAAATATGACGGTAGGGGAGTTAGAAGAGGCAGTAAAAGAAGGAACCCTACAGAGGTTAAAACGTCAGATTGAGAAATGTGATCTATTAATTTTGGATGAGCTAGGATATGTCCCATTTCAAAAACAAGGATCGGAATTACTGTTTCATATTATTGCCGACTGTTACGAGCACAAAAGCGTCATCGTAACATCCAACTTGGAATTTGGCCAATGGAACCGTGTATTTGGGGATAACAGACTGACCGTGCATGGTGGACCGCTTGGTCCACCATGCACATATAGTAGCCTTTACCGGGGAAAGCTACCGGTTAAAAAATGCCCTTTCTACAGTGAAAATGCATGATGGTATTTAACATAATAAGAGCGCTGCAAGCCTATGTATTTTTCGCTGCAATTCTCTGTACTTTTCGCTTGCAAAAAACAAATAAGCACAATGTTCATACTTATTGACAGGGCCTTTATTATGCTTTTTAACTTTTTACCCAGTATCTCCATGCTAATCCAAAGGCAATTCCAGAAATCCCGAAAAAGAAAGTAACAGGCAATGATGTGTAAAAGTAATTCATAAAGTTATTTCCAATTAAGCCACCAAGTACGGCTCCTATTACTAAGAATGAACAAATACAGAAAATTAAACAGGGGAGAAGGGCGTGAATAAGAGGGCGATCAAATCTCTTTTTGGTACTTTTTATGTGATTTACTAACGATGAAGAAAACGGAACACATAGAAGGATAAAGATTATAGTACCTCCATATAAAATTATCCTTATATAGTCCATCGTAAAAGAATAAACCAAAAGAAAGAAAAGGAACCCAATTAGGTAAGAAAATATAACGGAACAAACTGCTTTAGCCTTATAATTCATCTAATTCTCTCCCGTTAAATATGTATTACAGTAAAAATTAACACAATTTGGTTAATTAAACAATACTCTATATAGATAAGCATGAGAAACTGAAATAATTCTCCTTTATTCTTTCTGTAATTATTTATATTAAGGTAAAAAAAGGACTGTCTAAAAGGTTGGGTGACCAATTGAGACAGTCCTTTTTTTCTTATTTAATCAATCAAACTGGTGGAGAAAAAGTTAATCAACCGAATCCGTTGATAAAATTTTTTGAAAGCCAAATCTAACTTATTTTGGTTTTCTTCTGTTGGGACACTCATTGCTAGGACAAAAAGTAAGAGATTTGTTCTGTCTTTGAGAAAGTTCTTTAACACAGGATTTGAAAATGATTTCGGATGTTCTGAGATGAATTTTTTGACACAAGGATTGTTTTCTATGAACAAGGAACACATCAGTCATCATCCCCTTTTATTGTATAAAGAGGAATTAAACGAGAAAATGGCAACCAAAAATAAGAACCCATGTTCTGTTTGTTGTGATAATTATACTAAATTTCCAAAAAGGTTTCTATAGCGGATAGGTATTCCTCTTTAGGTAGTAAAGAATCCATTAGCCCTAAAGAGTAGTACGCTAGGTATCTTGGGTTTGAAACGATAGGAGTGATATCATGCCTGATATAGCAACAGTTCAAGGGATAGCTAAATCCCAATACATCTTCGGTATCCCTTTATTAGCTTTTGTTTAGCTACAGCGGGGAGACTGTATGGTTGTATAGGAAATTGGTAAAAGAGAACGAGCAATGGGAGTAAGAGGATATAAAACAAGAGATGTTTTCAAAAAGATATGAGTTAGAGGTTCTTGAAAGCCTGTTAAGATAAAAGGTAGATAAGGTTTGACCCCATCTACCTTCTTAGTGTTATGCCTTATGACCGCCGATTTTCCGTCCCCTTTCTAAAAGAATTCCGCCTTCCGTATAGCTTCGCGCCCGTAGCAAGGCGTTACTTCCAAATTTATTCCTTATCTCATCCATCACTTTTCCTAACTCCCGCTGTTTGCTGTCATCCTTAAATAGATTTAATTGATATTCTTCGTCAGAAGTAAGGTTGGAAAGCGAAATATGTATAGTTCGAACAGGCCTATCCATTCTCTACTTCACGTTATAAAATGGCTTAATGTTTGCCATTCGTTGTTATGTCCTTATAGTGATACAAACCTTGATAGAAGTCCTTACGGTCTAATATCCGTTTCACTTGTACTTTCGTAAACAAGTATCCTTGTTTCGTTCGATGTTCTTCGCTGTTTAATTGGGTGGCGATTGTAGCTAATGACCACCCCGACTAAAGTTCCTTGAGTTCAAATACTCGTTGAACGGTTTTGGCTTGTTCCTTATCCACTTGTAGCACTTTTTGCCCTTTTTTCACCTTGTAGCCTAATGCGACATTTCCACCTGCATAGCCCCCTTGTTGGGCTTTCTTGTTTCTACCTCTGCCTAGCTTTAATGCTATTTCTAACCGTTGGTATTGGTCTAGTAGTTCCATTAAGCCATTGATTAAAAAGTCATTAGAGTCTTTCTTGTAAATGCTATATTGCGGTTGTTCAATACTGCAAATGTCCACTCCAAATCTCTTAAACTCTCGATGAATTAACACTTTGACGATGTCAGAACGCCATAAACGGTTTGTATTCAACGTAACAACCCTATCCACTTGTTTAACTAGATAAATAGCTTAACGTCGCCTGAAAGCCCTCTCTATCGACTTGTAGAGCTTCCTCATCTACCTTTGCCCCACTTATTCCCTCATCGTAAAAGATGTGTAACAGTGTCCATTCTTGAGCCTGACAGTATGCTTTAATTTCAACTTCTTGATAAGCCAAACTATAACCATCTTTGGCTTGTCCTTGTGTAGAAACTCGAATATAACCGATAACATTCATGGCATTTCCCCCTCACCGTTACGCAAATTCAGATTAACGTAACGCTTAGCCGCTATATTCAATATAAATTCATTGTATGCGGCTTTAGCGATACATTCAACCCCTTTACCGATACAAATTTATTGTGTATCGTAAAAGTAATATAAACAGAGGAAGGGGAATATCATGCCTATTTCAATCAAACTAAAGGAAATCCTTAAAGAACGTGACCTTTCTCAGCGTGAATTGGCACGTATGGCAGGGCTGCGTCCAAATACAATAAGCCATCTTTGTTCAGACAACGTGGACAGGGTTTATCTATCTACTTTAGAAACAGTATGCAAAGTGTTAGAAATTGACATTCAGGAGTTAATTGAGGTGGAGTAGCCTCTTGCTATAGTCATCGTTCTATGTACGTAAAAAGTTGTGAAAAAATTTAAAAGACAGGGATAAAGCGAAGGTATGGCTTTGAAGAATGGAAATGGTGGTAACTTATGATATTATGGTTATTTTCTTAAACAAAATAAAGAATAAATAGGGCATACGTTTTAAAGTAAATTGTACGCACCTTATAATTTGATTAAACATTCTATTGCGCTTTTAAGCTTATGTCTACTCAATGAATATCAGGCTATTGCTTCGGCACTCCATCCCCATTGAAAAACCTCGAAAGGCACTGCCATTCGAGGTTTGATTATCATTCTAACTTTTTTATTATTGAATTTACTATTTCTAGTCCGTAATCGTAAAAGTTAGTCTCTAATTTAGTAAATCGTATTTCTTCTAATTCATTCAATATCCACTGCTTAAACTCAACTAATTCCTCAGGAAAATTTGAAGTTTCTATCCTTTTTTGAAACTCAACCAGACCACATTCTTTTTCTTTGAATTTCTGACATATAAGCAAAATATTATTTTTTTCTATCATATACAAACCTACCTTGTAATTATAGTAACAACAGCACCTTGTTTATTGGTTATTACTTGTAAAGTTCCAGATTTATAAGAAAGATTTCCATTCTGTTGAACCACAGGCTTGGTACTTTTAATAACATTTTCCACATAAGTAGGAGATACACTTCTACCATAGTCCCCACCTGCTTGAGTAATTTGACTACCATATCTATTTCCACTTGGTTGCATTCTGTCAACAGCATGTTTAGAGTATAGTCTATTTCCTACTTTGGCGTATGTTTGACCGTTAACTGTAACCTTCTTATAGTCACTCCAAGAACCCCAAAATATTTTACTATTATTAGTACCCTTACTGAGTATTGTCTTTCCGTAGGATAGCATTTTTTTACCGGCCGATTTCATCAAAGCTTGAGCTTCATCTCTAGCAATTTTAACAACCAGACCAGCGGCCGTAATTATCTTAACAACAGTAAAATTAGGATTTTCTTTCATATAGCCATCAGGGTCTGTATACATCACAGGGTTGTTGCTTGTATACAAATATAAATTATCCTCATCCATAGCATCTCTAGTGATGAA
>NZ_BBWZ01000048.1 GCF_001015055.1 Aneurinibacillus tyrosinisolvens | reverse complement strand
AAAAAGGGAGATTCAATATGGCAAACTCAAAGAAGAAAAAGCAGAAAAAGAAAGACATAATGACCATGTCCCGGTTTCTTCGCGAAAAGAACAAGGTCAATTATGTCTGTTTGGTGTGCAATGAAACGGAAGGGATTCCTTATGATACGGTTCGTTCTTTTGATGCAATGGATCACGGGGACCATCCGATCCCCCTCAGTTTAGCTGTGAAAAGTGTGGAGGAGAGATGTACCCTGAATATTATGAGGGGCTACATGGTCAAGTTTACAGACTCAAGGATGTTTAAAAATAAAGGACCGGGCGCACGCCCGGTTTTTCTTATTCTTCCATATAGACTTATCTTAAGTACCTTTTGAAAATCGGGTTCACTAATACTATACCCCTATAAAATAACCTGAAATGTAAATTTTTTTAATTTTTTTGAAATAACAGGAAGGAAATAGGACGAATTTGTAAAATAAAATAAATATAAAAATACCATCACCAACAGAATTCGCCGGTTCCCTGGTGATGGTATCGCGAGACCTTTCAGAAAGGCCTTACATAATAATACATCAATCTTTTTTATTATTGAAGAAGATAAGGGGCAATTCATCGCTACAAAGGGGGATTTCAAAGTCTAAGCATAATTTTAAACCTTTTTCTTTTGTTGCTACCCTCTATTTTTTAGCTTGCAAATGAAAAAAAGGAGTGAAATTTTATGAAACGACTCTTCTCTTTGGTTTTAATGATGCTCATGATATGTAGCTTTGGCGCCTTTCCTGTCTTTGCAAACAATTCTCCTCAAACAGATCCAAATGCCTCTATAATCGATGGACACTTAGATATTAATAAGATACTTCAATCCAAAAAAGTTAAGTTTAAAAAACTGTCACAATCAGAAATTCAAAAAGATAAAAAAGCAAAATCGGTCTATGATGAACTTAAAGCTGGTATGGAGAAAAATGGCCTTACTGTAGAGTCGATTGAAATTTATATGGTTGATCGACCTGCATCCCAAGAAGCTGTAGAACAGGTGATTTGTTCACCAGATCAAGTCACAACAATGGCAAGCTGTGATTACAGTGGGGCTTATGCTTCCTATGCCTCCGCTTCCGGTTATAAAGGCGCGGATAACGGAGGAATGCAACAGCATGTAACATCATATTGGGAAATCTTCGATCCTCCAAGTGGTCATGTTGGAAACTATTACAAAGCTGATTATATGGAAACATGGTGGGAAAGAACATCAACTGCGTATACTGTGAAAAACGCAAGAACTTATCTGGATGTAAGAGCACTTGGATGGTGTGGTTCTGTTGTAAGTGGAACATACACTGGAAACTCAGCTGGAACGCCACAATGGAAAGATAATTATACATCCTATGGCTGGATTTATAATTGGAGTAACAATGGGCTCGCTCCTGTTACTCATTCCTCATCAAACTATATTCAGGTTGTAGCAAAAAGTGATATTTACAAAAACGGGACTAAAATCTTCACTGATCTTACAACACAACAATCACCTGCTGGTCTATAAATGTGTTTTAGTTGAACCTGATGAATGTATCAGAAAAGGGCCAATGGTCCATTTCTGCTTTCTTCCTTGAAATGGTATGATTTATTTTTACCTATATGTGTAGTCTCTAACATACAATAAATGTAAAAGGAGAAAGAGCATGAAGAATATTGGCATGATTTTTTGTTTATTTATACTCCTTGTAACAGGTTGCTCTCCTCTTGGTACAGTTGTAGGTTTAAAGGGAGAGTCAGAATCATGGAAAGTCGAAGGGAAAATTACACTGTATGATAAAAATCTAGAACCAGAGGGGATTGTACTCACTTACCAGAAGGAAGAGCGGCCAATAAAGATAAAAGACGTCGAAGTTTCTTTCCCTGATGAATCGAACCTAAACAAAAAAGTTCACTATGATGATGGTATGGAATTAAAGGATAAAAATTACACTGTTCATTTAGAATCGGGAACATTAAATAAAACGTACAGCCAGGATGAATTAGGGATGTTATTAGATAAAGGATATGTTAAGATCGCTTGGCTAACTCCTGACCAAAAAGAGTTACAAGAGACAATCATGTTTAAAAAGTAAGGGAAATATGCAGATCATTGGAAATTTGTTGGAAGGTAGCACCAGGAGTTGAAAAGATTTTACCGCAGCTCTTCTTCATAATATTCATTATCTCTAACGACATCCTTTTTCTCTCACAATAAAAAACGCACTTTTCCTTTGAGTAGGAGGGTGCGTTTTTTATTGTGTCATGTATGTGGCTATCATTTCTTAATCGACATGAATTGGGCATGCTATTCCTTATTAACATGAATTGGGCATGCTATTCCTTATTAACATGTATTGGGCATGCTATTCCTTATTAAATGGAATACTGCTTCGTTTCAAATCATATGTGGTGCTGCGTCATTCGTGTGGTTGGTCTACGGGAATCAATAGCACAATATAAAATAAGAAAAAAGGGGGAAATAAGAAGATGGTTGTTACAAATCGTATTTTAACTCTTGGCAGGTTTATGCTTCATAAATGTATTTTTGGCAAGTATATGGTTTAAAGTTCTTTTTCTAAGAAAGTAATTGGGTCAAAAATAGAATAATACCCGGTGAATTTATGCTTCATAGTGTGGCAAAGTTATAATCTAAGTCACAATTTTTGAAGCGACCTGGGCTACATTTAAACGGTATGGTATTAAACATAAAGATGGACTAATCACTTATGTAAATCCTGATAAAGTGACAAGTCGCAATCCTGGTTTTTGTTATCTGAAAGCCGGATATAGAAAGATGGATTTACGTAGTAAAAATAAAAACCTATTAGCTTTTCAATGCACGTTTAATGATTTGTTAGCTTCTGAAAGGATAACTGCTGAGTTCTTAATCAAGGAATATGAAGAGGTATACAACTCTCTAAAATACACCTTAAAGCGAAATTTAATAATTAACACCGACAAATATATGGATATGCTTAAAAATATTCGGGCCGCGATGGATTACTACAGCATATATTATCCATCCATTCATGACTGTTCCATTTTTAGTCCATACAGTGAATATCCAGACATGGATGAATGGGGGGAGGGTATGAGTGAATTTTAGGGGAATGTCTCATGGAGCAGGAATGGTCTGAAATGTATTTGGATTAAGCAAGAAATTCTTTCCTCTCACGGACTAAATTTTAAATGATTGAAACAAAAAACCGTCCCAGGCTAGATAACATCTTCCTTGAGACGGTTTTTCATGCTTATATCAACCTAACATTTATTATTTTTTAGGTTCTTCATAGCAATTCATACAATGGCGGTCCTTTTCCTCAACTTCATACTGTGAGAGTTTTGATCCGCATACTTTACATGTTGTTTCCGTTAAAACGATATTCATAGTTCCTTACCCTCAATCTGTTCTTATTTTATCTATACACCAAGTATAGAAATATTATCGGATATTATTATTAAAAAATAATGAAATAGATGTTAAAATATAAAGAATTTTATTAAAGATGAATGATTAATTTGGTAAATCCAGATATTATGTAAATGCCACCACAAGCAGTATGCCCTTCTTATTGTTCATAAAAGACTTCAAAGCCATTGCATTGTGCAATGGCTTTGAAGCTTGTTAATTACCAACAAGGGCGTCAATGTACTTCCCTTGTTGCTCCGTGTACGTATTCATCGTAGCAACCGTGTACGCCATCTGTCTGAGTTTTAATAGCTCGACCATATCCCGGGGTTTAAGGAAATTTTCCTGCTCAGATTGAGTGAAAGTAGGCCTGAAAAACTTAGATAGATGCGGTCTTTTTTCTGCCAAAGAACGCCGGTATTTCGAAAGAGGATCTAAAATGTACTTATCAATGACGTCAGGTTTTAAAATCTGATCAATCGGCAATTTTGAAATAACATCAGATATCGGTGGTTGGGAAGGAACTCCTCCTATGGGCGGCAGCCCGCTTCCTCCTTCTAATCCGCCTGGGACAGTCGGTCCAGCAGGTAAAGGTGGTACGCTACCATTTGTAGGCGGGGGATTGGTTCCTCCTCCTGTATTCCCAGGAGCACCATTTGGATTATCTGATGGAAGGGGGGAGTAGATGGATTATCACCTGTTCCGGGCAAACCGATACCTCCGTTGGACGGCGTTTCAGGTGGGTTAACCGAACCGCTATCTTGAGGTTCATCATGGTCATGGTGCTCATGTCCACGGCCATGTATAGGAGTTGCCAATCCTCGTGGTGAGGATGATGATTCTCTTCTTCCTTCACACCATCATGCCGAGAATGAAGATATTTTTCTTTCTTCACATTCTGTTGCTTCTCTTCATCCTGGTCATGCATTGCATATCGGTTAGATTGCTCGGCATCATTAGGTGGTTTGTGGTACTCTGTTCCATTGACAAGGAAGCTACTCCTAGCTAACTGATCAATTTTTTGTGTGACTTTAATTAGCTCGGTCAGTTCCTTATTAACACCGTTATGTCCTATTTTTGAATCGGTATGGTGCGTATTAAAGGGAGGCACGGTATAGGGCGGTAAAGCAGGAATTGAAAAAGAAAAGTTATGCTTACCCAGTATACTAGCAATGTTTTTTCCCATCCATTGTATTACTTGTTAAAGCATGGGGTTAGCCTCGTCTTCAATCTTCTTTTTATGGATTTTATTCGTTGATGGATTCGTATATTGGACCGCTAACTCCCGCAATCGCACACCTATCTTATACACGTCCTCCGTTGAGCTGTTGCCTAACTGCACCTCCGCCAACTTCGCCTGGAAGTTACTTTGATCAGATGAATTTACTGTCCCGGCATTCGACTTCGTGGACTTGCTGCTTGTATTAGACTTCTGTTTATCCAAGTTATCATTAGACGACAATTGACCAAGTTGTAACAGGGAATATGATATATGGTTCGTCATGGAGTTTAATGCATTCTTATATAGCGGATTGGTTTTTATTTTTAATTCTATATGGTCATCATAAATGGCGAGAAAAGTGGGTTATGTGAGCATAACTAAACTACGAAAAATACAATGGAAGTGATTGCCATTCAAAAGGAAAACCTCCGCTTAAAATTGTTGCCAAGTGTAATCTATGGTAAGCGAACTGGTGCGGTTTCGTTCGTTATGACTGATGGGAAGCCGCATAGGAATCTCAAAACCTATAGCGATATACTTGTTTTGTATAATGGATTCATCCAATTTAAAAAAGATGTGTTTTTTTGGTAAAGAATTACTGTATGGAAGGATATAAGAGAACACGGGATTATTTAAGCTGATTTTTAAGAAAATCAAAGTTAATTAGTTATCAGGCAAGGAGAGAGGATAATAGTGGAAATAATTCATATATTCCAAGTGTGATTATATGTTCTAATTATGATATCATAATTAATATCAACTATGATTCACATGCTGAACAAAATTCAATATCAGGCCTAATTTCGTTCAAAACGAAAGCGGGGGAACCAAGTGTTTTGGGGTTAATCCTAGGTATTAAGACTAGGAGGGATGTGGAAGAATATTTCTCTGCCATCCTACCCGTCAGCTAACCTCGTCGGCTAAGCAGAGAAGATCTAAAGATATCATAATTATGACTACAGACCAGTGCATTGTTTTTCTTTGGAACTTCAGTTCCAAGGAGAAAGTATGCCCTGGTCTATTTGTATTGAAAATCTACATTATTAAAAAAGGGGGGAAATCGATATGAATACTTAAAAATTATCCTTTTTATTCACAGGACTGTTTAAGGTAAGTGTGTTTCTTATAAGGCTCAGACGCAGTACAAACATAGGGCAAAAGAAATAATAATCCGGGAAAGGAAATCTAATTTGACTGAATAAGGAATTACGCAATGCAAATAACAGTGAATTAGAGAATGTTGCTAGAGGTTTTGTAACCATTTAGGTTTAGCAAACAAGTCTTTCTAGTATCATTGACCACCAAAGAACTAACAAAATTATAAAATGTTAGTTCGTTTAAAAAACGTTGATAAATAGAAAAAATATACATTTGTAAAATAAGGTGGGTTCCCCAGTGGACTTGAGTGATTGGATTATCTTGGTTATTGTGGGATTATGTTTTTTAATGATCGGGGGCATCCCTTTAATAGTATCAACTCCAGATGAAGAGGATAACGGTCCGGTAAGAAAAGAAGAAATAACAAAGATACGAGAAGTGAATCACAACTAAATATTATCCAATAATACTTTTATAGACACAGTGCATTAAATTTTGAATACGCTATTTTCTTTGTTTGAGAGCGTAAGGTTAAGCAATTTAAATGTTAACGTTGATTTCTTTCTGAACAATGATAATTTGAACGGTATTACTTTTATATTGTTAGGGTTAAACACCTAAATAAATAATAAAAAAGGTGAATAAAATCCTATTGGTTTTTATGTTACGAATGGTTTGTGAAATATATTTCGTTAAATAAAAAGGGGGAGTTTGATGGTCTTTTATATGTCAATTGGTGTTGTTTTGCTCTTTGTTTTATGGGGAGGGCTGATGCCGGAAAGTTTGGCGAGTGCCGCTAATAGTTTACTTGTCTTTGCAACAAATAAGTTTGGATGGTTTTACCTTATTGCTGCTTTTTCATTTCTAGTTTTTGTGTTATATCTCGCGTTTAGTAAGTACGGACAAATTAAGTTAGGAAAAGATGATGATGAACCAGAGTATTCTAATTTCACCTGGTTTGCCATGCTCTTTAGTGCAGGAATGGGAATCGGTCTGGTCTTCTGGGGCGTTGCGGAACCTCTTAGCCACTACGTAACACCGCCCGTCGGGGAAGGCCAAACGGATGAAGCGGCTCGACTTGCCATGCGGTATTCCTTTTTCCACTGGGGACTTCAACCATGGGGAATTTATACCCTGCTTGCGCTGTCGTTAGCCTATTTCAAATTTCGAAAGGGATATAACGGCCTAATCAGCTTAACATTCCGTCCGTTGTTTGGAGAAAAAGTAAGTGGGCCGCTTGGTAAAAGCATTGACATTCTTGCCATTATCGCAACGGTTTTTGGGGTGGCGACTTCACTTGGCTTAGGGGTACTACAGATTAATGGAGGTCTTTCGCATATTGCGGGAATTAACAGCAATATTGTTAATCAACTAATTATTATTGCTGTAGTTACTGTTCTCTATCTGATTTCCGCGACAACAGGATTAGACCGTGGAATTAAGTATCTAAGTAACGCCAATCTGCTCATTGCTGTGGCGCTGCTTTTGCTTACGATGTTTTTGGGTCCAACTTCATTTTTATTTGATATATTTACCTCTACCCTTGGAAGCTATTTACAAAACCTTATGTCTATGAGTTTGAGAATGACACCTTTTACAGACAGTAAATGGATATCAGGTTGGACGTTGTTTTACTGGGCCTGGTGGATCGCTTGGGCACCGTTTGTTGGTACGTTTATCGCTCGCGTTTCCAAAGGAAGAACGATTCGTGAGTTTGTCCTTGGTGTAATGCTCATCCCAAGTCTTTTTAGTTTTGTTTGGTTTGCTGTATTTGGGGGAACGGCGCTGCACATGGAAATATTTGAGGGAATTAAATTGTCACAGGTAGCAGAAAAGGATGTGACCCTTACCTTATTTGAGATGCTGGAGAATCTCCCGATGGGTATGCTCTTATCGGTTGTAGCTACCCTGTTAATCATTACATTTTTCGTTACTTCAGCGGATTCAGCGACTTTCGTACTTGGTATGCTCTCTTCGAATGGAAAGCTTAATCCTTCAAATAAAGTGAAAGTTACATGGGGGATCCTTCAGGCTACCATCGCATCCGTTTTACTCCTCAGCGGGGGCCTGCAGGGATTGCAGACCGCATCAATTGTCGCCGCGCTTCCTTTTGCTCTTATTATGGTCCTGATGTGTTTTTCTCTCATGAAAGCACTACAAGAAGAAACGAAAATTTATAAAAAAAAGCAGACAAGCGAGAGAAAACTCGAGATGATATTAAATGATTCCAAATGAGGGGGATGAACGGGTCAATGTTTCGATAATCAGACAGGCTCAAAATAGAGACCGTTTATTTCTTTTATATCTCTTAGAAGAAATCGAGACTTTTGTTTATCGTGTGGCTTATTACTTACTTGATGATGAAGATAAAGCGTCAATGGCATCTAAAGAAACTTTGATAGAAATTTACCGAACAATCGACCTGTACAACGAAAAGGAAGATTTCGCAATTTGGGTACAACGAAAGGTGACAGCAGTTTGTATTAAAAAAACTTAAAGCTAAAAAACACCATAAACAAAAAAATCAGTTAGTAAGGTAATGTAATCCAAAAATGGGAAGTTTGAACCTTCAAACAAAGTGGAATTTATATCAGGATCTTTAATGTAAAACTTTCACTTCATGTTCAATAACATGCAGAAAAGGATACAAAAATTTCAGAAGGTATTTTTGTATCCTTTTCCTTGATTTCAAGTATTATGCAATGAGCAAACAAGACTTCGCTCTATTCTTTTCCTATTCTTTTTATAAGTAGGAACGACATACAGCTTAGATTTGTTTTACATAGTGGAGTAGAGTGAATTGTTGTTTACTCTCTTTACCCCTTTCTGAAGATAAGGTCAGAAAGGGGGCTTTTTAAAAAATATTTTAGGAGATGATGTGAAAAACCATGTGTGGAATTTGTGGTGTGATTCGTTTTGACAATGGCAATATTGATGAGAGAATGGTACAAAGAATGCTTCCGGCTATAGAAACGAGAGGCCCGGACGATTTTGGGGTATATGCAGGGGACGGCTTTGGATTTGGCCATCGACGTCTGAGCATTATCGACCTATCAGAAAACGGCCACCAGCCAATGATTGATCAAGAACTGCAGCTTTCCATTGTGTATAACGGAGAAATTTATAACTTTCAGCCATTGCGCGAGGAACTGCGGCAAAAAGGCTATACATTCCATTCTAGCAGTGATACCGAAGTGCTGCTAAAAAGCTACCATGCCTGGGGTGACGACTTTGTAAAAAGATTAAACGGAATGTTTGCTTTTTGTATTCATGATAAGACACGTGGACGCTTTCTATTAGGTCGAGATCGACTTGGGATTAAGCCTCTTTACTATGCAGAAGATGAGCACACCTTTTATTTTGCCTCCAATATGCAAGCTCTCCATGCAACTGGGGTGGTGCACCCTGAGCTCTCTTCTGAGGCTCTCCATTACTATTTAAGTTTTCACGCAGTTGTGCCTGCCCCCTACACTATATTTAAAAATGTTAAGAAGCTGGAACCAGGTACAACAATGAGTATTAGTTCTATGGGGGAAAGAAAAGTTTCTTCCTATTGGGATGTAAAGTTTGAACGCAGAGAAACTCTTTCAGAAGAGGAATGGATTGAACGGGTGCTAGGGGCCTTGTCTACGAGTGTAAAACGCCGTATGGTGAGCGATGTTCCAGTTGGCTCTTTGCTCAGCGGAGGATTGGATTCAAGTCTCATTACAGCGCTAATGGCACAGTGCGAACCGCAATCTCTGTATACGTATTCCATTGGCTTTGAAGACGTGGGAAAAGAAGAAGGAAACGAATTCTATTACAGTGATATCATTGCAAAAGAATTCGGAACAAAACATCAGAAAATTTTCATTGATTCGCGCCGCCTTTTACCTAACATTGAAAAAGCAATTGCTTCCATGTCTGAGCCTATGGTCAGCCATGACACGGTTGCATTTTATCTATTATCACAGGAAGTCAGTCAGGAAACGAAAGTGGTACTCAGCGGACAGGGGGCTGACGAGGTTTTTGCCGGTTATCACTGGTATCCAAAGGTAATGAACGGAACGCGTGATACCGCAGTTGAATATAAGGAAGCTTTTTTTGACCGTACTCACGAGGAAGTGCTAGAGATATTGAATACACGCTACCACGGCCCAGATATATCAGGTCAATTCGTGACTCAGCATTTCATGGCTCCGGGGACTGATGAACCGGTGGATAAAGCGTTACGCCTGGATACGCGTATTATGCTTATTGATGACCCGGTAAAACGCGTGGATAACATGACAATGGCATGGGGGCTTGAAGCACGGGTACCTTTTCTTGATTACGAGCTGGTTGAACTGGCAGCTTCGATTCCACCGGAGCTTAAGATTGCAAGTGGGGGTAAGCATATTCTGAAAAAGGCCGCAGAACGAGTGGTTCCACACGAGGTCATTTACCGTGAAAAGGGATATTTTCCTGTACCTGCTCTTAAATACCTGCGAGATGAATACCTTGATTTCGCACACGATATTTTAAATACGGATAAAGCTAAAAATCGTGGTTTGTACAATCCGGCCTATGTAACTAAATTGCTGGAAGCACCCGAAGAACATATGACGGTACTGGGCGGCAGCAAGCTTTGGCAGCTAACTGTACTTGAGCTATGGCTGCAACACATGGGGTGTTAGCTATGCAATACAGTGAGGAGAGAAAACGGTTTCGATTGGAAAGGCTGACAACACCCTCTCTACAAAGCTGGGGAAAGAATATACCGGGTATAAAAAAAGAAGGAATGAATGAAGAGGTAATGATTCATTGTGGGTGGGGGCGATTGGCTTTTGGCCAGACGTTTGAAGACCATGATAAGTTGATTCAGCTTTTTCTACAAGAGGAATCAGGCCAGCGTGATTTAGCGATTTATGTACAAAATCATCATGTTCTGCTTGCAAAAGCGCCGGACCTTTTATTTGTAGACCCCTCATTGACACTCAGGTTATGGCTGTATAAATACCGTATGCCCAAACGCCGGCATGGCGGCTTTCATATTCGAATGATCAATCAAAAAGACGTGCAGCGTGTAAATGAAATCTATCGCAAGTGCAGACTTGTTGAAGCGAATCCAGACATTATGATACAAAACCAATTCACCCCTATTTTCAATTATTTTGTAGCGGAATGTTCAGAGGATGGGGAGATTATCGGTACCATTACCGGCATCGACCATAAAGCTGCTTTTAATGACCCGGAAAATGGAGCGAGCTTTTGGGCGTTAGCGGTAGATCCTGAGCGGCGTACGAGAGGCGTTGGGCGTGCCCTTGTGCGTGCGGTAGCCGAATACTATCTTACAAGAGGGAGAAGCTATCTCGATTTATCTGTGCTGTACGATAATAAAAAAGCGATTGCCTTGTACAAAGCGCTTGGTTTCGAACAAATTCCGGTATATTCCATTAAAAGAAAAAATCATATTAATGAAGTCTTTTATACAGGAGGACCGCAGCCATGAACATCTATGCGCAAATTTTAATAGATGAGGCCTTAGCTCGGGGCATTCAGGTTGAGGTAGTCGACGAAGAAGCCGGTTTATACAGATTGTGTTACGGCAGCGAATCTGTATTGTGCCGAGAGTCTTTGACAGAAAAGACCTGTGCAACGGCAATGACCATTTGTGATGATAAATCGCTTACTCACCGCATCCTGCACAAAGCAGGATTGCGAGTTCCCAGGCAGATTATCTACAAAGATATGAATCAGGCATTGAACTGTATAAAGGAATGGAGCAGTGTTGTTGTTAAACCGGCCAGTGGTGAGCAGGGACGTGGAATTACGGTTGACCTTCGCACGGAAGAAGAAGTAAAGCAGGGGGTAGAAACCGCACTTCGGCACAGTCACCATATAATTTTGGAAGAATTCGTACAAGGACGTGACATACGAATTATTGTTATTGATTATGAATTTGTAGCTGCGATTGAGCGCAAGCCTGCTTTTATTATGGGAAATGGAAAAGATAGCATTCGTCAACTTATTGAACGAAAAAATGCACATCTTGTTAAAAAAACAAATGGGGAGTCTCAAATTCCCATAACGATGGAAACGGAACGCCTCATTCGTAGGCAAGAACTGGAATGGCATGATATTCTGACAGATGGCCAAACGCTGCAGGTATGTAAAACGGCTAATTATCATACTGGAGGAACCATTACAGATGTTACGGATGAAGTTTCTCCATTTTTGCGGAAGATAGCGGAAGAAGCGAGCCGTGCATTGAATATCCCAGTTGTAGGGCTTGATTTTCTTGTGCCCGATTTCGCAGGGGAAGAGTATGTCATCATTGAAGCAAATGAACGCCCGGGTCTCGCCAATCATGAGCCTCAGCCTACAGCAGAGCGATTTATTGATTTTCTATTTCCGAAAAAAAATAAAAATGGAAAGCAGCTAATCACTCTGGGTTAGCTGCTTTCTTACATTCAATTATCTTTTTTTCTTCATTGATGTTATGTTTGATTCAACATAGACACATAAAAGAGTTAACGTCCATTAAACAGGTTAGGAGATAAAATAGTGAAACAGTTACTTATCATTTTTATTATCAACATTATTTATGTATCATTTTTTACAATTCGCATGATTATGGTGATGAAGGGACAGAAATTATTAGCCTCATTGGTTAGTACAGTAGAGGTTTTTGTTTATTTGATGGGACTTTCACTCGTATTGGATAGTTTAGATAATCCGCTTAACCTGGCTACTTATTGTATTGGTTGGGGTACCGGTGTGTATGTGGGTAGTAAGATTGAAGAGATACTGGCACTTGGCTATGTGACGGTTCAAATTGTACTTGATTCCACACAGAATGATATCAGCATAGTGCTGCGTGAGAAAGGCTATGGCGTAACCAGCTGGGAAGCAAGTGGGAAAGACGGATACCGCCTTGTCATCAATGTACTTGCCAAAAGGAAAAACGAGAGAAAGCTATACGAAACGATCGAAAATCTAGCACCAAAGGCATTTATTGTCTCCTATGAACCGAAGTTTTTCCAGGGTGGTTTTTGGACAAAACGGATTAACAAATAGCGGACGAATAAGAATAGAAGAGTAGAAACAGGATCGATTGATTTGTACTCTCTTCAGTACTTCATGTTCAGTCCTCTATACTGGAACTTTATTCTCAATTGGTTCTAATTCCGACCTACACATATAAATAATATGTTACAATAAATCCGCGAGTTCCCCTCGCACTGGCTCATTATCGTTTTGGCGATTTTGGGCCTTTTTGAATTAAAAGTAGGATCAAATTAGGCAAAAAATGAATGATGTGAAATAGATTCATTTGTGGAGGAGAGTTGAAACTATTGAAAAAAAAGGTTAGTACAAGAACTTTACTCCTTGCTTTGATTTTTACAGGTTGTTTTTTGTTACTCATTAGCAAGCTATGGTGGATTCAAGTTATGAAAACAGATTATCTAGTAAAAGCAAAAGATACATGGGAAAAAAGCAGCGTTATTTATCCTAACCGTGGAACCATTATTGATCGAAACGGAAATCGGTTAGCTTACAATATGAAAGCTTTCACGGTTGTTGCCCGGTTGAAGCCCTACCAACAAGATAGCAGAAATGATAATTATGTACATGATGTTACGGAAACGGCAGCAAAGTTGGCTCCAGTGTTACATATGCCTGTATCTGATTTAATTACGAGATTACAAAGGAATGCAAAGCAAGTCGAGTTGCGTCCTGGAGGATGGAAAATTTCAAAAGAGGTAGCCGATAAGATTATGGCATTGAAATTACCAGGGGTTGGAGTGTATCCTGATACCCGGCGTCTATATCCTAATGGTACTTTTGTTTCGGATTTACTTGGTTTCGTAAACTTGGATGGGAAAGCCCAAATGGGGATAGAGCTAACTCAAGACAAACTGCTGAGAGGAAAGGAAGGGAAGTTTGTCCTACGTACGGATAAGCACGGTAAGCCACTCCCAGATGGAATAGAATCATATAAACCTGCTGTAGATGGTGATACTATAAAATTAACAATCGACAGTCAGATACAAAGTTATGTTGAAAATGCTTTAAACGAAAGTCTTGCAAAGTATACGGCCCACGCCGTAAGTGTAATTGTTACGAATCCTAATACAGGTGAAGTCCTTGCAATTGGCAATCGCCCTTCTTTTAATCCCAATACACCTACTGGTATAAAGAACTTTACAAATTTGGCTGTTGGGATGAACTTTGAGCCAGGATCAACGTTTAAAATTGCTACATTAGCTGCCGCAATTGAGGAGAAAAAGTTTAATGCTAACGAAAAGTACTTATCTGGTATATATAGAGGAGTTAAAGGCCCCCCTATTCGAGATCATAATGAGGGGCGAGGATGGGGGTATATTACGTTTAGAGAAGGCGTAAAGCGTTCGAGTAACGTAGCATTCGTCCTCTTGGGGTACGACAAACTTGGGGAAGCAAAATTATTCTCATATCTCCAGGATTTTGGGTTTGGTAAGAAAACTGGGATCGAACTTCCCGGAGAAGAGAAAGGATCATTCGATCCTTATCGAAAGTATTATCCACGTGATGTTGCTTCCATTACCTTTGGGCAGGGGATATCCGTTACACCAATTCAGCAAGCAGCTGCGGTTGGTGCCATAGCAAATGGGGGTATCCTTATGAAACCCTACGTAATAAAAGAAATAATTAAGCCTAAAACGAATACGATTGTCAAAGAAAAGCATCCACAAATCGTTCGCAGGGTTGTGTCAAAAGATACAACCAAACAGGTACGTGATTTATTATCTGCTGTTGTTAATGAAAAAAGTGGAACCGGACAGCAATTCGCACTTCCTAATTATGAAGTCGCGGGTAAAACAGGGACAGCGCAAAAATATAAGAACGGTCGTTATGCAGCCAATAAATATATTAGCTCCTTTATTGGATTTGCCCCTAAGGATCGGCCTAAAGTTCTGGTCTATGTTGTTGTGGACGAACCTTCGGTGGGAGGGAAGATTATCTCTTCGTCCATTTTTAAGTCAGTAATGGAACAAACTTTACGTTATTTGCACGTGGTACCTATTAGCACAAAGGAAATTATAAAAGACTCGCCGGATACTTTTCTCTTGACTCCTAAACTTTATGGGGTAGACGCAACCCAAGCAAAAAAACTGTCTATACAAGCTGGTCTGTCTCCTCAAATTTTAGGTGAGGGTAAGAAGGTGCTGAATCAATATCCTAAGCCGGGGACACATTTAATGAAGGGAAATTCAGTTTATCTTCTCACTTCTAACATTGGCTGTAAAATGCCTGATTTAACAGGTAAAACGCTCAAAAGTGTGTTAGGTATCGCCTCCTTGCTCGACATAAAGGTTTCTGCTGAGGGAGAAGGTTTTGTAACTAAACAAAATATAAGCAGCGGAAAAATTGTGAAGAAGGGAGCTGGATTAACGGTTACTTTACATCCTAAAAGTACAGAAGAAGGTGAATAGCAACATTTCGCTATTAAATAAGTGAAACGAGCCTTAGAAGTGATTCTACAGGCTTGTTTTTCTTTTAAGATTTTGGCTCTGTTATCGTTTTTTGTTGATTTTTAGCTGAAGCAAAAACCGCTCTTATTATGAGCGGTTAATTGAACTAACGATTCCTGTTAGTGAAATAAATGGTGCTTCGGTAAATCGCTTGTTAAAGGGGTAAACAACACTCAAAATTATTTTATGGGTGAATCCATGCTTGATCATATTAGCGATGCAGTTCATAAATATGGAACTGGGCGCTTATGGTATCGTAGTAAAGAAGAATTTTTAGAAGTAAAAAGGCCCGATCCACACTCCATTACATCTTAATACCGTTACCATACGTATTACTACATTTAATGGAGCGTATAATCCTCCTTATCCCAACGAAACAATGACCTTCAAGTTACCCGAAATGAGTGTAGTAAATTACAATGTTAAGTGGGAAAATCGATAAGTTTACTGCAAAGTAAGCTTGTCTTTATTTTGTTGAGGACTTCTGCACATTAACATAAAAAATAAAAAAAGCTACCAAAGCAGCGTTATTTAATATTCGATTCCTATAGCTCAGCAATTAATATACAGTCCGAAACATTGGTTATCATTTCTTCTCGCTATGGTACAATTTACATGGATAAACATTGACAGAGGAGGTTCACAGATGCAACAGTATGTTCAAAAGTGGATACGACCGTTTTTATTAGTTGCTTTCACAATCATGACCATTTTAGTACAAACGGAAGATGGTAGGGCAGCTACCCACCAAATTAACGTGTATGTTAACAATGCTCCCATTTCTTTTACCGATGCTAAACCCCTGCTGCTACATAATAGAACCATGGTTCCTATCCGCATCATTTCAGAGAATCTCGGTTATGCCGTGAATTGGGATGCAATCAATCGAAAAGTTACCATACAATATAAAACAACCATGTCTTTGACATTAGATAGTAATATCGCAGTTGTGAATGGGAAAAACGTTCAATTAGATTCTAATGCCATCGCGTTAAACGGACGGACATATATACCTCTTCGCTTTGTAGTGGAAAATTTTGGTCATGAAGTGGGTTATAATCGAACAGGGGATACCATAAATGTCTATATCGTCAAAGCAGATGGAGCTGTTGATTCCATACCAATTACCGATACTACTAAGATAAAGGATGTAAAGGGGTCAATCATAAGGGATAATAACGTTTTATTTCCGACGTCCACAAGTGAGTAACACAAGGTTCTGCCATCTGAGGAAAGAGTCCTGATCACTGGTGATATATCTTACTGTTCCTAATGTTGAAGGAGAAACAAACAAAAGGGTTACGTATTTTTCCGAATAGAATCATTTATAATTCCGTCGAAATCTTGTTTTCATTAAATTTTGGGTTATTCCACATAAAGGCTTCCTTTGTTTGGAAGCCTTTTTCATGTTATTGAACTCTGGGCCTCCGTTAGTTGCGTGAAAAGTGCTTTTCAATTTTTACTTTTTGTTACATTCTTAAACCAACAATTTGTATTTGCGATTAGTCCGATAAACCCTGTAACAGCAAATAGTAAAGGGACAAACAACGAATTAGAGGAAGAAGCTTCAGTCATTAAACGATATATCCCAAAAAGACAGATAATAACGCAACTGAGTAATCCAATCATCACCTTTGCCTTTTTATTCATTTCGAACACCCCCAAAACAAAGGAATAATATCACAAGTATAATATTATCATTTTTTTCACTATTCTCGTTAGTGCAGTAAAACCCTAACTCTATCTGCCCAATTTGATTATCATCTGGACATGCAGGCAAAAGAAAGAATGATTTATTTGTTAAATGACTCTTTCATCTCAAAAAGGTCAACTTAATGGAAAAAATTATTTATTTTACTTCAATAATGATGTTTCCGAATAAGTTGTCCCCAATATAGATATCCAATCGCCAAATTCCTGACTTTGGAAGGGAAACATTAGATGGCATATGTGCGTTCGCTCCATTGTTAGGTCCTGCAACACCCTGATACTCCCACACAGCTTTTGCACCATCCATTAATTTTATTCAACGAAGGTTCTACTTGAGAACAGCTAACTAACAAGCTGAGTAATAAAAGGGAAACAACTGGATACTTTATATCACCACTCCTTTGAATTTATTTCCAATTGTAACTCATAATGGGTTATCTAAAAACCTGTCTAAATGCATAAAATAACGGCCAATAAAAGTGTATTGGCTGTTTTATGTAATACGTCAAAGATTATGAAATTTGGATAGAAACGAAATCTTATTGCACTAACGATTCCCGTTAAACAACCAGAAATTCATGTATAGAAAAAGTTATAGGTTAAAAATACATGAGAATTGTGTTACAATATTCATTGGCAAACAACGGACCCCGCTTTCCTAAGGGAGGAAAGCAATTATTGCAAAAACTACTTACATATTTACGGCTCCGATTTTCTTGCGAGGAGAAAATCAATAAACAAGAAAGGAAGGAAATTTCCAACTTTGAACAACATAAAAACTTCATGGTTTTCTAACGTTAAAGGTGATGTATTAGCAGGGATGACGGTGGCTCTCGCTCTTATTCCAGAAGCGATTGCTTTCTCGATTATTGCTGGAGTCGATCCAATGGTCGGGCTTTATGCGTCCTTCTGTATGGCTGTGGTTATCTCCTTTTTTGGAGGACGCTCGGGGATGATTTCAGCGGCAACAGGTGCGATGGCATTAGTTATGGTCACTTTGGTAAAAGACCATGGACTTGAATATCTTTTTGCTGCAACAATATTGACAGGTATTATCCAATTTCTTATGGGAACCTTAAAATTGGGAAGGTTTATTACCTTCTTGCCCCATTCGGTTGTATTGGGGTTTGTCAACGCACTAGCCATCCTTATTTTTATGGCTCAATTACCACAGTTTGAAGGGGCATCTTGGCAGATGTACGCCATGGTTGCGGGTACACTTGTAATTATTTATATTTTACCGAGATTTACAAAAGCCGTTCCTTCAGCATTAGTCGCCATTATTGTGATGACGATTGTTTCAATTTATACAGGAGTTCATGTTCGAACAGTAGGTGACATGGGGGAAATTACACAGGCACTTCCTGTTTTCCATATCCCTGCATTTCCGTTCTCTCTTGATAGCTTTTTAATTATTCTACCCTATTCATTCACTCTGGCACTTGTAGGGATATTAGAATCCCTTATGACAGCAACGATCTTAGACGAAATGACAGAGACGAAAAGTGATAAGAATAAAGAAATAAAAGGGCAAGGAATCGCGAATGCTGTTACAGGATTCTTTGGCGGAATGGCTGGTTGTGCCATGATTGGACAATCGGTAATCAATGTAAAATCAGGCGGACGAGGAAGGTTGTCTACTTTCGTTGCAGGCGCATTTCTTCTTTTCCTTATTCTTGTTTTGGGGGATGTTGTAAAACAAATTCCAATGGCTGCTTTGGTTGGCGTTATGATTATGGTTTCCATTGGAACGTTTGATTGGCGTTCTCTTAAAGAATTAGGTAAGGTTCCCCGTTCAGATGCATTGGTCATGGTTATTACGGTTGCGATTGTCGTAGCAACGCATGATTTAGCTAAAGGGGTTATTGTAGGTGTAATTGTTAGCTCTCTTATATTTGGGTGGAAAATGTCTCGCCTACAAGCGAATACTCAAATGGAAGAAACACATTCAAAGATCTACAAAATTTCGGGACAATTGTTCTTTGGTTCGGTGACACACTTTGTTGATTTGTTTGATTTTGTGAATGATCCAGATACGGTTGTCATTGATTTTAGTCATTCGCATATTTGGGATCATTCTGCTGTTACAGCGATTGCAAAAGTAATGGATAAGTATGAAAAACTAAATAAGAAGGTTAAAGTCATTGGAATGAATGAAGAAAGTCGGATTCTTGTTGAACGTATTGGCATTTCCTCTCCCTCTGGACATTAAAGAAAAAACTTGGTCATCATTTTGACCAAGTTTTTTGTATAAAAAAGAGTTGTTTATCTTTGTTGAAGCAACCAAACGATAAAGGAAGAAATAAAATATACAAATGGATTTTTCGTTGCATTTTTCATATTCTTTATGTCTTGACTGAGTTCTGCTTTTGTTGCTACTTTAGAATTTTTCCATGACTGTAAGGCTTGCCTTCTATAACTCCATTCCTGAACCATTATAAGACCTCCTTAGCCTTTGGAAGCGTTTACTTTATACTTTATTATATTTCCATTCTCTCCTTTTGTAAAAGTACATAGGCAGAAAAGACACCGTAAATTAGATTACCGCAAAAACCCCCAAGGCTATATTCTTTTTCAGATTATCATGAAAATTGACTGGGATTATTTCGCTATTCTGCCCGTTAGCCACTCATGCAGCGGAGCTGCACCACAGACTGTCGCACTCTATATGGGTAGCACTCACGGGAGATTCATCCTACTCTGGTTATTGTACTAGCCTTGCCTGTTTTCGATATCTACATAGGAAAGGAGCCAATTCCGAGTCGCGTTTAACTACATATTGAAGTGTATTCACAGGGCTCAGCCCTTGTTTAAAAACCATTTTGGCTGGGTCTACTTTTCTATTGCCTTTTTTAGATTTTGAGCCAGATAAATTTTCACGGGAATTTAATAAAAAAATCAACAATGAAGTTTAACAGAGCCAAGATTTTATTTTTTTTCAATGTATAAATGTTTATTCTTATTCCTAATAATGGTTTGTAGAAAGAGCATAAATACATAAACCTAAGTTGTATTTAGCAAATCATTTTGATTTTTATCATAAGCATTGTTTGTTCTTATCTTACTTGTTTAAATTGAGTTGAATAAAAACAAAGGAGATACTTGATGGTATTTTACATATCTGTTGCAATTGTTTTGCTTTTTGTTTTCTGGGGAGGGATTACACCTCAAAGTTTGTCTACTACAGCAAACTATTTACTTGGCGTTACAACAAACAAATTTGGGTGGTTTTATCTTATAACAACCTTCTTCTTTCTTATCTTTTCTTTATATCTTGCCTTTAGCAAGTATGGGAGAATACGACTTGGATCGGATGATGACGATCCAGAGTACTCCAATCTCACATGGTTTGCCATGCTTTTTAGTGCCGGAATGGGAATTGGATTAGTATTTTGGGGAGTTGCTGAACCTCTCAGCCATTACATAACACCTCCTATAGGAAAGGGAAATAATCCAGAAGCAGCACGTTTAGCAATGCGGTATTCTTTTTTTCACTGGGGTCTTCATCCATGGGCGGTTTATACGATCGTTTCTTTAAGCCTCGCTTACTTTAATTTTCGCAAAGGATATAAAGGCTTAATTAGCTGGACGTTTTATCCGCTCATTGGGGAGAAGGTTAAAGGTCCATTAGGGAAAGCTATTGATATATTAGCTGTTATTGCTACCGCGTTTGGCGTTGCAACTTCCTTAGGGCTAGGTGTTCTTCAGATTAACGGAGGATTAGCTCATATTATTGGGATACCAAACAATCTTGTAATTCAAGTGATAATTATTAGTGTGGTTACGGTACTTTATTTGATTTCGGCTACTACCGGTCTTGATAGAGGGATTAAAATATTAAGCAACACAAATTTGTTAATTGCTATAGGGCTGCTGATATTCACACTGTTTTTGGGTCCGACTTCCTTTATTTTTGAGACGTTTACTACAACCTTAGGGAGCTATTTGCAAAATATTGTACAAATGAGCTTGCGATTGACGCCTTTTGTAGGTGGTTCTTGGATTACCAACTGGACATTATTTTATTGGGCGTGGTGGATTGCCTGGGCACCATTTGTTGGCACATTTATTGCCCGTGTATCAAAGGGGAGGACCATCCGTGAGTTTGTTTTGGGTGTATTGCTTGTTCCGAGCCTTTTTAGTTTCATTTGGTTTTCTGTATTTGGTGGAACTGCGTTAAATTTGGAAATGTTTCAGGGTGTGAATATCGCAGAAATAGTACAAAAGGATGTAACCGCTGCGCTTTTTGTCATGCTTGAACACCTTCCGATCGGAACAATTCTGTCCGTCGTGGCTACATTATTGATTATTACCTTTTTCATTACATCAGCGGATTCAGCAACGTTTGTTCTTGGCATGCTCTCTTCTGAAGGAGAACTTAATCCTTCAAACAAAATTAAAATTACATGGGGGATTTTACAATCTTCCATTGCAGTTGTTTTATTGTTAAGCGGGGGCTTAAATGCTTTGCAAACAGCTTCCATTGTAACGGCCTTACCATTTGCAGTTGTCATGATTTTTATGTGCTTTTCTATTATGAAATCATTGCAAGAAGAGGATAAAATGGAAAGAAGAAAAGAAAGAAACCGCCAGAAACGATTGGATATGCTATTAGAAGATGACAAGTAAGTCTGGCTGCCGATGACAAATCATTTGGAGAATGGAGTAGCAAATAAAAACCCCGATTTCATTTCACGCGAATTAAATTCGGGATTTTGTTTATTGGGGGATTAGGAAGAAAAATAATTAAGAACTAAAGAAGCAAGTAATCCTAACGCTGCAATCAATCCGGTCACAGACCCGCCTTCTTCATAAGCCTCCGGCATCATGGTGGATGAAATCATGGCAATAATCCCTCCACCTGCAAAGGAAGCAATACCTGCCATTAAAGCATCCGATGCATCCTCAAGAAAGAAAAACCCACCCCAGGAACTTAACGCGGAAATGAGTAAAACAGCAACCCACAAAAGAGAAATTTTTCCCTTTGAATAGCCACTCTTCTTTAGCCCCATGGTACTGGAAAGACCTTCAGGTATATTACTAATAAAAATGGCTATTACAAGCAGCCAACTTACCGTTTGCTTCTCAAGCAAGCTCGCGCCTACCATAATAGACTCCGGGATAGCATCCATGACCGTTCCAATAAAGATAGCCAAACCTGACTCATTGGACGGACTTTTATCTGAACGTTTTCTCTTGCTCCCCCCTTTTCGTGAAACAATAAAATCCAGAACAGTAAATACAACAGCACCTGTTACGAAACCCATAGAAGTTGCCTTTATTCCGCCGTCATGAACGGAATCGCCAAGCAATTCATAAGCAGCGGCCCCGATCAATACACCTGTTCCAAAAGCCATGATAAATCCAATGATGTTTTTCTTTATAGGGAAAAATATGGCGGCTAAAGCTCCAAGCAGAACAGCGGAACCTGAAATGGCCCCCCATAAGGCTGCATTCCACATTACACATCACTTCCCTTCTTGCGTTATTTTACCCTCACCCTCTACCCGTATATAAATAAATGAAACAGCCTGAGTCCGATTTACTTTCGAACTCAAGCTGCTTTTTCTAATCCTTTAGACGCTTCATCAAGAATCTTAGTACGTTCACCTTAAATAAACATTCACTGATTTAAATGAAGTTAGCAAACTTGAAGTAAATCCAACTCCAAGTACGGTCAGAATGGAGTAGACCGGTTCATCACCTCCAAGGATGTAGAGACCAGAAACAATAATGGAAATATCAATGAAAAAAATAAGAATTCCTACGTTAATGGAGGACCATTTGGAAATCATCAGTGCCATTAAATCAACGCCTCCAGGAGATACTTTGTTTCTTAACATAATTCCCACTCCTGAACCGATGAGTAGCCCCCCTAGAAGTGCACTTCCTGCAATGGGCAAATCAAATATACCCCTTAATGGAAACAAGATATCGACCATAATAGAGGAAGCCAGCATTCCATATAAACTATTAAAGAAATACAACCGTTCATATTTAAACGCGAGCAGATAAATCGGCAAACTTAAACAAATCATCGTAAGCCCACTTTAAATCCCCATAAATATTTAAGTAATAGACCAATCCCCATAACCCCTCCATTAAAAAGGTGAAAGGGGAGAAGAAATCCGTTAATCCCGACTCCGATAAGCGTGCTTCCAAACCCGATAACCGTAATTTTTTTAAACATTTTCCACCCTCGTCTTCTGGTTCTTTTTCTAACTGTATGAAAGAAGAAAAGATTTCATTCATTTACATGTCCAAATACCATCTGGTTACGTTGAAAAAGACGAAGCTTAGTTTAAAAAGAATTCAGTTGGGTAAGGGGGGGGGCAGGGCCTTAAACAGAGGAGGTGAAAAGTAAAATGAATGAATTGCTTGGCTATCTAAGGATAATCGAGAATCAAATACATTCGATCCTTAATCGGCCTTTTATCAGCAGCAACCCACTGGAAGTTAAATTTCGGTTGGCTTTAGAAGAAGAGAAGAATGCCGTACATGGTGCAATATCTGCATTAGAGAATAGTGGAGAGGGAGGACCTCTACTTCATTATTTTCTCTCTATTCTTTATCGGGCTGATGAAGTCGGACACGCTTCATTTCGAGCCTGGGCAAGAGCTGCCAGTTGGATGAATCTAGCAGATGAGGATACAGTAAAAAGGTTGAAAGAAGTATTTGCGAACATGCACCAGGAATTAAAGGATGCCGCTCCCGTTATTCAAAAATTATTTAACCAACAAAACGCTAAATATATCGTTCCCCCTATGTATCGATAAGCACAAGGAGAGGAGAGGTGACAAATGGCTTGGCAAGACACAAGGTAGATATGAACGTGTACACCCAAGGAGAAATCGATAAGTGGGTATATAGTACATGCAACATTTGTTCAGTCGGCTGTGGGTGCTACATCGCCGTTAAGGAAAACAAAATTGTCGGAATTAAAGGAAATGAAAACCATCCTACCAACTGCGGACGATTAGGTCCTAAAGGGGAGAATCAGTGGTATGCGAATAACAGTCCAGATCGTCTGCTTACCCCTCTGATTCGAAATTCAGCAGGACAGCTTGTGCCTGCTTCGTGGGAAGAAGCTATGGGTCTTTTTGTAGAAAAGGCGAAGGAAGTTTTACGAACGAAAGGTTCGAATGGGATCTCTATCTATTCAACCGGCCAAGGCTTTCTTGAGGATTATTACTCCATCGCGAAAATCGGAAGGGCAGGGATCGGTACACACTTTTTAGATGCCAATACACGTCTTTGTACAGCAACAACGGAGTGGTGTTTGCTCCAATCGTTTGGTTCGGACGGGGTGCCGGCCTCCTATGACGATATTGATGAAGCGGATACGCTGATGCTTTTCGGTCACAATTTAGCCGAAACAGGAACGGTATTATTTGAACGTGTGATGGCTCGGAAACAAAGAACAGGCCGTCCTTATATCATTGTAGTGGATCCTCGGAAAACAATAACGGCGAGGGCAGCTGACCTGCACCTACAGTTATACCCGGGGACCAATGTCGCCCTTTTAAACGGTCTTCTCCATTTGATTCTGCGTCAGGGGGACATTGATAAACAATTTATTGAGAACTATACTATTGGGTTTGAAGATATGAGAGCGGAGCTAGAACCATGGACACCCGAAAGAACGGCGGAAGTCACTGGGATTCCAATCAATATACTTCATCAGGCCGCGAAACAGCTAGGAAAAACACGTACGCTCGTATCGACCACGTTACAGGGGGCATTTCAAAGTGCAGATGCAACACAGGCCTGCATTGCTATTAACAATTTACATTTAATTCGGGGGTTAATTGGTAAACCGGGATGTGGTCCGCTTCACATGGCAGGACAGCCAAGTTCTTCAGGCAATAGAACGGTAGGCGGGGTAGGAAGCTATCCAGGAAACCGAAACCCGGAGAATCCAGCACATATAGCCGAAATGGCCCGGCTGTGGAACGTCGAGGAATCGAAGCTTGAAATAGGCCCCGAACTTGGGATTGAAGAACAGATTCACTATATGGAAACCGGACAAATCGGCCTGTTCTGGAACATTCATACCAACCCGATGGTATCTTTGCCGAACCGGGAAAGAGCACGGAAAGCATTTGAAAAAGCGTTTGTGGTGGTTCAAGACCCATTTTTAACAGAAACAACGGAAGTTGCGGATATTGTTCTTCCAACGGCAATGTGGGGTGAAAAGGAAGGGACAATGGAGAACGCCACCCGTACCATTAATCTGCTCTGGAAAGCAGTGGAGCCGCCCAACGGTGTAAAGTCGGATTTCGAAATCTTACTTGATTTTTCCCGGAGAATGGAATTTAAAGATAAGGATGGAGTTCCACTTATTACTTATACGACGCCAGAAGAATGCTTTGAGGAATGGAAGAAAGTATCCAAAGGCAGACCGAGTGATATGAGTGAAATTACTTACGAAAAACTTGAGAAATACAACGGTTTACAGTGGCCGGTCGATGAAAAAAATCCACTCGGTACCACGCGTTTATATTCTGACTTCAAGTTTCATACGACTGCTGATTATGCGCAAAGCTACGGAAAGGATTTGCATACCGGGCGCCCTAAATTAAAGGAAGAGTTTGAAAAGGTAGGTGCCAATGGACGAGCCATCCTTTATGGTACTCAGCATGTTCCGCCTGCCGAGCAGCCTTCCAAGGAGTTTCCAATGTGGGTGACGACGGGGCGGCTTGTCTGGCATTGGCATACCCGTACCAAAACCGGCCGTTCTCCTTATCTGCATATGATTGCTCCTGACGGCTATGTTGAAATAAACGTTAAGGATGCAGAAGAATTAAACCTTTTGCCTGGAGAAGTGGTACGCGTAGTCTCCCCACGCGGCTGGATTGAAGTTCCGGCCCGTATTGTGGATACGGTGCAACCAGGGCTCGTGTTTGTACCCTTCCACTACGGAAGCTGGCAAAAACATGAAGCGGCGAACGAATTAACTGTAGATTTTGTTGATCCACTTTCCAAACAGCCAACATTTAAGCAGGCATCCTGCCGGATTGAAAAGATTCGAAAATCTTACCCGCTGGACGAAGGGGATAACCTAGAAACCATTGCAGCACAGCATGGCTTAACGATGGAACAGGTTATTCAAGCCAATCGGGATTTTCCTCCTTTTCGGACAGATATGGGTAAGCGAGTGGAGGTCCCGCTATCCATGGTCAATGTGCAAATTCCGTCTTATATGTATCGGGGAGTCGAGAAGATACCAGCTTTTCAGCAGAACAAGCTTCACGTTACCCGTGGTGATGAGTGACATATCTCGTGGTTTCCCCCTAAGATGCTTTCACTATTCTTAGGGGGATGCCAACCGATAGCCTACATTACTTATCGATAAGGAATGAATATCTATGATTCTATTCTTCATTGTTTTGTTGCTGTTTATCGCTATTGTCAGGTATTTTTTAACGGAGGAACTCCGAGTATCAACAAATGATGGGGCGATTATCATGGCAGCAGGGATTATGATAGCCGGAGCTTTGCAACAACTCCCTGCTTTATCTCATGCAGTAGGAGCCTATGCTGTTCTTGTTCTCATCTCGCTGCTTCTTTGGCTAATGGCAGAATACCTTCGGGATGTATATGAAGGTTCCTTTTACGACCGTCACCTTAAAAATCCGATGAAAAGTTTTGCGGTAGGAACATGGGTAGCTGCGATTTCTGTCACGATTGTTTCCATTATGAAAGAACTTCCGATGTTGCGTTTTATCGCGATTTTTCTCTTTATCATAAATATCCCTTTAGGAGTCACTTATTTATTCCTTGTTGCTCGGAATTATTTTCGGTTCTTTCGTGAACCGTTCTTGCTAAAAGGTGTGCACGGGGGTGTTCTGCTCGCATGTGTCGCAGTACAATCCATCGTCATTGCCGGACATAGCTTATGGAAGTCATCTTTTCCTTCGACTCTTTCTGCTGTTCTTCTTTCTATTGGTGCACTATTCTATCTTATCGGCTTTGCAGTAATCATCATACGCTATGCTCGTTATGGACCTGATGACTTATCCGAAGGCTGGAGCAATACTAACACAATTCTTCATGGGGGAATATCCATTACAGGGCTCGCGCTTGCTTCAAGTGAAGTTCATAATATAAATCTTATCGTAGGAACATGGATATGCGCTCTTACTTTCTTAGTCATTGTTGAAACAACAGAAGTAGTAAGAGGTGCAAAGCGCGTTAAGAGATTCGGCTGGAAGAAGGGGATTTCCACTTATTATTCTTCACAATGGTCTCGAAACTTTACTCTTGGTATGTTTGTAACATTTACAGCAAAAGTGACGTTCAAAGAAAGTTTCCTCCAAGGTAGCCCTTTGTCTAGTATTCTGCACAATGAAATTATTAGTATTGGGAAATATGTTGTTGTAGTCCTGTTTTTTATCGAACTATTACTTGTTGTCAGAAACCTGGTTTTTGTAGGCCAAAACGTGGGAAAGCAAAGCACGGGAGCGTTATAGTAGTGTGCCACTTTTCTATTGCTGTAAGAATTTTAATAGAATACAAAACAATAAGGAAAAGGAGATTTGTTTATATGCAACAGATATGTAGCAGGTAACTTAATTAAAACTAGAAGCTGCCAGATTGTTTTGTTTTTAAGAATACGTTACATTGAGTAGTTAAGACGAGCGTTTCTTCTTGGTTCAGCACCGTAAATCTTAATGTAACAAGGCCTCTCTTGCCACGGGAAGACAATTTTGTATTCATTACTTCGATTTCTGTAAACAATTGATCTCCTGGACGCACAGGGGCAGGCCAGTTCAAAAAATCAAGTCCAGCCCCTCCAATAATTTCTGTGCCAAATCGTTCGCTCTCAATCCACTTGCCCCAAACTACGCTTGCCGTATGAAATCCTGAAGCAATAATGCCTTTAAAGGGACCATTCTCTGAGAAATGAGCATCGATATGGATGGGCTGCGGATCGTATCTCCGAGCAAATTCGTTAATTTCCTCTGCTGTCATTGTAATAGGAGCAAGATTAAAACGCTGGCCCACATGAAAATCCTCAAAATACATGGTAATTCTCAATCCTCCCTCTTTTATATAGATGTTCTGGTGTTTTGCAGAAAACATATCTAAATATACAAACACTTTTCTATATATTATATTAATTATTTTTAATAATCTCACTATTATATTTAAATTTGATGGACTTGAGACATTAATGTCTGGTAAAGCGGTTCCAGTAATTGAAAATGCTAGTGACCCGAAATGGGGTACCATACAAATGAACGAGAACCAGGGTATCAATTGAAGATAAAAAAGCAGCCTGCAACAAAAGAAGTCATCTTTTACTGAAGTGGCAAATAAGGAGCATAATCATCCTCCACTTGTGAAATTACAATAAGGGTAACTTTGGATATTGGTGTACGATATGGAAGGATATAAGCGGATATGGAATGATTTGCGGTAAACTTTAAGGATATCAAAGTTAATTAGTTATCAAGTAAGGTGAGTGGATGTCAGGCAAAATAATTCAGATATATCACGTATGACTAAATTTTCTGATTATGATATCATTAAAAACAGCAAAGTTGATATATATCCCGAACAAAATTGAATATCAGGCCTAATTTCATTCGCAATGAAAGCGGGGGAACCAAGTATTTTGGGGTTAATCCTAGGTAGTACGACTAGGAGGGATGTGGAAGAATCGTTCTCTGCCATCCTACCCGTCAGCTAACCTCGTCGGCTAAGCAGAGAAGATCTAAAGATATGATTTTATAACTATAGACCAGTGCATTGTTTTTCTTTGGAACTTCAGTTCAAGGAGAAAGTATGCCCTGGTCTATTTGTTATTAAAATTAAAAACATTAAAGGGGAGATAGGTATGAGGACAAAAAAGTTACCCATTTTATTGACAGGACTACTTACAGTAGGCGTATTTCTTGCAGGGTGCAGCACTAGTACAGACAAAGAGGTAAACGGAAACACTAATTCAGGAAAAGAAGTTCAAGCTGCATCTTCACTCGAGAAAGCCAAACAACAGGGGTATATCACTGTAGGTTTTGCCAATGAGAAGCCCTATGCGTATGCTACACCGGATGGGAAATTAACAGGTGAAGCCGTTGAGGTAGCCCGTGTCGTGCTTAATAACCTGGGGATTAAGGAGATGAATGGAGTTTTGACTGAATTCGGTTCTTTAATCCCAGGTCTTAAAGCCAAGCGATTCGACATTATTACAGCGGGGATGTATATTACACCGGAAAGGGCGAAGGAAGTAATATTTGCTAATCCGGAGTATAGCATTGGAGAAGCGTTAGCTGTGAAAAAGGGAAATCCATTAAACTTGCATAGCTACAAAGATATTAGCTCCAATCCAAAAGCGAAGGTAGGAGTGATGGGGGGAGGCATTGAAATCACATATTTGAAAAAAACAGGAGTATCTAAAAACCAGATTGTGATTGTGCCCGATCAGCCATCAGCGATTGCTGCCTTACAAGCTGGACGGGTAGATGCCATCACCATGACAGGTCCATCCTTACAATCCGTTATGAACTCGGCAAAAGATGCCAGTATTAAGCGAGTTATGGATTTCAGCCAACCGGTGATTGACGGCAAAAATATTCGTGGATATGGAGCAGCTGCTTTCCGTAAAGAGGATAAGGAATTACGTGATGCCTTTAACAGTGAATTAGAGAAGCTAAAAAAATCCGATAAGTTACTAGAAATTTTAAAACCGTTCGGATTTACCGAACAAGAGCTTCCAGGAGACAAGACTGCCGAGGAATTAAGTGAATTATAAAGTATTCGTTCGTTTAAGGAAGATTAATAAATCCAAAAAAGGAGTGATTCTAATTTCGCTATCAGATATTTTACCTCCACTTCTACAAGGAACGATGGTAACAGGAAAGCTATTTATCATGTCATCCCTATTGGCCATTGTCGTTTCTTTTGTAGCGGGGCTCGGTCGATTGTCTAACTACACGATCGTTCGTGCTCTTATATCCTTCTATGTCAATGTGTTTAGAGGGACTTCTTTGTTAATTCAATTGTTCTGGTTATTCTTTGCACTACCAATACTTGGAGTAGAATTATCTCCAATGGTGGCGGGGGTGCTTGCGATGGGCTTGAACTATGGTGCCTATGGATCTGAAGTGGTACGAAGTTCTATTCTGGCTATCCCTAAAGGACAAATGGAGGCGGCCATCGCCCTAAATATGACAAGGACACAGCGAATGACTCGGGTTATCCTTCCCCAAGCACAAGTGATGATGCTTCCAGCATTCGGGAATCTGTTGATTGAACTACTAAAAGGAACTTCTCTTGTCTCTTTAATTACACTTGCAGATTTGACGTTTAAAGGGATGGTCTTGCGTACTTTTGCGATCAACAAAACCCCCGAGATTTTAGGAATGATGCTGGTGATATATTTCATTATGGCCTACATTATAACGCTTGGTGTGCGTTGGTTGGAGCGCAGAGTTTCAGTAGGGAGGGTGTAAATAGTGTGGAATTGGGATTTTGCAATTTCGATTATGCCAGAATTGCTTCAGGTTATATGGATCACAATTACAGCTACCATTTTTGGTTTTTTCATTGCGGCTATTTTAGGCTTATTTCTGGCTTTTGGACGTAGATCGAAAAGAAAGTGGCTGGGGAACATATTTGCTGCTGTTATTGAGTTTGTAAGGAGTACCCCGCTATTGATTCAACTTTATTTTTTGTACTTTGTTCTCCCTCTTTACGGGATTAAGCTTTCCGCTTTTACATTAGGTGTTTTAGGTTTAGGAATTCATTATAGTACGTATTTATCGGAGGTATATCGTGCAGGTATCGATGGAGTGCCTCGGGGACAGTGGGAGGCAGCCATCGCACTGAATTTTACGAATGCTCAAAAGTGGAGGAGGATTATCCTTCCACAAGCTATCAGGCCTGTCATTCCGGTTCTAGGCAATTATCTAATTGTCATGTTTAAGGAGACTCCCCTGTTATCTACCATTTCCGTAGTGGAGTTAATGCAGACGGCTAAACTAATCGGATCTGAATCTTTCCGGTATTTAGAGGCCTTCACCATTGTGGGACTACTGTTCTTTATGTTAAGTTACTTGTCATCATTCTTTGTTCGTTGGTTGGATTTGAGATTGAACCATAAATAAGGAAAGGACGTGCCAATATGACAGATTCACTTGCTGCAAGAAAGGATAGCTTTGAGGAAGAAGAAACGGACACGGAGGTTAAACAGCCCATTGTTCGCTATCAAAAGATAAGGAAACAGTTTGGAGACCTCACCATTTTAAAAGAGATTGACCTTGATATTCTGCCAGGTGAAAAAATTGCCGTCATTGGACCTAGTGGATCGGGAAAGACGACACTGGCTCGTCTGTTGATGACATTGGAAGAACCGACATCGGGGATGATTGAGATTGATGGGGAACCTTTGTGGCATAAAAAAGTCAAAGGAAAACTAATTAGAGCCGATGAAAAACATCTGCATAAAGTCCGAGGGAAAATCGGAATGGTGTTTCAACACTTTAATTTATTTCCCCATATGAACATATTGAGGAATGTAACGGAAGCTCCAATACATGTGCTGGGTTTATCTAAGGAAGAAGCAAAGCAGCGTGCTGTAGACATGCTAAAAAAAGTAGGTTTAGCAGATAAAGTGAAGGCTTACCCCTCTCAACTTTCAGGAGGTCAACAGCAACGGGTAGCTATTGCACGAGCGTTAGTGATGCGGCCGAAAATGATGCTCTTTGACGAACCGACTTCTGCGCTTGATCCTGAACTGGTAGGAGAGGTGCTTGCTGTGATTAAAGAAATTGCAGAAGAAGGGGATATGGCGATGCTTTTGATTACTCATGAAATGGATTTTGCTAGGGATGTGGCCGATCGAATCATTTTCACGGATGGAGGGACAATTGTTGAGCAAGGCACGCCTCAAGAGATTTTTGGAAATCCAAAAAGTGATCGTCTAAAAGCCTTTCTCACACGTTTCCGAACGGATAGTTAACTCTCAACGAGGAGAGAGAGGATGAAGTTGTCTACAAGCTATTAGACCGATATCGTACAGCAAGTAAAGTTGAGAAAGCCTTCAGAAGAAGATGGGGAACCCATTTGGAACTTGGTTAATGATAGTAAAGTATTAGATTTAAATTCAGCATACAGCTACCTGATGTTACGTAAATTTTTCAACGAAACTTGTGTGGTTGCTGAGGTAGATGACCAAATCATAGGCTTTATTTACGCATTCATACCACCGACCTCTGAGCAGATGGCAAGTAGCTGTTGCTGAGTCAGAGCGAGGAAATGGGTTAGGAAGCCTTCTCTTAAAGGAATTAATGGGGCGAGAAATTTGTGAGGATATCCGTTATCTTGAGACAATAATCTCTCCATCAAACCACCCATCTCAGGCCTTGTTTCGTGGATTTGCTCGCGATCTATCTGTGGAATGCAAGATTTCAGAATGCTTTCCTGCTCATTTATTTCCGGGGTCCGTTTATGAACCGGAAATGACATTTCGAATTGGACCGTTTTATTAATTCATTCTATTTAGGGGGGATTTGATGAAAGTAACGCCGGAAGGTAGTCTTTTAATCGTCAACCCTTTTTTTCTTCTATTTTATTCTGATATCATTATGATAAATAGTGAAACATCCATCTAGACCAAAGTTTATGAGAAATAAGTTTGAACTAGCCACAAAATGTTAAAAGGGGAGGAATGGATGGACAATGGGGAAGAAAACCCACGAGCTAAACAAATATTGAAGAGATTCAATGTTTTGTTTCTTTTTGTTTTTGTCTTTTTTGCTTGTTTAATACTTCGCCTTTCTTATGTACAAGTTGTACAAGGGGAGGAATATGTAACAACAGCAAATTCTAAGTCTGAGAAGAGTGTCCCGATTCCTGCATTACGAGGTAAAATTTATGATAAGAATGGTAATCTTATTGTACACAGCCGAGCTTCTTTTACTGCTGTTTTTCAGGAAAAAGATGGTATGAAGAAGGATGATTTTGTAAATTTGGCGACGAAACTAACTAAAATCCTTAGCGGAACTACGAAAGAAGATTTATTAAAGAAGATGGATACCGGATTTGAATTTAAAAACGGCAAGGTTGTTAAAACGGTACGTCATACTTCAAAATTTTTAAAAAAAGATTTAAGGCTCTACACCACGAAATGATCTTGACATGATTTAATAAGCTAGACGTTCTTGATTACACTCAAGAAGAATCCGTTGTTTATAATACAGAGGATTTCGTGTGAAGTAGTGGCGGCGCTGAAGGGCTTTAATTTTGTTATTGCGACCTTCCACGGTCGCATTGGTAAAACGAAGACGGTGATAATTAAGGATTTCCTGTTGCCAGTTGACCATCGTTTTTAGACAGGATTGGACCGCTTTATGTTGGATGAAACGGCCTTGATTAAGCCAACGCTCAAAACCTTTTACTGCATGAGCGAAAGTAGGAGAACTATCATACCAATCAATAAAGGCCTCTTTCCATTCATACACGGATTGTAATAGCGCTGAATACTTTAACAGCTCCTCCAAGAGATCGCTTTCTTTTGGGATCAGGCTATCTCTACGTTTGGCAAGAAGGCGAAAGTTCTTTTTTATCTTTCTGGCTGCCCGTGAGGGCAATTGGTGTTGAATTTCTTTTCGTACATTTTGAAGAG
>NZ_BBWZ01000047.1 GCF_001015055.1 Aneurinibacillus tyrosinisolvens | reverse complement strand
TAAATAAATAGCATAGGGTTAATTATTTCTTGCTTACTATATCGCAATCTTCTAAAGCATACTCTACTGCTGTAACGGCGTGCAGAAAAGTAGTATCAAAAACAGGAACACGGCAGTCTTCTTCCTTTATGAGCAGAGTGATTTCAGTGCAGCCAAGAATAATCGCTTCCGCTCCGTTTTCAATTAAGTTTTCTATCACTTTCGTATATTGTTTTTTTGATGAATCCTTTATTTCACCGCGGCATAACTCGTCGTAAATGATCGAATGAACGAGTTTTCGCTCCTCTTCGTCTGGCACAACGACCTCAAGGTTGTATTTATCCTGCAGCCTGCCCTTATAAAACGATTCTTCCATTGTAAATTGGGTAGCTAATAAACCAACTTTTTTTATCCTCTCATGTGTAATCGCCTCGGCTGTTGCATCTGCAATGTGCAAAAAAGGAATATGAATGCTTGACTCAATTTTTTCTGCTGCTTTATGCATCGTATTCGTACACAATACAATAAAATCCGCTCCAGCCGTTTCCAGTTGTTGTGCCGCTTCAATCAGAAGACTGGCTGCTTCATCCCACTTTCCTTCATGCTGTAATTGTTTTACAGGCTCAAAATCGAACGAGTACATAAGGCATGGAGCGGAATGGAGCCCGCCTCGTCTTTTTCTTACTTCCTTGTTTATCATTTCATAATACAAAATAGAAGATTCCCAACTCATTCCACCGATTAAGCCAATTGTTTTCATTTTGTTTATTTCCTCCCTCTTCGAAATGAAATAAAAATCGTGTACTATACTTTTATTGGATATTTCTAGCATAACGAAATGTAGGTCATGACATCAAATTAGCATTTTAGATACAAAGTAAGTGTTTCGGAGAGAAAGAGAGCGGGTAAGAAAACATAACAGAATAAATGTGTTAGGCCTGCCAGCATAAAGGCAGGCTTTTTGTTATGATAAAACAGATACATACCATGATATTTTTCCCGTGAAAGGATAATGAAATGCTTTCTACTGCGAGTTTAAAAGCGTACAATTATTTTTACTTTTCCTTGCTTGCTGTTTTTATCTCTTTTCTTCCCGTCTATCTTTCTTCACAAGGGGTATCAACAGCGAGGATTGGCGTGCTGCTTGGTACTGGCTCTTTTATCGGCATTTTATCACAACCGCTTTGGGGCATGATAAGCGATAAATACAAAACAATTAAGAAGGTTTTGGGAATCACGCTTGGCTTCTCCCTTTGTACAGGGTTCGTTCTGTTTCAGTCGATACAGTTCCTTTCTTTGTTTTTATTTGTCATTCTCATGTATTTTTTCTTTCTTCCTACAGACCCTTTAACCGAAAGCCTTAATTACCGAATGGCGGAGACAACGGGTGTCAGCTTTGGTTCAATCCGGACCTTCGGCGCTGCAGGGTATGCCTCGACTTCTCTCATTGTCGGTTTTCTATCCGACTATTTTGGGCTGGGCAGCCTCGCCTATATATTTTTAAGCTATGGCGCCATCACGCTTCTCATTTGCCTTACATTGCCGGATGCTCCCGCCGCTGGCAAGCCAGTTTTGCTTAAAAATTTAAAGAGGTTCTTTTCCGAACCGAAAACCGTATGGTTCTTTCTTTTTATCCTTATAACAGCCATCCCGCACCGTATGAACGATATGTTTCTAGGCATTTACATTCAGGCTGCCGGGGGCACACCGGGGCTGGTTGGGCAGGCCTGGTTTTATGCGGCTGTAAGTGAAGTCGTTTTTTTTTTGCGATCAGCTTTCGTTTTCTGCGTAAAGGAAATGAAATCAAGCTGATTTCATTTGCGGCTGTTCTTTACTGCCTGCGGTATTTCGCCTGCTCGTTGGCTCCGGACCCCCGGTGGATCGTTTATTTGCAGCTGCTGCAAGGATGCACGTTTGTTGTTTTCTATACAGCGGCGATCCAATATCTTTATGCGATTGTTCCGGAGGAGTGGAAGTCAACAGGGCAAACTATGCTTGCCGTCCTGTTTTTCGGGGTGTTGGGAATTATTGGCTCTTTTCTGGGCGGGTGGATCTTTGATGCATATGGGGGAGCGGCCTTGTATTTGACGATGTCGGTTTTGTCATTTTTCGGTTTCCTGTTTAGTTTTCTAATGCGGGACCACCATACAGAGAGCAGGAGAGAGCAGGAGTGAATAGAGATGAAGCCTTCTCTTGTGTTGGTCTGCGATGATATTGATGAAACGTATCGGAAAATGAAGGGAAAGGGGCAGCCGGACGCGTTTAAGTTCGGCTGCCTGTTTACTTAGTTGATGCCATATCAGGCTGCTCCGTTTGTGTCCGCCCCTTGAGCAACAGTTCCCCCAGTATGTGTATTGCCTGGCGCTCCGCTTCCTCCGGCGTATAATGGTCGAACTGGCACTCCATTCCCTTTCTGATTTTCTGAATTTCATCCAGTGAATAGCCCAGCTCGTGCAGTGTTAAAACCAAATAGGAAATCGTTTTTACCATGTTTCGTGTCCCCTTCTTTTTATTGGTTTATCCTATTTATAACAGGTTGCTTCTTATGCAACAAGCCCTATTTATAGTGCAAATTCTGCGCACTCCCGACATTTCACGAAAAGGTAAAGGGGTGAAAGGGAAGCCTCTTCTCAATTGGGATATAATAGTAAAGAGAGTATACCGAAATACAGTAAGCGAAGTGAGGGGGAATCAGCGCGTGACCAGTTCCACACCGGAAACCACATATGAAGCGCTTGAGAAATACGGGCACGATCTTGTGCACGATGCACAGCAAAACAAGCTCGAGCCGGTCATCGGGCGCGATAGCGAAATAAGAGATGTTATCCGCATTCTCTCGCGAAAGACAAAGAATAACCCTGTTCTTATCGGGGAGCCCGGTGTCGGGAAAACGGCCATTGTAGAAGGGCTGGCCCACCGGATTGTTAGAGGGGACGTGCCCGAGGGACTGCGGGACAAGCGCATTTTTTCTCTCGATATGGGATCTTTAATCGCCGGGGCGAAATACCGGGGCGAGTTCGAAGAGAGATTGAAGGCTGTTCTGCAGGAAATTAAAAAGAGTGAAGGAAAGATTCTTCTTTTCATTGACGAGATCCATACGATTGTCGGCGCAGGAAAAACAGAAGGCGCGATGGACGCTGGGAATTTGTTAAAGCCGATGCTGGCCCGTGGCGAGCTGCACTGCATTGGAGCTACGACGCTGGATGAATACCGGAAATACATCGAGAAGGACGCCGCGCTTGAACGCCGTTTCCAGACGGTGCTGGTGGACGAACCGACCGTGGAAGATACGATTTCCATCCTGCGTGGACTGCGCGAGAGGTTTGAGATTTTTCACGGGGTGAAAATTCATGACAGCGCGCTTGTAACAGCGGCGGTACTGTCGCATCGGTACATTACCGATCGCTTTTTACCGGACAAGGCGATTGATTTGGTGGACGAGGCATGTGCGATGATTCGAACGGAAATCGATTCGATGCCGGCCGAGCTGGATGAAATATCCCGCCGTGTCATGCAGCTGGAAATCGAGGAAGCAGCATTAAAGAAAGAAACGGATGAAGCAAGCAGGGACAGGCTTGAACAGCTGCAGAAAGAGCTGGCAGGACGGAAAGAAACGCTGGCAACGATGAAGGCCCAGTGGGAAAACGAAAAGCAGGCACTAGAGGGCGTCCGGAGCCTGCGCGTTGCGATTGAACAGATACACCAGGACATCGACCGGGCGGAACGGGAGTACGATTTAAACCGTGCGGCGGAATTAAAGTACGGGAAGCTGCCGGAGCTTGAAAAAAAGCTGAAAGAAGAAGAGGGAGGGCAGGAACAGAGAAAAGGGGAGGATGCGCTTCTGCGGGAAGAGGTCACAGAAGAAGAAATCACCCGGATTATTTCCCGCTGGACAGGAATCCCGCTTGCCCGGCTTGTAGAAGGGGAAAGGGAGAAGCTGCTTAAGCTTGACCAAATTCTTCACGAGAGGGTCATTGGACAGGATGAGGCTGTGGACCGGGTCGCTGATGCGATTATTCGTGCGCGGGCCGGAATTAAAGATCCGCGAAGGCCGATAGGTTCTTTTGTTTTTCTCGGGCCAACCGGTGTCGGAAAAACAGAATTAGCAAAAACACTCGCGGAAACCCTGTTCGATACAGAAGACAATATCGTTAGAATTGATATGAGTGAGTATATGGAGAAGCATGCCGTATCCCGCCTCATCGGCGCGCCTCCCGGCTATGTAGGATTTGAAGAGGGAGGACAGCTCACGGAAGCGGTCCGGAGAAAGCCGTATTCAGTCATCCTGTTTGATGAAATCGAGAAGGCGCACCATGACGTGTTTAATGTGCTGCTGCAGGTGCTTGACGATGGCCGCATTACGGATTCGCAAGGAAGGACGGTCGATTTTAAAAATACGATTATCATCATGACATCCAACATTGGTTCCGGGTTCCTGCTGGATGGTATTATGGAAGCAGGAGAGATTACAGATAAAGTGCGCGGGCGTGTGATGAGCGAGCTTCAGCTGAGTTTCCGGCCTGAGTTTTTAAACCGGGTTGATGATATTGTGCTGTTCAAGCCGCTTGCACAGGCTGAAATCGGCCATATTATTGACCTCCTTGTCCATGATTTGCGCAAGCGGCTGGCCGACCGTAAGATTTCGCTTGTTCTTACGGAAGCAGCGAAACAGTACATTGCACAGGAAGGCTATGATCCGGTATACGGGGCGCGCCCGCTGCGCCGTTTTCTGCAGCGGCATGTCGAGACGTTAATCGCCAGGGAAATTATCAGCGGAAAGGTAAAAGATGGTATGGCGCTCACTATCGATTTCCGGGATAATGGTCTACAGGTGAGCTTTTCTTAACAGCATGAGGAGGTTTTCATAATAAAAAGCATTGTACAGAAAGAGAGAATAGAAGAATTGGAGGCGCTGAGGGCTCTTGCCTTCCTCGGTGTCCTCCTTCAGCATATTATCGGCCCTTACATCCGGATGCCCGGGGTTTCTCTTCCGGACGCCATTATGCTCGGCCTTATTTTTAATATCATAAAATTTGCTGTGCCGACGTTTGTTTTTATTACAGGGATTGTGCTGCTGCACAATTATTACGAGCGTGTCCATTATCCTCGGTTTATAAAAAAGAGGGCAGCGGAGATCTTTTTCCCTTATGTCATATGGAGCGTTATTTATTTCATTTCCTATCACGGGATACCCGGCTCAGGAACGGCTTCGTTCAGGGAACTGGGCAAAAGCATCGCATCGGGGTCAGCATCGTATCATCTCTGGTTTGTTGTAATGATTTTTCAGTTTTATCTGCTGTATCCTGTGCTCCTCGCTCTGTTTAAAGGGGCGCGGTCGTGGATTTCGTCAAGCAAAGGGCGTTTTGCAGGTGTGCTGGGGATATGCGGCATTTTGTATGGGGCTCTTATGTGGTTTTCCCATACGTATATTCCGGAGCATGATTTTCACTTTGGCTCACAAATCGTACAGCTCCTGCTGGTCGAGTTCCGGGATCGGACCTTTCTCTATTACCTGTTTTATTTCATTCTTGGCGGTATCGCAGGTGTGGCTATGCTGCGCTGGCGGAGGCTTGTCATCCAATCCGTTCCGTGGAATGTTCTTATATTTACCGGTTTCTTTATTTGGATCGGCTACGAGTTAATGGCGCAGGCGCCTGGAGGCAAAATCGGGATTGGGATTTCGACGTCGTTAAAACCGTCCATGTTTTTGTACACAGTGTCAGAAATTGTGTTGCTGTACGGCCTGTCTTTATGTATCCTGAAGAACAATCCAGTCTTGTACCGGGTTCTTCGCTTTATCGGACGGTATTCATTTGGCGCTTACCTCGTTCATGCATTAACACTTACGTACATTATGAAGTGGCTGCGTCCGTTTGATTATTTCACTTCTCAAGTGATACCGGCTGTCTTTTTTTGTTTTTGCCCTGAATGTAATGTTCTCGCTGGGCGTTACGTTTCTCATCAGCCGCCTTCCTTTCGGGAAATGGCTCATCGGATCGACCGGAAAAAGGAAGCCGCGTGCCCCTAAGAAAGAAATGGCTCAAGCTGTTCAGCCATTTAACATTCCAAAGTAGTTCCGCATTGTAGACATAAAAGATTGGGTACTACAGTTTATTATAAAAATACAATGACCACAATGGTATAAAAATAGTGGAACCATGTGGAGGCGAACTATGCCTGATTATATTGAAATCATCCTTCGTACGTTTGGAGCCTTTTTTGTTTTGATGATTACGGTTCGTTTACTACTGGGTAAACAAACCGTTGCTCAAATGACCTACTTCGATTTTGTAGCGGCTATCACATTAGGTGCAATGACAGCGCACTTAGCATTTCATACTTCTCTTAAGGTGTCTCATGTTTTGCTTTCTTTCGGTATTTTTTCTGGTATAACTTTTCTTATCGCCTACATTTCCTTAAAAAGTCGAAGGGCACGCAAGTTTTTTGCCGGAGCTCCCACCGTTGTCATTCAGAATGGCAAAATATTAGAGCACAATATGAGAAAGATGCGTTATACCCTGGATTACTTAAATCAAGAACTACGAGAAAAAAATGTATTTGATATTAACGAAGTTCTTTTTGCTATTCTTGAAACTAGTGGAACCTTAACGGTATTGAAAAAGCCACAGTATCGTCCCGTGACAAGACAAGATTTATGGATCGCCACGAAGCCAGAACAGAGGCTTTCAATTGAATTAATTATGGATGGAAATATAATTGATAAAAATTTGCGGGAAAACCAAATTACCCACTCTTGGCTAAAAAATGAGGTAAATAAACGCAGGTTGCACATAAAAGATGTAACATATGCGGTTCTCGGGGCCGATGGACATTTATACATTGATACATATGATGACCATGTGCAGTCTCCGATTGATCAAGAATAGAACGATAATTAGTTCTTTCTGTAAACGAAAGCAGCCATTCCATTGAAGTTCTCATCGTATACGCGCGTTACAGTTTGCAGGGGGGATGCTATCATACAGCATCCCCCCTGCAAACTGTAGTATTCGTTAGCTCCTTGGCCTGAAGACAAGGGCACCTAAAAAGCCGAAAATAATCGCAGCGGAAATACCGGCACTTGTTACCTCAAAAATACCGGTAATAATGCCGACAATGCCATCCCGCTTCATCTCCTGCAGGGCTCCCTGCGTCAGGGAATTTCCGAAGCTGGTGATAGGAACCGTCGCGCCTGCCCCGGCGAATTGGATGAGCGGATCATACCAGCCAAGCCCAGCAAGGATGGAGCCTATCACGACCAGAGTAGCCATAGTGTGCCCCGGTGTCAGCCTGCCCACATCCATTAAAAGCTGGCCGACTACGCAAATAAGCCCCCCAACAACAAACGCCCAAATAAATGTACTCATTGTTTTTACCTCCTATAAGCTACTTTCGATTGAAACGGCATGAGCAATACAAGGAATGCTCTCTTTTTGCTGAAAGGTGAGCGGAGAAAGAAGAGCGCCGGTAGCAATAACAAGGATTCGTTTCCATTCACCCTTACGCAGCCGGTTGAGCAGGTGACCGTATGTTACGGTTGCACAGCATGCGCAGCCGCTTCCACCTGCAAATAACTTCTGGTCTTTGCTGTAAATAAGCAGGCCGCAATCGGTGAAAATTCCTTCCGGGATTGCAAACCCGCGTTTCTCTAACAGTTCAGCCGCAATCGGATGGCCAACCTTAGCAAGATCTCCCGTTACAATGAGATCGTAATGGTCGGGCTGAATGTTTAAATCCCGAAAATGCGCCTCGATTGTATCTGCAGCAGCAGGTGCCATGGCCGCTCCCATGTTAAACGGATCTTTAACTCCCATATCAACAACCCGGCCAATCGTTGCCGCGGTTACACGGGGGCCATTGCCACTTGCACCTACAACAGCAGTACCTGCTCCTGTTACCGTCCAATGGGCGGTAGGCGGCTTCTGGGCTCCATACTCATTCGGGTACCTGAATTGTTTTTCGGCAGTAGAATTATGGCTTGAGGTTCCTGCCAGTACATACTTGGCCGCTTTACTATCGACGAGCTGGGCGGCCAGGGCTAATCCCTGCATAGATGTAGAGCAGGCGCCGAAAATCCCGAGAAAAGGAACACCGACTGTGCGCGCTGAAAAGCTGCTTGGTGTAGTCTGGTTAATTAAATCTCCCGCCAGCATAAACGTAATGCTGTCTTTCGATAAGTTTGCCTTTTCAATGGCCTTCTCACATGCCTGCTCAAGCATTTTTTTCTCGGCTTTTTCCAGGCTGTCTTCTCCCAGCCACAAATCCTCATGGAGGATATCAAAATCTTCAGCCAACGGGCCTTTCGCTTCATGCGGTCCACCAACTGCAGCGGAGGATATAATAACGGGCTGGGTGGGGAATACCCACGTTTGATTTCCCTGAAGCAAGTCTACACACCTCCAAGGGCTGAAATAACCCATTTTATAAGAGCCACAAAGAAGGCGGATACGACGCCAAAAACAATAACCGAGCCGGCAAGCTTGAACATATTCCCGCCTACACCCAGCACATAGCCTTCGGTTTTGTGTTCAATAGCCGCTGAGGCAATGGAATTGGCAAACCCGGTAACAGGTACAGCTGTGCCGCCTCCCGCAAATTGGGCAATTTTGTCGTATACACCAAGCCCGGTGAGAAGAACGGAAGTGAAGATAAGTACCGCTACGGTTGGATTTCCGGCTGCTTTCTGTGAGAAATTGAAAACGTTCATAAAAAACGTTTGAATAAACTGGCCCAATAAGCATATAAATCCACCGACGAAAAAGGCGCGAAGCACGTTTTTAAAGATAGGCCGCGCCGGTTCATGGCGTTTTGCCAGGGTCTGGTATTCCTTCTGCGCGGGACTCATTTTCTTGCTTTTTGCTTTGGTAGCCATTGCGTTCTCCTTTACGTGAATAGAATCATCTCTTATATTTTGCTGAAAAAAAGTCGTTTCATACGAAAGGCAGATAAGAACAAAAAAGACAGCGGAGTAAATCTCCGCTGCCTTTGAGCTGAAAAATAGCTGTCTTTATTTATTTTTGTCCAAAAATAGGTTAATTCGGGGCGCCTCCATTAACTGCTTATAAGTAAACGTCTTACCGAGGCCGGAAATATCATGTAAGTACAGGGCATCCTCGATCTTTTGGGTATCTTCATCCGATACGTATTTATCATGGCAGTGCGGGCAGTCGATGGAAGGAATATCGAGAATTTCTACCGTCAGCCTGCCGTCCGGCGTGATCCAGTAACAGTTTTGCAGGCCTTCTTTTGCCTCGTCATTTTCACACCACATACATTTCATCTGTGTCTTCCTCCATCGCTTATTTTGTTTCTTTGGCTTTCATCAATTTTGCTTTCATCTCATCCCGCTTATCACGGCGGTCCTTGAGGGACGAGTGCTCCTGTTTCGTTTCATAATTTTTTCGTTTATTCATCCGGCGCAGTCCTTCAGGTACGAGATTGAATTTCTCATCGTTCATCAGAGCGGCGATGCCAACGTTTTCCGGTTGTTTTTCAATGCCGTACGCCTCGTTGAAGTAGGCATCCGCACGCCCTGGAACATATCCTTTTGGTTCCGGATAGGAAGTAATAACACCTTCGAAGTTACGGAGCACGACTTTATCCGGACTCTGTGAAATCATATAATTTGGCTGCAGCGCGATTTTGCCGCCGCCGCCCGGAGCATCTACGACGAAAGTAGGAACGGCGTAGCCGGACGTATGGCCGCGCAGACCCTCGATAATTTCAAGGCCTTTGGATACAGGAGCACGGAAATGGCCGATGCCTTCTGATAAATCGCATTGGTAAATATAATATGGGCGAACGCGGATTTTAACTAACTCGTGCATAAGTTTCTTCATGATCGGCGTGCTGTCATTAATCGCGGCAAGAATAACGGACTGGTTGCCGACAGGGACACCGGCGTTTGCCAGCATTTCGCACGCCCTTTTCGCTTCCGGTGTAATCTCAAGCGGTGTGTTAAAATGCGTATTCAGCCAAACCGGATGGTATTTCTTTAAAATATTGCAGAGATTTTCTGTAATGCGCTGTGGGAACACAACCGGAGCGCGGGTACCGATACGAATAATTTCCACGTGCGGAATGGCCCGCAGATTTTTCAAGACGTATTCCAGTACCGTATCGTTTATAAGCAGGCCGTCTCCGCCCGAAATGAGCACATCGCGGACTTCCGGGGTACTCGCGATATAGTTAATGGCAGCGTCGAGCTGTTTCTTCGGAACGCCCATGCCGACCTGGCCTGAGAAGCGGCGGCGTGTACAATAGCGGCAGTACATGGAACACTGGTTTGTCACAAGAAACAGCACGCGGTCTGGATAGCGGTGGGTCAGGCCGGGAACAGGCGAATCTTCATCCTCATGAAGCGGGTCTTCGAGATCGTATTTTGTTTTCATAATTTCAGCGGAAATCGGCACCGACTGCATGCGAATGGGGCACCGGGGATCATCCGGATTCATCAGATTTGCGTAGTAGGGAGTAATATTTAAAGGAATGGTCTGCGTTGAAATGCGTACGCCTTCTTCTTCCTCGGGTGTTAAGTTTACCACTTTCTTAAGATCATCTACTGTTTTGATTGTATGGGTTAACTGCCAGAGCCAGTCATTCCATTGTTCATCCGTAACGTCTTTCCATAACTCAACTGTGCGGAAATCCTTTGATTGAGCCGGCGTAGGAAGTCCCTGGCCATGCGGCGGCTGGGATTTGTGCAAATCGTTTTCCAATATACTCATCGAATGTAACCTCCTCGTTATTTTCACGTTGTTACCACCGTAATGTAGCAAAATCGATGCCAACTTTAGAAATATTCGAAAAACTGGGCAGCCGCCGGACATAATAAAAAGAGAGGAAGCTTCCTCTCTTGAAAAGTAAGGGAAATGGATGCAAGAAAATTTGCACTTTATCAGTTTTTTGCTGCAAGATTTTTTTCTAAAAGTTAAACTTCTTTATTTTATATTGGAGGGCCTGCCTCTTCAGCCCGAGTGCCTGAGCGGTCTGGCTGATGTTTCCCTCATGTTTTGTGAGCGCCTCCATAATCATGTTCCGTTCAATGCTGTCGATGAGGGAAGACAGATGGATCGGGTGAGACGGGAGCAAGGCGGGAATGCCCTGTGGAGCAGGCGAGATACTCTCCTGGAACGAATCTGTAAACTGAAGGGGGAGGTGATGCATATCAATTCGCTCTTCTCCGTCATCCATCATATTAAACGCTGCTTCGATTGTGTGCCTCAATTCCCTTATGTTGCCGGGCCATGTGTAGTGCAGCAGTTTTTGCATAACCGCCTCGCTAACGCCGGTAACGTGCATGGCAAACGTCTGGTTGAAACGCTCAATGAAGTGGCGAATAAGCAGTTCGATATCCTGAGTGCGCTCCGTCAGCGGCGGGAGTTCAATGTTGACGACATTCAGGCGGAAAAATAAATCGGAACGAAGAATGCCTCTTTGCAGCGCTTCCTGTGGTTCGATATTCATCGCCGCAAGAATGCGGACATTGACCTGCTGCTCATTCATGCCGCCGACCTTTCGAACCTTGCCGTCCTGCAGAACGCGCAAGAGCTTCGCTTGAAGTACAATATCAAGGCTGTTAATCTCGTCAAGAAAAAGCGTCCCGCCGTCTGCCTGTTCAAATATACCCGGGCGGTCGACGGCGCCGGTAAAGGCTCCTTTTGTCGTTCCGAACAGCAATCCTTCCATTAACTCGCGGGGAACCGCGGCGCAGTTCTGCGCGATAAACGGTTTGTCCCGCCGGATGCCTGCGTTGTGTATACTCTGTGCAATCAGCTCTTTGCCCGTCCCGGTTGCACCGCAGATAAGGACAGGGGAATCTGTCCGGGCCGCCCGCTTCGCCCGGGTGAGCGCCCGCAGAAATGAGGGGCTGTTGCCGATTAAATCTGCGAAATGATACTGTGTATCGTTCCGCGCACTTTTCTCTTTGCGATTTTTGCTGTAGAGCTGCTGGCGCAAATCAAGAACCTGATCATTGAGCTGCACAATGCGGGTAATGTCCTCCGCCAGTTCGACGGCCCCGACGATTTTTCCATTCTCAAGCAAGGGGTACGTGCTGTTTATCGACGTAATTTGCTTGCCCTTCATATTTACATACGTTTGCACTTTATCCACAATTTCATTTCCTGTTTGGAGAACCGTAAACAGTGTGCTGCTTTCACTCGTAAGGGACGGAAAGAGGTGGAACACGTTTTTCCCGAGAACATCTTCCCGTTCGAGCCCGTCAATTTCCGCCATTCTATTGTTGAAGAAGACGGTGGTTCCCTCCTTGTTCACAAGGTGTACACCAACGTTAATGATGCCAAGCAGCCACTCAAACTGATCCGACCACCGAGTCGCAGTCTCAGACAAATCGATCACCCTTTTCTTGAACTTTCGTTGTGCGCTAAACGGGGGAAGCCCCTATGTAAAATGGCACAACTTTTGCAGAAAAAATGTATTGTCAACATTTAAAGAGGAACGGAGGCTTCCCATGACGACAGACAATAATGTTTTGTATACAAACCGTACGGAAACAGGGCCTGATTTTACTATGGACGTATATCTTGATCCGTTTAGCAAGCGCCTGCGCGTAGATGATTACCGCGGGAATGTTCAATCGATAACGGGACGCCTGCACGAACTGGCAGGCACGCACGGGTTTACTAAAGTATTTGTAAAGTCCAGACAGGAGCACTGGCAAGCGTTTCTCTCGCTCGGTTATATGCCGGAAGGTGTATTCAAAGGATACTTCAGCGGCAGTGACGGCTACAGTATGGCGCTATACTTTACAACGGAAAGGCGCACAAGCGAACACTGGATAGATGAGGATAACATTCTGCGGCAGGTTCTTTCCCTCCCATTGAAGCCTGGCGCCAAGAAACTGGCGGCCCCGTATACGATACGCATCGCCGAACTCTATGATGCTGAACCGCTTGCTTTGTTGTATGGAACGGTATTTCCTGTTTACCCGACACCGATGAATGACCCGGCGTATATAAGGAAGGTTATGCAAGAAGGAACCGTCTTCTATGTCATAGAAGAACAGGGGCGGATTGTAAGCGCAGCCTCCGCCGAAATAAACATGCGTTACCACAATGCAGAAATGACGGACTGCGCCACTCTTCCCGAACATAGAAAATACGGGCTCATGCGCCATTTGATTGCTGCGTTGGAAGGCGAATTGTTCAGGCGAAATATTTACTGCGCGTATTCATTGGCCCGGTCCCTTTCCTTTGGGATGAATGCCGTCTTTCACCAGCTCGGCTACACATACACAGGGAGGCTGACAAAGAACTGCAACATCTTCGATAAATTCGAAGACATGAGCTTATGGGTGAAAACCCTTGTCTAAACCGGCATCCCATCATGGAACAATGCATTGTGCCGTATCAAGGCGATAGGCCATTAGAGCAAGGTGAAGCTGGGTGAGAATGGCCGTGTTCTGCAAATCCTTCCCTGTTTTTTTCTCAATCTGCTCCAGCCTGTATTTCAGCGTATGCCGGTGAATGAAAAGCATGGCTGCCGTATTCTTCATGTTCGTATTGTTTTGCAAAAAACATTCCACTGTATCCAGCAGCTTCGCATGATGTTTTCGGTCGTATTCAATGAGCGGGTATAGAAGTTTTTCGTACAGACAGGTCAGCGGAATGCCCGCCTCGGCCATTTGAAATAACGGTTCGTAAGCGCCGATGTTTTCATAATGGAGAACAGGCTGCCTGGTAAGGAGGGCGATTTGCAGAGCCTGCTTTGCCTGCCGGGCTCCTTCTGCAATGCTTTGTATGCCCTCAAAGACAGTACTCGCTCCAATATGAAGCGGGGAGGTGAATGTTCGGTCCCATTCATCGCGGAGCCTGTCTGTGAGAGAAGGAATTTCATTGTCCTTGCCGTTCAGCTTGAGGAGAAAAACGATGGAGGATTGTTTTTCTCGCAGAAGAATTTGCCGAGTCTGTCCGCTGACAAATTGCTGCATGAAAGGAAGCGGGCTGGCATCTGTTTGCGCCTGTATCTGCAGGATTGCCATTTTGCCGGTAAGCTCGTATCCGAGTCTGCGGCTCTGCTTGCGGACATATTCCTCGTCTATTCCGATCTTCTCAAGGAGTTCGTCGAAGAAGTCCCCCTGTATGCGGAGGAGGGCTTCGTCTACGGCCTTTTGCTTTAGAAAATCGATAGCACATACCGTGCTGGCCTGTTCAATAATCAGCATGTCTGTCTCGCTAAAAGCGTGCTCCCGCTGAATGTAGAGACAGCCAAAATACTCCTGATCGGCCGCTATCGGGTACGCCAGCCGGTTTTCGGCCAGAAAAGCAGGTGCCATTTTGTTTTTGAAAGCATTGGACAGGAGAACCAAGATTTCGTCTGACACACCATTCCCTTTACTGCTCCCAAGGCAGTGGTGTACAGCATTATATACTTGAACGTCCGCTTCGATTCTTGCGGCGAGCGTGGCGGCGATAACAGGGAGCCCCTGGTTGCTAAGCGCAAGGGACGTAAGCTCCTTATGGATTTGCTGGGTATACTGCAGGATTTGAAGCTGCCGGTTCAGCATGTGGCCGAGCAGTGCTTTCGTTACCTGCGAAAAATTCATGTGGCGTGGGATTTCAAACAGCGGCAGGCCATATTCATCCGCCGCCAGGATAAACTCAACTGGGACCTGTTCCATGTAAAACCCTGTGTGGATTGCGACTGCCGAAAGGTTTTGCCCGGACAGTTTCCGAATGAAATGTTCCCTGTTTTTCTCCGTGTCCAGCCCGTAACCGGTCGTAATTAAAAACTCGCCTTCCTGGAGGCGGGTTACATCCTCCACGATTTCTACAATGGTAACCCACTTAATGGGGCGGTGTAATCCATCTGCGCCGCCGATGAGCTTAATCGGTTGTATGTCTGGCAGCTCAAGCGCCTCTTTAACGGTAATCGACATAGTAGATCCTTTCCTTTTATACATCGTGTATAAAAACTATACTATAAATTTATATAATTGCGCGAATATTTTTTTAGTGAATGCATTGGTATGATGAGAGGAGTCAATAAAGCTTCAAGGGGGATAAAGACATGAACGAGCAAAGCCATGTGATAAAACCGCTGCTTGGTAAGACATACCCAACCGTTTCTTACGGGATGGGTGTTTATTTATATGATACAGACGGAAAAGCATACATGGACGGATGCTCCGGAGCCGTTACAGCGAACATTGGACATGGTGTCCAAAAGGTAATCGATGCGATGAACGAGCAGGCAAGCAAGGTTTCGTTTACGTACCGCTCTCAATTTACGAGCGAAGCGGCCGAGAAGCTTGCAACAAAACTAGCAGGGTGGGCGCCCGGTGATTTAAATTATGTCTTCTTTGTAAATAGCGGTTCGGAAGCAACCGAAACAGCGATGAAAATTGCGATCCAATACTGGCAGGAGCAGGGAAGAACCGGCAAAAATAAAGTGCTTTCCCGCTGGATGAGCTACCACGGCATTACAATGGGGGCGCTTTCGATGTCCGGCCATGTACTGCGAAGAAAGCGGTTTGTCCCGCTGCTGGAGGATTATCCTGCGATTGAGCCTCCGTACTGTTACCGCTGCCCGTTTAACAGCAGCTATCCGAGCTGTGATTTGTTGTGCGCGAACCAGCTGGAGGCGGCGATTCTTCGAACAGGCGCCGACAACATTGCCGCTTTTATCGCGGAGCCGATTATCGGTGCCGCCGGCGGGGCCGTTACGCCTCCTCCATATTACTACCAGCGCATAAAAGACATATGTGACAAGTACGAGATTCTATTTATTGCCGATGAAGTGATGACCGGAAATGGAAGGACAGGAAAGCCATTCGGAATCAATCACTGGAATGTTACGCCTGATTTGATGGCGCTCGGCAAGGGAATGAGCGCTGGATATACACCGATGGCGGCAACCATCGTAAGTGAAAAAATCATTGATGTCATTCGTAACGGTTCCAAATCGATTATGTCCGGTCATACGTACAGTGCGAATCCGCAATCGGCAGCCATTTCGCTTGCCGTCATGGAATATATTGAAGAGAATAACCTCATCCAGGCCGCCGAAGAGAAGGGTTCACGGCTGCTGGCAGGCCTGGAAAAGCTGGCTGAAAAGCATGGAATCGTTGGAGATGTCAGAGGAAAAGGCTTGTTGTGCGGGCTGGAACTCATAAAAGAACGACGGACAAAGGAGCCATTCCCACTGCAGCTTGGCGTGACGGAGAGGCTGATCGGAAAGGCAATGAAGAACGGCCTCCTCATCTATAGTGCATCTGGAGGAATGAACGGCAAAGCCGGAGATGCTGTTATTGTTGCGCCGCCTTTTGTCATTACGGAGCAGGAAATAGACGAACTCCTTGGAATGCTCGACCGTTCGCTCGGACAGCTGACAGAGGAGTTGCGTAAGGAAGGAAGGGCTTCATGATGAAGCAGACATTATCGAAGGTTGTATCGCTGGATGAAGCACTCGCCCACATCCAGGATGGAATACGCCTAATGTACGGAGGGTTTGGCGGGGTGGGAAGTCCCCCTACGTTAATTGACGGCATCTTAAAAAAAGGAGCAAAAAATCTTGACCTAATCGGCAATGATACTGGTTTCCCTGATATTGGCATCGGCCGCCTTGTTACTGCAGGGCGCGGCAGAACGCTCATCACATCCCACATCGGTTCCAACCCGAATGCGGGCCGGCTTATGACAGAAGGGAAGCTGGATGTAACGTTCTATCCGCAGGGAACGCTTGCGGAGAAAATTCGGGCCGGCGGCATGGGGTTAGGCGGGATTCTTGTTGATGTGGGCATGGGAACGATTGTAGAGGAAGGAAAGCAGAAAGTTGCAGTGGAAGGAAAATCCTACATGGTCGAACCTGCCCTTACAGCGGATGTAGGAATCGTTTATGCCATGAAGGCGGATGAGTACGGAAACCTGATCTATGACAAGAGTGCCCGCAATTTTAACCCGCTGGTTGCGATGGCGGCGGATATTACCATTGTTGAGGTCGACGAAATCGTTCCGCGCGGCGAACTCGACCCCGAGTCTATCATCACCCCGGGCATTTATGTTGATTACATCATTCAAAGCGAAGGAGTGAACTGGACATGGGCGTGGGAGTAGAACAGCGTCATTTAATCGCCCGGCGCGCCGCGAAGGAAATCATGCCGGGGATGCTCGTGAATCTCGGGATCGGGATACCGACGCTCGTGGCGGAATACATCCCGGCAGACTGGCAGGTCATGTTTCATGCGGAGAACGGTATTCTTGGCACCGGCCCCTCTCCTGCTAAAGGGGAAGAAGACGAAAACCTGTGCAATGCGGGCGGGTTTCCTGTTACAGTCGTACCCGGTGCTGCTTATTTTGACAGCACAATGGCGTTTGGTATCATTCGCCGCGGCTATCTTGATATTACCATTTTGGGTGCCCTCGAAGTGAGTGAAAGAGGAGACCTGGCGAATTGGATTGTGCCGGGGAAACGGGTGCCGGGAATGGGGGGAGCGATTGAACTTGCCCAGAAGGCCAAAAAAGTTATCGTGCTCATGAATCATACGAGTAAGTCGGGTGAACCGAAAATCGTGCGGAACTGCACGCTGCCGCTTACCGCACCCGCTTGTGTAGACATGATTATTACCGAGCGGGCCGTTATTGAGGTCATAGGCGGAGAGCTGTATTTAAAGGAAGTGCTGCATCCGTATACGGTTGAACAGGTGGCGGAAAGCACAGGGGCACCCCTGCTGTTTGCGGAAACCGGTTCTGTTCCTGTCTTTAAATAGAGGAAGAGGAAACATATAAAATCGGAGGTGCTGTCCCGTATGAAAGATACCATTAAACAGTGGATGCAGGAGCATCGTGAGGAAGCGGTTCATTTTCTCCAGCAGGTTGTCCAGGCTCCAAGCATACAGGGGAATGAGGCAGACGCCCAGAAGCTGGTGGCCGATAAGCTTGCGGCAATGGGCCTCGAAGTCGATATGTGGGAACCGGGCGGGGAGGAGCTCATTCATCACTCTTATTTTTGCTCTCCGCGGACTGTTTTTAGCGGAAGCCCGAACGTAGTTGGAATCTGGCGGGGAGAAGGAGGCGGAAAATCACTGATCCTAAACGGCCACATTGATGTGGTGCCTTCCGGAGACAGGGAGCAGTGGGAAGACGACCCGTTCAGCGGGAAGATAGAAGACGGCAAAATGTACGGGCGCGGCGTTACCGACATGAAGGGCGGCAACATTGCCATGCTCTATGCAGTAGAATGCTTAAAACAGCTCGGTATTCGGTTAAAAGGCGATGTTGTTTTTCAAAGCGTCGTAGAAGAAGAAAGCGGTGGTTCGGGAACGCTGGCGGCTATCCTACGTGGATATAAAGCAGATGCTGCTCTAATCCCGGAGCCGACGGGAATGAAGATTTTTCCGAAGCAGCAGGGATCCATGTGGTTCCGCATCAAGGTAAAAGGCCGCTCGGCACATGGCGGCACGCGCTACGAGGGCGTAAGCGCGATTGAAAAAAGCATGCTCGTGGTTGATGCGGTCCGCAAGCTCGAAACGGAGCGAAACGAAAAAATAAGCGATCCTTTGTATCAAAACATTCCGATCCCGATTCCGATTAACATCGGTTCCATCCACGGGGGAGAATGGCCTTCCTCCGTTCCTGACCTCGTGGAACTTCAGGGCCGGATGGGAGTCGCTCCCGAAGAAGAGATGGAGGATGCAAAGCGGGCGATGGAGAAGGCCTTATCTTCTCTTGAAGACGACTGGCTGAAGGAACACCCGCCTGTGCTCGAATGGTTCGGGGCGCAGTGGGTACCGGGCATGATTGAGCCGGATCACGAGCTGATGAACCGGTTAATTCATGCGTATCGCAGCGTGCGGGGGGAAGAACCGCTCATTGAAGCTTCTCCATGGGGAACGGATGGCGGCCTGCTTGCCAAAGTAGGGGGGACGCCTGCCATCGTTTTCGGCCCGGGTATAACAGGGATGGCGCATTATCCGAATGAATATATCGAGCTTGATAAAGTAGTGGAGTGTGCGGAAATTATCGCTCTTACTATCATGCAGTGGTGCGGGGTGGCAGGGGAGAAAAAAGCAGGAGCTATTTAGAAAGCAGAAAAAACCCGGGGGTTGGTCTGTTCTATGCGAGAGCAAACCGGCCCCCTCTTTTTTTCGTGTTCAGAAAAGTTTGTTAGTTATGCTAAACTAGTAATAAACCTACAGTGTATGAGGGGGAAGTACATATGAGTATCCAAGCTGAATTAGCTGCTCTCGTTGATAAGATGAACGCCAATCCGGAGTTGATAAAAGATGAGAAAGACAGAGCCTTTCAAGTAAATCTCGAAGAAAGCGGATCGTTCCAAATCATTCTCCAAGATGGAAAGGTACAGGTGGAAGAAGGAACCCCACACGAAGCGGAAGTTACCCTGTTTCTTTCAGACAAAAACTTCTTGAAGTTTTTGAGAGGTGATTTGAATACTGCGATGGCGTTTATGATGGGCAGTTTAAAAGTAGAAGGAAAGATGGGGCTGGCACTGAAGCTGCAGGAGATTGTGAAGCAGTATCAATCGTAAAACAAGTATAAGAAAAACATCGCAAGACCATAAACGCGATGTTTTTCTCGGTTTTTAGCGTCTGATGGATTCAAGTGCCTGCTGGACGGTGGCGTACGTCTTGATAGAGGAGAAATCGATCCCGATGCCAACCGCCGTCTGTGCGAGAGTAGGGCGAACGCCTGTAAGCATCGCCTGGATGCCGAGCAGCCGCAAAATACGGTGGATTTTAAAAATGTGATCAGTGACCATCGTATCGATTACATGTATGCCCGAGAAGTCGATAATCAGGCATTCGAACTTCAAATCAGCTACTTTCGGAATTACGTTGTTTAAAATATGGTTGGCCTTGTGGGAATCTATCGAACCGATAAGCGGAAGCACGGCTACTCCTTTCAGAATCGGAACGATCGGTGCAGAAAGCTCGCTGACTTCTTCATAGGCTGCACTAATAATCCGGTCTTTGAAATGATCGTGCACTTTAATCGTTTCGTTCATTGCGACATCGAGAATATAATTGATTCGTTCAGCAATAAAGACAAATTCCTCGGCCGAAGCTTTGTTTGTGATCGACAATTGTCCGATATACCGGATAAAAACTGTGCGGATGGCAGGGAAAAACTCGAGTGATTGGCTAATCCTTTTTCCTCTCCCTATATTTCGCTCCCCCGCCGCATGGCTCCACTTAATTAATTCACTATAGATTTCCTCATTAGAAGATACGAGGGATTTCCCCATCACTCCGACAAGAATGGGAAAATCGATCATACTTGCTTCGATTTCATCACCCTCGACCGAAATATCAAGCCTCTTTGTAATGTCGGCAATGATTTCACTGCCTACTTGTTCCTTTTTATGAATAAGATGCGCTGAGATCGCTTCAATTGGATTCAAACCATTTCCTCCTTTGTTACATAACTAGCTTGCCGCGGTCTATTGGCACTTCTTTCAGCCTATTACAGATAACTCTATTATTCCACCGTTTAAAATGCTTGAAGCGGCAAAGGTGCGAAATCAAAGCTTTTCTCTGAATCGTGTATGCCGCCTTTGCAGTTTGTGGAAACATAGGAACGAATGTTTTTCATTGGGAAACAAGAGGTAGATACTTACTATGTGCAAGACATATGGGATGAATCAGAAAGATGGAGGGACGGAATGCCGGCAAAAAATGAAGATTTGCATGGAAATGCTCCTGACAAGTCCAGTATCGCCCTTTTGTTAATTGATGTGATTAATGATTTTGAGTTCGAGGAAGGTGATCTTCTCCTGGACAATGCCCTGCCAGCAGCGGAAAATATTGCTTCTTTAAAGAAACGGGCAAAACAAGCGGGCATCCCTGTTATTTACGTAAACGATAACTACGGAAAATGGCAGTCTGATTTCCTCAAGCTTGTTACGCACGCAGTAAGTGAAGGCGTACGGGGCAAACCGTTCGTTGAGCAGCTGCTGCCCGAGGAGGATGACTACTTTGTTGTAAAACCAAAGCACTCAGGCTTCTATTCCACCGTTCTGGACACGCTGCTTGACTACTTTGGAGCAGAAACGCTCATTATTGCAGGGTTGGCGGGGAATAGCTGCGTGCTGTTTACATCAAATGACGCTTATATGCGTGATTTCTACCTTCATGTCCCTTCTGATTGTGTTGCTTCCAACCATACAGAAGATAATGAGACAGCTTTGCATATTATAAGAAATGTCCTAAAAGCGGATACGAGGCCGCAAAGTGCACTTCATTTTACTGTTAAGGACGGAAAAGTAACAATCGAGTGAAGAAACAGGAAATCGCACAAAACGTGCGGTTTTTTTGCTTGCATAGGAGTTTAGTAGTGTGCGAAAATGCTAAAGAGGTGGTTGTATGCAGCAGTCGGTATCCGTATCATTCGCCTGGATCGCAGGTTTGATTTCTTTTTTCTCTCCGTGTGTATTTCCGCTCATTCCGGCCTATATTACGCACTTAACAGGCGGCATGGTGCAGGATGACAAGCTTGTCATACGGCGCAGCACCCTCTTGCTCCGCTCGCTGGCTTTTATTGTTGGGTTCTCTGTGGTGTTCGTTTTGTTTGGAGCAACTGCCAGCTACCTGGGCCAGTTCCTCCGGTCGAATCGCCAGCTGTTTGAGCAGTTAAGCGGCATTCTGATTGTGGTGTTTGGTTTCCAGACGATCGGTTGGTTAAATCTGAATTTTCTGGCAAGTGAGAAACGGTTTGATATGTCACGTATCAAGACCGGAAAATGGTTCTCATCTATGCTGTTGGGAATGGCGTTCGCAGCCGGATGGACGCCCTGCGTCGGTCTGGCATTATCTTCAATTCTTTTGCTTGCGGGAAATGCAGCAACGGTGAATACAGGGATGTTTCTATTATCCGTTTATTCGCTCGGGCTGGGCCTTCCGTTTTTCGTTATTTCCATTATCATGCTATATTCTGTAAAATCCATTCGCAGGCTGAACCAGTGGATGCCGGTGATTAAGGTCATAAGCGGGTGGATTCTCATTGGAATGGGGATATTGATTTACACAGGACAAATGCAGCAAATTAGCGCCTGGTTGTCTTCCTTTACGTTTTTTGGGAATATTTAAAGAAGAAAAGGAGGAATAGGTGATGAAAATGTATGAAGAAATTTCAACACAGGAAGTAAATGAACGGCTGAAAAAAGGTGAGAAGCTGAACATTGTAGATGTGCGTGAGGATGAGGAGGTTGCGGCTGGCCGCATCCCGGGCGCCCAGCATTTGCCCCTTAGCCATCTTCCTAACCGTGTTGCCGAGCTGGATAAAGAGACAGACTATATTCTTGTTTGCCGCAGCGGCAACCGAAGCGGGAGGGCTTCCGAGTGGTTGGCCGAGAATGGATATAAGGTAAAAAGCATGGCGGGCGGCATGCTCGAATGGCCGGGTGAGGTAGAGAAATAAAAAGGGGTTGCGGCCTTCTTTTTTTTATTTCTCTTCTTTTTTGTTCCAAATAATTGTAGTGCTAAAAGAAGGAGATATGACTATAATAAATAATGGTGTTTTGCTCACTGTAAAGAAAGGATGTTCTGTTGATTTCTATGATAAAAAAAATATTTGTAACAGTACTGGTTCTCCTTCTTATATCTGCTGCGGCAGTTTTCGGCTATTTTGCCTATTCATTCTACTCTTTCAGTTCGAAAGTAAAACAACCCGCAAGTTCAACCTCCCTTCCCGAGTGGAAAGGAACGGAAAGAGTGAACGTACTTCTCCTCGGCGTAGATAAAAGGGATTATGAGCAATCGACTCGTTCGGATACGATCCTCCTTGCGAGCATTGATCCTGTAACGAAAAAAGCCCATCTCTTTTCTATTCTTCGCGATTCCTGGGTGGATATCCCGGGACACAAGAAAAATAGAATTAACAGTGCATACGAGCTTGGCGGGCCGGAGTTAATGGCACAGGCGGTGGAAGATTTGACCGGGCTGCCGATTCAATATTATGTTGTGACTGATTTTAAAGGATTTGAAAAAGTAGTAGATGCCGTTGGTGGTGTTGATATGTATGTAGAGAAGGATATGGACTATGTTCTTTACGACAACAACGGGCAGTTCGATATCCACCTGAAAAAGGGAATGCAGCACCTCGACGGCAGCAAAGCGCTTCAATACGCAAGGTTCCGCCATGACAAAATGGGTGATTTCACGAGGACAGAACGACAGCGCAAACTCATCAAAGCGCTCGGATCCAAGGTCATAAGCGGGACAAACATTCTAAGAATACCGAGCGTTCTGGAAGCAGTGACCCCCTATGTTACGACCAATATGGGCTCAAGCGATATGCTTCGTTTAGCCAATCTCGGATACAAAATTGATATGAATAACTTGCAAACCGAACAAATTCCGCCGGCAAATATTCTGCGTACGAAAAGAGTTCGCGGGGCGGATGTAATCGATCCAAGAAGGGATAGAACGAGGAAATATATTCAGGAGCTTCTTGGCCTGCCGCCTTCCGACGGGACTACAGGACAGCAATAGCAGAGAGAAGTAACAAATGAAATTGCGTTTTATCATAAAGCGGAGTGTAACAGTTACCTGTTGCGCTTCGCTTTTTTCTTTTTGTCCTTATTCGCTTTCAACCGGAATTTTTAGTGGTAAAGGACAGTAATGATTCCACAGGTTTCATCGTGTTATTGGTATGCTTTACATACAGACAGGAGGGTTCCGTATGAACAAAAGGCGGAAAAATATTGCAGCGTATCTGCTGGCAGTCATCATTCTCGTTATTCCTACGGCGGGTATTTCCCCGATTCCGGTGTCGAAAGTTCAGGCGAAGGAGAGTAAAACGGCAAGTCCTTCCAGGGAGACAGTCAAACAGTTGTTAGCCGGTGCGTACCAGATGCAAATAGATTTAAACAAACCGAAGCCTTTACGGGAAGTGAAAAGAGAAACAGGCAAATATATGGCCGCAGAATTTGAGAGGCGGTTTTTAAAAGAGCGGCTTGTAATCGAGATAACGGGACCTGATAAAGGGCGATGGTCCGTGCCAGGCTCGGACGATATGTATTTGTTTATCCCCGATTACTCCTGGGATAAGCGTACGGTTATACAGAAAGGCCCGGGCCAGACACTATACGTATCACAGTTCTATCCGTATGAGGAAGGGCCTTGGTCTATCGGGAATCATACAGAAACAGTCGTTTTAGTAAAAGAGGCGGGCAAATGGAAGGTAGGGAACATTCTTTATGAAGAAGGGAAAAAGTTATTTCATTGACAGCAGCACTGCACGCTTCCCATAATGAAGACAAAGAACAGCAAAGGGAGGCAAAGGATCTACATGGAACAATCGCAATCTAAAAAGTTTACCGATCGCTTGCTGCAAACAGGAGCAGAGTATTGGGAAAAGTATCTTTACCATCCGTTTGTTAAAGGAATTGGTGATGGCACGCTTGATACAGAGGCGTTTCGCTATTACATGTGCCAGGATTATGTATATCTTATCGACTATGCAAAGCTGTTTGCTTATGGGGTAATTAAGGCCGACAGCCTGGAGACGATGGAACTGTTCTCGCGTGTAACAGAAGGGCTCTTACATACGGAGATGGAACTACACAGGCAGTATGCCGCGAAATTCGGGATAAGTAAGGAAGAGTTAGAAGCAACTGTGCCCTCACCTATGAATCTCGCCTACACCAGGTATATGCTATCGGTGGCGCAGAGCGGTGCGCTGGCTGATCTGGTGGCCTGCTTGCTGCCCTGTATTTGGGGATATGCCCACCTTGGAAAACGCCTGTACGCAGCAGGCCTTCCGGAAGCGCAGCCGCTTTACCATGAATGGATTAAAATGTACGCTTCAGAAGAAATGGACGAAATGGCAGGGTGGATGGCCTCGTTACTGAACAGGCTGGCAGAAGGGCTTCCGGAACGGGAGTTAAACCGTCTTGAGGGGCATTTTGTTACAACGACGAAATTTGAGTATATGTTCTGGGAGATGGTTTACAAAAGAGAGAATTGGCCGATATAGGCGGGTAGAGCCAGCAGATAAATACTGCTGGCTTTTTTTATTTTTCACTGCTGCCTGCTAATTTATTTTAAATTGTTCTTAAAGTTGTCCGCTTTATGCCGATATATATAGGAGACAAAATTATAGAGAGAAACAGGGGATGTTGAATGGATTTAACCTCACTTATAGGAATCGTCGTATCCATAATAGCAGTTGTTGTTGGGTTCATGCTCGAGGGGGGCAGCTTGGTTTTCTTTTCAGTCCATCTTCCCTTATCCTTGTTTTGGGTGCGACTGCAGGGGCCACCGTTCTTTCGGTTACGGTCAAAGAAGTTAAAACAATCCCAAAGCTGGTTACGAAGATTTTTAATAATAAACCAATCGATTTTATCAAGCTGATAGATTTAATGGAAAATCTGGCAAGCAAAGCGCGCAGAGAGGGGCTGCTTTCCCTCGAACAGGAAATCGAACAAATCGATGACAAATTCATCGTCCGGGGGCTGCGCAGCGCGATTGATGGCGTGGACCAGTCCGTTATCGGTGAAATGCTTGAATATGATATCTCGGCAATGGAATCCCGCCATCAGCGGGGGGCTAAAGTTTTTGAAGCGGCAGGCGGATACTGTCCGACAATCGGGATTATGGGAACGGTAATGCACATGATTTTAATCATGAGAGAGCTGGATCACCCTGAGTCGCTTGGCCCTAAAATCAGCGCCGCCTTCTCTGCTACGCTCTACGGGGTAGCGTTTGCGAACCTTTTCTTTTTCCCGTTTGCTGAGAAGCTAAAAGGAAAGTCAAAGGAAGAAGTGTTATATCATACTATCGCGCTGGAAGGAATTGTCGGTGTCCAGCAGGGGATGAATCCTGTAGCTTTAAGAGAAAAATTGCTCGTCTTCCTTCCGGAAGGCGCGCGTAATGCAGGCGGTGAGAAAGAGGATGGCCAAAAAGAAGCATAAGCATGAAGAGCACGTAAATCTTGAACGGTGGCTTGTATCCTATGCCGACTTCATTACACTGCTATTTATCGTTTTTTTAATTTTATTTTCTATGAGTGCGGTAGACGCCGCGAAATTCCAGGCGCTGAAGGAATCATTTCAACAGGTAACAGGCTCGGGTTCTTCTCTCGTCATGCCGGCTCCGGGTTCTACTTCGACACCGTCAGCGAATATAAATACAGGGGCATCTAAGAAAAAAAATGATATTGCCGCGGAGAAGGAGAAGTTTGAACAGATAAAGAAAAAGCTTGAAGAATATGCGCAATCAAAAGGAATTGAAAAAAACGTTATTATTAATATCGACCAAAACGGAGTGAATGTGACGGTAACAGGAACGATTCTCTTCGCTAATGGGGATGCAACCCTTCAGCCGGCAGCGAAAGCCATCGTAAAAGATATGTTTAATATAATCAACACGATCGATAATCCTATCCGGATTGAGGGGCATACGGATAATATTCCGATTCGAACCGCACAGTTTCCTTCAAACTGGGAGCTTTCGACTGCGCGTTCAACCAATTTAATTCGTTATTTAATCGAGGAATATAACTTTAATCCAAAGCGCCTTTCTGTAGGTGCATACGGGGAATACCATCCGGTTGCGCCGAATGGTACACCTGCTGACCGGGCGAAAAACCGGCGTGTTGAGATTATGATTTTAAGTTCGCAATCGCCGATAGATAAAACACCGAAGAGCGGGGAACATTAATCGGGTTTTTCACAGGGAAACAAAGCTGTGCCTTTATGGTGCGGCTTTTTTTTTTTTTTTTTCTGTTTTTCAGCCGGGAAATGATGTAAATAGCGGGACGGACTGATAGCGAACGGGCAGTTGGAGGTATAGATAGTAAAAAGCACCGGGAGGAATTGTGAATGCCCCAGTATGTTATTGACGCGGAAAGCCGATCTGCTGCCCTCTGGTTTGATGCAATACGGGATCCGAATGCGGAGTATGAAGAGGGGAAAGTAACGTTACATCTTGGTACGTACAATGTGATTTGCAGAGGGCGTATAAAGAGAAAAAATCAACTCGTCCATTTTTCCGCTTCGGTAGAGGCGGAAAGTATGGATGATTGCCAGCGTATAGGAGAAGAGATTGAGGAATTGCTGCTTGACTATGTTAGTTTTAGCGCGGGTTATACGCCCAGAATAGATGTGGTGAAATATGCGTGCAGGGAGAGAAAGGAGAAAGAGATTAAAAAACGCCTTGAACACGAATTCATATGCTACAGTCCACACCAGGCGCAAGAAATAATAGGGTTTACAATTAATCGGCTGAAAACAGCCTTTGCCTCCCCGCAAATTCGAAATGCCCTGCATTATATGAGACTGGCCGAGGAAATGCAGCGGGATCCGAAGCTGCGCATGCTTCTCTTCACGAAAGTGGTCGAGGCGATTATTGGCCACGCAAGGAAAAAGCTGCCGTGGGTACTAAGTGAGCTTGGAATGGACGAGGCAAAAGATGATGTGCAGAGCCGGATTCTTAATTTGCGGAACGCTGCAGATATCGCCCACTCACCCAATGCTCCGGAGTTGCTTCATTCTGCCTTTGACGTTACACAAAATACACTCATTGAGGCTCATAAAATTGTATCGCTTATGATTATTAAGGCAATGAAATATATTGATGAGGGTAAAGATTTAACGAAGCTCAAAATCTCTTATTATGATAAAAACAAATAGATTTGCCAAGCTGCTGGAGAGGAAGAAGACGATGCTGACAAATAAATGGTTTGCAAGAGGGATTATTTTATTGTTAATACTTTTGATTATTTGGATGTTATACAAAACTAGTTTTGTCTTTGTTCCGATTGTCATTATTATTCGTGCCATCGCTCTTCCGTTTATTGTGGCAGGAGTCGGGTTTTATATTTTTCGGCCGGCGGTTCGCTGGGCCGAGAGAAAAAATATAAAAAGAATTTATTCTGTTTTGTTTGTGTACATTGTTGTTATCGGTATCCTGACGGCAGGCTTTTATTTCCTGCGGCCTTACCTCTTACAACAAGTAAATGATATGAAAGAGCAGGCGCCTAAGCAACTTGAGAGGCTGCAGCAAATGAAGCTCCATTTAGTCCCTTATTTAAGAGAGGCGATAGACGAAGGGCTGCAAATGGCATCACAGAAGGCAGATAAGCTTAAGAACCAGGCCGGGGTGTTTGTCCCGTGGCTGCTAAGCACCTTGTTTTCTTTAGCTACCGTCCCGTTTATTTTGTTTTACATGCTGCGCGATGAGAGGAACTTCTGGCAGTTTATTAAATACTTAATTCCGAGAGACAAGCGGGCGCAGGTGGATGATGTCCTGTCCGAAATCGATGAAACGATCGGGGATTATATCCGGGGCCAGATTACAGTAAGCTTCCTTGTGGGTGTCCTGCTCTTTATGGGCTATTCTATTATTGGCCTTGATTATGCCGTACTGCTGGCAATCGCAGCCATGCTCACGAATTTCATTCCATACCTGGGACCGTTTATTGCTGTTACTCCTGCCATCATCGTAGCTCTTACCATTTCTCCTTCTATGATCGTTAAGGTGATTGCCGTATCTCTTGTTGTTCAAATGATGGAAGGGAACCTGATTACCCCGCATATTATGGGGAAAAAACTGGAGATTCATCCGCTGACCATTATCGTCCTGCTGCTTTTTGCCGGAAGTTTGGCGGGCGTGGCCGGAGTTATCCTGGCGGTTCCTGTCTATGCGGTTAGTAAAGTCATATACAGTCGAATTTTTAATTACCTGCAGCCCAAACTAGAGCAAAAATAAACAGCACACGACAAAATGGGACTTATTAATTAGAAAAAAATGATTCATACCTTCCCGGATACATTGTACAATAGAAGAAAATATTTCCGATTATAAATGCATATGCGTACTTCATTGTCGAAATGTCTCTGAAATTGTACATGGGCCGTACTGATTCATCAAGGGAGAGGTATAAGATGAGAAAAATATTGTGTTACATGGGGATTTTCCTGTTTCTCTTAGCGGGAGTCTTTTCTGCCCCTGGTCAGGTGAACGCTGCTTCCACTGTTTATCTGTGGGTAAATGGAAAAGAAGTAAAGTCGGATGTTCCTCCGCAAGTTGTCAACGGCAGAACGCTTGTCCCTGTCTATGTTCTTAAGCAGGGAATGAACATGGATGTGAATTGGAATGCAAAAGAACAGCGGGTGACAATCAAAAGCGGCGGCAAGAATGTGGAACTCACGATTAACTCGCCGATAGCGAAAGTTAATGGTGTGAAGAAGAACCTTGGCGTTTCCCCCAGTGTGACGAAGGGGCGGACGTTCCTTCCATTTCGTGCGCTTGGCGAGCTTCTTGGCGCAGCGGTTGGGTGGGAAGGCGATACTCGAAGTGTGATTCTAAACCGCCCTGTAAATGTCAAGGTTGAGGGAAAGGCTACTTCTTCGGGTGTTTATCAGATATCAGGAGATTATTTTGTTGCGCTTAAAGAAATCGCCTCCGCGGCAGGATATCAGGTAAATCAGAAAAATGGTTCGATTAGCCTGCAGAAAGGCAGTGACGTTCGTCCGTTACAGAAGGGCTACCGGGTTATTAATGGTGAGGTTGCAGTTCCTCTTTCCTCCTTTCCTTCCCTTATCGGAGGAACAGGCAGCTGGAATTCGAATAAAACAGAATTTGCGATGGGAAAGGTGAGTCAGCCTCCGGTTGTTCCTCCTGCGAAACCGGCTGTTCCCCCTGTTAAAATTGTAGGCATTGAGAAAACAGAAACAGGATTGCAGGTTAAGTCGGATGGGAAGGTCAGCGTTAAGCATTTTACGCTGCCGAACCCAGACCGGGTCGTACTGGATTTTCAAAATGCGGAGCTCGCATCTAATAATCTTCCTATAACAAGTAGAGAAGCATCTACTTCTGTTATTAAAGCGATTCGATACAGCCAAACGCCTGAGACAGGTACAGTCCGCGTTGCTATTGAATTGACAGACAAACCTAAATACGACATTGTTTCCACGGAGTACGGTACGCAGGTGAAGCTTACGGCACCGAAGCCGGTGGAAACTCCCGCCCCCCAGCCGCCTGTTATAGAAAATCCTAGTCCTGAAGGTTCTTCTAATGGACAAGCTGGACCAGTACCTATTCCTCCTGTACAGCCTGCTGTGCCCTTATCCGGAAAAGAACAGGTCGTCATTGTGGTTGATGCAGGACATGGCGGAACAGATTCAGGTGCAGTTGGAAATGGTGCGAAGGAAAAGAACATCACGCTTGGGATTTCCCAAAAGCTTGCCGATGCCCTCAACGGTGATTCCAAGTTCAAAGTTATTATGACACGTGAAAGCGATACATATCCTACGCTGACGGATCGGGTGAATATCGCAAACAACAATAAAGCGGATTTATTTATTTCTGTCCATATTAATTCGGTGGATAACAACCCTAAGCCAGGTGGAACTGAAACGTATTACTATGCTGAACGAAGTAAAACATATGCGGCGACCGTGCACAGGCACCTTTCCCAGGCTACAGGATTTATGGACCGCAAAGTTAAAACTGCAGGCTTCCAGGTGATCAAATACACCAAAATGCCCGCCATTCTCGTTGAAATTGGGTTTATCAGCAATCCGGAGGAAACAGCAAAGATGACGGATGAGAGTTTTCAGCAAGGCGTAGCCGACAGCCTGTATGAAGGAATTAAAGAATATGTAAATAATAATTAATAAAAGAAAGCCGGCCCCTTTATGAGGCTGGCTTTTCCCGTGCAGGGTTTGTCTTGTTGCCATTTAAATGCTCTATAATGATAAGAAAAGAGAAGGAGGAGCAAAAACCTTGATTATGGGAATTGGGATTGACATCGTGGAAATCGAGCGTATCCATAAAATTGTGGGAAGGCAAGAAAACGCGTTCTTGAATAGAGTTTTCACGGAAAAAGAAAGGGAAGTGTTCCCGGAGCTTGAAGGAAGAAGAATGGAGTTCATCGCCGGACGTTTTGCGGCGAAGGAAGCGATCTCTAAAGCGCTCGGTACAGGGATTGGAAAAGAATTGTCTTTTCAGGAGATGGAGGTTATTGCTGACAAAACAGGAAAGCCCGGTGTGCTTGTCGACCCCTCCGTTATGTTGAGAGTTATAGGAACGGCCAACTGCAACTGGCATTTATCAATTTCTCACAGTAAACAATATGCGGTAGCGCAGGCAATAGTGGAAAAGCTTTGATACTTGTCTGCATATCGAAGAAGCTTTGGACATACATATATATCGCGGGTTAGGAGGGAGTTAGATGTACGTGGTGAGCGCGCAGCAAATGCGTGACATTGACCGATTCACCATTCAGCAAATTGGAATTCCCGGTTCTGTTCTCATGGAGAATGCAGGAGCTGCCGTTGTGAGAGAGTTGGAGAAGCGCTGGGCGGGTGAGCGGATTGTAGTGCTTGCCGGACCGGGAAATAACGGCGGAGACGGATTGGTAATTGTGCGGCATTTAAAGAATAGGGGAAGCGATGTAAGGGTTTGGCTCGTTGGCGATGAGAAAAAACAAAGTGAAGACTTTCGTACACAGCTCAAGATTTTGCAAATGAGCGGATATAATACGGCATACTGGGAGCACGGCCGGCAAGAGGACCTGCAGGAAGATCTCTCCGAGGCTGGAGTCGTGGTGGATGCGATGCTTGGTACGGGCTTTACGGGAAAATTGCGAGAGCCGTTTGCTTCCGTCGTTCAACAACTCCAGCACTATTCGGGAATCGTAACGGCCGTGGATATAGCGACGGGAGTTAATGGTGATACGGGGGAAGCGGAAGGGGCTGCGGTAAAAGCTCACCTTACTGTTACGTTTGCGTATCCGAAATGGGGGCACTTCCTTTACCCGGGTGCTCTTCATACCGGGGAGCTCATTGTTGCAGATATTTCAATTCCTCCAAAGGCGGAAGAGCACGTTCGCTTAGTTGATGCTGTTCTTACTGGAGAGGGACTAAAGGATAAACTTCCGGCACGTCCGCGTTTTTCCCATAAAGGAACCTACGGACACGCGCTTGTTATCGCAGGCTCGAAGGAAATGCCGGGGGCACCTGTGCTGGCTGCTTTAGCGGGGCTGCGCACGGGGTGCGGCTTGCTTACGCTGGCTGTCCCGGAACCGATTCTGCCCGTCGTAGGGAGCAAAGCGAATGAGCCTGTTTTTTGGGGATGGCCCTCTGAAGATGGACGATTTTCCGTAAAAAGTGCCGGGACGCTTAAAGAACGCGCTGCAGCATTTGATGTTGTAGCGATCGGACCGGGCATTACTGTATGGGATAACGGGGACGCGTGGCTCGCTGATATTATCCGGACAGTTGAAAGTCCGTTAATCATGGATGCGGATGCTCTCAATTTGCTGTCCGGTAATCTTTCCATATTGGGGTACAAAAGAAACGAAATCGTTTTAACGCCTCATCCGGGAGAGATGGCCCGCCTTTGTGGCTGCTCTGTAGCTGAGATAGAACAGAACCGGGTTAAGTATGCTCGTGAATTCGCTCAAACGCACGGTGTTTATTTGATTTTAAAAGGTGCTTATACTCTTATCGCCACCCCTGGCGGACATGTGGCCATTAATCCCCGAGGCAGTGCAGCATTGGCAAAAGGCGGAAGTGGAGATGTGCTGACCGGGATGCTTGCGGGGATGATTGCGCAAACAGGACATGTGAATAATGCCATACAATTAGCGGTTTACCTCCATGGAATGGCCGGAGAGATTTGCGGGAATGGATCGATGCATGCCACGCTTGCAGGTGATGTTATAGAAGCGATTGGGCCGGCGATCAAGCAATTGTCGTATACTGTCGCCTCACCTGGTACGAATTTCCCAGGAAATTGACATGGGAACCCCTCCTTTGTCGAAATTAAGACGAAGGGGTTGAAGAAATGAAACGAGTTCTCTCACTAACACTCATCATATTTCTGGGCGTCCTTATCCTGGCGGGGTGTGCACCTAAAGACGCTGCAGGTGTCGTTACCGACTTGTCTAAACATATAGACAAGATGTCAGGATACAAGTCCAAGGCTTCCCTGTCATTACAAACGGGAAAAACCCCTCAGGAATATGATGTAGAGGTATGGTTTAAAAAGCCTAACTTCTATCGGATTGCTTTAACGTCAAAACAAAGAGACATCACCCAAATTATTCTTCGCAACGAAGAAGGCGTATTTGTGCTTACCCCTCATTTAAACAAAAGCTTCCGGTTCCAAAGTGACTGGCCGGAGAAGCATGGACAGGTGTATTTATACGAGTCACTGGTCAAAAGCATTGTTAGTGACTCGGCCAGGAAGTTTCAGTTGGATGGCGATCAATATTCTTTCCAGGTAAAAGCAGATTATCAGAACCGCTCTTTAACGACCCAGAAAATCACGCTCAATAAGTCGCTCGATCCGCTGCGGGTAGATGTGATGGATAGCAATATGAATCCAATGGTAACGTTAAGTTATACTTCCTTTGAACCAAATCCTAAATTTGATAACGACGCCTTCAATAAAGAAAGAAACATGCAGGCGGCGATTCTTGATGCTGCGCCGGCTATGGCTGATACCGGGAAAAAAGAGCAGAGTACCGGTGTTATTGAACCGGATTATCTCCCTGAAGGAGTAACTTTGAAGGATGTCAGCAAAGTAAAGAAGGATGAGGAAAACAGCGAGATTGTTTTGAGGTACCGCGGAAATTATTCATTTACACTCCTTGAAACCAAATCCCAAGCGTCTACTGTAAGCCTTATGACGGGGGAGCCTGTTGACCTCGGGTACACGGTCGGAATTATGGCAGGAGGGGAAAAGAAAACGCTAAGGTGGGATTATGACGGGGTAGGATATACACTGTCGGGTGCAATGCCTGCCGAGGAAATGATTGAAGTTGCAAAATCGACGTTTAATCAGGTTGGGAAGTAAAAGTAAACGGAATGGCTGGGCAGTGGCAACTGCCCTTTTTGTTTTGGGTAAAAATCAAAATCCTAAATGATGTTGACATGGTGGTCTCATACATGATATATTATTTTTTGTCGCTGCGAAGGCGCCAACGAGAAAATTGAATCATCCATGTGAGTGATGAAGTTGGTTTTCCAAAAAAAACTTATTGCAAAATCCCTGGTGATTTGATAAGATAGTTAAGTCGCCGCTTGAACGAGCGGATGACAACGAAAGAACAGTTCCTTGAAAACTGAACAGTGAAACTTCGAATGTGTGCGAGTTAAATTTTTATCCGGCAACATTATTGT
>NZ_BBWZ01000046.1 GCF_001015055.1 Aneurinibacillus tyrosinisolvens | reverse complement strand
GAAAACAATTTTGCTTCTTGTTCCTATTGATGATATGCTTTTCGAGGAGAGGATTAAAAAAAAGAGGGAGTTGTTAAGATGTTTAATTTAAACGAGCAATCTTACATTTTTGTATTTACGGGTCCTGATGGTGCCGGGCGTAAAACAGTTGCTGAAATGATTCATCGAAGCTTACATATTCCCCCTGTTATATCCTATACAACGCGACCGAAAAAACCGATGGAAGTCGACAGACAAGACTATTATTTTATTTCAGAAGAATCGTTTGCTCTTTCTGAAAAAAACAACGAATTCCTGGAAACGATTAAAATGGATGGGTATAGTTACGGACTCAAAGAAAAAGACATTGAAGAATTATTTGAAAATAACCGGAGCATCATCATGGTACTCAATGCTGAAGGGACAAAAACAATTAAAAAAATGTACGGCGATAGAGTGATTCGCTTCTTCATTTATGAAAATACCGATGTAGTAGAGGAGCGCCAGAAGCAGCGCGGGGACTCCCAAGAGGATATCTTACGTCATACTGCACATTACGAAGAGAACATGCAATACAAAGAAGAGTGCGAGCATGCTTACAAGAACTTTGACTCCTCACACACTGCGTTTGACATTACAAAGTTATTAGAAAATTATTTAGATGAAAAATTCCTTGAAGAATAATTTTATTTCAACTTTTGCATCAAGATGAGTTTGATAAAGCAGAAATAAAGCCGTTCCCGCTTAGGAAACGGCTGTTTTATTTAACTCGTCACCGTAGTATTTAGGAAATCCAACTGAAGAATTTCCTCTTTCTCTCCAATCTCAATATTCCACTGGCTTTTACTCTGCGAAAGTTGAATTATGAAAACCATCCTTCATCGGCAAAATCATAGCGTCTCCGATATCTTTGATTGTGGCACTTATTGCACATCGGATACTGATAATCCCAGGAAAGTTCACAACCGCAATGTTTGCAGGTTTTCTTAAACCGTTTGATGTCTTTTCTGAGCAGCTCGTGAATTTCATCACTAATCTGTTCCCGCACCCGCTCCCAGTAGTGAGCTTCCGTTTGTTTATTGAGCTTGTACAGGAACAACAGATGCAATCCTACCGCTTTGTAGGAAAGTTCCAACTCCTCGAGTGACCCGTGCTTCGTCTGTGGCTCGGGCAGCTCCTCATACCGAACAACCGCCTTCATCGTATCCTGCCATTGCCGTTTAAGTGTCGGCTCATTGCCTGAAAACGGCATATGCAGGTAGCCATACAAATCCATCAAAGAAAGGCGTTGTTCAACGTCTGTTCCCTTAATGCTATGATACAGTTCCTTCTCTTGCGAAAGGATCGCCTTTCGGGTTCCCTTCGGATTTTCAAACTTATTCCATAGCTCAAAGAAAGTTCCCAGGCTGCGGTGGTGTGTAAGAAATCGTTCAAAAACGCCTTTAGTGGGAGCAATCGTAAAAATCCGAACAGGCTCGTCTGTTTGGGATAGCAGCCGTCTCATACGCTTCACATCGCCGGAAAAAGCAACGTATCCTACATTATAGATTCCTTTGCGGCCCGCCCGGCCTGCAATTTGTTTCACTTCCTGTGAGGTCAAAGTGCGCCTGCGGCTGCCGTCAAATTTTTCATTTTCTAAAAAGACCACACGGCGAACCGGCAAATTTAATCCCATTCCAATCGCATCCGTCGCTACAATCACCTTGCTCTGGCCTTCGATAAACCGATGGATTTGTTTTTGCCGGGTTTCAGGGGGCATGCTTCCATAGATGACACTAACGTTATGCCCGTCCTTTTCAAGCTTCGCTGCGGTCTGCAGCACTTTGTTGCGGGAAAAACAAATGAGAGCGTCGCCGCGTTGTACATCCTTAATTTTGAACGGTTTATCTTCTACTTCAAGCGGAATGTCCCGCTTGTATTCCTTGATATGGATATCCGCCCCTGGAGAAGATGAAGCAGCATGCCTTTAATATTCCGGCTTCCAATAATATGAACTTCATTCGCGTTCGCCCTGGTAATGGCTTTGTACCAGGAAAACCCACGGTCCTTATCGGCGATCATCTGGGCTTCATCGATTACAATAACGTCGTAGTGATCTTTTTCATAAAACATTTCCACTGTGCAGGAGACCTTGGAAGCCCCTTCTATCTTTTTCTCTTCTTCCCCGGTTTTCAGGTCGCAGGGAACCCCTTCCTCATTAAGCTTTTCAAACACCTCAAGGGCGAGTAAGCGGAGCGGTGCCAGGTACATGCCGGAGGCTGCCTGTTTCATCCGCTCTAATGCTTGATACGTCTTCCCTGTATTCGTTTCACCAATATGAAGGTGATATTCAACGTGATGATCAATAGAGGAATCATATTCCCGCCCGAAGATATCCGCAATGATGCGTTTTTCTTCTTGCATTTTCCGCTCTATCTCCGCAAGTGCTTCCACTCTCCGGTGTTCTTTTTCTTCCTTGTGCTGTTTATAAAGTGCCTGCTGTTCTTCTAAAGAGAGGGAAAGAGCGGTGAGACTTAATAAATCAGACGTTCTTTCCTCACTCATTTCCTCTTCGAAGGTCCATTCAAGTTCGGAAAGTTCATCTGTAGCTATATCTTGCAAAGCTGTTACCGTCATGTCTTCAGCGTACAGTTCCTTATATTGTGCCCGCAGCGAAAGCGCAAGGCGCTCTAATAATACCCCCGATATTATGTTCATGATATCATTCTGGATAAGCGATTCATCGGCTGCATGCGGCGTTATTTCATCCGCTAATTTCCGGGCTGCTTCAAAACGCACTCTTATGTAGAGCGAATCCCAGTCGCTTTCTATGATATCGGAAACTTCGGACAGGATAGCTTCTTCGAGATGTTGTATCTTCCATTGCCGTTCACGTTCCAGGCGTGCCTTTTCCTGCCGTTCTACTTTTTCCTGGTGTCGCTTTTGTGCACTTATATACCTTTGTTTCCATTTTTCTTCCTCATTCAAATATTGACTATGTATCCATTGAATCGCATCAAAAGACGAATTGTCGTCGATTACATGTATGAATTGCTGATGGAGTGCCTTTCGGTTCATCTCCGCGGTTTCCATCCCTTTTTGTTCGAGATAGGATCGTTTAAACGTGTTTGAAAATCCGGTTTTTACTTGCTGTTCCCACACTTGCTTCCAAAGGTTCTGTAAATACCCCTGGTTTTCTGCCAGGTAATCCGCCAGCGAGGGAAGTTCCTTATTATTCTCAAGGAATTCATCTATATCAGCTTGAATCTTAGATTTGGTTCGATCCACTGCTCTTTCGCATACTCGTTCCCATTCGCCCATACTATTTGTCTCCTTGTACTTGAGGTATTTGCTCTAAACCCTGAGGCAATTTAATTATATCCAAAATTATCCAGAAATAAAACAAAAAGAGCGCCAACTTTATCGTTAGCGCTGTCCATATGATGCTTAAACATATTTTATCTAATTTTGCTTCGAACGATCTGATTTTTCTCTTGTTGACCAGCTTCTAAACTAATTGATGTTCCACTTATTATACAACTTTAAAAGCTTGAAAAGGCTCTCTTTTCGCTACTGTGAGTTAGAGAACAAGTTGCAATTCATCCCGCAGGGCCGGCAGATTTGGATACAATTGTAAAAGCGAAGTAATATATTGCTCCCATGACTGCTTGTCCTGCAGAATTTCAAGGTAAATTTTCTTTATTTTTTTAGTATACTGTGCCGCTTTTCGGTAATAAGTTCTTTGCTTTTCGCTAATATAAAACGTTACATATTTCTTGTAAAAGCTAATCATCTCTTGCGGATACAATGGAATCAGCACTTTGTCGTATTGACTTGGATAATTCCACTTATTAATATGAAGCGAGTCTGTCACATATAATAATACTTTTTCGTACCTCTTTTCGTGAAAGTCAATTTCCGCTTTGATATACCCTTCCGATCGAGAACCAATCTGTTCGTATAGTTCCTCTTTAAGGCTTGGCCTTTGGGCTGCACTGGCGTATGAAACAATTTTCTGGTAAAGGGTATACGACGGATCCTTTTGGAATTGCTGTTGCAACAGTGACAATGCTGCCTCTCGATTTTTTTGTTTATTATAATGTTCGAAGAGATAATCATACAGTTCGCCTGTTCTGCCTTTTCCCTTTTCAATCCCTTCTTTGATGATGTCAAAAGCCTTTTCTTCCTGCCCTTTTTTTATTAAGAAAAGCGCATACTCGTAATAGTCCTTTCCATATATCAGACTGGCTGCCCGTGCTTTTTCATAGGATTCGTCATCATGCAGTTTGTCTCTTTGAATTTTCATCACAAGCGACTGATTGTATGAGCTGTTGGAAGACACGAGATAATCTATCATGCGCTGCCAGTCTTCCTCTTCTTCTACTATGTCAAATAACCAGTCCATGATGGTGTCTTCGAGACCGGAATTATTAATGAGGTATTGCGGCATAAGCAAGTCAATACATTCCTTAAGATACGTTTTCGGGATTTTATTATCCATAAAAAGGTCGGCTAGCACTTCAAAACAGCCGTACACTTCGTTTTCTTCCTCTTCACCCCACCCCCGTATGTATTGAAATCATCAATTAATTCAATAAGCTCGCTCAAGATTTGCCTGTACCTTTTTTCATATGTGCTATTACTCTTCTTACTGTTGAAATAACCTTTCTGTTCCAGAAATATAAAAGCTTCTTCAGTGTTTTCTATGCTGTTAGAAATAAGCTGGGTAACCAATTCAAGTAAATCTGATTGGTTTACGCTTTGTAGTTGGTGTGCAACTTCTTGCTTCAATTCGTTACTTGTTCGTTTCATTGTTATTGTTCCTCCCACCTTTTGAGTTTTTTAATTAATGTTGAATGATCAATTCCTAAATATTTCGAGGCCTGTCGAAGTGACGAGTGGTTCATCAGCGTGTCTCTAACAATTTGCTTTTCAATCTGTTCCATTCTTTTTTTCAAATTCGACATGGGTTTGTGGAGTGAATACTGGATTCGGTATGGCAGGTGATACGGCTCAATACGTTCATCCGGTACCGACGTCACAACATTCTCCATTATATTTTTTAACTCGCGGACATTTCCCGGCCATTCATATTCGTTAAGACATTGTTTCGTCTCCTGTGTCATTTCTTTTCGAATTTTAAACTTCTGGCAAAAATAATCAAAATAGTGTTCAACAAGAATTTCTACATCTTCCCTCCGCTGACTCAAGGGGGGAATCTGGATTTCGACAACTGAGATCCGGTAATACAAATCTTCTCTGAATTTCTTCTGTTCCGTTAGCGCAGTAATGTTTTGATTGGTAGCACTAATGATGCGAATATCCACCGAAATCGCTTCTGTTCCGCCAATTCTCCTTATCTTTTTTTCCTGGATCGCGCGCAATAGCTTGACCTGGAGTTGAAGCGGCATTTCGCCAATTTCATCCAGCATGAGTGTTCCTTCATTTGCTAATTCCAATAGCCCAATTTTCCCTTCGCGGCGCGCTCCGGTAAAAGCACCGGATTCATAGCCGAAGAACTCTGATTCTACCAGCGTTTCCGGGATCGCTCCACAATTGACTTTAATAAAAGGCTTATCTTTTCGATCGCTCAAATGATGAATAAGATTGGCGAGCACTTCCTTCCCCACACCGGAAGGCCCTGTTAACAAAACACTTGTAGGGAAAGGGGCAACCTGCTCGATTTTCTCATAGATTCTCTGCATGCTCATGCTTTTGAATAAGAATTTGGTTTCCTCTTGATCGGTTGTGAAGGAAAAACGGTAGTTTTGCATTTGAGAAAAGGTTTTCGCTTTGCTTAATTCATTTTGTAATGTGTTTAATTCGGTTACGTCTCGTACACTCGTAACAATCATTTCGATATTTCCTGCAGCATCAAACACCGGGTTTCCGGTTGCAATGACTTCCTTTGTCTGTTTGATATTTTGCAGGAGAGAAATCTTTCTCTTTTCCTGCAGCACTTGAAGAGAGACGGATTGGTTAATATACCCCTCCTGTATTAAGTCTTGCATATGCCGCCCGACAAGGACTTCACGGGGAAAACCCGTAATCTGTTCATATGCTTTATTTACAAAAAGAGTAACACCTTGACGATCCACTACATAAATGCCATCTGTGGAAAATTCAAGAATCGCCATCATCTGTTCCTTGTCCAGAGTACGTATCATCCTGCGCCTCCTCTACGTCAAATGAAGCGGTGAATTTTATCACCTGTGCTGAATTTTTTCACCACTCCTAAATTATGAAGGTAAATTTGCATTCTGTAAACCCTTACACTGCTTTTTGGTGAAATCTTTCACCATCGATGTAGGGTGGGTACACGTCCAACGCTGATTATCCCTACATTTGTGTGTTGGCATCGGAATTGCATTGTTTAATCTATGGGCGTGAATCCAGTAAATTCAGGAGGATGCCTGGATTAAAAACCAGCTTCAATGGCAGACCGTAAAACGGGACGAGGACTTCCTTGAACTCGCTTCCGGCATCCGTGTCCTGAACTTCGGAAGCGGCCATGCGTGGGGCATGCTCGGATTACAGGTTCAATTGCCTGAAACAGGCGGAATTATCCTCGCCTCAGATGCTATTTATACAGCAGAAAGCTTCGGCTCCCCTATTAAGCCGCCTGGCATTTTGAGAAGTTTATCAAGTCAACCGAAGGATATTACGAATAAATAACAGGAGGAGTAACTATGAAAATACGTGCAGCCGTACTTCATGAATTAGGATTGCCTGCCCCCTATGCAGAAAGCCGTCCGATTAAAATCGAAACATTAGAATTAGACCCCCCCGGCCGCGGGGAAGTGCTCGTTCAAATTAAGGCAGCGGGTCTCTGCCATTCCGATTTATCCGTCATCAACGGAAACCGGCCCCGTCCGATGCCAATGGCATTAGGCCATGAAGCGGCCGGTGTTGTTGTGGAAGCAGGAGAAGGAGTTACCGACTTACAGCCTGGTGATCATGTCGTTTGCGTCTTCGTTCCAAGCTGCGGTCATTGCCTTCCGTGCCAGGAAGGCCGTCCTGCGCTTTGTGAACCAGGCGCCGAAGCCAATACAGCCGGGACCTTATTAAGCGGGGAGCGGCGAATCCATCTGCATGAAGAGACAATTCACCACCATTTAGGCGTTTCCGCTTTTGCTGAATACGCCGTTGTTGCCAGAAACTCCGTGATTAAGGTAGACCCCGAGATTCCCTTTGACAAAGTTGCCGTTTTCGGATGTGCAGTCATTACAGGCGTCGGAGCTGTCGTAAATACAGCCCAGATCGAAATGGGAAGCACAGTCGCCATTATCGGGCTCGGCGGTGTTGGATTAAGCGCGCTGCTTGGCGCTGTAACAGCAGGCGCAAGCCGGATTGTAGCGGTAGACGTCAATGATGCAAAGCTAGCCCAGGCCCGTGAGTTAGGTGCCACCGATACGTTTAACTCCAGGGATCCTGAGGTAATTTCTTTAATTAAGAGTGCCACAGGCGGCGGAGTGGATTACGCGTTTGAAACTGCAGGTGTAGTCCCTGCGATGAATGTGGCATATGGAATTACCAAACGTGGAGGCACAACGATAACAACGGGACTGCCTCACCCGGATCACCACTTCTCTTTCCCACAGGTAACCTTAACGGCTGAAGAACGCACGCTTAAAGGTTCCTATGTAGGAAGCTGTATACCTTCCCGGGACATCCCTCGTTTTATCGAACTGTATAAACAAGGCCGTTTGCCTGTCGATAAATTGCTGACAGACACCCTGTCCCTGGATGAAATCAATGAAGGGTTTGATCGATTGGCCAGAGGAGAAGCCTCCCGCCTTGTCGTTGTATTCTAATTCTTAAAAAAGGGGAAAAAACATGGCAATTTCAGAGAATTACCCATTATTTATTGGTGGAAATTGGATTGATAAGCAAGAAAAGTATGACGTACTCAACCCTGCTACAGAAGAAGTGATTGCCCGGGTTCCCAATGCGGGACCGGAAGAAATGAAGCAAGCTGTTGAAGCTGCTGTTAATGCGCAGGCAGCCTGGGCTGACACCGTTGCATCTGAACGGGCCAGGATCCTTTCAGATGCAGCTAGATTGATGCGGGAACGCACGGAAAAGCTCGCTGAGATTATGACGATAGAAGAAGGAAAGCCTCTCGCTGAAGCCCGCGGGGAAATCGCCTATGCGGCTTCGTTCTTAGAGTGGTTTGCTGAAGAAGCCAAGCGTATTTATGGAGATACCATTCCTTCGAACTCTAGAGATAAAAGAATTCTGGTAATCAAACGCCCTGTTGGGGTCACAGCAGCCATAACGCCATGGAACTTTCCGGCGGCCATGATTACGCGGAAAATCGGACCTGCTTTTGCTGCAGGATGTACAATGATTGTAAAACCTTCAGAATTGACCCCTCTATCTGCTCTGGAAATTGCAAGGATTTTTGAGGAAGTCGGTCTTCCAAAGGGCGTACTATCCATCATCGTTGGAACGGAGCCGGCCGAGTTAACACGCGTCCTCATGGATGATGTGCGTGTTCGTAAAATTTCATTTACCGGTTCCACTTCCGTGGGAAAGCTTCTGATGAAGCAAGCAGCGGATACAATGAAACGAGTGTCTTTCGAATTAGGCGGGCACGCTCCGTTTATTGTATTCCCGGATGCAGATCTGGATGAAGCCGTTTCCCACGCGGTATTAGCCAAAATGAGGGGCATGGGAGAAGCATGCGTCGCTGCCAATCGTTTCTATGTACATGAGGAGATTTTAGAGGTGTTCACGGAGAAATTTGCTTCCCGGTTAGAGGCGATGAAGGTTGGGAACGGCCTTGAGGAAGGAATCTCGGTCGGGCCGCTGATTGAACCTTCTGCTGTCCGAAAGGTAGAAGATCATGTGCAGGATGCAGTAGCAAAAGGGGCGAAACTCGTCGTAGGCGGAGAACGGACGGGCCAGGAAAAAGGCTACTATTATCCCCCTACCCTCTTAACGAATGTTAATGAGGAAATGAAAGTAGCCCATGAGGAAACGTTTGGGCCTGTCGCTGCCATTCTTCCCTTTAGCACAGAAGAAGAAGTAATTCAAAAGGCAAACAATACGAATTATGGATTAGCCGCTTATTTCTTCACAAGAGATGTCGGTAGAATTTTCCGTCTTGCTGATCAGTTAGAGTATGGAATCCTGGGGGCGAATGACGGTATGCCTTCAACGGCTCAGGCCCCATTTGGGGGCATTAAGGAATCCGGGTTGGGACGTGAAGGAAGCAAATATGGGATCGAGGAATATCTCGATATAAAATATGTTTCTCTTGGCGGTATAACGAATTAATTAACCGGTTTAAAGTGTAAATTACTTTACCGTGAAAAGGGCTTTATCCCATGATACTTGTCCGTAGTCATTCACCGCCCAAAAAAGCCAGTCTATTTTTTAGACTGGCTTTTCTTTTTTTACAAAGCGATCTTGACTTCCGCATCCATACCAGGCAGCACCTTGGCTGACGGATTTTGAACTGAAATTTTTACCGGCACTTTCTGCGTTACTAATGAATGGCGTTTTGCCTGTATATAAACCAGCCAAGTATCGGTGCAGCGACAGCCCCGATAAAGTTGCGAATCGAATGCAGAGAAGCGGAACGAAGCGTTGCTTTATGAATATCACCGGCAAGTGCTGTGCCCAGGGCTCCTGATATTAGCACCATACCTACTCCCCCACCGAGGCAAGCCATTTGTATATACAACGTATTCATAGAAGCTTCCGCTCCGATTGTTCTCCATTGAATGCTCACAAAAATAACCGCAAGGGACCCCAGAATGCCCAGCACACCTGCGCCCAGCCTGTCATAAAACAAGGTGCTGAACATAGCAGCTGCTACGATCCCTATGAAGAACCATAAATAAAAGTAGGACAGGTACAGGAACGGAGGGTCTATAATGGTTCGCAAAAATCCATTAATCCCTGCAATGGCAATAATGAGCGCAACGTGGGAAGAGATAGCCATAATCGTTCCGGAAACAGGTTTCGCTGCCCATAATGAACCTATCGGCACAAGGGGATTCTCTGCACGCAAATCGACAATTACGAATGCCACGAGCAAAATCAGGGCCAGTAGAAGGAAGGGGAAAACATGGATCGATGTAAAGCCCGTTTCCTGAACTTTTTATTCTTAACTAATTTTATGTAAGTATGCTAACTTCAAACACTTACCTTTGTCAAGTAACTATGGTAAAATAAATAAAAAGAGGTGAGAATATGAAACATCTTCCTACATTATGCCCGAAATTTGAGGCCGCCTTTACACTTCTAGGAAAGAAATGGACAGGCCTAATTGTTCAATCCCTGCTTAGCGGCCCGAAGCGCTTTCGAGAAATAGCGGACATGATCCCAAACATGAGCGATCGGATGCTCGTTGAGCGATGTAAAGAACTGGAGCAAGAAGAGATTTTGGTTCGGCACGTCTATCCTGAAACACCGGTGCGCATAGAATATGAACTAACAAAGAAAGGAAAAGGGTTGAAGCAGGTAATGGATGCGGTTCAGGACTGGTCCGATCAATGGATGGAACGAAAGGAATAGATATCGTGACGAAGAGAACAGCTAAATCACATACTCCGTTTGTAAAGAAAGCCAGCCTGGATTGCTCCAGGCTGGTTGTTTTCTTTACAGTTTTTTTATTCTAATTCTATCTCCTGTCCGCAATTTATCTTTTCCTCCACTATGGATAACATCTCCACCTATATGTATACCGCTAATCCATTCCCCGCCATAGCTTACCTTCATTGCTTTTCCATCCGTAAGCAAAATCGTATGCGTATCATCTATGTGGAACATAGAAGAACCGTCAGAAGCTTTAAGAAATGTGCCTTCGATATAATTATCCATTACTACTCCCTCCTTTTTCTTATTTACCAGTATAAAAAACTTCCCCTGAAAAATATGTAAAAATCTGTCGGTAGGTTCAATTTTTAATTCTTCGGATGACCCATACTAAAAAGAGGCTCTTCTGTATCTGATATCAGAAGAGCCTCTTTTATTGCCTTTTTGCTTATCCCTATAGTGTTTTCATGCCTGGTCTCCAGTTAGCCGGGCAAAGTCCTCCTGACTGTAACGCCTGGAGAACACGCAATGTTTCTTCCACAGAGCGGCCTACATCATTATGGGTAACTACTTCGTATTTTACTTCTCCTTCTGGATTAATAATAAACAGTCCACGTAAAGCTGTTCCTTCTTCCTCCGACAATACGTCATAGTCGCGAGCAACTTTGTGGGTTAAATCAGCTGCCAGCGGGAAGTTTAGCTCTCCTAACCCGTTTTGGTCACGTGGAGTCGTAATCCATGCGCGGTGAGAATATACAGAATCCGTTGATACCCCTAGAATTTCCGTGTCTAATTCGGCAAATTGATCGTACGCATCGCTCAATGCTGTGATTTCTGTAGGGCAAACAAACGTAAAATCGAGCGGGTAGAAGAAGAAGACCAACCATTTTCCTTTATAATCGTCCAGTGTTACTTTACCGAAATCCTGTCCATTGCCAAGTGCTGTTTCCATTTCAAAATAAGGTGCTTTTTTTCCAGTAAGTCGTGCCATAGTAAATCCTCCTTTAATTGTTCTTATTTCTAATATGTATTAATTTTAAATAAATATTTTATAAAAGTCAATAGCAATTACACATAAGAAAGCAGCTGACCCGGATGTGAACCAGATCAGCTGCTTTCGTTTATAATATGGCGATTCTATGATTTTAGTAAATCGTGATCCACATACCGTTCGCCATTGAGCTGGCTAAGTATGTTAATCGCTACTTTTGCCCCGTCTCCGGCTGTAACAATCGTATGGACACTAACTCCAGCTGCTGTCCCTGCTGCCCAGATTCCATCTATGTTCGTTCTGCCTTCTGCATCTACGTCAAATACCGTTTTAATTCGCGGCTCCGTTCCGGGCTTCGTTTTTAAGCCAATTGTTTCTGCAAGGTCAACGAGGACACCCGTTGCCAGGATAACTTGCTGCGCTTCAAACGTGCCCTGTTCTGCTTCGATTTGAAAACCGGCATCTGTTTTAACGATGTTTACCACCTTACCTTCGACAATTTCTGCACCAAATTTACTTGCTTGTTTTTTCCCGGTTTCGATCATATCAGGTCCTGAAATTTCCATTATCCCATAATGATTTTCCATCCATGCCCGTTTTGTCATGCTCTTATCAGAATCAAGCACCAGCGTTCTCTTCCCGGCTTTCGCAGCAAACAGCGCAGCGCTCGCCCCGGCAGGCCCTGCTCCCACAATAGCAATATCGTACATGTTTCCCAGCTCCTTTTTCGTTTTTTATGATCCTTTTTAATGTAAAAGATGGAAACATCCTTGTCAACGCAGCGACTCTTTACATTTGAATAGACGTTATCGAACCGATTTGTGAAATGATAAAGCGATTTTCCGGGTGCTCTTGAGCCGAGGGCAGATCTGAAAACCTGTTACTGTATTGGGATAAATAGATAAAATCCGGGCGGCAGGCCTTATCGATTAGATAAGCGGGCACTGTGGCTCCCGGCTTTCGTTTTTTATTTAAAACGGTGATCATTCCTTGCTTTGTTTTTATTCCAATCCCATGCCCATAATAATGTTCATTTTCCATAACGACAACGTTCTCACCCTGCCATTCAATACTTGCAGGATTAACATCAGGATTTTCGAAATATTGAACATCGCCCGGCAGGTAATCAGCTTCTTTTCTCCATGTCAATCCAAGGTCTTTGTCATAATGCCAATCCCATAGGAGAAGATTAGAAAACAAGCGGTTAAAATCTTGCTGCGTAATGACTTCAAGCACAGCCTTATAACATACAATCATAACGGCTGTTGCACATTCAAACGCGTACTTTGGGCCGTTTTCAAAAATGTCGGCAATCCCCTCGGCAGGCTGTATACCTTCCCTCAGGCTAAATCCTCCGTTTTCCGTAAGGTCCCAGAATGCAAGGTTGCATCTCGAATTTTTAAACGTGGCAAACTCCGCACCGCTACGGTTAAGCTGCCTTGCAGCCCTGACCATGCGGCTTCTTAACCTAAGCTCAAATCGTAATTGCTCAAAAGAACTATACTGGTAAACGTGTTCACTTACAGCCATCCGTTCGATTGCTTCTTTCTGTACATTATTCGCTGACCACTGCTGGATGATAAATGCCGGTTCAACAGGCGATTCGAGGACCTTAATCATACCCTGCCTCCTGTAAACTTTATTCCTACTCAAATAAATATGCACAGGAGCAAGGTATCATCACAACTGCACAGGCAGCAATTACATCATGCGGATTTCTTTCCATTCTTCAACTTACCGAATTTCGATTAACTCTAATTTAAAATCACCAACTGTATCTTCCTTATAAAGGTTTGTGAAAGAAGTCGAATAATTATGGATGGTTCCTCTGAATTCCAGTTTATGCTCAGGAACTTTAATATCAAAAATCATCTCATATAATAGCGTCGTTATCGTATGGTACTCTTCCCCGCTCCGCACTTTAAAATCAAAGCCAATTTTATGTAACTCATTCCCGGTCTTTTCATCATGGATAACTTCCTGTTGATATCCGGTTGTTTTTATATTAACACCGTTCAAAATGACCTCAGTTGCCATGTCAACACCTCCTCTATTCTATTCAACGATAGCGTTCCTCTTTGAACGGGTTGGCTGTCATTGAATAACCCAATTCTTCCCAAAACCCCGCTTTGTCTTCCTTCATAAAGCGAATCCCCGAGGCCCACTTCGTTCCTTTCCATAAATAGAAGCTGGCCGGCGGAATAAAGCGCAGAGGATAACCGTGCTTGGGAGTAATATCCTGCCAGTCATGATTGTGATCCTTCCATCGGTAAACAAACAGGGCGTCATCCCCTAATAGTGCTTCGAGCGGCAAATTAGCTGAATATCCAAATCGGTCGCCACCATAGTAGCCGTATATTTGGATGTATTTAACACCTTCGTTGATTTCAACTGCATTCACTAGCTCGCGCATGGCAATCCCTTCAAAAGTTGTGCCGAATTTCGACCATGTTGTAACACAATGCATATCAATGGTTGATACCGTCTTTGGCAGCTTCATTACATCTGAAAAGGATAAGGCGGTTTCCTCTTTCACTTCACCAAACAACTTGAAATCCCACGTTTCTTCATTAAATTCGCAAACGTCTCCCTGGTGCAGAATAGGCCAACTTTCTGTTTCAAATTGACCAGGAGGCAGTATGTTTCCCATCTGGCTTCATCCTTTCTTCCAGCAAAAATGGCCCGCAATTTTTTAAGAGGGCGCTGCTTTTCAAACTAAATGATACTGTTTTGCACATTCAGATGCAAGGAACCGGCAGGAGAAATCGTTTCTGCTTTCCTCTATGCACCTTACATTATTTCACCTTGCTATATCGATAATTATCGATATAATAAATTTGTGGCAGAAAAGCATACTAAGCTTTATACAGAAGGAGGACGAAACGATGCCCAAAGGAAATTCAGTCAATAAAAATGCAAAACAACTGCTTGATATACCATTCTCGGTCCTTGATCTTTCTCCGATTGTGGCCGGCGGTACTCCCTCCGAATCTCTGCAAAAGACGTTAGATCTTGCCCGCCATGCCGAAAAGCTCGGTTATAACCGGTACTGGCTGGCAGAACACCATAACATGCCCTTCATCGCCAGTTCCGCTACGTCTATCGTCATCAGCCATGTGGCAGCCGGCACTTCAAAAATCCGGGTAGGTTCAGGCGGAATCATGCTGCCCAATCATGCTCCCCTGGTCATTGCCGAACAATTCGGGACGCTCGAAGCGCTGTTTCCAGGCCGCATCGATCTGGGTCTTGGCCGCGCACCCGGCACGGATCAGCGTACCGCACATGCCCTGCGCCGTGACCGCAGAAGTGATGGCCACGATTTCCCTGAGCAGTTAGCTGAACTGCGCGCCTACTTTAATCCGGCTTTAGCTCCGGAAAGAATGCATGTAAGAGCGATCCCGGGCGAAGGGTTGAACATCCCCATCTGGTTATTGGGCTCAAGTGGATTCAGCGCACAGCTGGCCGGCCAACTCGGGCTGCCTTTTGCCTTTGCCAGCCACTTCTCGCCTAACAATACACTGCCGGCTTTGGAGCTGTACCGCCAGAGCTTTAAGCCTTCGGAAGTGCTTGATGAGCCGTACGCAATGGTTGGGGTGAACGTCATTTCCGCCGATACGGATAAAGAAGCCCAGCGTCTGGCAACGACATTACAGCAGCAGTTCCTGAACTTAATCCGGAATCATGAAGCACCCCTGCAGCCTCCAGTGGATAGCATGGATGATTTCTGGACCGACTACGAGAAGGAAGCCTTGCAGCAGCAGTTGGGCTCCTCTATCGTCGGTAGCCCTGAAACCGTTAAACAGAAGCTGCAGATGTTTTTAGATGATACCCAGGCCGACGAAATGATGGTCATCGCCCAAATTTTTGACCACCAGGCACGTCTTCATTCCTACGAAATACTGGCCGAAATTACCGAACGGAAAGAAAGCAATTCGTAGCAATAACAACAAGCCATATTGACTGGGACGAAGATCAGGCAAAATTTAAAGGACTTAACAAAAGCACAATCAATTTCCCGCTCCGTAAAGATTGGATATTTACATCCGGGATGGGACTTGCGGCTTTTATCGCTTTTTACTTGTACGAAAAATCCTTTACAAAAATATCCGAACACTTTAGGATGCTTGTCATCCACGCAAAGGAATATTATGAATTTATTGTTATAAATCAGGGAAGAGATCATTTCTTACCTATAGATGACAAAAAAATCATTGCGTATGAAAAAAGCTTTGATGATGGATACGATTTTCATGAGGCAACGCTAACAGAAATCCTCAGGTTTTTTGAACCTGTTTTTATTGCTGTATTGAAAAAATCAAAAAAACAAGTGACTGTCATTCATAAACAGTTTTGAATGGCTTACAATCGCTCCATCTATTCCATGTACAAAAATTTAGATATACAAGCAGTAAAGAAATTGGATTTTGAAGACTTCTGATTTAATCGTGACAAAAAATGGGCTATCAGAAATGATAGGCCCATTTTTTTGATCCCTAACCCTATTGTGTTTTGAACAGGCAAAAAAATAAAAAAAAGTTATATAACAATCGTTGACAAAACATTTTCTGTTATAGTACAATAAAAACAAATAAAGAATTCAGAATAAAAGATAAATGGAGGAATAAAAAATGACAAGAGACCTGGAGTTTTACAGAAATCTGCCGAAAAAAATGTGCAGTGAATGTGGTGAGCATTTCGAAGAACAGGCAGAATCCTATCTTCATGAATGTGAACGCTGCTTCGGCCGTAACCACGAATAGAAAGGTGACCCAATGACGCTGGAGAACACAGAATAGTACCTTGTTTATTCCTGAAATCAGGGGATGGGCAAGGTACTATTTCTTTATGCTGTCAAAATAACAGCAAGTTATCTAAATAAACGTGAAAAGCGCCACAACTCCGCGTGCACGGTAGATTGTGGTGCTTTTATACGAATTTGTTGTTATACAACACAAGGGAATTAAAAGTGCAATAATTCACTTCGTAATCCATGGAATGATAACCGGGGCAAGGACAGAAACGAAAATTCCGTTAATCCCCATAGCTACACCGGCAATAGCAGCCTGCAGCCTCCCTTCTAATGCAGCCTGTGCCGTTCCGATACCGTGCGCCTGCACCCCAAGAGCGAGCCCTCTGGATAGCGGATCATAGATTCCCATTTTGTTCATAACCCAGGGACCCGTCATAGCTCCCAGCATCCCTGTTACCACGACAAAAATGGCGGTTAAAATCGCATTCCCATGAATGATGGGAGCCACTTCGACAGCCATCGGGGTTGTAATTGTTTTTAAACTTAAGGAACGAATAACCTCGGACGACAAATGAAGGCCTTTCAACATTAAAATCGTTGCCGTTATACTTACTATCGATCCGGCCATTATACCTGCAATCGAAGGAATGATATTCCGAAACAGGATGGCTCGATTTTGATACAACGGAACCGCAATTCCGACAGTAGCAGGCCCGAGAAAAAAACCTAGCATTTCCTTGGTGCCTTCATATTCCTTATAATGAACATTACTTGATACAAGTACACCAATAATCACCAGTGTACTAACAAAAACCGGATGGGTAAAAGGGGAAGAAACTCTTTTATTTAAGAAAAGACTCCCCGTGTACGCCCCGATCGTTACAATAAGTGTATAAAAGGTAACCGCTTTATCCATATCATCGCCTCTTTATGAAGATTGCTCCTGACCGGGCTTCTTTTCACGAACAAAGAATTGCGAAATCCTTCCCGTCGTGTAAATCCCAATCCATAAACTAACCAGAATGGAAACAAACAACAGCCAGCCTTGATGTAGAAGCAAATTCCCATAACTCATCAAGCCCACCGCAATCGGAATAAAGAAAAAAGACAAATGTTTCAAAAGAAGAGCAGAGCCTTCCTCTATCCATTGCAGTGGAATGACTTTCGTGATTAATAGAAGAAAAAGAAGCAGCAGGCCAATTAGATTTCCCGGTATCGGAAGGTGAAGAACCTTGACGATAAGATTTCCTGCCTGGTTAAGGATGTACAAAATACCGATTTGAACGGCTATCCGTACAGCAATTGTTATTTTTCTTTTCATATCTCCCACTCCTGTATCCTTCCCGTTCACATATAAAACTTCAGGATAGGGCCTGGTGCCCTATCCTGAGAGTAAACTAATAAAACAGCGTATTTACCTTTAATTCCTTCTATTTGTTATTTCCTATCCAGTGTTGTATACTTGTAGATAACCTTTAATTTTTTATCAGCGCTGGATGATAGGAAAGCGATTTATGCTTTTGTGAACTGTTCGGCTTCGGTTGAACCTGCAAGTGCAACCGTAGAGGACGTTCCGCCGCTAATGACCTGGGAAACTTCGTCAAAATAGCCGGTACCTACTTCGCGCTGGTGTCTTGTGGCAGTATAGCCATATTGTTCAGCGGCGAATTCTGCCTGTTGTAATTCGGAGTATGCTGCCATCCCTTTCTCCTTATAACCACGTGCTAATTCAAACATGCCGTAGTTAAGAGCGTGGAACCCGGCCAGAGTAACGAATTGAAATTTGTACCCCATTTTGCCCAATTCAATCTGAAATTTCGCAATCGTCTCATCATCCAGTTTTTTCTTCCAGTTGAAAGACGGCGAGCAGTTGTAGGCAAGCAGCTTTCCAGGGAATTTCTCATGGATGGCTTCCGCAAAGCGTCTAGCCTCTTCAATATTCGGCTCAGAAGTTTCACACCAAATCATATCTGCGTACGGCGCATACGCAAGACCTCTTGCAATCGCCTGATCGAGCCCCTCTTTCGTTCTGTAGAACCCTTCTGAAGTACGCTCACCCGTAATGAACGGTGCATCGTACGGATCAGCATCACTCGTAATTAGATTTGCTGCGTTTGCATCTGTTCTTGCGATTATTACAGTAGGAACACCCATAACGTCAGCAGCCAATCGTGCAGCAATCAGGTTGCGTACTGCAGTTTGTGTTGGCAGCAGAACTTTTCCGCCTAAGTGGCCGCACTTCTTCTCGGAAGATAACTGGTCCTCGAGGTGAACGCCGGAGGCACCTGCTTCAATCATCGCTTTGGTCAGTTCGAATACGTTTAATGTCCCTCCAAATCCCGCTTCCATGTCCGCAACAATCGGCGCAAACCAATTGATGTCATTGTTACCTTCTGAATGATGGATTTGATCCGCACGCTGCAGCGCCTGGTTAATGCGTTTAACAACGGATGGCACGCTGTTTGCCGGATATAAACTCTGGTCAGGATACATATTTCCGGAGAGGTTTGCATCCGCCGCAACTTGCCAGCCGCTTAGATAAATCGCTTTTAAACCGGCCTTTACTTGCTGTACGGCTTGATTTCCCGTTAAAGCGCCTAACGCATTAACATAGTCCTCTGTGTTTACAAGGTCCCAGAGGCGTCTGGCCCCCATACGAGCCAGTGTATATTCGATTTGAACCGAACCGCGGAGCCGGATAACATCCTCGGCCGAATACGGTCTCTCAATTCCTCTCCAACGGCTATCTTTCCAGCTTTCCTCTAATTGTGTTACGTAATGTTCTACCATATCTCATCCACCCTTTCTAATTATTGAATATATTTATATCCAGGAAGCGTTAAGAAGTTCTCAAACTTATCATCAAGGATAAGCTGAGAGAACAACTCACTCGCCAACTGGTACTTACCAGAACGATAATGGTCTTCTCCAACCGCTTCTTTAATTTTCTCCAGCTCTTCCCCAAGCAGCTGCTCGAATAATGGAGCTGTCACCTTACGCCCATCATCAAGAATGCCTTTGGGGTGACGAATCCACTGCCAAACCTGGGCCCGGGAAATCTCTGCGGTAGCTGCATCTTCCATCAGATTAAAAATCGGAACGGCACCGTAGCCGCGAAGCCAGGCTTCAATGTATTGAATCCCTACGCTAATATTCGTGCGAAGGCCTTCTTCTGTAATCGCTCCTTCAGGTACGGCGAGTAAATCCTCAGTCGTCACCTGTACATCCTCACGCTTGTTATCGATTTGATTTGGTGTCGTCATAATTTTGTCGAACACTTCCATCGCTACCGGAACTAAGCCGGGGTGAGCTACCCATGTTCCATCATGGCCATTCCTTGCCTCCCGTTCCTTGTCGGCGCGAACCTTGTTAAACGCTTCTTCATTTGCTGCCGGATCGCCCTTAATTGGGATTTGGGCAGCCATACCGCCAATGGCCGGAGCGTTTCGACGATGGCATGTTTTAATCGTTAGCTGCGCATAAGCACTCATAAATGGCACAGTCATTGTAACAGTTGCACGATCAGGCAGGATGACTTCCGGCTGGTTGCGGAGCTTCTTGATGTAGCTGAATATGTAGTCCCAGCGTCCGCAGTTTAACCCGGCTGAATGCTCGCGCAGTTCATATAGTATCTCATCCATTTCAAACGTTGCCAGAATCGTTTCAATAAGAACGGTTGCTTTAATGGTTCCCTGTGGAATTCCCAGTTCGTTCTGTGCAATAACAAACACTTCATTCCACAGCCTTGCTTCCAGATGGCTCTCAAGCTTAGGAAGATAAAAATATGGACCTGAGCCATTCTGAAGCAGCGTATCTGCATTATGGTAGAAATAAAGACCGAAATCGAAGAGACTTGCGGATACGGGTTCTCCATCGATTAATACATTTTTTTCTTCCAGGTGCCATCCGCGCGGCCGGACAATTAACGTTGCTGTATTTTCTTTCAGTGAATATTGTTTGCCGTCCGGATTCGCAAAATTAATGGTTCTCCGAATCGCATCCCTTAAATTGATTTGGCCTTCGATTGTATTGCTCCAGGTTGGAGAGTTGGCATCTTCAAAATCGGCCATAAACAATCTCGCTCCGGAGTTTAAGGCATTAATGACCATTTTGCGGTCTCCTGCAGGTCCGGTAATCTCTACCCTTCGATCTTGAAGATCAGGCGGGAGAGGGGCAATGGTCCACGCACTGTTTCGAATATGTGCTGTTTCCGGCAGAAAATCAGGCAGTTTACCTGCGTCAATCTGCTTCTGCCTTTCCTCGCGCTTCTCTAATAGAGATACGCGTGTGCGATTGCATTCCCTTTGCAATTTGGCTACAAACGCTAATGCTTCAGGTGTAAGGATTTCGGCATAAGATTCAGGAATTGCTTCGATAATGTCAATACCTTCCAGATAGTTTGTTCTGCTCATGAATCGAAAATCACCTCTCCGTAATCGTGTTTTTCAAATTTGTATTATATAACTATCCTCTTTCCATGAACCTATTATATAACAGTTGATTTTTTCATGCAAGAGTATATATTAAAAAAATTTTGTCTTTTAGGTGATTATTTTGTCGTTTACGGTAAGAGCTTGTTCTATAAAGCTTTAAAAATGCTGTAATGTAGGGGTTTTCCTTACTACTTTGGTATCGACATTCAGTAAAAAAGCCCTGTCTGGCTAGCGGGGAAATTCAGTGTAACGATAAGACTTTGTTATATAACAATGAAAATATCTCACAAAAAACCCCACTTCGGTTTGAAGGGAGTTTTCTACATACGGATCTTAATTTTTACTTCCTTGTCGTTATCTAATCTGCTTTCTTTAAATTATCCATGCTTTCCTTTACTACACCGAGTTGATAAGTCACATCGTCTATATCGGTTTTGACTCAAGCATTGTTTTACAGGCTATCGTTGTATAGTATTGTTTAAAAGGCTTATTCCAAGTCTAAATCGCATAAAGGAGTGAGGATATGCAAATGAAGCCTGATCAGCTGGCGGAGCGTATTTCAAACGAAGTTGAAGTGAGGAAAGATGAAATCACTGAACTATTAGCCACCCTCGTTTCATTTCCTACTGTTAGTCCCCCAGCCCGCAATACAAATAACATTCAGCATGCGATCAAACAGTATTTGGCCGACCTGGGATTTGAAACAGATATGTGGGATGTTTACCCTGGCGATCCGAATGTTGTAGGAGTTTTACCCGGAAAATCTTCTGAGCATTATCACAGCTTAATTATCAACGGCCATATCGATGTGGCGGAAGTTGGGGATGACAAGGAGTGGACCTCATCGCCTTTTACCACCCGCGTTAGCGACCCTTACATATACGGGCGCGGGGTAGCGGATATGAAGGGCGGGATCGCGGCATCCCTTATCGCGATTAAAATCTTAAAAGAGCTCGGGGTTCCCCTTCATGGGGACTTGCAGTTTCAATCCGTTATCGGGGAAGAAGCAGGAGAAGCCGGGACATTAGCCTGTATGGAGAAAGGCTATACGGCTGACTTCGCTGTAGTCGTTGATACAAGCGATTTACATATTCAGGGACAGGGCGGCGTCATTACAGGCTGGATTATCATTCAAAGCAAGGAGACCTATCACGACGGAATCCGCGGGAAAATGATCCATGCAGGCGGTGGAATTAAAGGGGCAAGCGCAATTGAAAAGATGGCTAAAATTATTACAGGCCTCCAGGAGCTAGAACGCCATTGGGCGGTAACCAAACACTATGAGGGCATAGCTCCCGGCACGAATACAATTAATCCAGCCGTCATTGAAGGAGGCCGGCATGCCGCTTTTATTGCCGATCACTGCGCCCTGTGGGTAACAGTCCATTTCTATCCCAATGAGGATTATGAGGAAGTGATAAAAGAAATCGAGCAGCATATAGGTTTTGTGGCAGCTGCTGACCCTTGGTTGAAGGATAATCCGCCGCAATTTATTTGGGGAGGAAAATCGATGATTGTGGATCGCGGAGAAATTTTCCCCTCATTAGAGATTGATCCTGCCCATCCAGGTACGCAATGCTTAGCGAATTCATATGAAATCATGGTAAAGGAAAAACCGGCTATCGGAATGTCGACGACTGTAACAGATGCCGGGTGGCTGGGCCGGGCCGGGATTCCAACTGTCATTTTTGGGCCGGGAAAATTGGAGGATGCCCATGCAGTGGACGAGAAAGTTGATATCGGTAAACTATTGGACTTCACAAAAATACTTGCGGTGTTTATTGCCAGGTGGTGTAATACGAGAAAAGCCGAAGAAGGATGAGCCATTTATCCATTAAATAATACATATTCAACGTGCAGAGAAACCCTAAGTTTTCACTGCACGTTTTTCTTGTATCAGTTGCCTTGCTGTTTATTACGGAATAAATCTTCAGCAACACCCGAGCCGAGCATAACGCTGAGCAGAATGAAAACAAACCCTGCCATTTGAAGCTGTCGTTTTCGTAAGCCCTACAGCTAGAAAATAGTTCTCTGCCAGTACTTTGGTGGCGACAACGTTAAATCCCCATCCAACCATAATACAAAACAAAATAAAATAAATTTGATATTTTTTCATCCCACTCCTGCTCTCTGCTTTTCTACTTATTGATTACGGAGGAAACGCCTTTTACCCACAAAAAATTCCCTCCAGCCGCTGGAGGGAATACATTTACGAAGCCGTTCTTACCTAAGCTATAATCTCCTTTTGGCTTTCCGCCACTGCTTTTCTCGTCGCTGCACTTACAACGACCAGGAATACGATATTTACAACCAGAGCGATAACACCCACATTCAAATCTTGAATGGATTGCGGCAACGAAGGAAACAGAGTTCCGACTGTCGTTTTGCTAATAGTTACATAAGCTACCGTAGCTACGCCGGAAAGAATACCGGCAAAGGCTCCTTGCTTCGTGACAAAGTTAGTTTTCGTTAAACTCATGACAAGCGCCGGGAACAGTTGAGTTACTAAACTATATCCCATCAGAAGCAGCGCTACAAGGGTATTTCCTCCCTGGAAAGTGAAATATAACGCGCCAAGAGCAACCACGGGAACGAGATATTTAGCTAAGGTCGCAATCTGTTTTTCTTCAGCAGACGGCACAAACACTTTATAAATATTTTTGGATATTAACGTAGCTGATGCCATCAAAATCATAGATCCTGGCACGATGGCTGTCAATAGCCCGGCTGCACCAATGATACCGACAAGCCACGGATCAAAAGACTGCTTGGTCAACTTCAATAAAGAAAGATCGGCATCCGTTCCTTTCAGGCCTGGAACTTGAAGGATGGCTGCGAATCCGACGAAAAACACAAAAAGCAAAACCAATTGGTATAAAGGCATAATGATTGCATTTCTGCGGAATACATTTTCATTTTGAGCTGAATAAATCGACCCAAATGTATGTGGCCACATATAGAAGCCCAGGGCTGTTAGAAGGACGGTCGAATTAAACCAGGATACACTTAACCCCTTATCAGGAAGCTGCAGAAAACCCGGTTTCGCTTTATCAACAGCTTCGAACATCGCCTGGAAGCCGCCATAATAATGGTAAGGAAGATAAATGCCAAGGAACAGAACAACAATAAGAATCATAGTATCCTTGAGCGCTGCAGTCCAGGCAGAGCCGTGAATACCGGAAATCATCACATATACCGTTACGGAAATCGCACCAATCCAAATCGCAAACGTCGGTGAAATCATTCCATAAGAAGCTTCTGAAACAATGCTTCCCAACCCTTTCAATTGAAGGACCAGATAAGGAATGACAGCCGCTACACCCACAAGTGAAACGAGTACACCGAGATAAGGGCTCTTGTATTTGCTGACAAAGAAGTCAGGCTGGGACATGAGATTATTTTCTTTTGCGTATCTCCATATTTTAGGAAGCAGCCAATAGGACATAATGTAAGCAAGTGCGCCATAAGCCGTAATATAGTAGGTTGGCCCCCCTTTTCCGTACGCCCAGCCGCTTCCACCCAGGAAAGTAAAGGTTGTATAAATCTCACCGGCCATAAGGAGAAACACAAAAATGGTGCCGAACCCTCTTCCCCCTACTGTCCATTGTTCGAGATCCATGTCCTTTCCCTTTCGAGCCCGAACCCCCAGGTAAATCGATAAAGCGAGAAAGATAAAAATAATGACTAATGAGATATTCATTTTAGGTGTCCCCCTTGCTTGCAGAATCTAATTTGAAAATAATCCACATAATCGGCGTTGAAAGAACCGTCCACAGTACAACCCAGAAAAGAAGAAAAGGCATACCCAATACATAAGGTTCAACCCGGTTCGCCCAGGATGAAAGGCCAAGAATCGTAATAAACGGGATGAGTGCTAATAGATGATAAAGTTTCAACCGTTGTCCCCCTCTTTCCACTTTACATTTTAATAATCTAAATTAGTTAACCAATTTTGAATATTTAGCCTGGAGGAATTTAGAAATAAATGGTGTGGATAGACCCCGGTAAAGGGGCCTTCCTACAATAAAGACCGTTTTATCCTAATAGCTTGCATGCGGCATGTACGAACATCTTTACACCAATTTCCAATGCGTCCTCGTCTACTGTAAAACGGGCATGGTGATGAGGGTAGATAATATCCTTTTCCTTGTTTCCAGCCCCTACGTAGAAGTAAGTACCCGGCGCCTTTTGCTGGAAAGCGGAGAAATCCTCCCCTCCCATGTTCGGCTTCATCATATAAAGCGTCCCTTCGCCAAACGCTTCCAGTACTGTTTCTTCAATGACCTTTGTCACTTGCTCATCATTAATGACCGGGCGGTATCCGCACTGATATTTAAATTCGTAGCCTGCGCCATGGGCTTCCGTAATTCCTTTTACAATCCGTTCCATGAGCTGAGGGACGGATTCTCTAAGCTTCGCATCGAAACTGCGGACCGTTCCGCAGATTTCAACTGCACCCGGAATTACGTTATGTGTCGTACCCGCAATGAACTGGGTTACAGAAACAACGAGGTTATCCAGCGGATCCGTATTTCTCGACACGATATGCTGCAGATTGGTCACGACCTGGGCAGCGATGGCGATGGAATCAATCGTATCGTGCGGAAGCGCTGCGTGCCCGCCCTTGCCTTTCACCGTAATCCAGAACGTATCCGGAGCAGCCATCATCGCCCCATACACAACGCCTACTTTTCCGATTTCAATCGGGGCCCAGAGATGAGCGCCGATAACCATATCAACGCCATCCATTACACCGGCCTGAACCATTTCTTCGGCTCCGCCAGGATACAGTTCTTCAGCATGCTGGAACAGAAAGCGAACTTCCCCTTTTATTTTGTCTTTCATCCCCGACAGGATTTTTGCTGCACCGAGCAGCATCGCGGTATGCCCATCATGCCCGCAAGCGTGCATAACCCCCGGGTTTTGAGAAGCAAATTTAAACGTGTTTTCCTCCTGGATGGGCAATGCGTCCATATCCGCGCGAATCGCCAGCACTTTTCCCGTCTCAGAACCAATCAGGCGGGCTACAACACTTGTCCTGGTTGGACGGGAAAGTTCTAAGTTTCCAAAAGATTGAAGCGTATCATACACATATTGCGCTGTTTTTTCCTCCTGGAAGGATAACTCAGGATGCTGGTGGAGGTATCTCCTCCAGTTAACCACTTCTTCTCTCGTTTGTTCTACCGCGCTGTTTAACGTTTCTGTTTGCATTTTCATACGCTCCTCTACTCTTTAGTAGCTAACTGAAGGACGGTATCATACAGTACATTGGCACCGTCTGCGCAATCTTCTTTAGAACTCCACTCCGCAGGATTATGGCTAATTCCGTCTTTTGAGCGGATAAATAGCATCCCCATGGGACAAAGCTCAGTAAGCTGCATGCCATCGTGTCCGGCTCCGCTTGGAAGGGAAATAGGTTCCAGACCGAGTTTTACGCACGCCTCCTTGGCTTTCTCCTGAATGACACTGGAACACGGCGCAGGGGCGACACGCTGTAGCACTTCTGTTTTTAAACGGACGCTGCGCTGTTCACACAGCCTCTCAGCTCCTGTTACAATCCGCTGTTCCACCTTATCGCGGACCGCTTCATCTATATCCCGAAGATCGAGGGTAAACTCAACCTTTCCGGGAATAATGTTGATGCCGCCAGGATATAGCTGCAACTGCCCGACGGTTCCAACGGTGGAACCGGTCTTAGCTGCTTCTTCTTCAATAAGTTGAATGATTCCGGCAGCTGCAACGAGGGCATCATTGCGATCGTTCATTGGAGTCGTCCCCGCATGCCCCGCCTCTCCTTTGATCACGAATTTGAGCCATAAAGGACCCGCGATTCCCGTAACAACACCAACGGATGCATTGCGCTTCTCAAGAATTTTTCCCTGTTCGATATGCAATTCTACATAAGCCTTCACCGTACCCTTAGGCCGCGCTGCCTGGCCGATGGCAGAAGGGTCATATCCGGCTTCGCTCATCGCTTCGGCGATTGTAATCCCCTGCTGATCCTTATTTTGCAATTGATCGCGGACGAGCGTTCCGGCAATTCCCCGGCTCCCGATCATCCCGAAGCTGAATCTTGCTCCTTCTTCATCGGTAAAGGCAACCACTTCAATCGGGTGCTCCGTGACGATCTCTTGCTCATTCATCGTGTGCAGAATTTCAATGCCGGAGAGCACGCCGAGCGGTCCATCGAAATTCCCGCCGTTGTATACCGAATCGACATGTGACCCGACGAGTACAACCGGCGCGTCCTGATTTCTTCCTTCCCTGCGGCCGATTAGATTTCCCACGGCGTCTTCATAGACTGTAAGCCCAGCTTCCTCCATATATGAAGCAACTTTTCTTTTGGCTGCCCGCTCCTCTTCACTAAAGGATAAACGAGTGATTCCGCCGGACGCTTGCTTCCCTATCGAGCCTAATTCCATAAGGCGATTCCATAATCTGTCCTGATTAATCATTTTTCCTCCCGCTGTAAAATTCAATTTATTTAAGGTCGATTTAAGGTTATGACCATAATTATATAATTATTGTTCTATTTTGTTAAGATGAATTTTTTAGAAAAATGCAGTTACATGATCCGCGTGCTTTAATCTAAAGAAATATTGTAAATTTTTCTCGGTCTGCCACGAGAATAAGGGGTCTCCTCACCCACGACCTGCGCAATCCCGTTCTCCTCCAGTTCAGTCAGAATCCGGCGCGCGCTTCTCGGCATAATCTGCATATACTGCGCCAGTTCATGGGCACCAATTTCATTCTTTCCTATTTTTCCGAGGATGGATTTCAGTTTACTTAATGTAGAAATGCTGAGGGATGTCTGCTCGCTTACTTTCTGCAGCTCCTTTGAAGCATACGCGTGTGTGATTTGCTCTTCCCTTCCCAGTGGTCCTGCTATCGTTTTATTATCAAAGCCAACCATCCAGCTCCCTTTTCCGTATTCTCTGGCATGAAATAAAGCCCGCCCGGCATTGATTTCCGCTTCATACGCCGTCTTGCCAATTCCGATACCGCACGTCATTACTTCTTTCTTTAACTGGCCGAGGTCTTCCAAATCAGGGATAACCGTAAATTCACCCGTAATATTTTGCAATAAACCGCGCGTTGTAAAAATCACATACCTGCCAGGGCCGGCTGATTTAAGGGAGCCATGGATTTTGTTGGCGTAAGTGAGCAGCTTCTCCGCAATTTTGATTTCTATTTTATAAATCTCATCCGTTGAAAAAGTGTCCTTCGCCATCCCTACATAGGAATCGATTTCAATCATTTGAACAGCAATCTGGCTTTCTTTAAAATGCAGCATTTCATAAGTGCGCAGGGCCAGATTCAGCACAGAATGGATGGCCGGCTTAGCGGGAAGCACACGGTAAACAGGGACACCCATCTGCTCAAGCTCCAAATAAGCGGTCCGAAGGCATGTTACGGCCGCTTTCGTTTTCCCGCTCTTCCACAATTCATAATGGTAGGCCGCCAGTTCATGTGCATCAATGTCCCCTTCATAATGTTTGAGAAATAGATGGCTTGTTTTAATTTCCGCCTCGTCCAGAATGCGTTCGAGTTCATCAGGATGGTAGTTATCGAAGCTGATCTGTTCCATCGGAATTTGTTCATGATAAGAGATTTGCAGCAGGGTTTTATAGAGGCTTGAGCCGGTATGCGGTGTAAAAAACATCGGCTTTGTAATTCCGCCCCAGCTTTTTGCGATGGAATAAGGGACCTTACCGGAAAAGAGCCAGATATCAAAGTCATTCGCAACCGGTTTTAGAAGATCAACAATTTCCTCTTCCCGCCAATAAACAATCGGTACGCATTCGAATTCAGGGTATTCGCTTATGACTGATTGAATAACGCCGATCGAGTCATCCGCTCCGAGTAAACCTAAACGTATTTTTCTCATCTTGCCCTCCGTCATTTCATGATAAATAAAATACCTAAAATCGTAATACAGCAGGCGATTAGCTTGGCCGTCGTAATTGGCTCCTTATAATAAATGCGTGCTAAGAATAAGGCGAACAGCGGCGACGTATACGCCAAAGCTACCACGAGTGTCCCATCGGCCAGCCGCAGAGCGGAAAGCAGGGAGACCCATTGGATGACCGCAAGCAGGCTGCGAATGGATAAGTGTGTACCAAGTTCCGGAAACCATAGTTTGGGCCGATACAACAAGTAAATAATGAGCGCAATTCCACATGCGCGGAAAAAGTAAAGCGTAGGGGCATTGACCCATTGATGCACAAGAAGCTGCTGGGTCGGAACCATGCTGAGACCCGAAAAAACAGCGGTAGCAAGCCCTAATAAATTCCCCGTTTTTTTAAGCTCTATCAATGGAGTAAGGAGGTTTCTCCCTTTTACGTTGAGAAAATAGACACCAAGCACGATAAGCAGAACCGGGATTAAAATATGTACATTAAACCCGTGCAGCATGCTGTTTGGAATAAACGTGAACAGCGGGGTAAGCGCCGTATATACAGCCAGGTGGGATACCTGGATTCGCCCAAGCGCTAAGAAAAACAAGACATTGGACACGGTATCCAAAGCAATCACAACGACCAGTAAGCCGATGGAAGCCGGTGTAATGGAAAACGAATAATACCACGGCATAACGCAGCCAAGCATAAGACCAACCAGCAGAAAAGAAACTACGATGAAACTGTTATTGTCCTTCATTTGCACCGTGATTTTTTTCGCATACAAGGCATTCACCGCATTTAAAAAGGAACTGGTCAGGGCAAGAAAAAACATATTCAATTCACCTCCTTTTGTTCCAAACGAGCCCAATTTACGGTGTTCTCAAGGACAAGCGACACAAGAATCCCAACCAGTAGCCCGTTGCTGATTAGAGGACGAATCGACATCGGAAAAGAAAGAAACGCTTCAGCGGGTAACGTAAGCAGCGCAATGCCAAGTAATGCAGGGCCTGCGATACGATAAATCGTCCTGGAACTGAACTGAATTCCTTCTATATTTTTTAAAGCCGAACCAAATAGCTGCAAGTAGGCGACAAACAACACTGCATCCCCTACGCTTATCGGCATCGTGGCGAATAAGGAACTGAGAATGGGAATAAGGCCAAGCAGGATAAACACCAGCCCTCCGACAATAAAGGCCGATCTCTCTAAAATCCGGGTGGACTGCAAAAAGCCAAGGGATGAAGTATACGGAGCGTAAGGGACCATCCCCAGCAATCCGGAAACTACAGAATTGATTCCTGTTAGCAGAAAGGAACGTTGATATTGCCCGTCCGTCGTCTTCTTCTCACAAAGCGGCTCAACTCCCCGAAGCGTAGCTACCGTGTTCGTTGTATTAATCAAGCCGGTTAGCAGGGCAGTCAGCACAATCCCCCACTCGAAATTAGGCCTTCCCCAGGGAAAGAAGGAAATCAGGGAAACGTCCGCTGTTTGAGCAGGCGCTCTGGCGCCAAAAAGAATAACGTATAGAATCCATCCAACTACAATCCCGATTAAAATAGAAAAATTGCTGATTTTTCCGCGCCCTTTGATATTTAACCAGCTAACCAAAATAATTAAAAATACGGACAATAATGCTGCTTTTACATCAATATGGGGGCTGGTTGATAGACCGAGCATGCCTTTGGTAAAGATAGAAATCAATTGGCTGGCCAGAAGCAAGAGAAAAACGCTCATAACGATAGGTGTAAAGATTTTCTTCAGAAGTGCGCCGATTCCTAAAGCGCCTAAAATTGCAATGACAATCCCGGAAAGGATAATCCCGGTGGCGAGGCCGCCGCCAAGTAAAGACAGGCTCATCTGGCTGGAGGCAGCCGATGCACATAAACTTAGAATAACGCCCCACCATAAGCCGGATTGTCCTTCCATGAGCGGCAGCCGGTGCCCGATTGCGGCTTGAAGCACACAGGCGATGCCTGTGTAAATGAAGGAACGCTGCAGTGCCGAGGAGATTTCACCTGCGGACAGATGAAAGGCTGCTCCAACAGATATTGGAATGACAACCGTATTAGCGAACATAAAAAAGAGCCATTGAACGCCTGCTAATAAGGTTGTTATCGTAATTAAGCGATGCAAGAAACCCCCTCCTTTTTTCTTTTTTTTAACGGTTGAATTTAGGTCACGTCCATAATTATAGACTATTCTGTTATTTTTGAAAAGAAAGCGAATCCTATTTTATTACTTCTTTAAACTATGATTTTGCTGAGCAAGACGCAGGCTGCAAAATAAAAAATCGTCCGGGTGGACGATTTATAACAAAGCGTTGTTTAAGACCTGCCATCAATGGCGCGTCGAATAACTAGATGATTTTCATTTATTTTAACGCTCTAACATATTCATCAGATAATTTGAGATACTCTACCATTCGCTCCTGTAGTTTCAAGGCTTCATTGTTGGCAGGGGAGACTTTTCTGTCTTTTAAGTTCATTATTTTCCCGCTGCTTTTCGTTGTACCTGGAGTGAAACCGAAAGACTGGTTAATATAAGAACCCGTTGGTGCATAAAAACGAATGCCAATCATGTGATCGTTAGCATTCATTAAGTCGGTCCCAAAAACAATTTCTTTGCTTATGTCTGCACCTAATAAATTTGCAATAGTTGGATAAATATCGACCAGTCCCCCTACTGTCTGTATGATTTCTCCCTTTGTTACTGTAGGAATTTTAACAATTAAGGGAACGTTAAGGTGATCAAGCAGCGTATCGTATTTTCTTCCCAATAATTCATGGACAAGTGCCACATCTTTTTCATTTTCGGTTTGAAGTCCTTGATGATCTCCATATACTACAATGATCGAATGATCATACATGCCATCTTTTTTTAATTCGGCAAGGAATTTACCGAAAGCATAGTCAGCATAACTTACAGCTTGAATATAGGACCCTACACGAGAGTTATCATAGGCAGCAGGCAAACCGACTGTAAAACGTTTTTTTGTATCAGGTAGATTATATGGAAAGTGACTGGACAAAGAAATAATATGGGAATAGAATTTCTCCCCTTTTTGGTTATACTCTAAGAGCTTTGCGATTGTTTTCTTGTACATAACCTCATCTGAAACTCCATATGCAATCACATCTTCGTTCCCAAAATATTTATCATCAAAATATTCTTGAAACCCAAGTGCTTGATAAAGTTTTTCACGGTTCCAGAAGGAAATATTGTTTGCATGGAAGGTTGCCGTGTGATAGCCGAGTTTACCCAATAATCTGGGCAATCCAGGTACATTTTTTTTTTCAATTGCTGAAGACATCGCAATGTCACCTAATGGATAAATGGAGGTATTGGTAATGAATTCGGCATCGGATGTATTTCCTATTCCTACTTGTGTATAGAAGTTTGGAAAATAATAAGACTCTTTTATAAGTTTATTTAGATGTGGTGTTACTTCTTTTCCATTTATTTTTTTGTTGATTAAGAAATTCTGCATGGCTTCCAGCTGAACAACGATTACATTGTTGTTTTTGGCAATGCCATGCAGTTTCCTATTCCTATGCGTTATGAAGTCGCCTTGTTTCTGTTTGATTGTTTCAGCATTTATCACTTGCTCCGCTTTAAATCGTTGCTTAATTCCAATGGCTGCTGCAGAAAACTGATATCCAACAAGACCCAGTTGATCGTATTTATTTATTTCACTGAGTGTATTCGTGGAATTGAAAATTCCTAATGAAATAAAAAATACGACCAAAACCGCAGCAATGCATGTCAGCTTTTTATTCATATTTATAGATAGCCCAGTAAAAACATGCTTGATTTTATATAAGCCGGCAAGCAGAAAAAAATCTGCAAAAAACAAAAAATATACGGGTTTAAACAGGGCCAATATGCCATCTTTAACGGTTCCGATCTGATGTAGCTGATGCAATGATTTATAAGTAAAAATTGCATGGTAATAATTAAAATACATAACCGTAGTTACTGACAGTACTGTCATGATTAAGTTGAGCAAAAGAAGAGAAATATTTACAGCCTGCCTTTTTAGCCACGTGAATAGCGAGATAAGGATGAATAAAAAGGATACCTCTGCAGCAAACCCTTCAGGATTGATTTTCCCCATAATGGAATATTTGACATAAAGCATTTTAAGAATAATGGTAACAAAAGTAACTACCCAGAGAACGGTAACTTTTTTTGGCATAACATACTCCTAGAATGAGGTTTTTTCTTTTTTTAGACGGTATTTAAGGAGGTAATAAATTTCCTCTTCTTAAATAAAAATTCCCCTCCGTAATTATTTCCCAATCTGGTAAGTCAAATACCTTTTTTCTTTATAAGTATCTGTATGTCTTTAAATGGAAATAATAAAAAATAAATCAAAATGATACAGGGGTGGAATGATGTTTATATCTTTAATCTTACTTTGCCTTGCTGTAACTTTTACATACGGGGTATTCACACAAGGCTGGGGAGAATCCATGGAACTTGGTGTCTATTTTTTTCTTTCCGCCGTACAGAGTATTTCATTATTCTTTGTCGGGTATCAAACAGTTATGAGTTACCTTGGCCTAAAAAGGGATAAGAAGATAGAAATAAAAGAACCAATAAACAAATTTGCTGTCTTAGTTGCTGCCCATAATGAAGAAGATGTTATCAGCCAAATCTGCGAAAATCTAAAACAAATGGATTATCCTAAGGATTTGTATGATGTCTACGTCATTTGTGATAATTGTAGCGATCGGACTGCAGAGGAAGTAAGAAAAACAGGTGTAACAGCAATGGAAAGACATGACCCGTTTAAAATGGGAAAGGGCTTTGGCCTGGAATGGATGTTTGAAAGACTCTGGGAACTTGAAGGACAAGGAATAACATATGATGCAGTTATGATGTTTGATGCAGATAACCTTGTAAGCAAGGACTTCCTTAACATTATTAATTCAAAGTTAATTGATGGGCATGATGTCGTTCAGGGGTACCTTGATTCAAAAAATCCGGATGATACCTGGGTAACAAAATCATATTCATTTGCCTACTGGTCCACAAACAGAATGTATCAATTAGCAAGGGAACATCTGGGGTTGACAGCTCAATTGGGTGGAACGGGCGTTACCGTCGCTACCAAGGTTTTAAAGGAAATCGGATGGGGAGCTACATCATTAACAGAAGACCTGGAGTTTACTCAACGATATATTTTAAAGACCGGAAAAAGAGTCGCATGGGCTCATGAAGCAAAATTATTTGATGAAAAGCCCCTGGGATTCAAGCAATCTTTCAAACAGCGTATTCGCTGGATGCAGGGACACTTTGACTGTATGACCCGGTATGCAATCCCCCTGGTAAAGGAGGGATTCAAGCGGAGAAAATTAATGCTGATTGATTCAGCCATCTACCTGGCAATGCCATCTCGTTCTATTTTGGCATTCATTCTATTGATATTCTCCCTGCTTTCTTATACAGGCATGTATAAAGTCGACGGCGCTTTAGGGAATGTCGTGGATCGTTCCATTTTATTCGATGGCTGGGTTTATGCAGCCTTTGTTCTCTGCTACATTTCTTTACCAATTGTTTCCATAATACTTGAAAAGAAAGGGAAAAAGTTACACTGGTTCGTGGTATCGTACTTATTCGGTTTATCATGGATACCCGTAACAATCATCGGTTTTTTCAAAAAAAATCAAAAGGAATGGAACCATACAAAACACACTCGGGCACTTTCTATTGAACAACTCGAACGAAGCCATGAAGAAAAAGAAGTCATTTATGGGCAAAATCCAATGAAATAACCCCATTTTTTTAAAATGGTTACGTTTGCCCTATTTCGTAGAAATGCCGTTGGTATGGAGAAAACCAGGCAAGATAGACAGATGTCAACCATTTTCAGTATAAAAAATAATCTGCACAGCTTGAGCCTAAAATTAGATTGGACTCAGGTTGTTACCTAACTAGTTCGTCCATTAAAAAAATAGGAGGAATCGAGGTAGCAAGATGAAGATTCCTTTAAACAGCAAAAAAGAGGGACTATCTTAAAT
>NZ_BBWZ01000045.1 GCF_001015055.1 Aneurinibacillus tyrosinisolvens | reverse complement strand
GGGAAACTGGCAAGAAGAAATCTGTAATTATCATCTTCATCGTTTTATGAATGCAACTGTTGAAGGTAAAAATAATAAAATTAAAGCACTGCAACGCCGTCACTACTTCACGCGAAATCCAAAGTGTTACAAACAGAGGATTTTGTTGGAGTGCAATGAGGAATGAATCACAGGTTAAATTTTGTCAAGAACATGTTTAGGTGTAGACCCAAAATAATTAAAGAATAAACAGAGCCGCCGTAAGACACGGCAACCCTGGCGTAGTGAATGTATACCTCATTTTTCGTTTACTTCTTGGGAACTAGAGTCCCAAAGTCAGCAAAAATACCAGTAAAATGTTTCGGCTCAGGCAATTTATATGTTTTTAGCTTGCTCGTAGTTTTTCCTAAATCCACGATTGCTTCTGCAAACTTAACAGCCGCAACTACACCATCAATAACAGGAACCCCAAGTTCTTTCTCCAGGTTGTTTGCAAATTCTGCCATACCAGCACATCCTAGTAGAATGGCTTCTGCATGATCTTCTTCCACGGCTTTTCTTCCTTCTTGAGCCAGCATCCTCATACCAGCCTCTGGATCCCGCTCAAAATCAAGTACACACATGGGAGTAGTCCGCACATTTAACACTCGATGCCCCATACCATAGCCGTGAACCAACTCTTCCATCATGGTTTTGACCCGTGGCAGTACGGTCACAATTGAAAAACGCGCAGCCAGCATGGAGGCCATATAGAGCGAGGCCTCTGCGATGCCAATGACGGGAGCCGTGGTTATTTCTCTTGCTCCTTGCAGTCCCGGATCGCCGTAACAGGCGATAACATAAGCATCTGCTCCTTCATGCTCTCCTTTTTGGATTTCCTGCAAAACGCCCGGGATTGCCAAATATTCATCGTAAAAGGATTCGATCGAGGTTGGCCCCATATCAGGACTGACCGCAATAATTTCCGTATCTGGTCTGGCTACACTTTTGGCAGCGGATTCAATGCCACGGGTCATCTCCCATGTGGTATTTGGATTAATCACTTTAATTTTCATGTTACATTACTTCCTCCTCAATTTTATTTTCGACGGAAATCGACTGGGTAATTTCAGGCTGCGGATATCGTTTTACAATCCAATATTTCATAGCTGGGTAATAGAGTAGAGCGCCTAAGGCAAAGGCAATAATAAAGCCGTAATTTGGAGAGAGAAGAGCTAATAAGAATGAGGGAAGATACGCAACAATGGCGGCCGGATTGATATTTTTCCAATATTTGTACTGGCCGTCGACTTTGTATAACTCCTCAATATTTAACCGGCGTTTTCGCAGTAAATAGTAATCACAAAACATGATACCAACGATAGGTCCGAGAAGAGCTGTAATCAACACAAGAATTGTAGGAAGCTGCGCGGAAAAATTCCAAGGCTGCATTAGCAATCCAATTACGCTGGCGATAATGGTTGCGGTAACCAGGTTAATCTTACGTGGGAAAAAGTTAATAATGATATACGAACTAGGGATTAAGTTTGCACTAATGTTGGTGGACCACTGGGCGAGGATAATAAACACCATACATACAAAGAGAAGAAATGGGTTATCCTTTCCGACCGTCTGTATAATAACTTCGATTGGATTCCAATTCCCTGTGGCAATGCCGCTTGTCAATCCAATGAGCGTAAAGAGCATCATTGCCGCAATAAGGCCAAAAGTGTGACCAAACATGCTTCCTTTGTTGGCCTGCCACCAGGTTCCTTCTGCCGCTCCTTTTTTCACATGCAGAAATCGGGTGAAATCCATAGCATTGAGCGCCATTGTGATATAGGCACCCATTTGTGCTGCAATGGCGAAACCAAGGGAGACGCCGCCTTTTCCTTCCATGGAGAAAATGTCACTGAACGTGAGATGATGTGCGTTCATAATCATGATTTGTAGAGCAACTCCGATGATAAGAATAATGGGGGAGGCCAGCCACTCAAACTTGGAAATCGCCTCCATTCCCATGGCAGTATTGATAACCTGTACAATGCCAAACACGATAATCAAAAGCATCAGATTCGAGTAGCCGGTGAGCATTTCCATAATTGTGTTGAGTGCCGCGGCGCCCATCCAGGTTAGAAAACCAAACCAAAAGATTGCGGGAATTGCTCGAATAGCCGCCGGGATGTGCGTGCCGAGATAACCAAAGCAGGCACGGATGTATACCGCATAGGGAATACCGTACCGAATGCCGATGTCTCCCATCAGTGTTAGGAGCAGAGCCACCACCAGATTCCCAATAAAGCAAGTCACTATAATTTCGGTAGGGGACAAAGCCGGGTATAGCTGCGCACCTGCAATAAAGGAAACTAGTTGTACGGCAATACCTATCCAGAGCATTAAAAAACCAAAATTGGAGATGTGGCGTTCTTCCGCTGTTGTGGGGATTAAATCTTTTGATTTAAGACTTATACCGTTTTCTTGTTCCTGGCTCATGAAAGGACCTCCTTTTAAAGAATTTTGTTTCGCTTACAGGTAAAGCAATAATTGTGCCAAAATCAAAAGGGAATGAAGAAGCGGAAGGTCACAGAAAAATAACAAAAAATAAGGCGTGAAAGTTGCAAATATACAATTTTTTTCATTGATAATTCGGAAAATTCAATCTAGTATTAAGGAAACAGGCCTAGGAAAACTGCAAACTTTATTGCCGGATTGCAATCATGACTCATCCTCATGGACTTCTCTTAGATAAATAGAACTTGATTTTACGTAGGAGGTGTACTTCTGTTGTTCATAAGTTCAGAGAAAATCATGGATTCCCTTCCCTTTGGCATGGTTGTGACAGATTTACTAGGAAAGATTACGTTCGGAAATCAGGCTGCTGGAAAGGTGCTGGGGCGGTCTTACCATCAGATGAAAGGTGAATATATTCATTCTCTTTTCACCTCAACGTCCATTATTAAAGCCATCAAAACCAACACACCCTCTGTCTCTCCTGATAAGACCGAGACCGGAACCCCCCTCATCCTGGTTGAACTGCCTATTCAGCTTTCGGACGGGAAAAAAGCCGGGCTTATCCTGCTCTATGAAAACCAAACACTCGATCAGTTGGCAGAGCAGTCACAGAAAATCAGCGAGTTGAAGCAAGAACTTGAAGTCATTATGAACCTCATTGGCGAACTGGTGACCATTACGGATAAGAATGGCATCATTTTGCGTGTCAATGCTACCTGTGAAAAAATTATGGGCGTGAAAGAGCGGGACCTCGTGGGGCATACTGTGGATTCATTGGAAAAACAAGGGGTCGTCGATTTGTCCTCTACTAAGCGCGTTATTCAAGAAGGAAGGAAAATCACCGTAGCTCAAACGACAAAATCCGGTCGGCGTCTGGTCGTCTCTGGTTATCCAATATACAACGAAGACGGAACGCTGAACAAGGTGATTAATATCTCTCGGGATGTAACGGAAGAGGATAAGCTGGAGAAGCAACTGGATGAGATGAGACAAATGATACGTTATTATCAATCAGAGTGGACGAGGATGAACCGAGAAGGGGGAGAGCATATCGTTGTTCGATCCAAAGTAATGGAAGATGTATATGAGCTTGCGGGACGCATTGCGGATGTGGATTCAACAGTGCTTATTCTTGGCGAATCCGGGGTTGGAAAGGAAGTGCTTGCGCGTACGATACACAACCTTGGTGCGCGAAAGGCCAAGCCGTTTTTAAAAATCAACTGCGGGGCTATTCCTGAAACATTGATGGAATCGGAATTGTTTGGTTATGCAAAAGGCACCTTTACCGGAGGAAACCCGGAAGGTAAGCAAGGTATAATAATGAGCGCCAATGAAGGCACATTGTTTTTGGATGAAATCGGAGAAGTACCTTTGCAACTGCAGGTGAAATTACTGCAGGTTCTACAGGAGAAACAGATTACTCCTTTGGGAAAAACAGTGCCGGTCCATGTTAATGTACGTTTTATTGCGGCGACCAATCGAAATTTAGAAAAGATGGTGGAAGAAAGTACATTCCGAGAGGATTTGTATTACCGTCTAAACGTTGTCCCAATTACAATCCCAGGACTACGAGAAAGAAAAGGAGACATTCCATTTCTGATTGAGTATTTTCTTCATCTCTATAATAATGCTTACAACAAACGCAAAATAATACAAAAAGAAGCGATGCAGGTGTTGATTAACTATGCCTGGCCTGGTAATGTCCGTGAGCTGCAAAATACGATAGAACGACTTGTGGTCACCACATTTGATGCACAGATTCGGTTGGAGGATTTGCCGAATAAAATGAGAGATGCTATCTGGCAAGAACCATCAGGCCCAAAAGGGCTGACACTCAAAGAGGCTATTGATCAGTATGAAAAAACCATTTTGCAAACCACGCTAAATCAGTCGCGCACGCTAAAAGAAGTCAGTAAAAAACTTGGTGTTGATATTTCTACGATCAGCCGAAAAGTGAAAAAGTATAATTTGGCATTTGCAGAAATGCAATTAAAATAGCAAAAATGCAAAAGGAAGATATTCAGGGGAATAGGTGTGGGAATATAAAGAATTGTTAAAAAATAGTTGCGTTATCGCAAATTTATTTTTTTTGTCTGCTGGGCGTAACGGAAGAAGCCTAGAAAAAACAGATGATTGGAACATGGCATGAGACTTGCTTGTTCTATCTAGTAAATCAAATCACAAACAGAAAGGAGCAAGAGAATGAAATTATTCGGTGTAGATGTTGGAGGAACTTTTACAGATATTGTGTTTACCGATACGGTATCTGGAGAGACCTGGATTCATAAAACGCCAACTACCCTGGAGGATCCCTCCATTGGCGTTATACAGGGGATTGAGGAGTTGTGCCAGCGAAAACAAATTCCAAAGACGGAAATTAATCGGGTCTTCCATGGGACAACAATTGCTACGAATTCGATTCTGGAATATGATGGCGCAAAAACAGGGCTGGTGACCACTAAAGGCTACAGAGATATCGTACATATCGGACGACATCAAAGGCCGCAAAACTATTCCATTATGCAAGAAATTCCCTGGCAGGATCGTCCATTGGTACAACGCCGGCACCGCAAAGTTGTAACAGAACGACTCATGCCGCCTACCGGAGAGGTTCTTGTAGAGTTAGATGAACAAGAGGTTCGGGAAGCGGTCCGAGAACTCAAGGCCGAAGGTGTAGAATCTATTATTATTGCTTTCCTTTTCTCCTATATTAATCCACTGCATGAAGACAAGGTAAAAGACATCATCAAAGAAGAATATCCAGAAGCATTTGTCACCACATCTTCGAGCGTATCACCTCAGTTTAGAGAGTTTGAAAGGTTTACTACAGCGGCTATCAATGGGTTTATTGGCCCCAAAGTAAAGCTATACATCGACAATTTACAAACGCGTTTACAAGAAGCCGGTATTGGTGCTGACCTGCATATCATGTGCTCCAATGGGGGGGTAGCAACACCACAATCGGTTTCGGAAAAGCCGGTCAATACGTTGCTTTCTGGTCCGGCCGCCGGGGTGCTGGGCGGATCCTGGTCAGGGAATTTGTCGCAAAGGACCAAGCTGATTACCTTTGATGTCGGAGGCACTAGTGCAGATATAGGGATTATTACCGAACAGGGATACGGGGAATCCTCGGCGAGAGATACATCGATTGCCGGTTATCCAGTGATGGTACCGATGATTGATATCCATACTATTGGAGCAGGTGGTGGAAGTATTGCCTATATGGACGAAGGTGGCGCATTTAAAGTGGGGCCGCGGAGTGCAGGGTCGCGTCCAGGACCAGCTTGCTATGGCCACGGTGGCAGCAAACCGACCGTTACTGACGCCAACGTGGTACTTGGCCGATTGGATGAAGAGAACTTCCTGGGTGGGGAGATGTCCATCTTCCCGAATGCGGCATTTAAGGTAGTTGAAGAGCTGGCCGACAAACTCCAGTTAGGTATACAGGAAACGGCGGAGGGTGTTTTAACCATCTTAAATAACAATATGGCAAATGCAATCCGCGCAAAAACCGTGCAGAAAGGTTACGACCCTCGTGAATTTTCACTGATTGCTTTTGGTGGTGCAGGTCCACTGCATGCAGTGGAGGTGGCCCAGATTCTTAACATTCCAGAAGTGATCATTCCACCTCATCCAGGCATTACGTCAGCCACAGGTCTGTTAACTACTGACTTGAAGTATGACGTTATTAAGACTGAATTTATGCTGAATACACAGATGGACTATGCGCAACTAAATCAGGATTTGCAAGACTTGATGGAGCAAATCCGGATCCAGCTGCAGAAGGATGGGGTTAAACCGGAAGAAATTCAAGTCCTGCGGATGGCAGATTGCCGGTATGTCGGACAGGGATATGAACTTCGCGTCGATTTGCCTGATAGCGACCTCGATGAGAAAAGCATTCAAAAGACATGGGAACAGTTCCACCAATTCCATAAATCCGAATACGGCCACTTCTTTGCTGATAGCCCCATTGAAATTGTAAATATCCGGGTCACCGGGATTGGATTGATGCCAAAGATTGGCCAGCCGGTTGTAACAGGTATCGGCAACCCGGAGGATGCATTGATTAAAAAAGCAAAAGCCATCTTTAAGATCGATGGGGTGCTGCAAACCGTAGACACGTCCTTCTACCAACGGGAGCGTCTCCCGATTGGTGCGCAAATACAGGGACCAGCGATTATTTTACAAAAGGATACCACGACGGTCCTTCCTCCACATTGTCTGGCGTTAGTGGAAAGCAGCGGTAACATCATCATCAAAGTTGAGGTGAGATAACATGAAAATGGTCCAAAAGAAAAATACGATTGATCCAATTACCGCACAGGTGATTCGGGGAGCACTGGAAAACGTGGCCATTGAAATGGGGCATAAGCTGGCTAGAATGTCATATTCGAGCATCATTCGCGAATCCGAAGATTTTGGGTGTGCATTAGTAGACGCCAACAATCAACAGCTCTGCGAGTCGAGTCACAGTACTCCCCTGCAATCCGGACCCATTCCAGGCTACGTGCGCGGCATCCGAAAAATCATGGATGAGAGAGGAGACGTGTTTGCGGATGGCGATGTCATCATGCATAACTCGGCGTACCATGGCGCCTCGCACGGACCAGACGTTGGGTTTTGCGTACCCGTGTTTTATCAGGAGGAGTTAATCGGATTTTCAGTAACTACAGCACACCATTTGGATATAGGAGCCTTAACACCCGGCAGCTGTGGAATTGTGGATGCCGTTGATGCCTATGCCGAAGGATTACAGTTTAAAGCGATTAAAGTTTATGACAAAGGACACAGAAATGAACAAGTATGGCACATGATGAAGGATAACATTCGGGCAAGCCACATGGTGGTCGGAGATATGGAAGCACAGATTGCGGCGGCCAAAATCGGAGCGCAGCGCTATCTTGAGATTGTTGAGAAATATGGCTTAGAAACCGTACTGGCGGCCAGTGACGATTTAATGAGTTACTCGGAAACAATGATGCGCAATGCGATTGAAAAACTGCCGGATGGAATATATGCGGCCGAAGGATTCATAGATGGGTATCTAGATAGTCCGGATGCAGCGAAACGCAACTTGAAAATTGCCGTCACGGTAACAATCGCCGGCAGCGACATTACTGTTGATTTAACAGGGACTGCGCCACAGGTTGATGATCGACCCATTAATATGCCGCTTGAAGGAACAGTCGATTGTGCTATTTACTTGACACTGCGGTCGATTTTGCTCGACTCTACGATTTATGGCAACATTCCGCAAAATTCCGGCCTCACCCGCCCGGTGCATATTATCGCCCCAAAAGGCACGCTATGCAATCCGATTTACCCGGCTCCGACGATTGCTCGTTTCTGCTCCGGTAATATTGTCGCGGATACTTTAATGAAAGCACTAAGCCAAGTCGTGCCGCGCCAAGTAAGTGCAGGTGTAGGAAACTTGAATGTTGTAGCCTACAGCGGTCTTAATGGTGAAGACTATTGGGTGTACATGGATATCATGGAAGGCAGCTATGGCGGAAGAGCCGGAAAAGACGGGATGGATGCAGTCGACACTCTTTATGCTAATACGCGGAATAATCCTATCGAAGATATCGAGTCCCATTATCCGCTGCGGATTAGCCGTTATGAATTGCGGGACGACGGCAGCGGGGTTGGCAAATGGCGAGGTGGCCTCGGCTCCATAAGAGAAGTGGAGTTCTTGGCTCCAAGTAGTTTTTCTGTAGAAGGAGAGGGGCATGCCCATGCTCCGTGGGGATTTAACGGAGGTCAAGAGGGCCTTGTCGGAAGCCTTATTTTAAATCCGGACACAGATGAGGCGGAAGCGCTGCCATCTAAAATTCCGAACCGACGTGCGAAGGCGGGAGATACCCTGCGGCTAACTGGACCGTCGGGCGGAGGATACGGAAATCCGTTAGAAAGGGACGTTCAACTCGTTCTCTCGGATGTGCTGGATGAGCACATCTCTAAAGAAACGGCGCGCGATAAATACGGCGTTATTATTACGGAGAATAATGAAACCGATCACGAAGCTACAAAAAAAGCGCGGAAGCAGACATAATGCAAATGTCCTGCGCGGTTCATTCCGCGCAGGAACTCTCGGATACAGGCAGAGGGGAGGATGCGATGTTTACCACATATACAATTGATGAAAAACAAATCGCGCAGCACCTGACACAATTAGGAGAGATTGGAAGGACGGCAGATGGAGGCGTACACCGTATGGCGCTTTCAGAAGAAGACCGGCAGGCGCAGGAGCTGGTATCGCGCTGGATGGAAGAGGCGGGAATGGATGTTCGCCGCGATCATTTCGGCAACTTAATCGGCCGGAAAGAAGGCTCAAATCCAAATGCTTCCCTGGTAATGGTGGGCTCCCATATTGATTCGGTCCCGAACGGGGGACGGTTTGATGGCACCATAGGGGTGATTGGCGGGATTGCCGCGATACGTGCATTGCATGAAGCACAAATTACGCTCTCACATCCGGTGGAGGTAGTGGCCTTTTGTGATGAGGAAGGCCCAAGATTTCTCGGTGGGTTGTTTGGTAGTCGGGGGATGGTCGGCAAAATCCAGCCCGAGGAATTACAAAGAAAAGATCAAGAGGGGATTACGCGGTATGAAGCTCTCCAGGCCTTTGGGCTAGAGCCGAATCGTATGAATGAATCGGTCCGAAAAAAAGGAGATATTGGCCTGTATTTGGAAATGCACATTGAACAGGGACCTTATCTGGAAGAGATGGGGAAGCCTGTGGGTATTGTGACAGACATTGCCGGCCCTGTGTGGTTGTGTGTTCGGGTCATTGGGGAAGCCGGCCACGCGGGAACGGTTCCGATGAACATGCGACAGGACCCCATGGTTGGTGCAGCCGAAATGATTCAAGCCATTGAACGGATATGTAGGATGGACCCAATGGCTCCAACGGTAGGCACTGTTGGGCGGGTTACGGTGAAACCAGGAGGGGGCAATGTCATTCCAAAATACGTGGAATTTACAGCAGACATTCGCGATACGGATGTGAAACGTAGGGACCGCGTGATTAGTCAGATAAAGACTTTTATAGAAGAGGTTTGCCAAAAGCGAAAACTGCAGTGTGAAATTGATATCGTTATGGAGGCCCAACCGGTGGAATGCGCATCTCACGTCATCGAGACGATGACAAAGCTCAGCCACAAGCTATCGCTTGATGCCCCACATATGGTCAGTGGTGCAGGGCATGATGCTATGCTGCTGGCCGACATCGCAGACATGGGCATGATTTTTGTCCGCTGTCGTGAAGGAATTAGTCATAGTCCGAAAGAGTGGGCCGATACGGAAGATATCGCCAATGGGACACGGTTGTTGGCGGAAACACTGCTTCACTATGCCAAATAAATTAAGACCGAACATTACTCAACAATATTTGTTAAATGGGAGAAGGAGGTATGTGATTTATGAAACGTATGGGTCTTGCCTTTCTCGGTGAACCGGCAGTTCCTGAGATGGTTAAACTTGCTCAGTACGCGGAATCCCTCGGCTATGAATCTGCTTGGGTAGCTGAAACCCGCTTTGCCCGAGACGGATTTGTTCCGGCGGCAGCTATTGCTGCCAGCACCCAAAAAATTAAAATTAGTACCGGAGTCGTTAACGTTTTTACTCGTAATCCTGTCATACTAGCCACTTCGTATGCTACTCTCGATGAACTTTCAGGTGGACGGGTAATTTTTGGCGTCGGACCGGGATCACCGTTAGTATTGGAACCACAGGGGCATACCTTCACTAAGCCGATTACCCGCCTCCGTGAATACCTTCACGTTGCCAGGGGACTTATTGCAGGGGAAGAAGTTAATTTCCAAGGAGAGTTTGTCAATGTCCAGGGGGTCAAGCTGGAGTTTACACCTATACGCCCAGCCATGCCAATTTATCTTGGTGTAACGGGTCCTAAGGCTATGGAGTTCGCGGGCGAGGCCGCTGACGGTGTCCTGATGAACGGCTTTGTTTCTTGCAATTATGTACGCAGGTCGATCGAACGCCTCGCAACCGGTGCAAAACGGGGTGGTCGGGACCCTGGTGAAATTGATCGTGCAATCGGGCTTGTCACCTCAGTAGATCGCGATCCTGATGTGGCCCGTGATCGTGTACGCCCGTTTATTGCTATGTATTTAACTCGCTTTCCTAATATTGTTCAAGAGACAGGATACAGTGAAGAATACTTAGCAAGAGTCCGGGAAGCAGTTAATAAAGGTGGTTTAGAAGCAGGAGCAAAACTTATCACTGAAGAGGTAGTTGATGATCTCGCAGCAGCTGGTACACCGGAACATGTTCGTCAGCGTATTGGAGAATACCGGGAGGCTGGTATAGATTGCCCTGTTCTCTTTGTCTTCGGTTCTAATAATAATGAAACGATAGAATCGGTGATTGGGGCGTAATCATTCTTTCCTCACAAATAAGACTCCTCCTTTTCAGGGGAAATAGTTGAAAAGGAGGAGATATTCGAAATATTTTTTCTAACAGGAGTGAAAAAAATGATTGTCACATTAGCTGGTGGGGTAGGTGGGTCAAAATTCTTGAAGGGTCTGGCCAGTGCCACGAAAGAAGAAGTTTTGGCCATTATTAATACAGGAGATGATATTGAAAGGTTTGGTCTTTATATATCTCCGGATATTGATATTAATATTTATACTTTGGCAAATGTCATTCATCAACAGGGCTGGGGATTTAAGGATGAAACCTATTCATGCCAAAACGTGTTATCTGAAGTCTATAGTGAAGACTGCTGGTTTAATTTAGGGGATAAGGACCTAGCTACCCACATATATCGAACTTTTCTTCTTAAACAAAATAAAAGTCTTTCCGAAATCACATTAAAAATGTGTGAAGAATGGAAGATTCCGATTCAAATACTTCCCATGGCAAACGAATCAGTAACTACATATATTCAAACACCAGAAGGCAGATTTCATTTTCAGGAATACCTCATTAAACGAGGAATGTCAGACCAGGTTTTGAAAATTGAATTTGATGGGATTGAAAATGCAAGACCTGCACCGGGAATTTTAGAAGCAATTGATAAATCAGATGTTATTTTGATTGCTCCTAGTAATCCTTTAGTTAGTATTCATCCGATTTTATCAGTTCCGGGCATGAAAGAGGCTATTCGTGAAAGTAATGCCAAGGTGGTTGCTGTCAGTCCTGTGGTCGGCGGAAATGTGATTAAAGGTCCTGGTGCCCGCATGCTAAGGGATTTAGGAATTGAAGTTTCACCGGTTGGAGTTGCCTTATGTTATCAAGGTTTGATAGATGGAATCGTAATTGATGAACAGGACCAAGAATATCGTGAACACCTGCAGCAATTAAACTTAGAAGTCTTAGTTACAGATACAATTATGGATTCGGATAACAAAAAAAGTATGTTAGCAAAACAAGTGATTGATTTTGTTAAAATGCAGTTTGCATAGTTACTTTTTTTGTCTTAAGGAGTGGTGCCGGTGAATGTGGCTATTGTTATGCAAAAACCTATACACCAAGCAAAGACGAGGCTTAAAAACTGGCTCTCTTTAGATGAACGCATAGGTCTGGTTCAGTCGATGCTTTTTGATGTACTCAGTACATTAGCAAGTGTATCATGCATAGACGTTTTAGGCATTGTAACAAATGATCCCAAAGCGATTATCCTGGCTGGACAATTTGACTTTCATATTTTTTATGAAAAAGAAGTTCAAGGGATGAACAAAGCAATAAAATTTGCTGTGGATGCATTACCCGACAACATTGAGCAACTCTTGATTTTACCGGCAGATATTCCACTAATATCAGATTTTGAAGTAAATAATCTTCTGCAAATGGTAAGAAAAGCACCTGTTACTGTTATTCCTTGCCGTAAAGGAACAGGAACCAACGGATTGGTATTATCTCCACCTGGAGTAATAAATACGGCCTTTGGAGTAAATAGCAAGGAAAAGCACTGTCTTATGGCAACAACGGCAGGATTAAACTATTCAATCTTCCATAGTTTTTCATTATCGCATGACATAGACACAGTAGAGGATTTGCTTTTGTTAAAAACAATGGGAGAAGGGACAAAAACGAGAGAATACCTGGAGAGATATCAAATTTTTGATAAATTACTGACGGGTAAGGTGACATTATGAGCTCTTTTACGGTTATGGGTATTGAAGGCATCCCAGAGGTATCTGCTGGAGATGACTTGGCTTTATTAATTATAGAAGCTTTAGACAAGCAAGGAATAAGACTAGAAGATGAAGATATTGTCATTGTAACCTCAAAAATTGTATCAAAAGCTGAAGGGCGAATTATTGCCCGGAATGATGTTCAGCCCTCTTCGTTTGCAATTCAACTTGCTCAATTAACAAAAAAAGATCCATTTGAAGTTGAAATAATTTTAAGAGAATCCTTGCGCCCAATAAAGGTTTCCGATCATGTTTTAATTATGGAAACAAAGCAAGGTTTTATTTGTGCCAATGCAGGAATTGATCAGTCTAATGTGGGCGACGATGACGTTTTTCTTCTCCTGCCTTTAGATGCAGACGCTTCAGCAATGAAAATTAGAACCAGTTTAGAAAATCACTATGGGATTAATCTAGCTGTGATTATTTCTGATACTTTTGGCCGGCCTTGGCGAATGGGGCAAACAAATGTAGCAATAGGTATCAGCGGAATGTCAGCTATAAGTGATTACAAAGGAAAGTACGACTATTACGGGCGGGAGTTAAAATCTACCGAGATTGCAATTACAGATCAGATTGCAGCCTCAGCGGAAATGGTTATGGGAAAAGCGGATGGAATACCTGTTGCTGTAATCAGAGGATATTCTTATCCAAAGGGAGACGGAAAAGCTAAACACTTAATTAGACCAAAACAAATGGATTTATTTCGCTAGTGAATAGATAGAAGTGAATTAGATTCGTAGTATTCTAATTAATTGGAGGGTGATATTGATGCGTATAAGTATTATTGGAGGCACAGGTAACCTAGGAAAAGGATTGGCGCTTCGCTTAGGAAAAGCAGGGTATCACATTTTTCTTGGATCTAGATTAATGGAAAAAGCAATAGATGCAGCTAATGAAATAAAAGAGAAAAATCCGGACTTTAAGATAGAAGGTTTGGATAACATTCAGGCTGCTAGCATGGGAGACGTTATTATATTAACAGTACCTTTTAAATCAATTGAAGAAATTATGACAGGAGTGTGTGAAAATGCGAAAGGAAAAGTGATTATTGATACATCGGTTGCACTCATTCCAGGAAAACCCCCGACAACTGAACGAATTCCAGAAGGATCAGTAGCGCAAAAAGTACAAGAAATTGTTGGGGAAGAAACTCAAGTAGTATCAGCATTCCATACTGTATCAGCACACTTATTGAATGATTTAGATAAAGAACTAAGTGGAGATACTTTAATTGCCGGTGACAACCAAGAAGCAAAAGAAATCGTAATGACATTGGCGGAAAAAATCGGCTTACGGCCGTTAGATGCTGGACCATTACGTGTATCATCAACTTTAGAAGATCTAACTTCCCTTCTCATTGGAATGAATATTAGATTTAAGAAAAAAAGTATTGGTATAAATTTTGTTAATATTTAAACTTGTCATTGAAATAATAAAAAATAGCAGTACTAAACTAACGTATAGGAGGTGTTATTTTGGGGACTACCACCGACTTGGGAAAAATCAACCTAACTACAACACTTGAACAGGTTCTTGTAAGAGGCTATGCAACTAGGGAAGAAGCTTACCAATTGATAAAAGTTCAAGGAACAAACCTTTTGGAATTAATGAAGGCTGCTTCCGTTATAAGAGATGAAGGCAAAGGGAATACAGTTACTTATTCCCGAAAAGTATTTATTCCATTAACGAATATGTGTCGCAATACATGTGGTTATTGTACCTTTGTAAAGGACCCCGATCATCCTGAAGCCCATATTATGAGTCCGGATGAAGTGTACAGTCAACTTGTCAAGGCTGAAGATATGGGATGTAAAGAAGTGTTAGTTAGTCTTGGCGAGCGTCCAGAGCTGCGTTATCCTCTTGCAAAAGAAGGGTTAAAAAAACTTGGGTATAGCAAAATGCTGGATTATATTTACGATATTTGTAATTTAATTATTGATAAAACAACGATGATTCCTCATACCAATGCAGGATCACTTAAATATGAAGAGATGAAGAAATTGAAAGATGTAAATGGGAGTATGGGAATGATGCTTGAATCGATAAACCCGAATCTTGATGCTCATCGAGGTTGTCCCGATAAAATTCCCCTTGTCCGTTTGAACACAATTCGTTATGCAGGAGAACTAAAAATCCCTTTTACAACCGGTATCCTGATTGGAATAGGCGAGAGCCTTGAGGACCGGGTTGATTCAATGTTTGCCATCTTAGACCAACATAAGGAATATGGATACGTTCAGGAAATTATTGTTCAGAACTTTCGAGCAAAAGCTGATACTTCAATGGCAGCATGGCCTGAGCCTACTATTTGGGATATGGTTCGTTCTATCGCGGTTTGTCGGTTAATTTTTGGTAAAGAAATGAATATTCAGGCGCCCCCTAACTTAACCCCTCAGATACACCAGCTCTTTTTACTGGCAGGGATAAATGATTGGGGCGGAATTTCGCCACTTACACCTGATTTTATTAATCCTGAAAAACCATGGCCTCATATTCAACAGTTAAATAAAGCATGTTCTGAACTTGGATTCGAGTTACGTGAACGTTTAACCATTTATCCAGAATACTTAAATGATTTAACATATGAACAAACCATTTTCCAATCTCGTATTGACCCTTTAGTTGATAACAGTAGATTAGTTAGACGGGAGATGACGATATGCTAAGTACAAGAGGTGACAATACTGGGCTTACTTTTGAAGAAGTTAAACATGTTGGGGTGGATAAATTATTAGGACGTGTCCATCTTGATGTTGCGAAAATCTTGGACAAAGCATTAGAAGATAAGGAAATAACGATTGATGAGGGAATTAGACTGTTTCAAGCTGATGGAATTAATTTGCATGCATTAATGATTACGGCTGACGAATTACGGCGGCGTGCGGTCGGGGATACCCTCACCTATGTTAAGACAAGAAATATTAACTTCTCTAATGTTTGCTATACAGGTTGTAAATTTTGTGCCTTTGCTGCTTCTGAAAACGAAGAGCAGGCTTATTTTGTACCTTTAGTGGAAATTGCACAAAGAGCAAAAGAGGCTTGGGATATCGGAGCGACAGAAGTTTGTATTCAGGGAGGCCTGCATCCAAAAATTTCTGGTACCTATTATTATGAGATTATTAAAGCCATTAAGGATGTTATCCCTGATATGCATATTCACGCATTTTCTCCATTTGAAATAAAGTACGGTGCTCGTAAACTTGGTATATCAATTGAGGAACATCTAAGCAGTCTAAAAGAAGTAGGGTTAGATACAATTCCAGGAACAGCGGCAGAAATCCTGGACACCGAGGTACGCCAAAAATTAACAAAAGATAAATTAACCGCTAATGAGTGGGTAAATATTGTGAAGACAGCCCATAAGCTTGGCATTCGTTCAACGTCTACGATGATGTATGGCCACATTGATGAACCGAAACACTGGGCAAGTCATATTGCGCTTATACGTGATATTCAAAAGGAAACCGGGGGATTCACTGAATTTGTTCCGCTTGGGTTTGTTCATTACAATACTAAACTTTTTAATGAATATGGTGCTCGCGCTGGTTCTACAGGTATCGAAGATATTAAAGTGGTAGCTGTTGCGCGAATCATGCTTAATAATTGGATAAACAACATTCAAGTTTCCTGGGTTAAAAATGGCCCGAAAGCATGTCAGATAATATTAAACGCTGGTGCAAATGATTTTGGGGGTACCCTCATGGATGAAACGATTTCACGTTCAGCTGGTGCACCGTTCGGGGAGAATATGGACCCAAAAGAATTTAATCGCCTGATTCTAGATTTAGGTCGAGTTCCGGCTGTACGTAATACATTGTATGAAATAATAGAATATCCTTATGAGTAAGTGAACAAGGGCAGATTTATAAAATCGATCCTGAAGGTAACTCAATTCAATTGATTGCCAGCACGGGTGGTTTTTCACTGGGAATGGCGTTTGATGCCGAGGAAAACTTATATGTTTGTGATAACATGCACGCTGCTGTCTTTAAACTTAATACGAAATCAGGCGAGTTGGTGCGATTTGCAGACGGAAATGACCGCCAGAAAATGAAGATTCCAAATTTCCCGGTCGTTGATCACAAACGATCCTGCCTTTACGTTTCAGATAGCTATCATTTTTCCGAGAACGGTCCGGGGATATGGAAGGTTGATTTACAAACCGGGCAAAGTGAATTATGGTATGGTGAGGCGATGAGATTTGCGAATGGACTGGCGCTTGCGCCGGATGGCCATTCACTCTATGCAGCTGAAACCTTTGACCGGCGTATTTCACGCCTTCCCATCTTAGAAAATGGCACTGCCGGACAAAAAGAAGAAATCGCCCGGCTGGAAGCGCTGCCGGACGGATTGGCGATCGATAGGGAAGGAAACATCTATGCAAGTTGCTATGAACCCTCTCGTCTGTATAAAATAACGAGTGAGGGGGAAGTTCAGCTTTTAATTGACGATCCGGAAGCCCATACACTTTGCCATCCCACCAATTGCGCTTTCAAAGGGACGGAAATGTACACGACAAATCTTGGAAGGTGGCATATTACCAAATTTGAAGTAGGGATAGAAGGGGCCGATTTGTTCTGAATTTTCACCCTTGTTATTCAGGGAGGGATAAAAATGATAGAAGGAAAAGTAGCCATCATTACAGGAGCAGGTACAGGGATTGGAAGGAGTACTGCACTCCGATTAGCTAAGGAGAAAGTAAACATCGTTCTTAATTATTCGCGTTCTGAAAGTGAAGCTCGTAAAACACAGCAGGAAATAGAAGCATATGGTGTACAGTCGCTATTATATAAGGCCGATGTTTCCAATGATGCAGCTGTCCGTCGTATGATAGATGAAACGATAAGTAGATTTGACCGGCTCGATATACTGGTAAACAATGCAGGCGTTACGGATTTTGTTGATCATGACGATTTAGAAGGTCTAAAGGACGAATACTGGGACCGCGTAATGAACACCAATGTAAAAGGAATGTTTTATTGCTGCAGAGCTGCTGCTCCCGCTTTAAAAAAACAAAGAGGTTGTATTGTAAATGTTGCTTCGGTTGCCGGGCTTACCGGACTTGGAAGTTCTATTGCTTATGCAGCTTCCAAAGCGGCTGCTTTGAGTGTTACCAGATCACTTGCCCGTGTTTTAGCCCCTGAGGTACGTGTGAATAGTGTATCACCTGGAATTGTCCAGACACGCTGGGTTGAAGGTCAGCAAGCTCATATCAAACGTCTGGCAGAAGGAACACCGCTGGAGAGAATAGCTACTCCTGAAGATGTTGCAGACATGATTTATTCGCTTGTGGCCCATGCAGACTTTGTAACGGGGCAGAATGTTGTGGTAGATGGTGGAATGTTTATTTAGCACAAGGGAAGCGGGCAGATTACCGTATTATAAAAAAAGGAGATGCCTGCTGGATATAAGTGGTTCAGCAGGCTTTTATTTGTTTCCAATGGATGTTCTTTTGGCTGCACTTGCTTTATATAAGGAGGAAAGTGATTCATCAAGTAACTGTTCCTGGTTTCGATCTTCCCGGACATCCGAATCTCCTTCGATTTCCTGGTTAGTAACTCCGTATATATCCTCTTTGTTAAATATCCCATTATCTGTTCTTATGTTATCAGAACCCTTTTCATTTTCATTCTACTCCCCCTAAGTTTTTTGCTCCTTCATAGTATCCACTCAAGAAGGAGATATAATAAATTTCAATTACCTCAATAGGCATGCAGCGCTATCATAATTCATAGTTTAAAAATACTGCGTATAAATAAGTTGTAAAATGTAAATTCTACCAGTTTATTGGAGGACACTGGATTACATCTATTACAGATGTTGTTTGGTGTCCATTTTCATTTGAAGGATAATAGGATTGATATAGAGAATAGAAATTAAATAAGATTTAAATATTCAGAATAGATTAAATATATGGATATATTATGAAACGGAGGCTAAAAATGAAAAAAATAATAGTATGGAGCACTTTCTTTATTACAACCTATATCTTATTCCTATCCCTATCGCTATCCTTAAACAATTCATCTCAAATTAAAAATTTATCTTCAGCAAAATTCATGAAATTCTCTAAAGAAAATAGTGAAAAAAAAGACGGATATGCTTGGAATAAAATAAGTCCACAAGAAAAAGAAAGCCTAGTACGAGGAATAAAAAAAATAGATCCTAACAGCAAGACTCCATTTGTAAATGTTCTAATTTACGCTCTGGATAACTTTTATCAAAAAAATAGTAATAGGCATATGACTATCAAGGAAGCAATTGAAATTGTTGATTGGTATAAGTATCCATATCCACAATAGCTTTTACTGATTGTAGATGTGTAATTTAATTTTTGTCATATAAACATATCCGTGAATAAGTGATGATGGAAGGTAAAATACCTTTATTGGAGGTGAGTACAAAAATTGGTAAATGATTGATTTTTTTTATGCTTTATAGAAGTTTGCTTGTATTATTCCACGCAAAATTATTTACTAAGAAGCCCAATTGTATTTCCTCATTCCATATAAGTATGTTATCTGTATAGAATTTTCATCCCTCGAAATGATTGAATAATTTTTGTACAGTAGTATTCTTCCGCTCCCCTTACAATCTATAGAATCAGTATCTAAATATACTTTCGACTCTATAATTCCCCCTTTAAAAACAAGATTAAATACACCCCTTATAGTAATCAAACATGAATTGCCAGTGTCTGTTTACTTTCTATTCGTATCTCCTGTAATTAAAATTAATTGAAAATTTTAAAAAGATGAAAAAATACTTGACAGTTTAACAATGCCTATATACAATTCTTGATAGAACCTTGGTATGACCAAGAACGACCACGTTCGGAGCAAACAACTGGATACCATGGTAATTTTAAAGAGTTCATGGATGAGAAAACTGATTAGAGGTTGAGTATAGAAGCATCTTGCATTACTCTTCCAGGTGCCTTGTTTCATTATCAGTTTATTCTCACAGGAGGGGGGGAACTCGTGGTACCTATTAAGCGTCTAGAACAAAACCAGCGAACAGAGGAAGTGGTACAGAAAATCAAAGAATTTGTTCTTACCGGAGAACTAAAACCGGGTGATCAATTCCTTGCAGAACGCGAGCTGGCGAAACAGTTATCAGTCAGCCGATCGTCTTTGCGCGAAGGATTGAAAGTTCTTTCCGGAATGGGATTGATTGAAATCACCCCTCGCGGAACCTATGTTAAAAAGGCCGAACTTGGTGATGTAATGGAACCTCTTATGATGGTCATGTCCCAAAACGTAGAGGATGTATTCATGCTCCTGGAAGCTAGAAAGATTCTTGAAAGTGAGGCTGCCAGACTTGCGGCCATACGGGCTGATGATGTAAATTTAGCGGTTCTCCGCGAACTTACCGAACGCTTAAAAAAGGAGACAGAAGCAGGAATTTTTACGGAAGAAGCCGATCTGAATTTCCACTCTCAAATCGTTATTTTATCTAAAAACAAGGTGTTAATTCATCTCATGCACGTAGTTGAAAGCTTGGTGAAAACTCATTATGTTACCATCCGTGAGAAAATGATGTCGAAAGTAGCTGAAACATTTTCCATGCAGCACATTAACATTTATGAGGCAATTAATGCTCGTGACCCTGAGCTTGCCGCATTTCACGTGAAGGAACACATTGATTTTACAATTGAACAACTTTTACAGCTGACTGATATCCAGGCAAATAAGTTTTAATAAGCCTGGATATTGATTCTACAAAAATATAAGCGGTTACTGAAAGCTGTGAGTTTAGGAAGATGCGTATCTATTGTATTTCAACTTATAGGAGGTAACTTAGATGGAAAAGACACTCAGTAAACAAGGAGTTCAGATGGAAAGCCGGTTTTTAAGCTATATGGAGAAGTATGACTACGAAAACCTTTTTATTTGTCAGGATAATGCGACGGGATTAAAAGCGATTATTGCTATACATGATACAACACTAGGTTCAGCGGTGGGTGGTTGCCGTATGTGGACGTATAACACGGAAAATGAAGCCATTGAAGATGCGTTACGGTTAGCTAGAGGAATGACTTACAAATATGCAGCCGCCGGTGTAAATCTTGGAGGAGGCAAGTGTGTAATCATCGGAGACCCTAAAACACAAAAATCAGAAGGACTGTTTCGGGCCCTTGGACGTTTTATTGATAGACTGGGCGGTTTATACATGACAGGAGAAGATGTTGGAACAACGCTTCGCGACATGGAATACATTCGAATGGAGACGGAGCATATTGTTACTCTTCCTAAAGAATTGGGGGGAGCAGGGCCCATTTCATATGCAACTGCTTTTGGAGTCGTGCAAGGAATGCGCGCGTGTGTAAAGGAAGCCATGGGCACTGAATCACTCCAGGGAGTACGGGTTGCGGTGCAAGGGCTTGGAAGTGTAGGCTATCATGTGGTGGAAATTCTGCATGAAGAGGGCGCTGAGTTACTTGTCGGTGATATCGATCAAGCTAAGGTAGAGGCGGTTGTTGAAAAATTTGGCGCCCGTGCTGTATCACCGGAAACGATTCATGCGGAGGACGTTGACGTATACTGTCCATGCGCTTTAGGAGCAGTAATTAATGACAATACGATCGAACAGTTGAAGTGTAAAGTAGTGGCAGGTTCAGCTAATAATCAACTGAAAGAGGAGCGTCATGGAGATATGCTCCACGAATTAGGTATCGTTTACGGAACTGACTATATTATTAATGCTGGAGGAACTGTGTACGATACCGATCGATTAAATACAGGTGGATTCAATTATGAAAGAGCAATGGGAAAAGTTACACGTATTTATGAGACAATGACGAGCCTAATCAACATTTCGAAAGAGAAAAACATTCCTACGTATAAGGCAGCTGACCTGTTTGCTGAACAACGCATAGAAGAAGTGAAAAACGCAAAGGCTCTCCGTACTCGTATTTAAAATCAAACTAAATTATTTGTAAACAAAATTAACTGAATATTTAATAAGGAGTGATTATTTTGAAAATATTAAACAAAGTTTGTATAGTTACAGGTTCAAGTATGGGAATTGGGGAAGCTATTGCAACGTTATATGCTGAAAATGGTGCCCATGTGGTCGTAAACTCTCGCAAATTAGAGCGTGCTCAAGAAGTTGCTAATCGACTTGTGGAGCGTGGATTGTCAGCGATTGCGGTAGAGGCGGATACATCGGTAAAAGCTGATGTAGAACGCCTAGTAGAAACTGCGGTTGATAAGTGGGGAAAGCTAGATGTAATGGTAAATAATGCTGGTATTTCAATGGTTCGTCCTTCCGTCGAATTAAGTGAAGAAGACTGGAGAAGAGCGATTGATGTAAATTTGACTGGCGTATTTTTTTGCTCGCAAGCGGCTGCGAAACATATGATTCCACAAAAAAGTGGCTCCATTATACAAATCGGCTCGATTCTTGGACGTGTTGGCCTTCCGCTGAGAGCTGCTTACTGTAGTTCAAAACACGGTTTGATTGGTTTAAATAAAGCCCTCGCAACGGAGTGGGCGGAGCATAAAATCAGAGCCAATGTCATTGATCCGGGGTATATTGCAACCGTTATGGATGTACACGACCAGCAGTCAGGCGGGTATGGCGATGAAGATATTTTACGGCGCACCCCGCTTGGAAGGTATGGTACACCCGAGGAAATCGCAAACCTGGCTTTGTTCCTTGCATCAGATGACTCTAGTTATATAACGGGAACACAAATTGATGTAGATGGCGGATGGGTTGCTTATGGCGGATGGTAATGATACCTGCGAGTGAAAGGAGGGGAAATAGATGGCGCTTCACCACTTTAAAAAGAACGAGCTCACTTTTGAAACGTTGGAAGGGACGATCGGTCCCGGTAAAGCTTCCATAAGCAGAATCATTGGAACGGATCATTCAACTACAATGGGAGGGGGATTTTACGGCTTACGAATTGTAGTTTCCCCTGGACTGTTCGCTATGATGAAGTCGTTTATGTCCTGAGTGGTGAGATACAAATCATTTCAGATAGAAAAACCTTAACAGGCCGTGAGGGAGATACCTTTTTCTAACGAAAGATACTCCTCTTACATACCACTCTGACACTGCAGCTGCCGTTTTCTATTCCTTGTTTCCTGTTAATTGGAGCGACTCCAATATGAATTCAATTGTAAATGCAGCGCTTGAACAATCATAATAACTGCTCTGTAGAGAATGAGGGGGATAATGATGAAAATTTCTAAAATGCTAGCAGCTGCAGCGGCAACATTATTACTTGGAATATCCATTACAGGTTGTGGAAATACAAATCAGGCGGAACAAACATCTGCAGGGAAATCGCAGACGTCCGGCTCAACGATAAAAATCGGTGTTCCGGCACCATTGTCGGGGACGAATGCTAAGATGGGCGAGGACATTGTCCAGGCTGCGAAAATTGCTGCCACTCAGATCAATGACAAGGGAGGGGTACTAGGCAAGAAAATCGAGATCGTATCCATAGATGATGCCTGTGATGCCCAGGTAGCAACACAAGCAGCGAATAAGCTTGTCACTTCAAATGTTGCTGCAGTCGTTGGTCATTACTGCTCGAGTGCAACCCTTCCTGCAACTACGGTATACAACGATCAAGGAATTCCTTTTATTGCCGCTGCATCAAGTAACCCCAAGATTACTGAACAAGGGTTTGAAAACGTATTTAGAATGGTAGGTCGTGATGACCAACAAAGTAAATTTGTTTCCGAGTATCTTATCAACAAACAAAAGAAGAAGAAAATAGCTATCCTGCACGATAACACGACATACGCAAAGGGATTAGCAGATGAAACGAAAAGCAGTGTGGAAAAACTAGGCGGGGAAGTTGTGTTTTTTGACGCCATCACGCCCGGTGAGAAAGACTTTTCTGTAACCTTAAGTAAGCTTAAACCATTACAGCCGGACGCGATTTATTGGACCGGTTACTATGCTGAAGGTGGACTTCTAATAAAACAGGCAAAAGATTTAGGAATCAACACATTGTTTATGGTTGGAGATTCAAATAATGACCCTACATTGATTAAAATTGCTGGACCTGCTGCAGAAGGTGTTATTGTAGATTCCGTACCTACACCGGAGTTTTTACCGGGTGCGAAAGACTTTGTTTCTAAGTACAAAGAAACGTACAGTAAGGACCCGGGACCATACACAACGTTTACGTATGACGGAGTAAATGCTGTTGCAGAGGCTATAAAACAAGCGAATTCGACGGACAGTAAGGCTGTTGTTGCTGCTTTGCATAACCTGAACGGCTATTCTGGGGTTACGGGGAATGTCAAGTTTGATGAGAAAGGGGATCGAACTGACCTTCTCTATATTACAACGAAAGTGAAAGATGGGAAGTTTGTTAGTGCGGAAAACTAATCATTACTTTAACGTATCCGAATCGATGGTTACCCGGAGAGGGCAATTCCCGGGTAACCTAAATGAAATCTATATACCAAGCAACAGGAGGTGCTTTAGTTGGAAGTGCTAATGCAGCAATTAATCAATGGTCTTACGATCGGTAATTTTTATGCCTTGCTTGCTCTAGGGTACACGATGGTTTTTGGGATTATGCGTTTGATTAATTTTGCTCACGGTGATGTTTACATGGTAGGTTCATTTTTGGGCCTTAGTATTCTTGGGTTAGTTGGTACAATAAGCACGCCTGGTGTTGGAACTTTCGTGATGGCTATGCTTGCCTCCATGTTGATTACAGGTCTAATCGGCATGTTAATTAACCGTGTCGCCTATGTACCTTTGTTAAATGCACCACGCCTCTCTATTATGATTTCTGCACTCGCTGTCTCTCTTCTGCTTGAAAATCTCGTTATGGTTTCTTACGGACCAAGTTTCCAGGTTTACCCCCATCTGTTTAATGGTAACGGATTACCTATTAGTATTGTAAAAGTCTCCTATACACAAATTGGTATGGTTTTCATCAGCATTATTTTGATGATTGCACTACAGCTATTCATCAAGAAAACATTTGTAGGAAAAGCTATGCGTGCAGTCTCACTCGATCAGGATGCAGCTCAGTTAATGGGAATAAATGTACGTGGAATTGTTGCTCTTACATTTTTTATCGGTTCGGCATTGGCTAGTGCTGCAGGTGTTATGATGGGTGGATACTATGGCCAGATTAGTTTTATGATGGGATTCCTGATGGGACTTAAAGCCTTTACTGCAGCTGTATTAGGTGGGATCGGGAATATTCCCGGTGCGGTTCTCGGGGGATTTTTGCTCGGTATTCTAGAAACGCTTGGAGGCGGCTACTTTTCTCCAGCATGGAAAGATGTTTTCGCTTTTGGGATTTTAATCCTGGTACTTGTTTTTAAGCCCACTGGCCTCCTAGGAGAGCCACAAGCCGAAAAAATGTAGGTGGTGCTTACTATGGGGAAAAAACGATCGATTCCATTAAAACGTGGATCTCTATTCTATCTTATCCTGGCCGCATGCTCCGCCATACTGCCACTCGTGTATCCGAATCCCTATGTTATTGATGTAATGACGGGGATCTTTATCTATTCAATGCTTGGTATCGGATTAAATATTGTTGTAGGCTACTGCGGCCTTCTTGATCTTGGATATGCGGCTTTCTATGCTGCTGGTGCCTATACAACCGCGTTATTAATGGTGAATTTTCATGTTTCATTTTGGATTTCATTACTTGCCGGGGGTATTGTTTCCGGAATTTTAGGTCTCATTATCGGCGCACCAACATTAAGACTTCGCAGTGATTATCTTGCTATCGTCACATTAGGTTTTGGTGAAATTATTCGAATTGCTGCAACAAATATGAGTTGGACCGGGGGGCCAAACGGAATTTATGCCATACCTAAACCATGGTTTGGGGCAGAGAAACTAAACACAAACACGGAGCTTTACTACCTGGGTCTAGTGCTCCTCATTATCATTTTAGTTGGAGCTAGCAGATTAGGTAAATCAAGAATTGGAAGAGCATGGATGTTTATAAGAGAAGATGAATCGGCAGCCCAGGCTATAGGAGTAAACCTTGTTCAGTATAAACTGCTTGCCTATTTACTTGGCGCGGTTTGCGGAGGTTTTGCCGGCGCTTTTTATGCAGTGAAGATGTCTGTTATTAACCCTGAAAGTTTTACCTTTATGCAGTCGGTAAATATTTTGATGGTTGTTATTTTAGGAGGAATGGGCCGGAATGCAGGTGTTTTACTTGGGGCTCTCATTCTAGTAGCATTGCCGGAACTTCTGCGTTCTTTTGATGAATGGCGTATGGTTATTTATGCAGTCGGACTTCTTTTGCTGATGGTATTCCGGCCGCAAGGACTGTTAGGGATAAAATCGCTGCAACAAAAGAATAAAACAAAGGAGGATAAGGACGGAGCAGCAGATTTGGAAAATACTCAGGAAAGGAAAGTGGTAGTTTGAGCGTATTGCTTTCAGCTCAAGGGTTAGGAGTCAGATTCGGTGGTCTTAATGCTGTATCTAATCTTAGCTTTGAAGTAAACGAGGGGAAAATTCTATCAATCATCGGTCCGAACGGTGCCGGAAAAAGTACGGTGTTCAACTGTTTAACAGGGTTTGTTCGTCCGAGTTCTGGTACTGTCCTTATGAAAGGCAAGCCTATCCATGGTTTTTCTCCTAACCGAATCGTACAAAAAGGCATCGCGCGCACATTCCAAACGATTCGTTTGTTTAAGGGCTTAACGGTAGAGCAAAATGTAATGTCAGGACTTCATATACGGACAAATACGAGTGTTTTCTCTGCTCTTTTTCACCCGCCTAAATACAGAAGAGAGGAAGAACTGGTAAAGGAAGAAGTTTCTAGGATCCTGAAGTTTGTTGGGTTAGAGGAAAAAGCAGATAACCGGGCAGCCGATTTATCGTATGGGGAACAGCGTAAATTAGAAATTGCAAGAGCACTGGCTACTCAACCTGATATTCTTCTTTTAGATGAACCAGCAGCCGGCATGAATCATAGTGAAAAAAATAATCTAAGAGAATTAATTTACGCAATAAGGGATAGCGGGACGACGATTGTCATTATTGAACATGATATGCAGCTCATTATGGATATATCAGACTGGATTATCGTACTCCACTATGGAGAACTGCTTGTTGAAGGACTTCCTGAAGACATAAAAAAGGATCAGCGCGTTATTGAATCTTACTTAGGTGAAGAGGGATAAAAATGTCGATGGTATTTGAAATCCAGGATGTTTCAGTTGCCTATGGAAAAGTTCCTGCGTTGAATAATGTATCCTTACATGTCAAGCAGGGAGAAACAGTAGCATTATTAGGTGTTAATGGGGCTGGCAAATCCACTACGTTACGTACCATTTCAGGCCTTATAAAGCCTAAGAGTGGAACGATTCATTTTTACGGTGAACCTATTCATAAAATGAATGCTCACAAAATTGTTGAAAAAGGGCTGATTCATGTACCGGAAGGACGCCGTGTTTTTTCTACCATGTCTGTAGAGGAAAACCTTCAGTTGGGAAGCTACAGTGCAAGAGCAACCATCCAAGAGCGATTTAATCTCGTATATGAATTGTTTCCCCGGTTATATGAACGTAGAAAACAGTTAGCCGGAACGCTTTCAGGGGGAGAACAGCAGATGCTGGCAATGGGAAGAGCACTGATGAGTAAACCTAAACTCCTTCTGCTTGATGAGCCATCCATGGGTCTTGCCCCGATTGTTGTTCACACGATATTCGATACAATAAAGAAAATTAATGAGAGCGGAACGACAATCCTCTTAGTGGAACAAAATGCGCGGGCAGCACTGCGTTTGGCAAAACGGGCCTATGTGTTGGAACTAGGCAAAATTGTACGTGAAGATATAACGGAAAATTTGCTCAATGACAAAGTTATCGAGAAAATTTACCTTGGAGGATAACAAATAAAAAAGGAAGTTATTACGGATTGAAGGAGGAGATTTGAGTGAAAGTTGTTGCCTTATTTGGGTTAACTGGACAGGGAATTGAGACTGCAGGTGAAATTTTATCAGCCATTTTGCAAGAACAAGGACGTGCTTTTCGGACGTGGAGAGATTTCTCCACCATCATCCGGGGAGGCTACACTTCGTATGAAATTTATCTAACTGAAGAAAAGGAAGAAATTCCCCCGCCACGCCTACAGACAGTAGATCTTGCTGTTGTCTGGGATGATGAAGGGGCAGCGCGTTATCTGCCTAGACTTAGGGATAATGATTTATTATTTGGGCCTTCCGAAAGTAAATTGGTGCCAATAGAGAACCAGGAAAAGAGCCCAAAACTTGGGTTTAATGTTTGGGCTCTAGGGATTGCAGCCGGATATATTGGTCTACCTTATGAACAGGTACGCAAGGCGTTGGAATCCCGATTCTCCGATAAATCGAACCTTCTCCTACTAGATAATGGCTATAAAAGGGGAGGTACAAAGAACAACGGTTCGATTATAAATAAGTCTGATGTAGAATACGTTACCCTGTCTGGAAACGATGCATTGAGTTTGTCGGCTGTGTCGGGTGGTGTTCGCCACTACTTCGGATATCCAATAACACCTGCCTCTGAAATATTAGAATACCTTTCAAAATGGCTGCCATCGCTTGGCGGACGGGCTTATCAAGTGGAGGATGAAATTGCAGCCATCCATGCCGCGGTCGGTGCAAGCTTTGCGGGGAAGAGAACTTTTGTCGCAACAAGCGGACCTGGATTGTCTTTAATGACGGAAGGAATGAGTTATATTGGCGCCACAGAAATTCCTCTTGTTATTGTTGACAACCAGCGTGGAGGCCCATCCACTGGAATGCCAACTAAAACAGAGCAGAGCGACCTTTTCCATCTTTATTATTCTGGTCATGGTGAGTTTTCTCGAATCTTACTTACTCCGACAGGTGTACTGGATTGCCTGTTAGTCATGCAAGAGGCCCTTAATCTTGCAGATTATTATCAGTGCCCTGTTATTATTGCCTTAGATCTTGACCTCGCATTGCGAAGGATTTCAGTTCCTTGGTATTTAGTAGAGGATTCTCTTCGCAGTGTAGCTATTGACAGAGGACCAACGCTCATCGAATCCCCTCCATTACAGGAATATAAACGATATGAATCTATCGAGGGGCAGCCACCCATACGTACAACTCCCGGAATAAAAGGAGGAGCGTATGTAGCTAGTGGGGATGAACATGACGAGAGAGGATGGATGGAACCGGATTTTCAAAAAGTACGACATACCCTTCACCAGAGACGTTTGCATAAGGCTGATCAGATTGATTACAACCGTCCGTTTACAGTTGTAGGAAATCCTAAGGCCACAACTGCAATCATAGGAACCGGTTCATTAGGAGAACTTATTGAGGCTATTGTGCGGCGAAACCCAGAAGAATTTTGTGGGATTTTATTGCGCCAGTTATGTCCCCTTCCAGAATATGAACTTTCCGAAATTCTGAGTGGAGTAGGTAAAATCGTTGTAGCGGAATACAATGCACGAGGACAAATCCGTTTTTTCCTTGAACCAGTGCTTAAAGATAAGAATGCTTCTTCGCTTCTTCGTTTTGACGGAGAGCATTATACCTTGGAAGAGTTTGAAACTGCCATAAGGGATTCTGTTAATAATATAACAACAACAGTCTTTATTGATTAGAGGAGGCGAATAGAAATGGAAGCTTCGTTAACATTAAAAGATTATTCGAACGGGAATAAACCTACGTGGTGCCCTGGCTGTGGTGATTTCACCGTATTAAACGGGATTCAGCGTGCGCTTCTTAACCTGGCAATCCCACCAGAGGATACTGTGCTTGTATCTGGTATCGGATGCAGTGGAAAAATATCTCATTATTTTGGTGGATACTCTATTCACTCAACGCACGGGCGTGCACTGGCGATAGGTCAGGGGGTTAAGGGAGCCTGTCCGGACTTAACCGTCCTTGTTGCAGGAGGGGATGGAGATGGATATGGAATCGGTGTAGGGCACCTTGTGCATGCAGCAAGACGTAACTTACCTATTACATACATTGTTATGGACAATGGAGTGTATGGGAATACGAAAGGACAGACATCCCCTACGAGTCCTATTGGATATGAGTCATCTACAACACCCTTAGGAAATCATGACGTTCCAATCAACCCTTTACTCCTGGCGTGGTCTTCTGGTGCCAGCTTCATTGCCCAGGGCTTTTCAGGTGATATCAAACACCTTACCCATTTAATAATGGAGGGGATTCAGCACGACGGTTTCTCTTTAATTAACGTTTTTAGCCCATGTGTGGTTTTTAATAAAGCTCAAGGTTACGATTTTTATCGTGAAAAAACAACATATCAAGATTCACCAGCAGCCACACCGCATGATTATATTCGAATGCTTAATGAATCTCCTATGCCTCTAGGTATCCTTTGGAAAACGCATTCGGAAAATTCGGAACTGAAAAATCGGAAAACGTTCGATGATAGCCAGCTTTATTCATTCTTACACTCTACACTAAAATAGCTGCTTAATGAATATGAAGTTTATATACCAATTAGAGAGTGGAAGTGAAAGTCCGGTGTTTTGAGTTTGAGAGGCTGTCTCAAAAGTCATGAGACAGCCTCTTTTATATTTTAACAAATTATAGTTTAAAAATACTGCGTATATAAAAATAAAAATCTACATATACACTTTACATATCACCCATAGTAAGAAAAATACCAGTAGAAATATAAATAGAAAGTGAGATGGCATTTGCCTTTTTTAATAAGTACCCTGTGCAGAAAGGTTACTTATTAATCGGAAACATTCGAGGAATGCAACAATGGTTTCAGGTGTTATTTTTAGTTCTATAGCAAAAAGCAGTCCGTGCTATTCACGGACTGCTGCTTATTGTTTATCGATTCAGTTGTTCTACACGTTCAATAATCATTTCACTGTTTGCTCTTAGTGCCCGAATTCTCTCGCGGTAGGAGGATCTGCTATTTTTGGAGGGAACCGCATATACCAGAGAGGGCTTATCACTTTTTGTCAGGGAGTGAGCGTTAATCGTTTTACCGTCCACAACCGCATACACTTCACCTGCTGTCACTTTGTTTGACATTTATATCCCTCCTAAAACAAATTCTAAAAAATCAAATAAAATTTCATTTGCTCCTTGGCTCATTATACCATAGCTTACCCAATCGTGGTGAGTTTTAAATTGCTCATTATTCCAATTAGGTGCAGGAAAATGACAGGAAACAATATATTCACCAACTCTTTTGGTTAGGTAAAACATATTTTTCTCCTCTGAATAAAAAACAAGCTCTGTACCGGCATCGTTCTTGTATGTTTGAACCACATATGACCAGTCATCACTAATATGATATAATTTTGGAGCATCGGAAACGTCTCCAACCGGAGGGAAGGCAGGTGCAAATGTATCCTGGTTGTGTTCAAAAATACAAATGGCTGTGCAGCTTTTAAATTCACCAATGGGTAAACTAACATACCCGCCTTCATTCCTGAGTATTTTTCCGCCGCTGAATGCTTGCAAAATCTTCGTAAAAAACCTTGCTTCACTTTTAATACCGGCAATGCGAAGCATTGGCATAAGATCATAAAAAACGTCAGCAAATACAGAAAGAGAAGCGCTGGTTTCTGCATCTTCTTTTATCTTTGCTTTGCTTGGAACAAGAGAGACACCCTGGTACAGCAAATCACTAAAAACAAGTTTCCAGTCAACGCTTACACCTGTTGAAAACTGGTGTACATAGGTTTCATCTTGTTGAACAATTTTATACAAAAGAATCCATACATAAGGGTCTGTTTCTTTTAGAGCTTGTGGGGCCTTTTTCTTTCTAGATTGAGCAGTTAATTCAGAAAGAATTTCTTGATCTGTTGGAGAATTGTTGTATTTTTCATTATAACTTTTAATAAAATCATTTATGATATGACGGGCATGAGCAAAATATGCTTGATTTGTAAGCTCCTCCACAAAAATCTTAATCAGTTTGTTTTTCTCTACAGCCTTTAAAAACTCCATGTGTGTAATCGTTCGAGTTGCTCCCGATAAAAAAGAACCGGCTTGATTATGTATGATTAGAAAATAAATATCTGATTGCTCAACCATATCCAAACAAACTTGAACGCTTGATTGTCCATGAATGCCACCGAATTGGTCAATATTCTCCCACATGACCGGTTCATGGCCCAGCTCTTTAATAGTATCATGAAGGTCTTTCCGCATTCTAACGAGAGACGCCTGTGCAACCGAACTGATAAAAACCTTAGTCTTTTGAGACAGGGTTCTCCCCCCTTTTTTGTTTCTCTTTTAATGAACAGATTATACCATATTTGTCCATGCAATCCCAGTGCGCAGTCTGTCTTATTCACATCCGCCCCTTTTTATGCATAAATACATAGTTTACATTGATTTTGAATATATTTTGATACTTTTAAAGAAAAATGCTATGTTCATTGTTTTAATGAAGATACTAAAAGAATATACAATTGAGAAAACTTATTTTATTGTGTTAACGGAAATTATCGGTTCAATAAGGGAGAGATAAGCAGCAACATATGTACATAAAGAAAGGGGAGGAGGTATACTAATAACGGGTTCCGTTTTGGAACGTCCATTGATGACTGCTCGTGGAGATGGCAAGAGCTACATCTACGCAAACTTCAATCCAAAGTATGCTCAGTATGCTCTTACTATTTTGAGAACCTATTACAACTTTTGTTTCGAAGTTCGTGGTTGGAACAAGTCCAAGGCAACGCCCGCACAACACCTTGGAATTACCGACCGCAAATTTGATCTAAAAGATATCATCTATTTCAGATGATACATGCAGGCAACGAACCTTTTATTGAACAAACGGACAGGTTAATCCAATAAGAAATCGTTCGATGAAGGTGTGAAAGAGGGGTGTACCTTGATGACAAACAAAAGAATGAATCCTAAGGTTGATGCATATTTCACTGAGGGTTGCATGCGTTGCCCTCTGGGAGGGACTCCTAACTGTAAAGTCCATAATTGGCAGGAAGAATTGAAGAAACTGAGAATGATCCTTCTTGACTGTGGACTGACTGAAGAATTGAAGTGGTCTCAACCTTGTTACACACATCAGAAACGAAACATAGTTTTAATGAGTGCATTTAAAGAATACTGTGCGATTAACTTTATCAAAGGTTCCTTATTAAAGGATGCCAATGGTATTCTAATCAAACCTGGAGAGAATACGCAGGTAGGGCGTCAGATTCGGTTCACCAATGTTCGAGATATAGTTGAGATGGAACCCATCTTGAAAGCATATATTTATGAAGCCATTGAAGTGGAGAAATCTGGTGTAAAACCAAATATTAAAAAGAATCCAGAACCAATTCCTGAAGAACTTCAAAAGAAATTAGATGAAATACCTGCCTTGAAAACTGCTTTTGAGGCATTGACGCCAGGACGGCAAAGAGCATACATTCTTTATTTTTCAGCACCCAAACAATCAAAAACTCGGGAGTCAAGAATAGAAAAATGTATGCAGCAAATTCTCAATGAAAAGGGATTAAATGATTAGTATAATATTCTGCTTGAACTAACGGGGGTTTAGCGGCAGAAGTCAGTAAAATTCAAATAGCGTACCAATTGGTACACTATTTTCATCTTATTTCGAATGTCAATCTCTTGTGAATAAGGTGTTAAATTTGCTTGTGAATTCCGATGGAAATTGGCTTTTTGTCCTCCAAAACGGAACCCGTTAGGTATACTAATCCCCTCTTATTATATTCAAAACCATTAAGATTGGATTTGCTATTCCTTTTGTTTAACTAACGAACAGCCTTGTTTGATACTATAAAACAAAGGGAGTAAGCGATAACCGATGAATCAATCAAACGCAATTCATAGTACCATGCATGAAAGGGTGGCTATCATTAAAGTGATTGGGAGCCAGCCCTCTAAAGAGGAAATCACGATGTTACTACAAGCATGCTTGAAAGCCTTGGGAGTAGAAGCAACCGGTGACATGAAGGTAGATGCACAGACCATCGTCTCAATGGATAGTTCAATAAAGGAATGAGGTTTTTAATATATTTGCTTTATCTTAAATTAAAGCTATAAAAGGCAATAAATATTGTTTTTAACTAAGAACCCTTACTTGCTAAGGCGTAAATTTTTGTTCTTACATCGTTCCTTAACTAACCACATATTCCGTATAGAATTTACGAATAATAACAAAAAAGTTAAAGGGAATGAAAAAGTTGAAGGATTTATTCGCACAATTACCATCGGTGAGGGGTTTATTAGCGCAACTACCCTCTTTGCCCTATCCTTTAAAGGCGTTGTTAATTTTAACTTCTGGAGTTATTCTTCTTCGTATCGCAGGAAAGAGGGCACTTTCAGAAATGACAGTAGCGGAAGCGGTCATGAGGATTGCGATCGGTACGATACTCATCCAGCCTTTAGCAATGAAAAAGGAATGGGAAGCCCTTTATGGAGGAACCTTGCTTGTAATAGGAATTGTATTATCGATGAAGGTAATGCAATGGTTTCCAAAAGCAAGGGAGTTTATTGTTGGAATACCATCGGTACTCATTAAAGATGGGAAGATAATGTTTGAAGAGCTTAAAAAAGCTCGATTAACAACGGACGAGTTAGAAATTGCACTTCGCCAAAGTAAGATAGGAAGTATTGCAGATGTCGAATTGTGCCTATTAGAGTCCAGTGGTAAATACTCGGTTACACTAAAGCCAAACAAAGCACCTGCGACCAAAGAGGACATCCAAAAAATTTTAGATATCTTAGCTCAAAACGGGATTACTTCCTCTTCGAAAAATCAGTCAGGTGGGAAAACAGCGTCATTATTTAAAGAAGCTTATCATGAGGCGAAAAATGAGAACTTTAAACCTGAGAAGCATTAGCTCTAGAAACATGAGTATATATTACTGGCTTTTTTATAAGTATGGTGATAATCACGATTTATAAAGCAGTGTTATTCGACGGGAATCGTTAGTGAAATAACGCTGTTTCGGCAGCCTTTTTTATTTTACTAACAGATATATCGTGAGGAAAATTGAAAACTGAACCTAGCTAACTCTTATGGACCCCCACTCAGTTCCAGAGACCGAGGGGTGCCCCAAAAAATTATGGAATTGAACCCGGTTAGCTAGGTGTGTACGGTATCACATAAACTTTCGGACCGGGTGGGAACCCAAAAATACTCTACAATTGAACCTACCTAGCTTGATATGTAGTACCCACTCAAACTTATGGACCGTGTATGGTATTTCTGAATATTTTATAAATTGCTGAGATAGATGGAGAAATTGTAGGAAACTTGACGTTTAGAGTAGGTAAACGTTCCAGAAATTCACATGTTGGAGAATTTGGTATTAGTGTTTTAAAAAAGTATTTGGGAATGACAATAGGAAATAAAATGATTGAATATTTATTAGCATGGTCAAGAACGACAGGGGATGTAAGAAAAATAAATCTCAAAGTACGTGAAGATAATATTCGTGCCATTACTCTTTATAAAAAATTAGGTTTCAAAGAAGAAGGTGTTTTGAGCAGGGAGTTTCTCATAGAAGAGGGATTTTTTAATGCCATTTTTATGGGAATATGCATCGATCCTTCATGAGAAAATCTAATAATTCCGATCGTGAAAAGAGAATGACTGATAGTAATAAAAACACCATGTTATTCGATTATCGGGAATCTATAGTTGAATAAAAACAATAATATTAAACCAAGATGCATCAAAAGAAGAAATTGCCCGTGGTGATTATACAGAGGTTACGACAGCTGAATTTGACGAATATGATGCATCCAGAGCAGATAAATAGAAAGAACCCCGCCACCTGATAGGTAGCGGGGATTTTTGTGTTACATTAAAAAACATTAGCCTAAGCTGGTTGGTTCTCCTTCAAAAAATTTTCAGTGATAGCAGGAAGGATGATAGAAAAACTGGTTCCTTTTCCTTTTTCGCTTTCTACCTCAATCTTCCCCTTTTTCATTTCAATAATTCGATAACAAACCATAAGACCAAGTCCTGTTCCTTTTTCCTTTGTCGAATAAAATGGAGTCCCTAAACGTTTTACCTGTTCCTCATCCATACCGACTCCATTATCAACAATTTTAATGACGATATTTTCATCTCTTTTTTCTGTGCCAATTTCTACTTTGCCGTTACCAGATGATGCTTCAATTCCATTTTTAATAAGGTTCACTAGGCATTGTGTAAGCCTACCTGGATTCGCTTTAATAAACATGAAGGGCTGCGAGGTTGTTTGAATTTCTACATTATGTAACGCTGCATATGGAGAAAGAATTGAAAGGACATGTTCAATATGAGTACAGACATCTATTATTTCTTTTTCTTCCATTTCGGGTTTGGCAAATGAAAGGTACTCAGTAATAACTCCCTGAGCCCGATCCATCTCTGAAATTGCCATATGGATATAACTTTGGGTTTTTTCATCCTTGACTTGTTCCTTTACCAATTGCATAAACCCTCGACTTGCCGTCATGGGATTTCGAATTTCATGGGCAATGGAAGCCGTTAGTTCCCCTACCACGTTCATTTTTTCAACTCGCTGGATTTCTACTCGAATTTTCGAATTTTCGATCGATTTCTCCATTAGATAAATCACTAAGCATATCGTTACTATGTTTATTAAATAATATGCAAAAAAGAAA
>NZ_BBWZ01000044.1 GCF_001015055.1 Aneurinibacillus tyrosinisolvens | reverse complement strand
AACGAACAGATGAATCATATGAAGAAATCATCGATGTGTGTATAGAAGCCATTAGAAGAGTAGAGCCGGCAAAAATTGCGGTACTGCTTAATCCACGCCCGGTTTTCTCACACCGTTCATCTATGCGTATGTGTGCGGCATAGGTGGAAAACAACATACTTGAAGTGGAGGGATTCCTGCAATGAACATGATTCCAATGGTAATCGAACAAACAAATCGGGGAGAACGTTCGTATGACATCTATTCCCGTCTTTTAAAAGACAGGATTATTTTTCTTGGGAGTGCGATTGATGATAATGTAGCCAATTCCATTGTGGCCCAGATGTTATTTCTTACCGCGGAAGACCCGGATAAGGACATTCATCTTTATATTAATTCCCCGGGAGGGTCAACATCTGCTGGAATGGCGATTTATGACACAATGCAATTTATTAAAACGGACGTATCAACAATCTGTATAGGAATGGCCGCGTCAATGGGGGCTGTTTTATTAACCGCTGGCGCGAAAGGAAAACGCTTTGCCCTGCCGAACGCAGAGGTGATGATTCACCAGCCGTTAGGGGGAGCACAAGGGCAGGCAGCAGATATTCTCATCCATGCCGAACGCATTCTAAAGGTAAGGGAAATACTGAATAAAATCATAGCCGAGCGCTCAGGTCAGCCGATTGAAAAAGTAGAGAAGGATACGGACAGGGACAACTTTATGCTGGCGGAAGAAGCGAGGGAATACGGCCTAATCGATAAGGTAATCGAGAAACTGCAGTGAAATGCCGGACAACGAGGTGGGAGGGGACTATTCCACCCTCCTTTGGCCCACGCTAAAATAAATAGGCGGAAGCAATTATCTGGAGAGAACCTGGTTCTCTTCCTTTTCTATTCCCTGTATATCCTTCGCTCGTTTTGTTCCCCAAATTCGCCTGCGCAGCAAAAGGCCGAAGCCGCCGACAATAATACCAAGGGACCCGACAATCTGAAAGGTAAAAAGCCGGACCGTACGAACTAACGAGCAATCCTCCAAGCAAAGGAGAAATAACAAACAGCACATTTAGGATGGAATTATAAATTCCGTATACACGTCCAACAGCTCCCTGCGGGATTTCCTTCTGAATCAGGACATTTAAGCATACAAAGGAAAGACCTGTTCCAATTCCGCAAAGCAGGGCGCATAGCAGAGGCCAGATTATATTTGTCCCAGGCTGAAGCATGCCAAGCCACGCGATGGAGATGCCAGTAAGAAGGGAAGCCCCGCCCAGCAACACGCTATACGGTGGAACCTTACTCAACTGGTTAAGCAAAGCAGCGCTGCACACAGCGCCCAGCCCAACGGCAGATATGGTCCATCCTGTTATTTCCCTTTGTTCGGGGAAAATACTGCGGAGTAAAACAGCTAACTGGACGTCAATAATCTGTATAATCATCGTAACAAGCGCTGCACCGGTGATTGGCCTAAATACCTTTGCCAGTTGAAAAACCGTTCCGTTCAGTGTTGTCGCCTTTAAAACATGCTCATCTTTCACTATGCAGCGCAGCAACGCTTGTTGGGCCGGCAGATGAAAAACGCCTGCTATAGAACGGAACAGTAAAATGAGCAGCATCCAGTAAGGAGATGGAGCCATAAGCAGCCCCGCAGTGAAAAAGCAGCGAGTAACATCAGTGTAAATCATAATGTTAAGTTTGTTCATACGATCGGCAAGGATTCCCGCTGCCTGGCTGAGCATAATTCCCGGCACAGCGTACATGAGGGGCAGTAAGGAGACTAGCATGGGCTCCGCTTTCCATATATAACTGAATAACGTGACAACCGCAACAAAATCCAGCCAATCCCCGACATTAGACAGGGAGGAAGCGACCGTGAAATTGCGGTTTTTCCATAGTGAGTCATGAAGACGCCTGTCTTTGTTATTCAATATAAAAACCCCCCATTTCAGCTAAGTTATCTATAGCGTAACAGGGGAATGTCAGAGCAATATCAGAGGAGGGGCATTAATTGGCCGCATGTTTCTTTTTCAAGCTCTTCGAAGTGGTATTGATGTCCAATTTGGCTCCACATCCGGTTGTATTTCGTGCGCAAAGCAGCTTCGCTTTCAAAACGCTTATGCAGAAAGGTATGGAGCAAATGCAAGCCATATAATAAGTGAGGAATAAACCTGGATTGTTTTAGTATGTGGATGCCTTGATCGAAAGCATCTTCGGCTTCTTTTCTTTTTCCACAATTCAAAAGCCATAATCCCTTGATGATGAGAAAAATCCCTTTTTCACGCAGATAAGGAAAATGGGTGAGCAGGTTTTCAACCTTATTTATCGCTTCAGCTGTTTCCTTCTTATGGCGGGAAGCAAAATGGAACAGCGCTTTTTTTACCTCAAGGAAGAGGAAGAGACCCTTTGGATTTTCCTTTATGATTTTGCTTTCTGCCTTTTGTAAAGCCTGCTTGGCCTGCTTCATGCTGTCGTTCTCAATATAAAGGCTAATCATGGTGAATTCCAGATCCCTTTATAATGATACGGCATGATTTTTTTATGCAATGCGGTTTCCATCAGTGCGAGAGTTGTATCCCAATCGAATTGTATGTACCAGAAAATGATAAGGAGATAATATAATTTTTCGTGAAATGGCAAAGAAGGATGCCGAACAGTCCTTAGAAAGTCTCCCTTCACAGCCCGCAAAAATAAAGACTTTTCCTCGTCAACATCAATGCCGAGTATATGCTGGTGTTCGGCCAGCGAGTGCATGGCTTCTCCCTGTCCGAAAAGTTGATACTTATTCAATAAAGAACGGTAGCTTTCGACAAGCTCAGCGTCGCTGGACAAAGGGTTGCTAGGGCGGTGTTTCTGCCTGAAAGTCAGGCAATAACCCCGTCCCCGTACCGTTTCGATGGAGATAAGGTGCTCCCATATCTTCAGCTTTTTTCGTATGCGGTAGATGTGGTCTCCACGGTGCGGTCCGTCGGATTTTCCAACGGCCATACAGCATCCAGTAAGGATTCCCGGCTGAAAATTTGTTTTTCATGAAGGAATAGATGCTGAAGGAGCGCAAACTCTTTTGGGAGCAGCTTAATTGTGTCTCCGGCATACACAACCGATAGGTGATCTTCATCAAAAGTTATCTTCATTCCTATCCCAATCTCCTCATTTGATTATTCATAAATAGGCCGGGTTGGATACCCCTTTCTTCAGATGGGAAAGGAAACCCGGAAACCCGGCGGTCTTCCCCTGCCAGCCAGCAAAATCCTTTGCCGTACTTGACCCCCTGCACCTTCTTGACGGACGGTACCCGCGCACAGCCTTTCAGCACAACCGTTTTGCCTTTGTTGTTGGTCCCGCTGACAAGATAGTCCTTGCCGTCAAACCTGACCGTATCCATCGGTTGAAGGGGATAGCGCATCCGGCGGATGCTTCTTCTTCCCTTAGACAACTTCACCCCCCGGTACTGGCGCAGGTTTTCCCGGGCCACCTCCCGGTTTCGTGTGCGCCGGCCACAGAAAAGCTCCTGTCCGCTGGCTTTGGCTCCGGTGCGAATGTCGACGTATTTGGCATCGTAGAATTTTTCGAGGCTCCGGTTGTTCCGGCGTACCTGCTGGAGGACAAAGGGAGCGGTGCGGGGTTGGGTAGTGCCACCTGCGATGACGAAGGCATCATTGGCGTGGCTTTTCTCGATCCCATGTTGGATGCGAACGTGTTTGGTTACATACCCATAGGTCGCCGTCCTGCCTAAAAGCTGGGTCAATCGCCACCGGACGATACTCATGAAAGTCTCCGGTCGGAACGATTTCACCTTTGGCTCCCATCCATACAAAAAGCCCTTCGGCTGGTGGTTTGCCGGAATGTGGCATTGGTTGCACAAGGTGACGAGGTTGCCGGGCCGATCCGAGCGGTCGCCCTTCCAGTAACCGACGTGATGCACCTGCAGAATGGGATTCACTGACTTGTTTTTGCAGTTCGGATGTTGGCATTGATGATGGTCCCGGTGCAGGATGTACTCGCGCAAGTTCCAGAAGCCGAGCTGTTCTCCCTCTTGATAGAGGGTGCCGGCAATCTCAGGGTTTTGGATCGCTTGAATGTCAAAATTGGCGACTTCCACGATCACTTTTTGTACGGGAAGAAGTTTCTTTAGAAGTTCCACAAGCCGCACATGGCTGTCCAGCTTGTGCTGAATGCTCGGGGCCAGCCACCCTTCGGGCCGTCTCCGATTGTCAAACCGGGGAGCGCGGTAACGGAGTTTCCCTCGTCGCTGTCGGCGGTACATGGCACGTTCTTTGAGACGCTCACTCATCCCCGTCAGCAAGCGGCATTCACCGGAAAGCAGCTCTTCGTTTTCCGATACCGCCGAAAACCCAACGGTTTGATAGCCGGCATCCACGCCCAACGTCACCGGCTGAACATAGTTTGTCGTTTCATACGTCAGTTGAATCGTGAACGGCCTGCGCCGCACCACGGTCGCCTGCTTGTTTTTTAACATCCGGCGCACCTTCCCAAACCGCTTCGTTGGCATCAAAGGTTCGCCATTGTGATTCAGTACATACACCATCGAAAACATCTCCTTTGCGAAGATAAAGCAGAGAACCGATTTCTTAAGAAATCGTCTCCGTAGGTTCCCATCGACCGGTTCGGTGGGGGTTTGTCGGATATGACACTTCGCCTGCCTCTCAGCGATGTTTAACCATATCCCGCAGTGGCCGGAGCTTGGGAAGCACCCCGGCGTGCCTATGGATTCCCACCTAACGTTTCCTTCTCGCGAGAGAAGAGGTCTAATCAACCAGGCTTATGCGTTCACACAAGCCTGCCACTTCAGTGGCGGGTAGTTGACAACTAACAGAAAACAAAACCCTCTACTTTTTATAAGTCAATTGTCATATAATGATTAAGGGACTTTAATACCAATTTATTATACCACAAAAGTCATGGAGGCCGGTTCACCGTGAAATTCACGAATTGTTCAGCATGCGGCAAACTGTGTATAGAAACATTAAAAAAGCTTTGCCAGGCTTGTTTCGCACAAAGGGAAGAGAACTATCAAACCGTGCATCAATATTTGCTGAAAAATAAAGGTGCAACGACGATCCAGGCAAGTGAGGGAACAGGCATTTCTTTAAAAAGCATCCACACATTCATTCGTGAAAAGCGATTTATTGCAACTGATTTTCCGAACATCGGCTATCCATGTGAAGCCTGTGGAACGAACGTACAGGAAGGGAAGTTTTGCGGCTCATGCGCCATGCGGCTGCAGAAGGAGATTTACGTGTTAAATCTATCGAGGGATCGGCAGGCGGCAGTAGAAGAAACATCAACATACCGTACAAAACGATGGAAATAGGAAGGAATGAACCGAAGTCGTTCATTCCTTTTTTGTTTTAAAAAAGCACTTGATCATTTGCAAATTTTTATCTATAATAAAAACATATTTAAAACAATTATAAATAAATAATTGTTATAGGAAAGGGAGATTGTAATGAGCAAAACATTAGATAACAGTAAAACACTAGAAAACTTAAAAACAGCATTTGCCGGTGAATCCCAGGCAAATCGCCGCTACATCTACTTTGCTAAGCAGGCGGACACTGAAGGCCATTCAGAAATCGCGAACGCTTTCCGCCGCATCGGTGATGGCGAAACTGCACACGCACACGGCCACTTCGATATGCTTCTTCGCTTCGGTGCAGGAGACCCTGTAACTGACATGCCGGTTGGCACAACAGAAAAGAACTTGAAATCCGCGATTGCCGGTGAAGAATACGAGTTCTCCGAGATGTACCCAGGCTTTGCAAAAGCAGCGCGTGAAGAAGGATACGACGAAATCGCTGAATGGTTTGAAGTAATGTCCAAGTCAGAAAAAGCGCATGCCAACACATTTAAAAAAATCCTCTCAAAATTAGGGGAAGAATAATTTAAGGAAGGAAGGCACATAATGCGCCTTCCTTTTTAGCAGAAAGGAGGATATTTCATGAATAAAATTGCTAAAAATGAACTGCTGCCCTACAAAGAGTATATTCAGGTGCACGAGAAGTTCCTGCAGCGGGTCATTCAGGAAAAAAAGGTTCGCCGTGTATCGTTAAATGAACGGATGTCAGGGCTTTTTGAAACGAGATTGAGCGTTTGGTTCCAAATCCAGGAAATGATTCGTGCCGAGCAAATCGAACGGGAAGAGTACATTGATGAAATGCTGGAAGTATATAACGACTTGCTTCCGGAAGATAATGAACTGAGCATGACCTTGTTTATCGAAATCCCGAACCAGAATGAGCTCCGTGCGTTTAATAAAACGATTGTCGGTATTGAGGATAGCGTACAACTCCGCTTTGGGGAGCATGTCATCACATCCTATGAGCCTGGTGAACAAGAGGAAGAGGATGAAAGCTATACACAGTCTGTGCATTATGTCAGACTGCCTTTCACCCCGGAACAGCGTAAAGCATTTTCCGAATATGAAGGGGAAGTCGTTCTCGCCATTGCCCATGAGAATTACCAGTCGACTGCTGTTTTATCTGAAGAGCTTGCAGCCTCGCTCAAAAAAGAAATCGTTTCGTAAGCAGTCTTTATTAACATAAATGAGCCCTTCCCCTTTTCAGGAGGAAGGGCTTTCCTTTTTTCTAAACGAGGCCGCCTTCCTTACGAACAATTTTCAGCGCCCGCTTGTGGACAGACTCATCAACTACAGCCGTAAGGAGGATGTCTCTTCCGTCGATTGCCTCCTGTCCTCCGTCACTTATTCCGCTGGCCGTTACATCGTTTGCCAGAAGGACGCTTGCGCTATTACTTGTCGTAGCGGCATCCATTGTCATACCAGGAAGACTGGTGATATTGCCGGTAATCGGATTATTAATCTGTTCAATGCCGCCTTCTGCCGGGTACCTGCTAATCCTGTCGATCTGCGTATCAATCGTACCGAGAGAAGAAAGCTTTTTTTCCGCCTGTTTGGCTTGTTCCGGGCTGCTAAAATAAGCTAAGATTGCTTTCTCTTTCATCGTGGCCGCCTCCTTTTGTTTAGGAAAATACAGTCGCTATCCTTTATTTTTTTCAGAATTCCGTTCCCTATACATTTGCGGGCAGGACTTTCCGCATGAAGAACCAGCAGAACAGCAGCATCGCGTTAACGGCGATTAACAAATACGCAAAGGCGAGTGAAGTCTGCGAGAAGGAGATGCATACAAGGAACAGGCTTGCTCCGATCAGCCGCCCCAGGCTAAAGGCAAACTCTCGAATGACAATGTATTCAACACGCTGCCGGGCTTTATCCATATTTTCTCCGATTACGTCAAATGTACTGGACATGACAGGAACCGTAAAAAAAGGATAAAACAGTGCGCTGCCAATGCCGAGCAGCAAGAGCGTTGTAAAGCTAAGCCCGCCAAACAGGGGGAGTACAACAATACAGAGCATAACGCCGCCGAGAAGAATATACGCTCCTCTTTTAGATGGTTGAATCCACTTCCCAACCATGTAGTAGGAGAGAAGGGAAATCGCAGATGTGAAGAATGCATACACGCCCAGCGTAAATTCACTTGATGAAGTAATATAAACAAGCAGGCTGATAAGGAACACGACAACCCCTTCACGAATCCCCCAGAAGAAGCAGGCGAACATAACATAATGCCACCTCGATCTGGCAACCGTATCCTTCCACACCTTTGTCATCGTAAATTGTCCGTCCGCTTTTCTGGAGCGGATAAAAAAGCTGACAAGAACGGCAAGAAGAAAAATGCAAAGGGAAAGGGTGAAAATCATGCGGTATCCGTTTGCCTGTCTTGTTACGAGCCAGCCGGCCACAAAGGGAGCAACTCCGCTGGCCAGAGAGAGGAGGAACCCGTTCATTCCGTTAAACGTATCGCGGTTAAAAGGGGAGGTAATTTCAAAGTACAGCACATAATAGCCAAGCCAGTAAAAGCCGGTCCCCATTCCAAGAAGCAGTCCGAGATAAGACGTATAACGAACGGAAGACTCACCAAGGAAGAGAACAAGCAGATAAAAGGCGGCCATAATAAAAACCCCAAGCCGAATGCTGAATACACGGTCAACTTTCTTTACCATATGTCCCGCAAGCCAGAAGGTAAAAGGGGAGGCCATAAAAATAAATAAGTTAAACCGCCCGATGGTAGCGTAATCACTTCTTACCTTCCAGAGATACACGTTGACGAGTGTATTGGACAGGCCAATGGAACTGAGGTACAACGTATTCATCAGCAGCAAAAGTTTAGACTGAGAATCAAGCTTTGCCGTCTGTTCCATGAAATAACTCCTTTGTGGGCAAAATCCATGGTCGCTATTTCTTATATTGCCCCGGAGTCAAAGGTTTTTACATGGAATTATTTGATTTGCCCGATCGAAAGGTTCACCCGGTAGTTGCCGTAGAGGAGCAGCTCGTCCAAAAACCGGTTTAGTTCCTGCTCGGAACCAAACGCCGCCTTGAGCCAGTAGCATCCTTCCCCGCTTACCCGGTGTGCCTCTTCAATTTCTTCTTTTTCTTTAAGAAAGAGTTGGAATGAGGAGTGGTTTGTTGTTTTCATGAAAATGGTGATGAAAGCAGTCAGTGTTTTTCCGATTTTACCGTTGTTCAATTTTATGGTAAACCCTTCAATGATGCCTGCTTCCTCCATCCTCCGGATTCGTCCCGCTACCGCCTGGCCGGTTAAATGAACTTTTTCGCCGATTTCTTTCCACTGCATACGTGCATCCTTTTCCAGCCATTCCAAAATCGCCCGATCTGTATCGTCAATCATCATATGTATAATTCCTTTCATCATGTAAATGATACCGTTCTTTTTCTTTCATGGAGTTGTCGATATGGCACCTGTTTCCCTGGTACTATTTTGATAACACCATTATATAGGATACAGGAGGAATGAAAATGAAAATTCAATTGGTTCGTCATGCCACGCTGGTTCTTCAGCTTGGCGGGAAAAGAATACTGGTCGATCCCATGCTGGGGGAGGCGGAAAGCATGACGCCAGCTGCTAATTCAGCAAATACAAGAAGGAATCCGCTTGTTCCGCTGCCGGTTGATGTTGAAGAGGTTACAGATGTAGACGCTGTCCTGGTCACTCATATGCACAGGGACCATTTTGATGATACGGCGGCATCCGTATTATCGAAGGGGATTCCGATTTTCTGCCAGCCTGGGGATGAAGAAAAGTTCGAGGAATCCGGGTTCAGCAACGTGCACCCGGTGGATGAGGTTTACATATGGAATGGGGTGGAAATTTCACGCACAGGCGGCCGGCATGGAACAGGAGAAGTTGGCAGACAGATGGGGCCGGTTTCCGGGTTTATTCTTGAAGTGGAAGAGGAACCGTCGATTTATATTGCAGGGGACACGATTTACTGTTCGGAGGTAGAAGAGGCATTGAGAAAATTCAAGCCGCAGATAAGTGTTGTCAATGCCGGAGCGGCACAGTTTTTATTAGGGGATCCGATTACGATGACGGCGGAGGATGTAGGGAAGGTATGCCGTTATTTGCCGGAAACAAAAGTCGTTGCAGTTCATCTGGAGGCGTTTAACCATTGCCTCCTATCGCGCAATGAGCTTCAAAATTACCTTGAGGGGGAGCGATTGAGCAATCAGGTGCTCATTCCGCAGGATGGAGAGTCACTTGTTTTGTAAGGAACTGTATGTACACTTTAGTTGTTGACATCTTGAGCTGTTTACATAAACTATACTGTACAGGGTATGTTGTTCAATTACTGCCAGGCTGGGTAAAACAAACGAAACAGGTATTTTTTTGCCGGGCAAATGAATGATGTATTTTGCCCTCGCATGGAAAAATAAAAATCATCGAACGTAAAGAAAGAAGGTGAGGAAATGATCAGCGTAACGAAGGAAGCGGTGGAGAAGTTAAAGGAAGTTCTTGAGTATCCCGATAACGATACGCTTCGTCTTTTTATCGCAGGCGCCGGCTGAGGCGGCCCTAATTACGGTATGGCTCTGGAAGAGTCCATCGAAGAGACGGATAAGCAGGTAATGATTGACGGAATTCGCTTTGTATATGATCCAGGGCTGTCCGCCTATATGGATGGCCTGGAAATTGACCATAAGAAAACAATGTTTGGCGACCGGTTCAGTATTTCACATCCGGGTGCCGCAAACTGTTAATAAAGTACACCAGCAGGCTGCCGGGAATTCTCGGCAGCCTTTTTTTGCTCAACTTTATAATTCCTTTAGAAATTCCTCCTATCATTAGGAAAGAGGAGGAATGACCATGAAAACAGACATACTGGAAGTAAAAAATATAACAAAGCGCATCAGAGGAAGAAGGCTTGTGGACCACATATCATTTACGATCCATAGCGGAGACATTTGTGGATTTTTGGGACCGAATGGTTCAGGGAAAACAACGCTTATACGAATGATAACGGGATTAATTGCCCCGACAGAAGGCGAAATTACCGTCGCCGGGATGAACATTCAGAAGGACAGAAGAGGGGCATTGCTCAAGCTTGGCGCAATCGTTTGAGGATATGCGCCGTGAACTGCAGCACTCCCTGCAGCGGGAGTGGGAGCTGGAGCAGGAGCGCAGGGACATGGTCGCGGCGATTGCCCATGACATGCGCACCCCGCTTACCATTATTCAGGGTCACGTGGAAGGGCTGCTGGAAGGCGGACGATCCAACCCGGCAAGGCTGGAAAAGTATTTGGGAACGATTGAACAAAATACAAAACGTGCAGCCCAAATGCTGGAGGAGATGAACGTCGTTTCCGAAATCGACAGGCCGGATTTTGCAGGTGCTCGATAACCTTATCGCCAACAGCCTTCGCTTTACTCCGGAACAGGGAACCATTGAGTGCCGGGCGGTGATTCAGAAGGGTAGCGTCACCTTTACCGTCTGCGACAGCGGCCCGGGGTTTCCGGAGAAAGAGCTGCCTCATCTGTTCCGAAAATTTTACAAAGGGGACGCGTCCCGTTCTGTTGATAAAGGGCATGCCGGGCTCGGACTCTATATTGCACAGGCGATTGTTCGCAAGCACGGCGGAGAGATCCGTGCGGAAAACCGCCCGTCAGGAGGAGCATGTGTTCATGTAACAATTAAGGCATTACACGGGTAAAATAAACGAGGAATACGAGCTCAAGCGTAACAAAAAGCAGAACGGATCCAGAGACAAGGGCGATTGTGCGGAGAATGCTCCGCTCGGTCGCCTCTTCCCCCGCGACAGCAGCAGCGAGGGCGATGCGGGAAGGTGAAGCCATCATAAGGTAAGAGGCCGTTGTGTTTTGGACGGCGGCCAGCAAATCGCGCGGCAAACCGGTCGAGTCGGCCATCCCTGCCTGAATGTGCATCCACATCGCGTTCCCTCCTGAGTTTGACCCCGCAAGCCAGCCGCTCATGCCCCCGACGAAAGGTGCAAGCCACACATATACGCTCCCTGTATGAGGCAATGAAGAAATCAGGGACGCAGACAATCCTAACTGCTTCATCACCGTCCCCATAGCGACAAAGGTCAGTGTAGACAGGGCTGCCGGTTGAACTTGCCTTAGCGCATCCCGTACTGACTGGATCCACTGCTTTCGTTTTAGCTGGCTAAGGATTCCTAAGGCGATGCAGGCACCAATCATATACGTAGCAGGATTGTATATGTAAGGGTGGTTCACAAACCATCCGGAAACAGAAGGGGAAGTCCACGACGCAAGCCGCGTGCTCAGTATGCAGCCAAGAAACAAAATAAGGGGAATGATGAGCCGATAAGACGAGCCCGCGCGGGAAGGCGTCTTCTTTTGTTCCCTGTTTCTCCAGCAATAAACGAGAAGAAGCGTTGTAGCGAGTCCCGCTGTAATTCCCGCGATTTCCACAGAAACGAAGGTCGTCACAAAATAGAGAATGGACAGGAGAGCGACAAGCGCGAACACAATGTCCTTCCAGCCTTCTTTTGCCAGCTGCCACCCGGCTGAATAAATGGAAGAAGCTACAACGATACCTGCGATAAGAAAGAACGAGAAAACGAAAGTAGAGGAGCCTAGCTTTATGACCGGTACTCCGGCGATAGAGGCTCCCAATCCGGTTCCAACGGCCATAGCGCCCCATGGTACCATGTGGAGAGTCATCAAGGACAAAATCGCTGTTTTCGTATGGCTCTTATGAAGGGTTCTGAAAAACGGCGCAGCGAAGACAACGGCGATGCCAAAACCGATGGCGGACTCAAGAAAAGGCGAAACACCCGCTGTAATTAACAGGGTCCGCCTAAGCGGATGGGAAGATACCTGCTCCAGCCAATCCGTAAGCTGTTCCATTGCGCCTGTTTGCTGCATAAGTTTATACATCCATAAACCGGACAAGAGGACATACATAACGGGCAGGGCAAGAAAAAATCCTGTGGTAGAAGCTTCCAGTACTAATCCTGTATTTTCATTTCCGAACATGGGGAGCAGGCCGACGATACAGGCTGCTAAAAAGCCATACATACCTGTTTTACTAATCGATTGCTTCCATACAAAAAGAGAGAGAAACACGGTTATAAGGGGAAGGAGGGCTAGCCATACGTTATTCATTTTCATTCACCTGTTTCCTTTAGAAGAATTTATATTCTATAGTGTATAATTAACGTAGCATGAAATAGGTGAAATTCCAAGAAAAAAATATACTATAGGAGAAATAAAGATGGATATCGGGAGCAATTTACGTACAGAGCGTTCAAAACGAGGCTGGTCCTTAGAAGATTTAGAGCAGCGTTCAGGAGTGAGCCGTTCGATGATTTCCAAAATCGAGCGGAACGAAAAAAACCCGACCGTGAATACGGCATGCAAAATTGCAGAAGCGCTCGGCATTACCTTATCCAGGCTCATCGGATTCGAGGAAGCGCGCGAACAGATCGTGATTCGAAAAACAGAAGCCTCCACGATAAAAGATGAGGTGTCCGGACTCATACGAACCCAGCTTTCTCCTTCCTTTGATGGGCTCGGATTGCAGTTCATCCGGAATGAATTGCCGCCTTACTCGGATACAGGGTATTTTCATCCGCACCGAACGGGCACGCGGGAGTACATTTCTGTGGCATCCGGTACCCTTACCGCCTTTATTAACGAGGAGAAAATTACGCTTTATGAGGGGGACTCGCTGTATTTTCAGGCGAATCAACAGCATCGGTTTTGCAATGAACTCGATACACCCTGTATTTACTATTTAATTATTCAGCCAAACGATTGAATTTCTCAGGCAAGCAATGCCCGAACCTGCTTTTCCGCCTTCGGATGAAACACCGCACTGATGGTACGATAGAAGGGATCGGATGCGATGTCTTTTACAACGAGCAGCGGGTCATGAATATGGGGAGCGACAATGCCGGGTGTGATGGAAATCCCATATCCTTTAGCGATGAAGGGAAGAAGGGATTCATTAAAGTTCAATTCCAGAGCAACCGGGGGATCGATCCCAAGCTCGCTGCAGTGGTGGCGGAAAGACGTTCGAATATCGCACGGATCCCTATGGAGAACCCACTTCTCATCGCTAAGCTCCGAGAAGCTGAGTACCTCCCTGGCGGCAAGCGGGTGGGAAACCGGGAGGACGGCCATATAGGGTTCATCAAAAAGGAAAAGGCTGGACAGTGAAGCGTGCTCAGTGAAGTCCTGAACAAAAGCCACATCAAGTTCCCCCTTCTCCAGCATGGAGGTTAATTCATCCGTCGTATCACGAACAGTGATATCAAAAGTATATGTACCTTCCGTTTGCAGCGGGTGGATCGTATCCGGCAGATAATAGCCTGCAAGGCTTGGAAGTGCGCCAATGCGGATATGCGGCCTCGAGGCGTATTGTTTCATTCCCTCAAGCGTCTCTTCAGCCTGTGCAATCATGATGCGGGCTCTTTCGTACAAATAATTTCCGGCTTCGGTTGTCTCAATCCCTGTTGGTTTTCTTATCATCAGGCGGCAGGCCAGTTCATCCTCCAGTCTGGCAAGCTGCTTGGTCAGGGCGGACTGCGAGACATATAATGCAGACGCGGCTTTATTCAGGCTGCCTTTTTCTACTGCGGTCACAAAATATTTTAATTGCTGCAACCGGAACATAGGCGGTCGCCTCCTCCTAAACGTTTTGAAACACTAGGGCTATTACATTAGGTTATACCCCTTCTTACTTATTGATATTATCGCAAATTCTTGCTATTTGCTATGCTCAGTAGTAAGAAAGGGTGATGTTTGTGTTACTGGGCTATGTTGTAATGTGTCTTGTTTTCGGTACAACATTTCTAACGATAAAAATTGGGATTGAGGACGGGATGCCGCCGTTCCTTTTTGCAGGGCTGCGCTTCTTTATTGCGGGGGCACTCATCTTGTCGGTTCTTTTCTGCCGCCGCCAGTTACAGCGTTATTCTTTCAAAGAATACAGGGAGATGGCCTGGCTCGGGTTTTTGATGACGACGATTCCTTTTGCCGCTTTATACTGGGCGGAACAATATGTGCCCTCCGGATTGGCAGCCCTTCTGGTGGCAACGGCTCCGGTTTTCACAACGATTATCGGGATCTACACCGGACAAATGCGGTTTCACTGGTATGTTGTAGCCGGGCTTACCCTCGGAATTGCAGGTACCGCACTCATCGTCGGAGTGACTCCGAACACGGCTGAGTTTACGGGCAGCCATGCTTATATAAGCAAGGCAGCTATCGTTCTGGCCGAGTGCGCTTTCGCGGTAGGCGCCATTCGCTCGAAGAAGATAATGGGGAAAGTTTCTCCTTCCGCATTCAATGGATTCCAAATGATATTCGCCAGTGTAGGTTTGTTTGTGCTTTCTCTTATTTTCGAGAACACCGGCGGGGTTGCTTTTTCTTCGGCTTCTTTGCTGGCCTTATTCTACCTCGCTATTGTGGCTTCTATTTTTGCAAGCAATATTTATTACTGGCTCGTCAAAGAAACAAATGCGACATTCCCTACGACATGGACCTATGTAGCTCCGGTCATCGCTATGCTTGTCGGCGCGATTTTTCTGCAGGAAAAGATTTCGCTCTCTACTATTGCCGGAGGGGCGGGCGTATTGTTTGGCATTATCCTTCTAAACTGGCAGACGTGGGAGAAGGTACTGGATAGAAAAGGAAAGAAAGAGGTACCCCTTCAATAAATGAAGGGAGCCGTTTCTATTGACTTTATAAACTGTATACATTATGATTACAGTATCCTTCTTGAGAGGAAATGGACCAAGTGAATAGTGAATTTACGATAGCAGTGCACAGCCTGGTCTTTTTAGCTTATCTACCTGAGCATATGGCCAGCAGTGACTTAATTGCAGAAAATGTTTCTACAAACTCAGCAAGAATTCGAAAAATCATGAGCTGCTTGCGTAAAAGCGGATTTGTAAAGACAAAAGAGGGGATCGGCGGTGGGTACATTCTGAACCGCAATCCTGAGGAAATAACGCTGGCTCAGGTTTACCGCGCGGTTTCATGCGGAACAATCAAACCGAGCTGGTGTACAGGAGACCCGGAGCAGGCCTGTCTGGTTTCATCCAATATTCAGGTCGTTATGGATCAAATTTTTAACGATGCTGAGATTTATTTTGAGAAATATTTAGACCAGATTACGATCAGTTCTGTCCTGGAGAAAATTAAACAGTGCTAACGGTACTGATTTGATTTTCTGTTTTTTTAACTGTACTGTAATGTTTTTTGTTACAGATAAACAATATTTTTCTTCTACACGCAAAGGGGTGAATGTTCATGCCAAACAATAAATGGCAGCTGGAAGCAGGGGATTGGGTCAGTGGGAAATCGGAGAATGGTGAATTGATACGCGGTTATATTGATACCGTAGATTTACTGCAAGGGACAGTAAAAGTAAACGTTGTTGCATGCGATAATGAAAAAATTATTGGCAGAACCGTTGAAATAGTAAACAAACGGGTTGAGAAGCTATCTGCTTTAGTGGCGGATAATGAGGAACAAATCGTTGATTTAATTGACCTGGCGTTAGCAACCAGGGATGAACAGTGGTTTATGGAGCTATCTGCAAAATTAAACTCCATAAGACAGGGTTCTACAGGGATTGGAAAAAACAATACGCTTTATCCAACTTTCAGAAATCGACTGGGGAAATCCGGTATTAAGGAATAATAGGAGGTAACAAAAATGGCAATGATTGAATTAAACGATAATATCTTTGGAAGTGAAACCGCATCGGGCACTGTGCTCGTTGACTTCTGGGCACCATGGTGCGGCCCTTGTAAAATGATCGCTCCGGTACTCGAAGAAATTAACAATGAAATCGGAGATAAGATTATAATTGGAAAGTTAAATGTGGATCAAAATCCGAACACAGCCCAGCAGTTTAACGTGATGAGTATACCAACATTGCTGCTGTTTAAAGATGGTCAAGTGGTGGAGCAGATCATTGGCTTCCAGCCTAAAGAGCAGCTTATGAATGCGATTAAACACCACATGTAAAGAGAACTAGGTTCATGGAGGAAACACTTCGAACAAACATAAAGAGGAAGGTGCCTCATATACATGCACCTGGCATTGAAAAGCAGCGCGCTTGTAGAATTATATGAATGTCCTTGATTGTCCTGGCGGCGCGTGCTCTTTCACAGCAGTATCCAACCAGCTTGGGATGAACGTTACAGCGTGTGACATTGCTTATTATTATTCTGTCGAAGAATTGGAACAAAAGGGCTTAGAGGATATTGAAACCACCATGTCCAATATGAAAAATGAGGATATTCAAAAGAACTTCTTGTGGGATTATTTTAAATCAGTTGACGAATTGAAACAGGTAAGAACAAAGGCATTAAACCAATGTATTTCAGACATGAAAAAGAACGGGAAAGAAGGCCGTTATGTTCCTGCTGTTTTACCAACCTTGCCGTTTGATGATAAACAATTTGATCTAACTCTTTCTGCAAATTTTCTGTTTCTCTACGCAGATAAACTCGATTATGAGTTTCACTTACAGACGATAACAGAACTTATGCGTGTAACCCAAGAAGAAATAAGGATTTTCCCGACAACTGATTTTCAGTGTAACAGATATATTTACCTGGATGAACTAATCAATGATATCCAAAACTCAGGGTGGAACGCTGAAGAAATTAGGGTTCCATATGAATTTCAGCAGAATACGAATACTATGTTGAGAATAACGAAATAAAATACATGTGAACTATACTGGGGAAACCTGGTCTTTTTTCTTTCCCTGTCATTCAACTGAGATGTGAGCAAAGACTTAAGGCAATCTTAAGATAGAGAAAAGGAAATGTATGGTATAATGGCGAAAAATCCATATAAAAGCAGGCCAGGGTGATAAATATGCTGACAATGCCGGATCGTTCCGCCAAAAAAATTCTTCTGATTGATGATGAGACAGAATTATTGAATTTACTAGAAACAGTATTAATAAAAGAAGGGTTCCAAAACATACACAGGGCAACAACAGGTCAAAAAGGCATTGAAATCTGCCAGATACAAAAGCCGGATCTTATCGTGCTTGATATCATGCTGCCGGATATGGATGGGTTTGAGGTGTGTCAGAGACTCAGGAAAATGACCATCGCACCCATCCTTTTTTTGTCCGCCAAAGGGGAAGACACGGACAAAATCCTGGGTCTTGGCATCGGTGGGGATGATTACATCACAAAGCCATTCAGCCCGAAAGAGGTAGCCTACCGGATTAAAGCGCAGTTCCGACGAAATCAATATATAGGAATGCGGGACATCGAAACAGCCATAACGTTTGGAGATATACAAATTGATGAAAAAAGAGGGGAAGTCCGAAAAGCGGACCGGCTCATTACGCTGACAGCCAAAGAGTATCAGCTGCTTCTATTTCTTGCAAAGCATCCGAACCAAATCTTCAGCAAGGGAAAACTGTATGAATCCGTTTGGGGAGAAGAGTACTTCGGCTATGACAACACGATTATGGTTCATATTCGCCACCTGCGTGAAAAGCTGGAAGATAATCCGTCAAGCCCTATTTACCTCCTTACGATTAGAGGATTGGGATACAAGCTGAACACGAAGGAAGAAAAAGCATGAAGTGGAAAGTAACCGGGCAGTTCCTTGCCGCGTTAGGCACGCTGACAATTCTATTAACAATGGTAAACTTCGGGGCATTCTTTTACTTTTTTGGGTTGGATACTTCTCCAGAAAAAGAGGGGTATCCCTATTCTGCATACCCTGAGTCCTTTACCCTTCGGTTCAAGGACAATATTGTTTTTAATAGAGGAATTCCATTTGTTTTACCAGCGGGTCAGGAACAGTTAAAGAAGGAAAAAGCGTGGATTCAAATCCTTGATGGGAATGGAACCGAAGTATACAGCATGAATAAACCGGCAGATGCTCCTAAGCATTATACGCCCGGCGAAATTGTGCATTTTCACAAATACGATGGAACGATTAAAAACTCCAGCCTCTTTATTAGCTGGGTAAACCAGAATGAAGCCAGGTGGACGTACGTGATTGGCTTTCCTACTGAAAAAATCCGCAGATACACGATGTACTATAGCGAAACGAAATTTTTCAACTTCTGGGAGCAGGGAGCGCTTGTCCTGCTCCTTGTTACGATCCTGACGGTAGTGACGATCGGCTACCTTTTTGGAAGGAGGCTAACGAGCCTCTTCTTACGATTATCGGCGGCATTAAACAGCTTGCGGAAGGAAACTACAGCATCCAATATCCAGTCCGCGGGTTATATAAAGATGTATATACAAGCCTAAATGAGCTTTCTTCCACCCTGCAGTGGAACGAAAAACAGCGTGAAAAGCTGGAAACAATGCGGGAAGAGTGGATTACGAACCTTTCCCATGATCTTCGGACTCCGCTATCTTCGATAAAAGGATACGGGGAAGTTCTTGCGGAGCCGGATGAGGCAATGCCGGCCGAAGAAAGGGAGAAATATGCGGGCATTATCGTTGGGAAAGCAGACTATATGGGGGCTTTACTCGACGACTTGAAAATTACATACCAACTAAAGAATGAGCTGCTCCCGCTAAAGAAGCAGGAAGGAAACATAGTGGAACTTATCCGCAGTGTTGTTATTGAGCTGCTCAATAACCCGCGATATGAGGAACGGGACATTGAATTTGAAACAACAGCGGAATATATTCCATTCCTGTTCGATAGCGTTTGGCTGCAGCGGGCTTTTATGAATATTATTTACAACGCAATTGTCCATAACCCGCCGGGAACAAAGGTGAGGGTTAGTGTGAGAGGAAACGGAGAACAAATTACCGTTGAAATTGAAGATGACGGCAAAGGGATTGAAGAACAGGAGCTTGCAAACGTGTTTGAACGTTATTATCGCGGCACGAATACGGAAGGCCAGCATGAAGGATCGGGGTTAGGAATGGCGATTGCCAGGCAGATTATTACGGCACATCAGGGAGAAATCACTGTAAAAAGCGAGATAGGAGCGGGCACAAAAGTTGTGATTGTTTTCTAGAAAAAAAATCGAACGAAATTTAGGTTTCCTTCCAATATAGAGCGTAAAGACGAGAGAGGGGGGATGACGGATGAGAGATGCAGACAGAGAAGAAATGAATAAACTCATCGACCGAACCATTGCGGGTGATCGGGAGGCTTTTGGTGAGATTTATGAAAAAACAATTGATAATGTCTCCAGGACCGTTCATTTCCTGCTTGGTGACAAGTCCAGCTTCGACGATGTCCTGCAGGAGATTTACCTACAAATTTATAAATCGCTGCCCGGGTTTGATAGGAAGCGCCCTTTTCGCCCCTGGGTAACGGGCATTGCCATTCGGCAGGTAAACAGCTACCGGAGGAAAAACTGGATGCTGTTCCGGATTGCAGCGAAAAAAAGAGAACAGGAAGAAGAAAAGACGGAGCCGGACTTCTCGGGCGATGTAGTAGATAGGCTGGAAAATGAGGAGCTGCTCCGGCAGATTGAAAGCTTGCCTTACAAATTGAAGCAGGTTGTTATTCTCCGGTACTTGCATGACTACTCCCAGGAGGAAGTCGCTCAGATTCTGGATATCCCTGCAGGAACCGTAAAGTCGAGAATTCATTCCGCTCTGCAGAAGCTGCGCAAAAAGCAGGAAAGCTCCATTCATTTTTTTAGAGAGGCGGGGAGCCGATATGAACTTTGAAGATCAGGTCCGCAGCGTGCTGAAAGTGAAATCCGAAGAAATTGAACATCCACCCGCGTTAAAAGAAAAAATCCTCGCTCAAATTGATTTCGAGAAAAAGGAGAAAAGCATGAAAAAGAAATGGATAGCGGGTATTGTAGCAGCAGCCGTTATGGTTCCGACAGCCGGATTTGCGGGATATTCCTACCTGGCTGAGCAAATTGTCGGTTCAAAAGAACAGATGATAAAAGCAGGCGGAACGGAAACCGACTACAACGGTCTGGAGAGAAAGCTCCAGCAGGCCAAGAAGGTACTGGATGAAAAGGAATACAACGAGATGGCGGCTCTCCTGAAAGAGGCTGCACAGTATTCGGTAAAAGTGACAGATAAAAACGGAACAACCCATCCGGAGAAGTTAAGTCCTGCAGAAAGGCAGCAGCTTGCAGAAATTGAAAAGCAGCTTGCCCCTTACTCCAAAAAGATGGCGGGGGATGTGGAAAGCCACATCAAGGAGCTTTCTATTTCTGAATCGCAAAAGCTGCTTTCCTTCACGATTAAGCACCCGTCCTATGTCCCGGAAGGGTATAAGCTGGAAGGCGAAGTGGGGGCTACATGGGACGATGTCAAGACGCCGCTAAAGCCAGCCATTAATATGCACTATGCAAAAGGAAATGAAACCATGGTTGTCATTCAAAACGAACTTGAGGATGAAGGCAGCTTCCATATGCCGCAGACATTTGACAGGACGGCAAATTATACGCTGGATGGATACCAGGCATTCTATGGTGAAGGCGGACAGAGGGCATATAAAGGCCTTTCTATCATTGTACCGAAAAAAGGCGAACAGAGTGCCTATACCATTTATGTTAGTGGAATTCTCGAAAAGAAGGAGTTAGAAAAAATCGCACTGTCTGTTTTAAAATAATAGCTGTATAGAAGAGGAGCCTTATTTTTGAGGACTCCTCTTTTTTGATTTAATTAAGCGAAGATTAAGGTTCGCTAAAACAGGAATTAAGGAAGGAGGGCTACAATCAAAGCAGCAAAAGATTAGATAGGAGCGTAACGATGACTAAATTTCTCATAGAAACAAAAGGGCTCATCAAGCAGTTCAAAGATTTTGTTCCTGTACGTAACCTGGATTTACAGGTCAAAAAAGGAGAGGTGTACGGTTTCCTTGGACCGAACGGCGCGGGAAAGACAACGACGATTCGAATGCTTCTCGGCTTGATTAAGCCCACCGCCGGTGAAGTGTACATTTTCGGCAAACCGCTGGCACAAAACCGGATCGAAATCCTCAAGAAGGTAGGCTCGATGGTAGAGTCGCCTTCCTATTATGGCCACCTTACAGGATTTGAAAATCTCGAAGTTACCGGCAAGCTGCTCGGATTGGAGCCCGGGGAAATCGATAGAGTGCTTGAAATCGTCCGGCTTACGGAGTGGAAGGATAAGCAGGTGAGAAAATATTCCCTCGGCATGAAGCAGCGTCTCGGCATTGCGCAGGCGTTGCTGGGCCGCCCTGAGCTTCTCATTCTGGATGAACCGACGAACGGGCTCGATCCGGCCGGGATTCATGAGATACGTGACTTGATTATCAGCCTTCCCAGGCAGATGAATATGACGGTTCTTGTCTCCAGCCATATTTTAAGTGAGATTGAACTTGTGGCTGATCGGGTCGGTATTATTCATATGGGAAAGCTGCTGTTTCAAGGCGGGTTGCAGGAGCTTCGGGAGAGAAGCAAAGCGAGGCTTCGCATCGATGCCCAGCCGCTTCTGGAGGCAGGGAATTACCTGCTTCACGAGGGATACCACGTTGAAAAAGAGGAAACCAGTTTGTACATTGATGCAGCGGCGGCGAACGCCGCCAAGGTTAACCGGAAGCTGGTGGAGAATGGATACGAAGTATCGCACATAAGTGAGGATAAAAAGTCGCTTGAGGACATCTTCTTAAGGTTGACGGAGGAGGCGAAAAGTCTATGAATGCATTTGTTGTCGTGGCAGCCGAGCTGTACAAACAAAAAAGAGGCGTCATGTGGCTGCTTGTGATTGGAGGGCCTCTTCTGGTGCTCGGACTTGATTTTTTCGACCTGTATTTGCGGTACGATTACTTGTTTTCAAGGTATAGATCCGAAATGACCTCGTGGGAAATTCTGCTGCGGGAAAACCACTTCTTCTGGTTTTTCTTCCTGCCGATCGGCATTACGCTCGTCTCTACGGTTATTCATTTCAGAGAATTCAGCGACAACGCGTGGAAGCAACTGCTCAGTCTGCCTGTACGCCGGGCAAACGTGTATCTATCCAAGTGGTTTTTAACCGTTCTTCTAAGTTGGTTTGCCATTACCGTAGCGGGCATGGGAATGGTGCTTGTCGGCAAAGCGATTGGATTTCCTGAAGCAGCGGATTATTCCCTTTTCTTTGCGTATATCATGAATCAATATGCTGCGATTCTCGGCATTGTAAGCATACAGCATTGGTTAAGCTCACGCTGTAAGAATGTGATTATCCCTGTAGCCATTGGGATATGCGGCAGTGTTTGTGCGTTGTTTTTTGCCCAGTCGGGCATCGGGCCTTACATTCCTTACTCATCACTCGTATTTACGGCTCCGCTTGCGGGCGAAGATACACAGCCCGTTGTATGGGGAGGGCTTATTACCGGAATCGTTGCACTCTTCGCGGGCATGATTGAATTTCAAAAACGGGATATTGTGTAGGGAGGACGGAAATGAAAAACATGCTGGCAGTCGAATTTCTAAAATTGCGCCGCTCAAAAATCGTATGGATCGCCGTACTGGCTCCTCTTTTTCTCGTGTCTCAGGGGGTGGCCAATTTCGTACGCTATTCCGGGTTTTGGAAGGCAGAAAGAGTGAAGTGGGAAATTATTTATGAACAGTGCGTGTCTTTCTATGGCATCCTCCTGATGCCCTTGCTCGTGACCGTTTTAATGGCTTTGTTAGCCCGGATTGAGTACGGACAGAACGGGTGGAAGCAGCTTTTATCACTTCCTGTAAGAAGAGGGCAGGTTTACTGGACGAAATTTATTGTCGGGTTATCGCTTATCATTTTAAGTACACTTATCCTCATTGCAGTGATGGCGATCGGGGGCGTTCTGTTTATTCCCGGTGAATCGATGCCCCTGCATCTCATTGCCGGAGGGCCGCTGCTGTCTCTTGTAGCGATTCTGCCAATCGTGGCTCTGCAGTTTGTGCTTAGCATGCATTTTTCCCATGTGGGCGTGCCCCTGACGGTTGGTGCCGGTCTTGCCGTACCCGGCGCGTTAATAGCCAATTCAAAAACATATTGGATTTATTATCCGTGGACGTATCCGGGGATGGCTTTGCTCGGGCCTGTTCAAGAGAGATTCGATAAAGGCCCTCTTATGTATTCGATTTCTCTGCTTTTATTTATTATTGTAATGGCGGTGGGAGCCTATGGATTCAAAAGGCGGGATATCGTGTAAAGGGTGACGTTCCCTCTGCCGCGAGAGGATATGGAGGCAAATGCCTCCTGTTATCCGTTGCACCCATAGAGCAAAAGCTCCGTGTTCTCCACTGTATTTATGGACACTTTTATAAATTTCAAGCAGCGCTTCCTGGGAAGCGGCAACAGCGTCGGGCTGGCTTTGTAACACATAAAACGCCGTCGTATATACATGCTGTTCGATTTCTTTTAGAAGCTTGCGGAGACAGTCGCGATTTCCCTGCCTGGCGCAGCACAGCAAACGGTCATCTACCACAGTCTCGCCTCCTCTTCCTAAATAATTGGGATTTCATTCGACAGGGCAAGGGCGGGGCTGGTGCCAATCGAGTTAATGACGATGTCGTTCCCTGCCATTCTCAGAGAAAGACAGTAATAAAAATAACAACAAGATAGCTCCCGACGAGCCGTGTTTTAATTCCGTACACTTGCCTGCCCCTCGCGCCAGCAGTACCCGAATCCCCATACCGTTTCAATAAAATCAGGCTTAGAAGGGTAGTTCTCTATCTTTTCCCGCAGGCGCCTGATGTGGACATCGACCGTTTTCGGATCACCGATAAAATCCACACCCCACGCCATATTTAATATTTCATCCCGGTTCAATGCTCTGTTGGCGTTCTCCATGAACATTTTCATTAAATCGAATTCCCGGGGGGTTAGTTCAATTTCGCTTCCGTTTTTAAGCAATCGCTGGGCGGAAATATCGAGGAGAAAGGGACCGGTTTGAAAAGCATTTGTTTTCTCCCTTTTCGAGGCAGGCACGTTCATTCTCCTCAGTACGGCGCGAATTCGCGCGGCGAGCTCAAGAGGATTAAACGGCTTTACGATATAATCATCCGCGCCAAGCTCAAGCCCCATGAGTTTATCCATATCCTGTCCTCTGGCTGTCAGCATAATGACCGCGATATGAGGAAATTCCTCCCGCAATCTCCGGCACACCTCATACCCGTCCATGCCGGGAAGCATAACGTCGAGTACGACAAGGTCCGGTTTTTCGCTTTTTACTTTCTCCAGGCCGTCTTCCCCGGTAGCAGCTTCAATGACTTCAAAATGATTCCGCTTTAAATTAATCGTAATAAACCCCCGAATGGAGCTCTCGTCTTCAACGATTAAAATCTTGGTAGACTGATTTTCTAACATAAGGGCCTCCTGCTTCTGCACATTATACTGCTGCCGTTTCTTTGCTCTCCCTTCATATTACTATGAGAAGAACGTTTAGAGGATAACGGAGTCGGAAAAAAACAGGAAAAATAAGAAAAATATGTATTCCCTTTTATTGTAGGTTTTTTGTAAAAGCAAAGGGTTATGAGGAAGTTAAAAATGATTACGAAAAAGTTACAGCGAGTAGAATCTGGCTGCTAAAATAGAAGTAAAGAAGAGAAAAGGAAGGCGCAGCACACGCCTTCCTTGTTTTATGCCGGCTTCACAGCTTTCAGTACGATCGATTCTCCCTGAAAAGTATCAACCTGCCGGCCTTGAATTTCGATTCGGAATTTTCGTTTGACTTTCTCCGGTGCATTCATTACAAAATACGTTAACCCCTGCTTTTGTTCATCGGAAAGGTGCATGCGGTCACACCACTCGTCAAATTTGAACGTTTTTGTAAAGCGGTGCCACTCGCCAATCTCGAAACCGGCTCTCTCCGTCATTGACACCCACTCGGATTTTTTCCACGCCCGGTGGTGGCTGTAATCCCGCCGCTTCTCCAGTTCATTATAAAATTCATCAAACGCCTCCTCTTCGGGGACAACATTGTCGACGAGTAAGAAAGAGCCGCCCGGTTTAAGGACACGGAACGCTTCGTTAATAAAGGAAGCAACGTGTGGGAAGTGATGGGCCGCGATGCGGCACGTTACAATGTCAAATACACCATCTTGAAAGGGGAGCGTTTCGGCATCTCCTTTTACAAAATCAACGTTTGTACGGCCGTTCTTTTCAAGGAACCGGCGTGCGGCCAGCAGCATTTCCTCGGTTAAGTCAAGGGCGGTAACACGATGCACCAGGGGCGCCAGTGCATTTGCCACATGGCCGCCTCCTGTTGCAATATCCAGGACATGCTCATTACCAGTGGGGTGAGCGATTTCGACCAGCTTGTGTAAATCTTTTCCCTGCGCATGAATCGGACTGCTTACATAGGCTTCCGCACTGCGGGAGAATTGGGATTGTACCGCATTCTTTGTCGTTTCCTCGCCTTCACTTCGCTTTTCTTTGTCCATACTGTCCCTCCTCTTTTTGGATAACTCTGTAATATATATGATAGCATAAGAAAGAAAAGAAAAAGCTCACGGAAAAACACCATACCTGCTGCCTGTGTTTACAAACCGTAATCATTCCTTTATACTTTGACTAGTGATAAATCGTAAACAATCTTATTTATAAAAAGGGTGTTAACTATAAAATGAATACAACTGTTCTTGATGTGCAGCACGTTTCACACCGTTATGGCACCAACCAGGTGTTGGAGGACATTTCGTTTCAGCTGCACCATGGTGAAATGATGGGGCTTGTCGGGCCGAACGGCTCCGGCAAGTCTACTTTACTTAAAGTCATTCTTGGTGTTTTGCCGCTGCAGCAGGGGAAAATTGAATGGTTCGGCCAGCCTCTCGGCAAATTTCATGACTGGCCGAAAATCGGCTATGTTTCGCAGAAGGCAAACAGTTTTAACAGCGGTTTTCCCGCTACGGTGGAAGAAGTGGTGACCATGGGGCTAACCGGAAGGCTCGGCTTGCTCCACCGTCCGGGCAAAAAGGAGAAAGAACGGGTACACGAGGCGATTGCGACGGTTGGGATGAGCGAGTTTACCTCCCGCAATATCGGGCGCCTGTCGGGCGGCCAGCAGCAGCGTGTATTTATTGCCAGATCTCTCGTTAGCGATCCTGACGTTCTTATTCTGGATGAGCCTACCGTTGGTGTGGATGCTCATTCCGAAGCGCAATTCTATGAGCTGCTTAGAAACCTTAATGAAGAAAAACAAATCTCGATGATTCTTGTTTCTCACGATTTAGGGGCGGTCAGCACGAAAATGAATACAATTGCCTGTCTGAACCATCGGATTCATTTCCATGGGAATCCGGAAGAGTTTGAACGGATGCGTCCGGAAATTTTACTGCGGTCTTACGGACATGATGTACATGTTCTGCATCACGACCACTAGGAGGAGCCGGACGATGTTAGAAGCGATATTTACGTACAAATTCATGCAGCATGCCATGCTTTCCGGCCTGATTATCGGCTTTGTGGCCCCTTTAATCGGCGTTTTTCTTATCGTGAGAAGAATGTCTCTCATCGCCGATGCGCTGTCGCATATTACCTTATCCGGTGTCGCGGCGGGCCTGCTGCTGGCCCAGTATGTTCCGGCATTTAAGGGGATTAGCCCGATTTATACCGGCATGCTGTTTTCCGTTGCCGGGGCTTTTATGGTGGATAAGCTGCGCCAGGCATACCGGTTTTATCAGGAATTAGCCATCCCTATTATTCTTTCCGCAGGCATAGGACTCGGCGTTGTCTTAATTAGCCTTGCTAACGGTTTTAATGTTGACTTATTTGGTTATTTATTCGGAAGCCTACTATCGGTTACGCAGGAAGATTTACTGCGTGTTATTATTGCGAGCGTCATTGTCGTACTTGTTATCTGGTTTTTTTATAAAGAACTGTTGTACCTTTCGTTCGATGAGGAGGGGGCCCGGATTTCCGGCGTTCCGCGCAATACGATTAATATTATATTCAGCGTGCTGGTAGCTATTGTTATTAGCATCTCCATGCAGGTTGTCGGCATTCTGCTCGTTTCCGCCCTCATTACTCTCCCTGTAGCGGCAGCTCTCCAACTGGCGAACAGCTTCAAGCAGACGTTTGTGTATGCGATTATTTTTGGTGAGGTATCGGTTGTGAGCGGGCTTATTGTCGCCTATACATTTGACCTTGCATCAGGAGGAACGATTGTCCTTGTCGCCGTGCTGCTTCTTGTTCTTATTCTGCTATTCAAGAGATTGCGTAATTTTTAAAAAGGCGGTGATGCGTAATGACTGTGGAACAGGCATTGCAGCTGTTAAAAGAGGAAGGGTATAAATACACCGGGAAAAGAGAAGAGATGGTACGGGTCTTCGCGAAGGAAAAGCGCTATTTGTCCGCCCGTGACATGCTTGAATATATGCAGGAGCAATATCCGGGACTGAGCTTTGATACAGTATACCGTAATCTTACGCTGTTCACGGATTTAAATATCTTAGAAACGACGGAGCTTGGCGGGGAGCGGAAATACCGGTTCCGCTGTTCGACGGAAGACCACCATCACCATTTAATTTGCCTTTCCTGCGGGAAGACCCGGCACATTAAGTCTTGCCCGCTGGACGCGATGTTTGGACAACCGGACGAGTTCAGGATTACGGGTCATAAATTCGAAATTTACGGGTACTGTTCTGAATGTGAGGAAGCGAGAGTGTGAAACCCCTTGATGATAAGGGGTTTTTCTTTTTAAAGGGAAAAGAAAAACCGAGAAAATCTGATTTTGACACGGTTTGACTACCTTTAGCGCACTAAAGTGACTTTTTGACACTTTTCATGGTCTCTTCAAAACGGTTCGAAGCATCCTGCTGCATATCGGGTGTAACATGGCTATATAAGTTGAGCGTCATTTGGATATTAGAGTGGCCCAGGCGTTCAGAAACAATTTTAGGATGTTCGCCAAGCTTCAGCATAATCGTTGCGTGTGTATGCCGTAAATCATATTATGGTTATTTTAATGAGGGAAATTGATAAAGTATAGGGAGAAGGAAGGGAAGGGGTTTAAGTGAAAAGTGGATTATATTCGTTTAAAGACTGCTCTCAATCTAACTCAGATTGAAGATAGGCTTCAATACAATCCTGAGATTATTGAGTTTCATTTAATTGAAAAGAATTTATATGAAACTGACTTATTAATTGAACAAATACGCCTTTTAAAATCTAAAGGCATCCGAGTCTATTTACATCATCCCATGACTTATCAAGGACGATATTTGGATATTATTAGCTCAGATCAAAATATGCGTGAGCATTACGATTGGTCTTGCGAGATTTTAAGTTCAATTTGTAAACAAGAGAAAATAAAATGTGTAGTTCATTGTCATTATGCATTATCCGAAAGTACTGATTATCACGATTCACAAAAAAGAATGAAAACAAGGAAAAAAATTGAAAAAATTTTAAGCATATGTGGTGATTCTTTTCTCTGGGAAAATACTATACATGGTATTTTTTCATCAGAAAACCCCTACTTGTTATCTGAAATCGTAGAACCACTGAATTTACCTTTAAATATTGATATTAGTCATTCTTTTATTAGCTTGAAGGGTGATAACAACAAGTTAAAAGAACACCTAGATAAATTTCATTGCTTCGCAAATTATTTCCATATTGTAGATAGCATGGGAATGATTCATGATTCTTTGCCGTTAGGTAAAGGTAAAATTAATTGGGAAATGGTAAAACCATATGTTAAGGACAGTGATTTTATTTTCGAGATTGATTTAAAATCCTCGAATTATAGTGATTGTACCCCAATGATTCAGAGCGTAAATTATTTTAAAGAAATTGAAAGTAAACTAAGTATCGTATAGACCCTTTCTTAGCGAAAAGAATCTACAGTTTAGTAACAAAAAAGGAGCAGCTTCTAGGTGCTTCTTTTATTTTTCTGGGGGGAGGAACGAAGATATAATAAAAGACGGTTGGATAAACTGCCTTAATCTTCTTCCGTCTAATAGTAATGGAGTGTAAACCTGTTTAAACTGATAATAAGGTTTATAAGCGCCCAATGAGGCGTTTTTATTTAGGAATCATATAAGCAACTCCTTTTCTTTTGTCGAATTAATACTCACTGGGAGTTATCCCGATATTAAAGACAGTAATCAAAGAAAGGCTGAATAAACTGTGAAGAAAGTATTTTTATGTTTACTCTTACTCCTCTTTATCCCTTCAGTCACGTATGCTGGTTATATACAAAAATTCATGGATGAGATGAAGAAAATGCAAGAAAAAAGAAACAAAACAACAACTTCACCCATTTTAGTTCCTACACCAATGCCGACACCAACAACGCCAGATGCAATCGTAACCCCAACTCCAGAACCTGCACCTATTCCCGTACCTGCTAAAGGAGTAACAAAACCTTTTCCGCAACATGTGAGTTATGCTTCTGGCATTATTAAGCCTACAAACGTGAGCCAATCGGTGATGGATAAGACAGTAAAAAAAGCGTATGATCAATGGAAAGCGAAGTATTTAAAACAGCCTAGCGACCATCTAGACCAGTATTACATCAGTTACAGCCCAGATCATCATACTGTTTCTGAAGCGCTTGGCTATGGCATGATTAGCATGGCATATATGGCTGGGCATGATGTTGATGCTAAAAAGTACTTTGATGGTATGTTTCGTTACTTCAAAGCACACCCATCCAATATAAACCCTGCTTTTATGGCGTGGCGACAAGTGCGAAATAACCAAGGCAGGATGATTGATGACCAGCCTGGGAAAATGTCTTCGGCAACGGACGGAGATATGGATATTGCATATGCCCTGCTTCTGGCTGACAAACAGTGGGGAAATAATAAAGAGTATGACTACAAAGCAGAAGCTGTGAAGATTATCAACGCGCTTATGGAAGATATCGTGCATGACAAGCTGAATATCTTAAAAATGGGTGACTGGCAATCGGAAAGCGACGCTAAGTTTGGCGAAGCTTCTCGTTCAAGCGACTGGATGCTGAATCATTTTAGAGCCTATGAAGCAGCGACAGGTGATGCCAGATGGTCTACTGTGCTTAAATCAACACAAGGTATAATAAACCAGCTGTACAACGATTACAGCCCAAATACAGGGCTTCTCGCTGACTTTGTACAGTATGATGAGAAATTGAAAAAGTTCGGACCTGTTGTTTCGAGCAAATCGAACGTATGGATGGAATCTGAAAATGACGGATGGCATACTTTCAATGCCTGCCGGGACCCTTGGAGATTAGGTACGGATATTGTCCTGACAGGAGACAATACAAGCCGTACACAAATGGACAAGCTCAACAGTTGGATACGCAAGTCAACGAATGATGACCCAGCACGCATTATGGCCGTGTACAAGCTTGATGGAACCCCGGTAAACGATTGGGTGGATATGTGTTTTACTGCCCCCTTTATGGTGAGCGCCATGGTTGGAAACGAAAATCAAGAATGGCTCAATAACCTATGGATGCGAGTGGCCACAAATTATGATGAACGAAGCCCGGCTGTAGGTGGAGACAGCAATTACTATAATGACAGCATTCGTCTATTGTCCCTGATTACCGTATCCGGTAACTGGTGGACACCTTAACAGACAGTTAAAAAATACATTTACAGGAGCCCTTAGTGGCTCCTATTTTTATTCCCCTATAGAAAGGGGGTGAGGAGAAAATATGAAGAGATTTAGTCTGTCCCAGTTAAATATCGATACCTTAATAACCAAAGAAAATACAATAGCTGCTAGTGCGGGGTTATCTCTAACGCCGTATATCAATTTGGTTTATGGCGAGGACGAGTAACGATTATTTACCTTTTTCTTTTAACCATAGGAATGGATTGGGTTGCAGGTATCGCTGCAGCGCATAAAGACAAAACATATTCATCTGAATATGGACTGCAAGGGTTTTTTTGTACTCTGTTCTCATTCTACCGTTTCCGATGTTCGGGAACCTGCTTGATAAGGCAATGAATACACCAGGATTTGTCTTCTATGCTATGACATTCGGGCTTATATACCACTATTGGCAGAGTGCAACAGCAAACGCCTATCGCGCAGGCTGGGGAAGGCTTATCCCTGATTCGGTTGTAAAGTTTGTTAGTTCTGAAATTGCAGCCAAAACACAAAGAGCTATGAGAAAACAAGAAGAACAGGGTAATCAGCCCGAAAATACTAAGAATGGGACAAGTTAAAGCAGGTTTGAATAAAATAAATCAAATAAAAGGAGGCTTGAATAAAGTGACCCAAATAAAAGGAATCGACGTTTCCCACTGGCAGGGAAACATCGACTGGCAGAAAGTCGCGGCAGATGGTGTGCAGTTTGTCTTCATAAAAGCAACGGAAGGGACAACCTACTTTGATCCTACTTTCAACGAGTATGCAGCAGGTGCCAAAGCGAATGGAATCCATTTAGGAACGTACCATTATGCTAAATTCAGCAATGTAGCTGAAGCACAAGCAGAAGTGCAATATTTCCTCGGCAAAATTGCAGGAATCTCTTTTGATTACCCTGTCGTTTTAGACCTGGAAGAGAATAAAAAAGGGGCAAGCCAAGCAGAGTTAACAGATGCCGCTGTGGTATTCCTCCGAGCTATTGAGAAGGCCGGATACTTTGCCATGATTTACACGGGAGAATATTTTATGAGTTCCGCTTTGGATGCCTCAAAGTTAGCGCCTTTCGCCAAGTGGATTGCCCATTACGGAGGAAATCTTATTCAAAGCGCAGATATCTGGCAATACACATCAACAGGTCGTGTAAATGGCATCAACGGAGATGTTGATCTGAATTGGGCCTATCGTGACTTTGCTCCATCGAAAGTTGAGAAACCACCAGTTCACATCCCCTCCTCTGTTTTAAAACAAGGAGATAAAGGAGCGGATGTTATCCGACTTCAAAAGGATTTAACACGGAAGGGATTTGTAACCACCCCCGATGGATTGTTTGGACCAAAGACAACTACACAGGTCAAAGCCTTCCAAAAAGCAAAAAAGCTCCAAATGGATGGTATTGTCGGTCCTCAAACCTGGAAAGCGTTAGAATCCTAATAAACCAAAAACGGAGGCTATACACATGGGGAAATTAAAATCACGCAAATTATGGATGGCCATTGTAATTGCAGCTCTTATTGTCGCAAACCAAGGATTCGGTCTTCATATTCCGGAACAGGGCGTAATGTCAATGGCGGGTGTTATTATGGCGTACATATTTGGTCAAGCGTATGTAGATGCCAAACAACCTTCTGTTATTACTGCAATACCACTTGAAATGATGACGCTCGATACTTCGGTCCAAGCACAAACAGATGCTTCTGTGAAAACAGACGAACAAGAAGCTCCACAAGACCAAACCGTTTAAGAGGCTCCTCCCGAACCTGTAGCACCTGTTCCAGATCCAAATCAAGAAAAGTTGGATCGAATTTCTCAACTAGAAGCGCAACTTGCAGAAATTAAAGCAACGATGCAACAGAACCCACCGGCTTAGGCTGTTATTTTTTTATGTAACACAAAAATCCCCGCTACCTATCTGGCAGCGGGGTATCCTCTATTTCATTATATATTTACCATATGAGAGCCTGTTCAAAATGTACCCCTTATGGGTATGGAAAACAAAAACGCGAGGTGCATTTTCATGGATTTACAGCTACAGCTGCTACCCTACCACTACTATAACACACTCGGTTTTGATGCGGAACTGATTGACTACATCAATCATGTGGATGACACGATTGTGATCGAGAAGATCGCTCCACTTTACAAGGATGGCGGTCGCCCTCCGGTCGATCCCAGAGTCTCCTTTCGGATGCACTACCTGTACTTTACACGTCCGGAGATATCCTCGTTTCGAGAACTGGAAAGGCAATTGAAAGAACCGAAAAATCAAGCTTGGCGTACTTTTATTGGCGTCCCCAACCCCGAAAAAGTACCGGTTCCCGAGCACTGCTCCCCCGAAGGAAAACCGGAATGCGAGCAAGGTCACACCCTCGTGTTTGACGGATTTGATAAAGATACATACACCGCTTGGTTTCGCGGTGACGATGAACGGTGTGCAGGTTCATCCTCAGAGATGCGTTCCGATTAATTGAGCGGATGATCCAGCATCAGCGAGTAACCGTACTGCCACCGAATCATGTGGGTACCCTCAAAATAGCAGTGAAAGTTGAATAAAGATGTAGGCGAGTCCGGCATTCTGCATGCTACTCCATATGTTAAAGCAGAAGATTTTTGGGATATGTAAAAAGCCCGGTCGATTTGACCAAGCTTTTGTATTTGACCACATTGACCACCAAAGTGACCACGCACACAAGTAAATCATGTTAATCAAAATGAATACACTAATGGATAAACTCAGTAAATTCAAGGCTTTTCAACTATAGGGTCCAATACGGTTTACCAATGTTTTTGCACTTCTTTAAATTCGAAATTTAGGGGTGCTGTTCTGAATGTGAGGGAGCGAGAGTGTGAAACCCCTTGATGATAAGGGGTTTTTCTTATTTAAATTACCTTTTATTAAGCATACTTACGATTTTATAACAGGTAAGAATTATAAAGCCAAGTATAATAAGTGGTGCGGCAACGAGATAAGCACCAGAAGTAATGACATGTGTATAAAGCCAATCTTTCACAAAAAAACCTCCTCCTTGTTTCTTTAGGGTGAACAAAGAGAGGCTATTTTAAAACCTTTTCATAAGCCATTTTCACGTGATTTTTCAGAACTGGTTACATGGATAAAGAGACGCGGATCATGCTAGTAGCCTGCCCCTGTTCTTCCGTGGTAATTATGGGTGTGCATATCATTGTACGAGGTCCTGCCAGCAAACTCGTGGATATGCCCCCCGCTGGGTAGAGGAATGGCCGGTCCGGTCATTCCGCGATAGTAATGAACATGACCGTCCATAAAGGTCGTCATACCTTCATAATAATGAACATGGTTGTCTATATCGCCAGGATCAGCGGATGTTACCCCATGCATCTGATGAGCGTGATTCTGACTGTACGAAGTCATAATCGAGTAATTGTGCCGGTGCACCTGCTGTCTATTCTGCCAATAAATAAATTCCATGTTGTGTGTATGATAATTTTTGTGCTCCATCTTTCTGCCTCCTCCTGAAAATGAACATACAACAATAGATTCTATATGGTGAAAAATAGGAACGGCAAGTATCATGGCTGGTATAGCTTTTTCTTTTGCCGCAGCATGGCACGCGGCTATTTGTTTATTCTTACATCTAGCTATAAACCGTTGGAAGTCGTTATAATTGATTGTTAGAAACGGAGAATTCTATGGAGGTTTTTTTATGTGTAAAAGAATTGGTTTCGTATTCATCATACTGCTATTGTTAATCGCTCCTTTGGGTTGTTCAACGAATGAAAAGGCGGCACCAATGTCCTCACCGTCAACCGGTGCTCAAAAGACGGAAATCATCATTTTGGCAGCAGCCAGCTTAACCGATGCGTTAAACGAACTTAAAACATCATTTGAACAGGAGCATCATGCCATAAATGTAACATATAGCTTTGGAAGTTCCGGGAAGCTGGCCCAGCAAATAGAACAGGGGGCACCGGCCGATCTTTTCTTATCCGCCAGTAAAAAAGATATGGATGAATTGCAGAACAAGAACCTGATTGCAAAAGACTCCCGGATGGATTTTGCGAAAAATGAGCTCGTCCTGATAACCAATAAGGAGCACCCGCTGAATATTTCGTCCTTCGAAAACATAGATCCTGGCAAGGTTAAACAATTCGCTATTGGCGAGCCTGAGAGCGTGCCTGTTGGACGGTATACGAAGGAAGTATTTGAAAAGCTAAAACTGTGGGACAAGCTGCAGAACAGTTTTGTATTAGGAAAAGATGTGCGCCAGGTTCTTACGTATGTGGAATTGGGGAACGCCGATTTAGGAGTTGTGTATGCGAGCGATGCTCAAATCTCAAAAAAAGTAAAGCAAATCGCTATAGCCAAGCCGGAATGGCATAAACCGATTGTATATCCGGGAGCTGTAATAATAAACTCGGCCCATGCGAATGAAGCAAAACTATTTTTAAACTACCTTTCCGGTGAGAAAGGCAAAGAAATCCTGAAAAAATATGGTTTTAACTAAGTGTATCCTTTGAAAGAAGAGAAGCCTGGCCGATGAATGGCCAGGCTTTCGGTTATTTTCTTTTCAGAATCTGCATGTCTTCTTGAATTAAAGCATAGGAAATGCCATTTTGCAGCGTGGAAAAGCTTATGATTTCATCAATGGCATAGTTAGAAGCTACAATGTTCTGGCCGAGCTCAGGCGACATACCGACCAGGATGCATTGGGTTCCTAACAGCCTTGTTGCCTGGCTTAATTTATGCAGAAGCTGGATCGTATACTCATCCACTTGCTTCAGACCGGTCAAATCAAGCAGCAAGTATTTTGCATTGTGCTGCTTTACGCCATAGAGCGCTTTTTCCAGCAGCTCATCCGCACGTTTCGCATCATACTTTGCAATAAGGGGAATGACAATGATGTGTTCCAAAACCGGAATAACCGGGGCAGACAAATCTTGAATGAGTGAATTCAGCTCTTTTGTCCGTTCGATAACCGTTTGTTCTAATTCGTAAATCTTTCGTTGTTCGTTCTGGCGAATGAAGTCATGAATGTTTTGCTGTGGGGTGATAGGGGAGGCGAAAAATTCAATTTCATCGTATTCATCCCCGGCAATCTGGCTTTTATTCACCCGGTACCACATATTTTCATTAAACAGCGAGCTGAAAATTCCCGCCCAATGACCGGGGAAAAAAGAGCCAATCTTTGTTTTTCCCTGCACTTGATTAATCCTGTATTCCCAGCTGTCTGTAATTCGCGTTGTTGCCTTCTTCTCTTCCAGGCTATAGTAAGGAATTTCAACTTTCCCCCAGCCGGCCCCGGCATAGGTACGGGGTAACTCACTCACCAATTTTGTTACACTGCCCGCATAGTGGTTGGCAACAGTCTCTCCCATACGGTAGCCTGCGGTCTCTAACACCACGGTTGCGGATTCTTGACCTGATACTTCTTCGATTGCATCCAGCAGCAATTGGAATGCCGGGCTTAACCAGAATAAAATACACTCTACACCATCAAAATAAAGCTTTCCTGTTTGGGTATTCCAGGAGAATGTTGCATTCCCTACTTTATGTTCAATAATGCTGTTATTTTCCATTCGATGATAATCCTTTCGCTATGGGCATTATTAATCCTGTGGAAAATTTCCTAAGTATTATTCTACCCAAGTTTGAACGTAAAGGATAGAGCGCCGTATGCTGCAGTTCTTAAGGAGTGAGCCTATACTCTGCCGTTTTCACTTAGTAAATATTTTCCCGTATTTCTGTTTGAAAAATATGTGCTTCGGTGAAGCTAAGAAAAAAAACGGTGATTAAAGGAAATAAAAAAGCATGGGAGACAGTGTTCTTATGTGGAACTGGGTCTATGATAATATCATTAATAAGCCTTATTTTGTTCTTGGTATTCTTGGGTTATATGCCGTGGGAGCAATTCCTATTCTTTATCTTGTTTTTGTGAAACAGAGAAAATTATAAAAAGCACCTGCAAGCGTTTCTTCAGGCGGTGTCATCCCCTTTTGAGAATTTGCCCCGGGCCCATGCATCCATCTTCGCAACCTGCTTCTTGCCAATGGTTGCCCCATATATGATAAGACCCACGATAATGAGGGTGAATAAATCTACTTCCCGGGTAAACATATAATTGATGATTCCCATAACCACCTGTGGGATAACTCCTGTAGCGGCAAAGAGTACCGCCCCTACCCTGAACCAGAGAGTTGATTTCATACCATATCTGGCATAAAGCATAAAAAAAAGTGGCTAACCAGGCTAAAACCTCAAGGCCCGCCAGAATCATCCACTTGTATTCGACCAATGTGTTCATTTATTCTTCCTCCTTCACATTTGGAAATTTCTTTACAATAAAAAAGCCCGGAAGATATCTTCAACTGATATCTCCCGGGCTTTTATCCCTTTAATTAGTTTTATTATTGCTTATATGGGCGGGTTTTTCAAGCGGATAAACACGTGAGAAAAATTTATGAGTGATTTTAAAACCTTTTTTGGCAAACATCCGTTTAATATAGTGTGTATACCGACTTTTAAAATATGGAGGATAAATCATGAAAATAATAAGAGAGGTTGGGGAGTGGCTTATTCTTCCCGTCCTATTCGTTACGATTTTAAGCGCATTTGTATTTCAGCCCACCAAGGTTTTAGGAAGTTCGATGGAGCCCACATTGCATAATGAGGATCACATCTACATATCTAAATTATCGCATACATTAAACAAAGAACCCCACTACGGAGATGTCGTGATTATCGACAGCCGTGTTGAACAGAAGCGCACGCTTGAAGATGATATAAAGCGACAGCAGAGTGATAGGCTGTGTGCCGCTTGATCATGTTTTAGGTACGAAACTGTTTTAGATTTATAGGCTCTCGGATTTTTTCGAAGGAAGGATGAAAGGGAATGAAGGTTGGTTTGGTTCGGCATTTCAAGGTGAAAAAAGGGTTTCCGGAGAAAAAGCTTTTAACGGTAACGGAATTAGTGGAATGGTTTGAAGAATATGATGCAGCGGATATAGAAGAAGGGGAGACCGATTTAGGCGATATAGAGTGGCAGAGATGCCTCACAAGCGATATGCCCAGAGCAGTAAAGACGGCGGAGAAAATTTACAGGGGTAACATTATAAGGATGAAAGAATTAAGAGAAATTCCACTGCCTCAGTTCAAAATAAATATGAGGCTGCCTTTTCTAGTATGGGCTATTCTAGTGAAAGTATCGTGGATGATGAATCATAAAACACGGTTAGAAATAGAAGAGGTTAAGAGGCGCATAAGTACGGTCTTTGACAGAACATTATTGGAAGGGGGGAGAATGTGCTTATTGTGAGCCATGCTGCGTTAATGATGTTTATGGAGAAAGAACTTTTAAAAAGGGGATTTACAGGGCCGAAGGTTAAAACAGCAGAGAACGGAAAGCTTTATTTATTTGAGAAATAAATAAAGCTTTCTGTGCAATTGCTCTACACCAGACTCATTTCATTAAGGCGGTATAATAAATAA
>NZ_BBWZ01000043.1 GCF_001015055.1 Aneurinibacillus tyrosinisolvens | reverse complement strand
CGTGTCCCTTTTCACTTTCAGACGCGTAGAAGAGGCCAAATTTGTCATTCTACTCCTCCTTGCCGTGAGCTGTTCTCAAATCTACATCATCACTTTCACCGTAATCTTATGCACTGCCATTTGTCCCTTATGTCTACTCCTATAGAAAAGAGCTCCTGCAATAACTCATGCAGGAGCTCTTTTCTATAGGCAACCACTGTTTTCGTTAGAAAACTAGAAACAACGGGCACAACCGCCACAATGGAAGCAATTAAAACACCGGAAACAGTTGAAGCAATTAAAACAACGGAAAAAACCGAAGCAAGAAAAACCACCGAAGCAACCACCACCGAAGCAACCACCACCGAAGCAACGACCGCATTGCCGAGCCTCATCCATATTGTGCTGGCTTTGAGTATCATAAGGAACCATCGGACCCGCCTGGAAATTGGCAACATTCAACCCTTGAAGTTCATTTTTGAAATCATCCATTAGTACAACCTCCATTTATTAAATGAATAAATTGTGCCGGCAGCGTAACCAGCAGCTAGAAGGGAAGACAAAACGAAGAGAATCAGAAAAACAACGGTGTAACCGGCGAATCCACCAACTACTTCGAATACTCCCTTCGACACAATATGAATCATGGTGGGCGATTGTTACTAATTCAAATACCTAGTTTTATTGGGTATTCGTAAAACCGTTCAATAAGAAAACAATAGGGTCACATTATATCCACAATGAAAAAACTACGAGACTTTGCTGAAAAAGAAGCTGGCACTACTTGGGCATGCTAAGAGTGGGAGTTTCATCAAGTTGAAAAGCGCATTAACCTACTAGTCCAGAAGTAGGGTCGCCACGCCTGCTAGACCAACATTATGAGGAGGAACTTAGTAAAGAGGAATTGCACGTCATCAATTTACTTGTTAGAGATGAAATGAATGCCTTGGGGCGTCAAAAATCCAAATTTGGCAAGTTTGTATAAATTTATAAGAAACACGAAAATCGGGTGCATAGAAATGCGAAAACCCTTGATTTCACAAGGGTTTTCGCATTTTAGTCTTGTACTTAGCTTTAATGAATGTTGATTCTCGATTTATTGACGAATAAAGCTGACAAAACCTATCTTTTGCTGCGAACAAATAATACCCAAGATCATACCATGGCACAGTCAAATAAGTGAAATGTAAACGCTGAACACAGCTCACTTGTTATTGTGTTGTACGACTTTAGCGTACAAAAACAAAAGATTACAAATGGTTATTTGTGGCAAACAGGCATAAATCCACATCGTGTTACGGCGACTGGAGCCGCACAAAGATTACTCAACGGAGAGCGCGCACCGTCCATCGTGGAAACCCTCATTGCCTGCATACAAAATGCAGAACAGAGAGATCGTAACGTGCGGGTCGGTTTATATGTTATGAGGGATGCCGCCCCCGGTACTTACAAATCATTTGTCGAAAATATCATACGCTGGCAAGATTATGCTGAACTTCATTTACAAAACGCCAAACAATCCGTCATGGGAATTACAGGATCTGCCTCGCGGTAGGGACAATTTCTCCATGATACCTAATTGAGCGGTTGTTCGAATTTTATGGACTCGTATACCTCATCCATCCACTCTTTAATCGTTCCGCTTTATACTTACCATAAGACAGAAGCTTCATCGCCGAACGATTGGCCGCATGAAAAACCAAGCTCAACTTCCATTCTTCCTCCATTTCACTGGGGTAGGCCATGGATTCGTAAACATAATATGCCGCCATGATGCAGGGGACTACTTCCTCCGGCTCAAATCCGTAAGTAGTTGCCTCATCAACAACCAAATCAATGAGCGATTGATTCCCATTTTTAACTTCTTTCTGGAGCAACTTCTTTACCGGCCCCGGTACTAATTCTAATATCTCATCCTTCATGACTGTCACCTCATCCCTTAACATGTCCAGAAAGCTTAGAAAGATATTGATTTGTTTACAGGTTGAATAATGTTGGATGTTCCCCACTTTTAACTGCTCTATCATTTATGTATCTATTTTTAAAGTACACAAGCTGGTGGCCAACCCTACAACTGTAATCGTCACACCGGAGAGAAAAAGTTTCTGAGGAAAAAATGAGTCCCCCATCCAATACCTCAATGGGGGAAAGAAAAAAATCGATACCAATGGCTAAAATCAAGCTCCCTATTAAAATCGCTACTGCTTTTGAAGAAACTGGCATCGATAACCTCAACTCCGAAAATAGACATGTTAGAGTATATGCCACCATTTTCTTGTATAACCTTTCCGTTGAATTAGAGTTAGCTTTCGTTTAACCCTAATTGAGTTGATTTCAGCCATCTTCCGCTTCGAAGTAGGGGTTAATCACCTATAAGGTTTTGAACCGTTACAAATTTATAGCCGCTCTTACGCAAATAGTCAATCATCCCGGGCAGTGCCCTTACCGTTCCATCTAATCTGCCGGGCGTCGTTAAGAGTGTGTGCTGCAGGACGATTGCTCCCGGCGAAACATCTCTTCTTACAATCGATAAAATCTCTTCTTCTGATATTCCCTTCCAATCGAATGTATCAACGGACCACATAATGACTTGATAACCTAAATCATGAACTGTGTGAAGATCTGCACTCGTAAACAAACCAAAAGGGGGCCGAAATAGAACCGTTCTACGTCCTGTAATCGAATGAATCTCCAATTCGGCCTTTTGTACTTCCCGTATGACCTGGCTAGTTGTAAGCTTCGGTAATTCGGGATGGCTCCAGCTATGGTTGCCCAGCTCATGCCCTTCCTGCACAATGCGTTGTAAAACCTCAGGAAAGAATTTCACCTGTGTTCCCACAACAAAGAATGTTGCCTTAACCTCATTGTAATTGAGTATGTCTAAAATCTGAGGAGTATAGAAATGGTCAGGACCATCGTCAAACGTTAGAGCTACCTTTTTCTTGCCTGGGTTTCCATTATAATAAATTCTGGGTATGCTGGATGGCGGGGTATTCGTAATGATATAAGTTCTGGATAGTTCGGAATTATACGATAGGAGTATTCCCAGTTTTTCAGACGCGTATTGCAGCGGGATGTATGTACCATCAGGGAGATTTGTAGTTATTGTCGGAAGGTAGTCACGCTGCCAGCTATTTATGTCTTTCACATAGTACTCTGCATAGTTCTCTCCTGATGGTAAAGTAATTGTCATCGTATTTCTCTTTAAGACCACAGATTGGTTCTCAACATTCCAGTCTACGAAAACACCAGCATATTTTAAAAATAAGGCTGGTACCATCAAATACCCATTCTGTAGATAATATGTAGTGATTACGGATTGATGGTCAATATAAATAGGTGCTTGGGGTAACACAATATCACTCCCTCTAAATCCCTACAGTAAAACCTAGTCTCCAATACTAATGTCTTTATGTTTTACTTGAAAAATGCATACCAAAATCCGATCCTGCTTTATAAGATAATACATCCCAGGTTTACAAAATAAGGAGGATGTATATGAGTCAGGTACGGAAAAATAGTGAGAAATTAATTTTTGACTATGTCATAATAGGAACCGGTCCGGCTGGTGCTGTTATCGCAAAGAATCTTACTGATAATAAAAAAACTTCTGTCCTTGTATTAGAAGCGGGAGAAAATAATGATAAAGATGAGCCCATTAGGGATTCAACCTTTGCTTTAGAGCTTGAAGAACGTTTTTTTTCGCAATATTTCTGGCAAGGAGAAGGGGTGCCTCAGGAGGGGCTTGATGAACGTTCTTTTGAATGGACGACAGGCCGGCTCTCAGGTGGCGGCTCTTCGATTAATGGCCAGCAATACGTAAGGCCGACGTCTGCCGTTTTCAAGGAATGGGAACAGCTTCTCGGATCTCTCTGGTCACCCGAACACGCTATTGCTACCTTTAAAAAACTAGAAAAATATAACGGAGAGACAAATAGCCCCGATATACACGGATTTAACGGCCGGATAGACATAAGGCAGGCTCCTGCGAATCCATCCCCGATGGCCAATAAGCTGGTTTCAGCAATCGAACAGGCAACAGGATTTAAAGAAATTGTTGACTATAATGATCCTGAAACGCCCCTTGGCCCCTTTACACGCTGGCAATTATTTCAAAATCCAAACGGTCAACGCGAAAGCTCATCGACCGCCTTTCTTTCATCTGATATCATGACCCCTGACGGCCGTGGTATAAAGGGCCGAAAACTGACAGTTTTCTTTAAATCAACAGCTCTTCGTGTACTTTTTAGTGAAAAGCGTGCGATTGGAGTTGAATTTCTCAAAGAGGGTAAGTGCATTCGCGCTTACGCTCACAGTAAAGTCATTGTTTCAGCAGGCATCAACAGCACACAGCTTTTGATGCTTTCCGGCATCGGCCCCGCTAAACTTCTCAAAGAAGCGAACATCCCTGTTGTTTTTAATAATCCACATGTAGGCAAAAACCTCAGAAACCATACGCTTAACTTTGCGACATTTACAGCAAATCCAAATGACAATCCCCTGCCCCTCCATGATCGGAATGCCCTTTTTACTGGCGGTGCTTTTCTTCCGGATCCAACGCCGGGAGCTAATCAAAACCGTCGAGGGGTTCAGCTGCTCGGAACGGGTTCCAATGGTCAATTAACGATTGTTATTCTTTTCCTGCAGCCAAAAAGCCGCGGTTCCATAAAAATCCAAAACAACGACCCGTTAAAAATCGTGCTTGCTGACGAAGGTTTTCTTGAAAATCGCTCAGATTTAGAAGCCGTAAAAAACATCTACAAAATTTATATTAGGAATATTGCAGCACGGCTTGCAGCTATCGATCGAAGGTATCGGCTCGTTTCACCAGCACTGGATATAATTAATGACGATGCCAGGCTTGAAGGGTTTATCAAGCAAAATTTCGGCCATAATCACCATCAACAGGGAGCTCTTCGAATGGCGCCTCTTAACATGGGGGGTGTGGTTGACAACCAGGGGCGAGTACACGGAGTAAAAGATTTAATCATTGCTGATGATTCCATCATTCCATTTACTGTAGATGGTAATACTTCAGCCCCAGCCTATCTCATTGGTTTTACCATTGCACAGCAATTACGTAAACAAAATAGTTATAAAAGCAAAGGGAATAGCACGACAGCCAGGGGAAAGTAATGTAACCACGCGCCTGTGTTAGAAAAAATATAGTTGAACTGGGGATATGTACAGTTCCCCTTTCTTGCTTAATCATACAATATTTCGTATTTCTCAAAACAAGAGGGGGATGTGTATGGCGCAGGTAAGGGTAACTCCGCGATTCAGAAGGCTTTGTGATCAATTTACTAGAATTTTAGGCGGGGAATCTGAAATTGATGTAGGTCCTGTTTGTTTTGTCAGCCGGGCCAGAAGACTTAATGCCACAATCTTAGGAAGACGCACGACTTCCCCTTTGGTCCGGTATCAGCTTTTTTCGTTTGAATCCCTTGATAGGTCCGGGCGTGCACTCTGCTTAGGTGAAACCGCGCTTTTTCAAAACCAGGCCAATCGATTAATTTCAAATCTTCGCAGAGAGGGCATTAGAGTAACGGCACTTCACAATCATTGGCTGAATGAAAATCCCCGTTTAATGTACATTCATTGGGAATCCATAGATAATCCGATTGCATTTGCGAGAAAAACGAAAAGGGCGATTGCTTTCCTGGGTTAACAACAGGACCTTTTCTTTGACAGATAATTTCAGCCCCTGCCAGTTACTAAAAGAGCAGGGGCTTTCTTTTTTATTTTTTTGAGAGTTATTTTTACTTCATATTCGAAACTGCCGCCGCACCTCACGGCTCAAGTCTTGCGAATGTGCATCGTATAGTTGTTCCCACTTTTCCTTAAACTGCCGGTATAACAGCGGATATTTCTTCTTGACCCGAGTAATCCCGGCAAGATACTCGATGTCCATCTCCTGTAGCTCATATAATATATCAGCGGGCATCTCCTCCTCCGGTTCAGGGGGCGGAACCAGCGGAATGAATCTATTGTTAAAATACCGTTCTGCTTCATACATAACGAGCGGAAACATCTCACTATCACGGAACATACGGTGCAGCTCTTTTTCCAAACGCATCACATGCTGAATCTCAGTCCGTCTCTCTTTCACGGCCCGATCCTTCGGGTCGATAAAATACATAAAATCGATAAAAATCTCACTGAGACGAAACACCCCGGCTTCATACAGCATATCTACCTGTTCATTGAGTGCCTCCAGCACAACCCGCTTTGATTCCTCATCAGCCAGCGTTTTTAAAACTTACGTATGCGCGTCTGCAGCTGCGACCATAGGTTCCATTTATTCAACCTGGCCATCGTGTGAACCCAGAAAATAAACAGATGAATATCCTCTGCCTTCTCTTGCCCCGGATCTGGAAGATGTGATACAAGCAGCTCCCAGGCTTCCTCATCCAGATCTGCTACCAAATAAGCCGAAACAAGAATACGCAAACTTTCGTATATACGATCGGGGAATCGCTCGCATGTATCCTTGAATATATCGTATGCTTTCTCTGGTTTGCCTATTTCCATGTATATCATCGCACGCGACATATACACAGGAATTTCCATACCTTCAGGGATCAGCGGAAGAATATGCGTATACTGTTCCTCAAACGCATCGACATCATGAAGGTGCAGCAACGCTCCCGCCAGCCCCATCCGTGCAGAGATACTGTCCGGCATAATATTTACTGCCTGCTGATATATGCTCCGCGCCTGTTCCCACTCTTCGGTCTGGACGTATGCTTCCCCTTTCTCCATCAGCTTTTCAATCTTATTTCCATGTTTGCGCATTGCATCATATTCATGCCGCTTTTTCGGGTCACGCAGTACTTCATATGCCTCACGAATGCGTTCAAACTGTTCCGGGTGTGTTTCCGGCGGGAACTTCTTGACCATCTCGATGTATTTCTTTTTAATGTTTTCCTGCTTAATATTCGAGCGTGTGCCAAGTACTTTATAATAATTTTCAGCCTTTGCTCCAGCCATGGTATCTTTATACCTCCAATTCAATCAGCAAATCCGTCGCCTCATCAAGCGCCTGCTGTATCTCATCAGAATCTCTGCCTTGCAGTGCGGTATGCAGAAGCTCTATTATTCTCTCCACCCTCGTCTTGTCCGCCCCACCGCACTTGCGCGCAGCCGTTCAGCCTGTTTTAGCAGGCGCTCGGCTTCTGTCTGCAGCTCTTCCGCCGGTATATCTTCGTCTTCATCCCACTCTGCGTCAGCGAGCAGTTCTTCCAGTTCCCATTCTTCCTCTTCATCCCCGGCTTCCTTACTCTGCGCGTATAATTCCTCAATCGCACGCACGCTTTCCGCTATTGCTGCTTCTGAATCACGATTAATCGCATCCTGGATGGTCACCTTCATCGCCTCTCCAGTGGAAACGCAGGAAGCGGTCACTTCGAGAATTCCGTTCAGATTGTAGCGAAATGTCACATTAATGGCTTCCTCTTGTTCCATATTGGCCGGAATACCTTCAAGTAAAAACTCGCCAAGCTTATGGTTATACTTGACCCATTCGTGCTCCCCCTGGTATATTTCAATCTGCACCGCCGTTTGTCCGGGATACACAGTATGAAACTGTTCCGTCTTCGTAACCGGAATGGTTGTATTGCGCGGAATAATGGTTGCGAATCCGCCTGGCCGGGAAGTAAAGCCCGCTTCTTTCAGTACTGCAATCCCCATGGAAAAAGGAGCCACATCTGTGACGACAAGCCCGCTTTTTGCCAATGCACCCGATTTAAGGCCAGCCTGTACGCCCGCTCCGAGCGCTACTGCTTCATCCGGATTCACATCGTTACGGGGCTGTTTACCCAGGAAATTCTCTATCCGTTCATATACACGGGGAATGCGTGTAGACCCTCCTACAAGCAAAATTTCATCAATATCGTCTTTCTGCAGACCAGCGTCGCGCAGCACATTTTGCACACATACCATTGTCTCTTCCAGCAAGTCATCAATCAGGGAGATAAATCGCTCGCGGGTAACGGTCGTAAACAATCCGACAGGCGCGCCTTCTTTCATGGTTACTACCGGCAGTTCCACGTTCACGGATATATCGTCAGATAACCCTTTTTTAACGCGTTCAGCCTCTTCTTTTAACAGTGCTTTTGCTCGAATATCATTTCGCGGATCGATGCCCTGTTCAGCCATAATTTGTTCTGCGAACCAGTCCACAAGCCGCCAGTCAAAGTCTTCTCCGCCCAACTCGTTATTACCGCTTGATGCCTTTACCTCCATTAGCCCGCTCATCATCTCAACAAGCGACACATCAAACGTGCCGCCCCCCAAATCATACACAAGCACGTGTCCGTCTTTCTTTTTGTTTCGCAAACCGAAGGCCAGTGCCGCTGCCGTCGGTTCATTGATGATTCTTTCCACAACAAAACCGGCCAGCTCTCCGGCCTGCTTCGTAGCACGCCGCTGTTCATCGGTAAAATATGCCGGCACCGTAATGACCGCTTCTTTTTCGCCTTCACCCAGCTTTTCATCAACATAACTTTTAAGTTCTTTTAAAATAAGAGCCGAAATTTCCTGAGGCAGCAAGGCTTGTCCAGCTATCGAAATGCGCTCGGAGCTGCCCATTTTCCGTTTTACCGCCGCTATCGTGCGATCAGGCATGGCGACAAGTGCCGCGCGCGCATCTTCACCGACAACAATGTGCCCCTGTGGGTCGATAAGCACAACCGAAGGAATAATCCGCTCTTTTCGCGGGGAAGGGATGATTTCCGGCTTTCCTTTATGAATGTAGGATACGGCAGAATTGGTTGTGCCAAGGTCGATGCCAACGATTGGACGAAAGGTAGTACTCAAGTTCAGTCCCTCTTTTCTATTAATAGATTATTGTCCCGACGCTAACGTAATCACCTGGGCCTTGCGCAAGACACGCCCATCGCGGTCTGCAAATCCCCGCCGAATCACTTCTGTCACCTGATAAGGGACAGGGCTTGTTTCGGATACATCTATTTCTTCTAAGGCACGTGTTCCAAGCGATTCGGCAAACTGGGGATTAAACGCCTTCCCCCTCACTTCGATTTCATAGATTCCATTTTCTGCAAGAACACTCAGTAATTTCTCCGCCCAGACGCGCAGCGTTGGCCCCCATTTGTTTTCTTGTTCCCCCTGCAGATGCGCACATAACTGATCGATATCATCCAGCCAGCGAATGTTTTGCTCCAGCAGCGCATGAACTTGCTGCGCCTGCGCGCCCGCTTGTATCTGCCGCACCGTCTCCACATTCGCCGCCATTTGTTCGAGTTGTTCTTGTACCGTTTGGGTTGCTTTGTACTGCATACGTGTAAGTTTCGTTATCTGTTCGCGAATTTCCTGTACTTGCTGGGATAATTCATTTACAGAAGTGGATGTGTTGGTATATGCTTCTGATATTTGCCGCAGCATACGCTGTTCGAACTGTTGCAGAACGTCGTAGATTTGCTCGTTCTCTTTTTTTCTACCAAAAAAACCCCATAAACCCATGAGAGTCTCCTTTCCTTGTTCCCGTTCATCTCTTTTCTTTATTATATTACTACTGTATTCGTTCTCCTAGCAACCGTTCCGCTGTGGAGCGTCAAAATAATCAACATATACGTTCTTGATTGTGTTATAAGGTAGTTTTAACTTAAATTTTAATGCAAAAAAAAACGGCACCAAGGAAATAGTCCTTTAATGCCGTTTTACTTTGATACCATTCCAACCAATTATGACAAATCACAATACTTATTGTTATTTGTCATAATTAGTAAGACATGTATCATATTAATCTGGACAAAAATTTATAATTAGTTAGATTTTAAGAATTAATCAGTCGAAAAACATTAGCATCTTTATGATTAGAAACTATAATTAAATAATATAACTTCAAATTTATAGTAAAAATTCATATTTAGTAAGACAAAAATTTATTCAACAGGAGGGTGGATTAAGGTTAATTCGTATAATTATACAGTTAGTTTTTTATACAGATATAATTTTTGTAACTATTCAGCTTGCTAATAGATACTTTTTTATTAATTGGGATTCCCCCACATTCTTCACCCTCTTTTTGTGTGTTTTTTGGAAAAATATACCCGAATTTTAACATATAAGGAAATACAAATTATATTCCTTATTTGATTAAACTGCCCAACAGTTCAATAAATGAAAAACGGTTGCCGAAGCAGCCTTACTTTGCTAACGATCCCCGATAGTTGAATAAAGTACGAAAATGAGATGCAAAACTAATCTTCCATTTGTACGAATTCATCAGGGTTGGTTCTGATGTATATACCAATTCGCTTTAGAGTCGATGGAGCGATTTTGTGTAAAATTGTGTTAAGTGAACTTATGCAATCAAGAAGTTCCTGATTGCGGTCAAGGTCTTCACGTGTAACTTTAAATTCCATTAAACTACTGGGTTGATTATACTTTTTAAGAACTTTTTCAATTTCATCAATGAATAATAGCATGGTATCATCCTTGAAATACTGCAATCCACTTTTGATTTCTGACCATATTTTTGGTTGAGCAAGAAAATAAGCACTCCACCAATATAATTCGGTTAATGATCTAATTGCGTGGTTATAATACACGTGGAACATAAACAACGCTTGTTGTCCTTTGGTTAATCTCTTATAGAATTCAGTTAGATCATTATCAAACATTCGTTCCGTTTTATACACTTGGATCATTGGCTCAAAACACGTTATTCCAAGCATTAAGTCTTCTATTGATTCGAACTCACTTCTTCTCATATTCACAAACAAAATCAAATCACTCCTCCCTACCAACAATACAATATTTGGTAAAATTATTCTAGTGTTAATTTTTATTCAACTCTTCAAGTATCCTGCCCGTTAGCTGAGTAAACTCTGCCAACGTAATAATTAAAACTTGTACGATATTAATTAAAAATCAATTCTCATTTTGTCCCTAAAGACATAAGAATGAAGCAATCCACTGCTTAATTAAATGGGGAGGGATTTTTTGAAGAAACGTGTTTATACAGCATTTTGGTCACTTTTAATATTTTTAATGATGGATTTGTATTTATGGGCAAATGCTTATGTTCCGATAACAAATCACTTATATCGTATTGCTTCACTCGCTCCAGCCGTACATGTCAACGGCAAATTGTTGATTTACAATGGAACATTGAATTTCACTTCCGTTCCTATGATTCCCTATAAAGAAAGTGACGAAGCTCATCAGCTTTTTCAGACCCAGGAGTCCCCTTATATAAATGCACCTTCTGACAACAACACAGTTTCTTGGATCGTGCTTCCTTATAGTAACGAAAAAGCTTTTATGTATTCATACCCCAAGAATTTATGGGAATAAGCTAAATAGTAAAAAGCACCTCTATACCATGAGATGCTTTTTATAATTGGTATGACTACCTGTAAATTGTTAAATCCCTGTTTATTCAACTAATGATTCCCGTTAGTTGAACAAAAAATATTTTAATGCTTCATTAATTTAATTAGAGCTGCCCAATCTAATTCTCCCCATCCCCTTGATACAGCTTCTGAAAAATTATTCTTAGCAAGTTCTGCACTTGGTAATTGAACAGAAACTTTATTGGCAGCCGCAATCATAAGATCTACATCCTTTAAACCAAGTTTCATTTTAAAACCAGCTGGTTCAAAGTTGTTTTCAGCTATAATATTTCCGTAGTTTTTATACACTGGTGAACCAAACAAGGTATTAACCACATTCAGGAATTGTTTTGGTTCAATTCCATATTTTTCAACCATAGCCAGTATCTCTGACAAAGCTTCTAACATAGAAACAATTAAAAAGTTATTTCCTAATTTAACAACATTTGATAAATATCCTTCATCTCCCACAACAAATATATCCTGTCCCAATATCTTTAAAATTGGCATAATTTTATTTCTTGCTTCTTCTGGTCCTGCCACTATTAAACGTAAAGCTGCTGAAGCAGCCGCATCAGGTCGACCTAAGACGGTTGAAGATACAAAATGCTGATGATGACTTAAGTGGTCTCTTGCTAATTTCTCGGACAAATCAACGCTAAGTGTACTAATCGAAACATGGATTCCCCCATTTTTAAGACCATTTATAATTCCTGTATCACCGTATACAACATCCTCAGCAGCTTTATCATCAGAAAGCACTGTGAATACAATTCCTGTTTCCCTTGCTGCTTCTGCTGCAGTTCGTGCAACTTCAGCCCCTTTAGATGCAAGGTCTTTAACTTTACTTTCTGTTCTGTTATAGACAACTAATTCGTGACCATTTTTTAAAATGTTTTCTGCTATTGGCAAGCCCATATTACCAAGCCCTATTAATGAAACTCTCATATTTTCACTCCTCAATTTAGTTGATTACTTTTTTGGAACGATCAGTCCATAAAAAGTAAAAAAATTTATATCAAATCCAATACTGTATCAATCATATCGTAAAGTACCTGTTTCTCCTTTTTTACTTTAGAAAGTAAGTTGATACTATGATTTAGATTTAAAAGCAAACACGAAAGAACTTTTATATCTTTAGTTTTATGTATTTCTCCAGAATACTGTCCTTTTTGCAAAACTTCATAAAACATCTTCTCTAAGTTATCAAAGTTATCCTTGACTAATTGCGAAAATGTGCTGTCAGCACCCACTACTGTCACAGCTGCATTTGTTATCATACAACCCTTGGGAAAATTTTCATCGTATGCTGAGTCTATGTGTGAAATGAAAAGTTCCTTTATTCCTTCTTTTGCAGTTGGAGCATTTAAAAGTAACTCTCTCTTCTTTTGTCTAACTTTCTTATAATGTTCGATAGTCTCTAAATATAGTGTCTTTTTATCAACAAAAGTTTCATAAAGGCTTGAGCGGCTTATGCCCATTGAACCTATCAAGTCAGGGATACTCGTGGACTCATATCCTTTTTCCCAAAAAACCAGCATTGCCTTATGTAATACGGCATCTTTATCAAACTCTTTTAACCTCCCCATTTTCATCTCCCCCTTGCTTATATTGAAATTTAACATTTCCGGAACGAATAGTCCAGAAATTATTATGATTATTTTCAACTATCTCCCGTTAATGGAACAATTCGTGAGCCGAAACCTAACCAAAGCGTGCTTTAATCAAATCCTACCTAGGTTATTGAACTATTCTGCCCGTTAGCCATCCATGCAGCATAAAAAGTCCTGCACCACAGAGTATGAAAATAATTTTTGAACTGCCCACTAGGATTTTTGAGGAGTAATTTTCATGGTAGTGAAGTAAAGAATTTCAAAAGGTGTTCCGAGTCATTGGACATAAAAAGCAGACACTGATGCAAGAATTGTGGTATCCGCTTTCATTTATATATTAAATGCTATCGGTTATGAAAAAACATTGCTCTCCTTTCGTCATATGTCTTTTCATCATCTGTTCCAAACCCATAACCAGCATGAATAATGTGAGTGACAGGCGGACCTGGAGTCAAAGCGATTTTCCACTCCCCATTTTCTTTAGCTACAACAATAATGAAATAGTTCAATCCATTAATGCGACGTTTATTTTGTTTATGTACTTCATAATCAACGGCAACATAAAAATATCTCATACCTTCAAATTTATCTACATAATGCGGTGGGATATAAATTTGCCCAAACTCAGGGGGCAATTCCTTCCATGCAACAAGTTTTGCTTTTTTGATATTGAAGAAACCAAGCTTCTTTTCTTGATTTTCCTTGCTATTTATTTGATCGGCAAGGTCTTTTCTTCGTTCCTTAACCCAAAGTTGAGGAATAGTATTCCAGTTATGTTGGTTTAGGGTATCAATGTATTTCCTGACCACAGCAAAAGCTGGATTCTCTTGTGCTTGGACGGAGATGGTAGTTATGAAGAGAAACAATAACAGTAAAACTGATACTTTTCTTCTTTGCATTGGCTATTACTCCCTTCAAATGTGTTCCCCTTTATGATGCCCTGTTTTTTTGCGTGATAAAGTTATATCGTTCATACCAACAAGAACTGGACCAATTCATAGTGATTAATTACACTACACTGTTCATATACTGCCCATCAGCTAAACAAATAAAAAAAGGCTAACGAAACAACCAGCCGTACTTAGCTAACGATTCCCCTTAATTCAATAACATAAAATGGTATTTGCGAAAAATATAAAGAGTGACTAGCAGAGATTAGCAGAAAAAGTAAAAGGATTACTTCATATATGAAGTAATCCTTTTACTCACTCAGGCTTTAAGTTCATGCTTTCCCTCTTCCTCCCATCTAAGATAACTTGACCACCAATATCAGGATTTTTATCTAACGTAGTTAATGTCGAGTTTTCAATATATACTTCCCCTGTATCTCTAAATGTTTTATCCATTTTCTTACCAAAATACATTTCGGCTCCTGAACCAAGTACCGTTATTTTATATCTTTCTACTCCATCCAAATCCTTTTTATCTCCCTTGTATTGAATTCGAATCGAATCAGTGTTTGAAGTAGTTTCCTTACCATTATAATTTTTTACTTTTTGATTACTACTAACTGTATATACCATTTTCCAGTGTTCACTTTCTCCTTTAAATACAGTTTCCTTGGGTTTATCTTGATTGGAACAAGCACTAAGCATATACATGCTTAAAAGGATAAGTGTTGCAAAAAGTTGCCTCATTTTTTTCTCTCCTTCGTTCTAAAACTATTTTATATAATTTTATTCCTTATTATACAGAATTTTCTTTTAATGGATATGATTTATAAAAAATATTTGGTTTGGTCATACATTTTATTATCCTGCTTTACTGCCCTTTAGCATAATAAAAAGAAGACCACCGAAGTAGCCTCTTATTGAACTAACGATTCCCGTTAGTAAAGTAAAGTTGTGACTTTATTATTCCTCGTCTATGCTTTTTCAAAGGTGAAATTATGAGATTTCCAATTTCAAATTATAATCATCTACATAGAGACATTTATTGTTTTCAAAACATCTTCTCATTGTTTATATATCTCAAAGTGTTTTCCTTCTCTTGGGAATTTACCTTCTATTGGTGCGCTACCAACTTGTTTTACTTCTCCAAACAGGCTGGCGGTGTAGTTGTATTCCCATCCAGGCTCGCTTGTAAAAGTAACATCTTGGCGATAAGGATTTGCTGAGGGTGACTTTTTATCAGCTCGTTCTATTTTCCATGATTCTCCTGGATAACGATTCTTTAGATACTGATTCACATCTTTTTGTATGGCTGAGGCTCGATATTCAATCCAGATTGGACGTAGACCCCACGCCCAAATAGCTAATAACACTGAGGAAGCAATAAGGATTTTTCTATATTTCCCTTTAGACATAAGTGCCATAAATAATATCAACAAAATGAAAAAAATATCGAGCCACAATCCAATAATTTGAGCAGGTGACAAAATATCCCTCCCTTCCTTTATTTCTTATTTTACTTTAATATTCAGACAAGTGAAATCAACTCCTCTCAAACAACTGGCTTCATCAAATATTTATTAAACATAAAGAAAAATCCTGATTTAGCTGAAACCAGGCTAACTGTTTTTGCACATAGTCCTAACATATTGAAGATTCCCTGCTTGTTCAACTATACTGCCCGATAGTTGAACAAATAAAAAACGACTGCCGTAACAGCCGTATTGTGCTAACGATTCCCGTTAGTATGATAAAGTGTGCTATTTATACCATAGTGATTCTTTTACATTAGCACCTTGTTCTTGAGCAAATTTGCACCGTAATAGTTCAATGCTTACCTATCTAGTGTCCATAGTTATGTGTTTCCCACTCGAAGTACACTACTATTCCAATAACAATGAGAAAAATTGCCATGACAATGAGTCCAAAACCTGTCCATCGCAATATTCTTCTGTTCACATCCTGCCCCTGAACTGATTTTGTTTGTTTGATAAATAACCATCCGCACACTATTAATAACGCTATTATGATTCCAGACTGTGCATTCACAACCAAAAGAACTCCCCTCTCTTACCTAGCTTATCGTATAGACGGAGATGGAAAAAATTGTTGCTTTATACTGCCCGTTCAGCAAGCAAAACCTTAATCTAATTCCCCTATGAACCAGATTTCGCCTACATATTGATACTCTTCATCTGTAATTTCTTCTTTAAACCCTAAAACCTTCATGTTCTTAGGGACAGTTAATTGCCATTCACATTCAATATTTCTGCCTTTAGGCAGTGGAACCCACCTTTGAGAGTCAACATTTCGGTCGAAGAACGATTCGAAATAAGACTCTCCTGAGAACACAATTATTTGTGAATTCCATAGACTTGGTAAGTCAACCGCAACAACTACTCTTGTTCTTTCTGAGGTATCAGGTTTTACATTGACTAAATGTTCTGCTCTATTCAATAATGTTTGAATACATAAGCGTTTTATGCCAATAGGGGTTTTGTTAGAAGATATAAAGCCCTGTCCAACTGGTAAATGAAGATGCCAATATCCATTATAAAAATCGGAAGGAAATTTTATTGTTTCCTGCTCGATTCGTTTTACCATGCTTTTTACTTTACGTTTTAAGCCTCTGACTTTTTTTGTTAGGCATTTTTTTCACCTACAATCTTTTGGTATTGTCCCAGCTGAAATCGTGACTTATCCGTAATATAACACTCTTATACTTTGTAATTCATCATCACATAATATATAATCCTCTACTTCGTGTTCTTCATATACCAAAAAGAACACTTTGCCACCTCTTTCGAAGGACAAATCCAAAATTTTGCACTTAAACAAAGGTGATTCACCGATTTCGTAGCCTTCTTTAAATTCAATCTCATACCACTTTCCTTCTTCAATTTCAAATGGTTGACTTCGAACTTTTGTGATAATGGGTGTCCTATCCACTCAGTCTGCTCTATTTTGAATTATTATCAAGATTATTTAAAGTATAATGCTTAGTAAACTAATCTGCCCATTAATAATGACTAGCCCTTCTTTAATCATGTAGTTCCCCCAATACTTTTAAAAGAAAATCATGCTTTTCTTTTAGATTCTTAATTTCTTTTTGGACTTTAAGGATAGCCTTTAGGAGTGTTTCGTCTGGAATAACGCCATTCATCTCCATGATTAATTGTTTGGCTTCATGCTGAACCTCATAGTTTCCATTTACCATGCAATCAACAAGCAATTCAATATGATTTGAGTAATCAAGTGGTTTTAAAGCATATAAAAGTGTTCCTCTATTCCCTAATGTTTTGGAATGTGTAATCATTTCGATAATAGGCTCAACAGCTTCCTGATTACCCATATCACTTAAAGCAAGAGCAATTTGATTTCTTAACCCGTGGTTGTCTGTGCTTTTCAAATGTTGGATAAGGAAAGGCACTGCTTTCTTTTCCCCTCTCCTTCCTATCTCTTCTATCATGCTTATAGCTTCTTCGATATTGTTATCTTCGATTTCCTTTTGTAATTGTTCTAAATCCATATGAATTTCTCTGCTTTCTATAAATATATATGGGACTCTGAATAATCTTACTATAACGCCAATGGATTACTTAAGTATGCTGCCCTTTAGCTGAATAAAAACAGACCTCCTTTCGAGGTCTGCATCGGCTGATTAGTTATGAATTTTTCATTTATCTGAATGCCTTTTAAAAAAATCTAACAATGTTTGACCTAAAGCAGTAGCAATATATCCTTTTCCATCGCATTTAGGACAAGCTTCATCGCTTATTGTACCTTTTTCATTACATTCCCAACACTGCTGTTCCAAATCGTCCATTGCAATGATACTCATTATAAATCTACACCTCTGTTCGTGTTTTACTCAATATACCACAAATTTAACAACATGGTTGTCTCACTATCCTACCCGATAGTCATAATGAACGAAACGGCCCCACTTCGCTTAACGTAGGTTGTACTTGGCAACAATGGTAGTGTTCATTTCTACCAAAACCAAGTGTAGAGCTACAAACGAAAGGAGCCGATTACTATGCAGGATGTACAAAAATTTGTGGGTTTAGACGTATCAAAGGAAATGATTTCAGTTGGCCTGGCCGAGGCAGGACGCGGAGAACCTCGCTTCCATGGAAATATCCCCAATCAGCCAGAAGCGATTCGTAAGTTAATGAAGAAACTTGGCAACCCTGAAAGTCTACATGTCTGTTACGAAGCTGGATCGACGGGTTATGGAATCGTAAGATTCCTCTTATCTATGGGAATTGATTGTATCGTGGTAGCCCCTACCCTTATCCCCCGCCGGGCTGGGGATCGTGTGAAAACTGATCGTAGGGATGCCCTGAGGTTAGCTCAGCTTCTTCGAGCTGGGGAGCTTACGGCTGTATGGACACCCGATGAAGACCACGAAGCGTTACGTGATTTGATTCGTTCACGTCATGACACAAGAGAAGACTTACAACGAGCTCGTCAGAGATTGAATCATTTCCTACTTCGGCATGATTTGCGCCCACCTCAAGGAACACGGAACTGGTCCGTCAAACACCGGGATTGGCTCAATACGCTTACTTTCGAAAAGCAATCCTTGCGGATTGTGTTTCAAGAGTACCTTCATACCATTCACGAAGTAGAAGAACGAATGAAACGACTAGAAGCACAAATTCACGAGGAAGCCATGCAAAGTGAGCACGCTCCAGTGATTCAGGCTTTACAAACTTTACGAGGTGTAGCCGAAGTTACAGCCGTCACGTTAGTCGCGGAAATTGGCCAGTTCTCTCGATTTATGAGTCCCAGGCAATTAATGTCCTATGCCGGTCTTGTTCCGAAGGAATATTCGAGCGGGTCCAGTCGTTGGCAAGGTTCCATTACGAAAATTGGAAATGCCCAGATTCGCCGAGCCTTGGTGTAGTGTGCCTGGGCCTACCGTCATCGTCCATCCTTAAAAGGAGAATTGCTGAAACGGCAGGAAGGACAAGACCCAGAAGCCCAGCGGATTGCTTGGAAAGCCCAACATCGTCTTCATCTGAAGTACCATCGCATTACTTCCCGTGGTAGAGGCGGTAAACATGCAGCTGTTGCGGTCGCTCGAGAACTCATCGGATTCATTTGGGCCATTGGATGTGCCATTGAGAAGAAGAAACTCGAAGAGTTTTCTGCTGCATAATTCTCTGCGTAATCAGTAATCCCTACCTCTTAAACTAAAAAGAAAGATTTTGAAGGCTTGGCTCGAAGGCAAAGCCCCGGTAAGGAGAACCCTCATGTTTAACTATGCACTAGGTGTTTCAATACCGAACGTGCGCCGTTAGTCCGAGGCAGCTCCGTGACGGATAGGATTGAAATGCGGTACCCAACCCGCGCATATCAGACTGTTAACCGCCGTCAGTGTCCTTTGCCTTCGTGCCAAGGTTTTAAGATTTCCTTTCTTCAACTTTTAAAAAGATATCCTTTCCCGGCTGTTTGTTTGTCAAGGGCAAAGAGCGCCCTTGACAAACACAGCCAGAAAGGATGATGGGTCTGTAAGTTGAGAAAAGGATAACTATGTCCATAGATGGAGCAAAAGCCCATTTAAAAACCCTTTGATTGCGGGGCCTTGACAGTTTCGTTCATATCAGTTAAATAAAAAAAGACCACCGAAGCAGCCTCTTATTTAACAATGGATTCCCGTTAGCGTAGTAACAATATGTTTATCACGTATGCATCTCTCCACAGATGACTAAAATACTGGACATAAAAAAAGCAACCACCCAATTTCTTCAAAGTAGTTACTTAAATTTACGAAATAAATGTTTCTATACATAAATGATTTTTTAATCTCTATCCTTATAATCCTTGCCTGTTGAGATCGTCCATATGAAGAACACAGGAACAATGAAAAGGGCAGACACCAGCATACACACTGATGCAACCGCCCCGATTGCAACCAGCAGTTGTGGCATAAAAGTCAAAGTAATCAATACGAAGGAGAGCAGTTGAAAAAGATGGCGTATAACTTTCTTCTCAATATCAAAGGACAAGGATTTCACCCTTCCTAAAATGAAATGGTACTCCAAATCGCAAATGTAAATAATTGTATACTCAATTATATGCTTATAATGCTAAAAAATCCAAGTATCAATTTTCTTTGTTTTATATATTCTTCCCCAACTATCCTGCTCACTAGTTGAACAAATAAAAAACGACTGCCGTAACAGCCGTATTGTGCTAACGATTCCCGTTAGCTTAATAAGCTAGTATAATTTTAATTGGTGTTTTCTAATATATTTCGTATTTTATCCGTATAAATTTTATCTAGATGCTCGGTACTATATTTAAAATTTTCCATGCTGGACACTTTAGGGATATTCATCTTTACAAGCTTACTGTCAAGCTTTTCGATGATAAAAACCTCGTGTTCTTCTTCATTTTTAAATCCGCCGACTTCTGTTAAATCAATTTTTGAACCGTCCTTTAATTCTATTATATAGAAGAAGTCACCCTTTGAATGAGTAAACGGGAATCGTTTCTTACCATACACCCCTGTATTAATACTCGCAATGTCGTTGTAGCTATATTCCCGACCCTGTGGTGAAAGAAATGAATAATCAATAATCTTGTTATTCGTTATAACTGTTACAGACGAAACGATGATGTAAAACAGTGCGACGTTAAGGGTTAAAAATATGGGTATAATTTGTTTTCTGTGTTTCTTGAAAAAATCCTTTGAACTAACTTCCCCCAACATTCTCCTGAATTCCTTATGGAAAATATAGAAGAATCCCGCGAAAAAGTATAGCTCATAAACAAACATTATCCTTGAAGCAGGGTATTTAAAAATCCATAATAAATACTCTTCAGGCACAAATATTTTCTCTTGAACTGTCACAATCAATATAAAAATCCCAATTGTTAATACAACTATGGCAATTAGTGAAAGAATGTATAGGAAAATAATCTTGATTTTTTTCAAATGAAAAACACCTTTCATGTGTTATAGAACCATTATTCCCCCCTTTTGCATTGAACTAACCTGCCCGTTAGTTGAGCAAATAAAAAACGACTACCGTAACAGTTGTATTGAGCTAACGATTCCCGCTAGTGAAGTAAAATAGACCTTGAGGTCCACTAATCAAAATGCGGCTTTAGTTTCCATTTATTAAGCCAGCAAGTTCTTTTATTGTATATTGTATTTCATCCTTGGTGTTGTAGAAATGAGGAGCAATTCGTATTACATCTTTTCTTGCAGAAACAAGAATGTTTTTTTCTCTTAACAACCCTTCAACTTTTGATGCGTTTTCCACATAAAAAGATGTAAGACTCGTTTTATTTTCAGTAGATAATGGACCTATGATGTGCAACCCCTTTTCCTGTCCATAATCTAAGGTAAATTGGGCTAGTTCTTTTAAATATAATTCAATGTTACATATATCAATTTCAAGCAATAATTTTAACGCTTCGTAAGCTGCATAAACGCTTATAAAAGAAGGCGTACCTCTTTCAAAACGACGAGTCCCCGCAGCAAAAACTGGATGATGAATATCAAAGGCTGATGCTTTTTCTTGTCCTAACCATCCAGTCACCCTTGGTTTTAATTGCCCAGCAAGCTCCTTTTTTACGTATAAAAAAGCAACGCCTGGAATCCCTGACATGTACTTGCGGGTCCCTGTAACCAATATATCGATATCCATTTCTTTTACATTAATCGGAATATGTCCTGTTGACTGATAAGCGTCAACAAATAAAAGAGAACCTTTTCTATGTATAATATCAGCAATTGCTCTAAGATTTTGCTTAAACCCGTTGTAGTAATTCACATGAGGAATGGATGTAAGAAGCGTATGATTTGTTACTTCTTTTTCATATTGCTCTAGATGTATAATCCCATTGGAAGAATGAATAAAGGACATATTATCTTTGAACGGTTCTTGTGCAAGCCATATATGACCGACCGTAGGAAAATCTATATCTGAAAGCAAGACTTTGTTTTTCTCCTGGTGATACGGGAGGGAAGTAGCAATCGCTGAAATCGCAGCAGAAACAGAGGATAATACAGCAACTTCATCTGGTTCAGCCCCAATAAATTCAGCAAATTTCTTTCTTGTCTCCTCTACTTTCTTCATCGCTTCATTCCAATTATTCCCACAAGAAAGCAAACTGTTATGATATTCCTCAATGGCTTTTGAAATAGGTTCAGCTAAAGCACTTTGAGAGCAACTAGCTAAATGCAGATGAGTAGATAATGTAGGAAATAGCGAACGATACGAATAATACGGATGAATCATTGGTCATACCTCCCTAGTGAAAATACATCATAAATATTGTAAGTTAAATAGGCTCTGTACAGTAAAAACCAATTTATCCATGTTCAACCCTATTCTACATCTAATTTTTCATGATTAACCATTATTAAATTAACCTCCCGTTAGCTCAATAACATCAATATATTAAAACAGTTAGTTTAGTAATAAATTGAACAGATTCATAATTTTTTTCACCTAAATTAAATATGGGAGATGACAATAAACCCCAAAGTACCAAATCCAATTCCGATAACAATTAGCAACGCCTTTATCATTTTCCATGACATGATTTTTAGAAGGAGGGCAATCATTTCAAAAAACAGTCCTGTTATAAAATAAATAATGACATTATCACCCATCCCAAGCTCAGCACCTGTGTATCTCGTTTCTTTATGTTTGTATTCTGTAAAATGAATGCCTGCCCTTATAAAAGCATAAGCAGTTACCCAACAAACAATTACCATAGCCCATGCATTAGCTGTACCCACTTGTTTCCCCACTCTTTCCCTTGAATAAATGGCTCTTATTCTTTTCTGTCAGTTGATTATCACATGATTACTGCCATTTTGCACAAAGGGAAAAATAACCAATACCCAGCACGAAATAAAAGAAAAACGGCTATCGTAACAGCCGTACTTCACTAACGACTCCCATTATTTAAACACTCATTACCATGCCACTATTGCTATTATTAATACTCCAAATCCAATCAGACATAAAAACACAGCCCAGGCACGAAAAGTAAAAAAAGCTGGTAGTTGCAATGTAAAAAAATCGATTATTACATCCATCAGTGCTTCCCAAAAGGATTCCTTTGGGTCTCCCTTCCTCCATAAGTACACTCCCAAAATAATTGATAAAATTGCCCCTCCAAGAATGCCACTATTCACTAAGACATCAGCCATAAAACACATCACCGTTTTCTTTAAATGTACCCTTATCTATCAAGCTTCCCATTGCCAGTAAAAATCTTAGCATAAATACTTTCTTAATTATTTTGGATAAATATTCCAATATCCTCAATGTTCCTTACTCCACTCTACTGCTCATTAGTACAGTAAATGAAAAAAGCTGCTAAACTAGCCATTTTTCGCTATTAATCCCCTTTAATGAAATAAAAAAGCATTAAAATAACTCCCCGTATTGCTGATAATCCTTTAGAAATTCACTAATATCTTTAATTACATCTTGAACATCTCCACCATAACCATTAACAGCAGTTTCATATTCGCTTTCTAAACCGTTTACCCTATAAAATAAATCATCATATACATCACGTTTCCAAACAAGCCTATACATTGAAGTAATAATTTCGCTACTGTCTTTTTGAGACGTATTCAAATCTTTATAAAAGAGACCAAGTAACACTTTTGTTGCCAAATCAATATGTTTTTCTGGTGATACTGTGTGTAAAAGATTAACAACATCATCGATTTTCCTATTAAGAGACATAGATATATCATATAATTCGTTCGGAATGGACGAAACATCGAGTTCTGAAATTACCTTATCTGCCCAGTTTACTACATCTGATAATTTAAAATGTCCAACATAAAGCCCTAAATTGTAGACCTCTGCTTTTTCAGTTAAACCTAACATTTTACTTCACCAACTTTTGTTCTTCTTTGTTAATTTTATTATAATTGATTGTTCAACATTTCTGCCCGTTAGTTGAACAAATAAAAAACGACTGCCGTAACAGTCGTACTTCACTAACGATTCCCGTTAGTTGAACAAAATGTTATTTAGTAAAAAAAATAAAAGCGTCATAAAGGCTGGAATATAAAGACAGATTACATATTCTAAACGCAATATTCTTCATCAGATTTAGGAGGTATATATCTAATTTCGTTTTTTCTTCTTAAAATTATTCATTGCAATTTCTTTCAATTCTGGTGAAAATTCCTCAATTTCTAACTCCATACTATAATCATTTAGTAATCCTCTAATTTCACTTCGGTTTTCTATTATATCTATTAATAAGGGTTTCATACTAAGCTTAAATAAACTCAAGGTATAGAAAATAGCCAAATAAAAGGAATAAATAATCAACGAGGTACATAAGCAAAACACTATTTCATTAAATTCTTTTGGTATCAGCGTGATAATAAATGAAATAAAAGTAGCGATGATATTAAAAATGATTATTGTGATTATAGTTTGAAATGCAGTAAGTATATTGGAATAAATTTCATTAAATTTTATCAATATTTGTATAATAATATTTTTATCTTCTCAGGACTCATCAACATCCCACTAGTTTCCTGTATTTCATTTTTTTTTGTTCTGCTATTATTATTCCGATACACCATACATACAAGGAGAGGAAGACTGCAAAGAATGGTTAAGAAACTGTGCAATATGTTGAGCATTATATTGTTATCGGCTTTGTGGATAACAAATGCTTCCGCGTCGGCGGCAGAGGCAAATGTACCTTTTAATGTCGATCTTAAACAAAAAATTACAACAGACTTGGCGGAATATCATGAATTTGATAAAGCTGTTATGCAAAACCAAACAATCTATGTTCCTGAACGGCAAGGCAATAAGATTACAGCAATCAACGCTTCAGACCGTTCCATTAAATGGGAATATGCCACAGACGCCAATTCTTCCTATTATTCTTTTTCCGGAGTGAAAGGGCTTCTTTTCTTCCAGGCAAATGGGACATTGACGACATTGAAAGATAACGGTACAGGTGCTACCGTTTTGTGGAGCAAGCCTTATATGGCTGCTAACTTTGTGTTGGATGGTTCTACCTTATATGCGACCGCAGGGGGGAAAGTATTAGCTCTTGACGTTTCTACCGGAGAAGTAAAATGGGAATATTCGCTTCCAACTCGAGAAAGTTCTCACAGCAATATTGCGATAGGAAATGGACGCATTTTCTTTGTGACAGATAACCAGATTGACATGGTCCGCAAGATGTATTCATTGGATGCTTCAAACGGACAAGTTCAGTGGACAACAAGCAATGTAGATTACTATTCACAAAAATTGAATTATGCAGATGGCAAGTTATATGTGAAAAGCTATGATAAAATGCTCGCATTTGATGCAAGCAATGGTGCTTCCCTTTGGAATTTCACAGTGCAGGCAAACTTTGATTTCGAGATGGATACAATTACCATCTTCACTAAGACGGCTACTGGAGAAGTCGCAGCCTACGACCGTACGACAAAAGCACAATTGTGGAAATACAAAACTGGTTCCTTTTCAAACGGTCCTATCATAGTGACCCCTACTCATATCGCAGTGAATGGTGATGGTACGATTAAATGGATGGACAGCAAGACTGGACAGCTTGTACGTACCATGACAGAGCCTGGGGTGAAAATTCAGCCATTGTCTGCGGACAACGGTGCCTTCCTTGCAATCGACACAAATAAGAATTTGTATTTCTATGCAAAAGCATCCGAAAATACAAACCCATCACCCGTACCTGAGACTAATACTAATGCAGTAACCCACACTGTTCAATCTGGCGATACCTTGTGGAAAATCGCTCAGAAATACAACGTGACTATCCAGAGCATCATTGATACCAATAAACTGGATCCTTCAAAGTATCTGTATGTAGGGCAAAAGCTGATCATACCTGTTCAGGCTCCAGCTCAACAAGAACAGCCAGCTACTCAATCTATAACTACTTATACAGTTCAATCCGGGGATACACTCTGGAAGATTGCTCAAAAATTAGGAGTAACCACTCAAGCAATTATTGATGCTAACAAACTGGATCCGACAAAGTATCTGTATGTGGGCCAAAAATTGAATATCCCTGTAACTTCAACAGCTATTCAACCGGCAAATACAAGTTACACCGTGGTATCAGGCGATACGCTCTGGAAAATCTCACAAAAGTTTGGGGTTAGTATCCAGGCTATCGTGGATACCAACAAAATTGACCCATCGAAACCCATAAATGTAGGACAAAAACTAATTATCCCATCTAGGACATAAACTCAAAAAGGAAAGCAGAAGATTAGCATCTGCTTTCCTTTTTTAAACAAGTTTTAGGAACACATAACAGTATGTTTGTATGGAGTTTTATAAAATTTTTCGTTAATGTTCATTTAAAACAAAGTTCGATTATTTAAAATAAAGATTGATAATTTATAATAAAGTTTGATTAAAATCTTGTTTTTACAGGATTTTTTTCTTTAACTATAGGGGCAGGATAGTTTAAGTAGGTTTATTACGATAGTTCCTCATTTGTAAGTTAGTTTTCTCAATAAATCTCTCCGGTTTAGCATAAAGAGAAACATTAATTTTAACTAGGAACAGGTTTATTTAATCATGGAAGAACGTTTTAACATTAACATAAAGGTTTCTTTGTGTCTGTTATAATAAAATTAAAAGGATGAGCTGTTAATTTATAACAGAAAGAAGGGATTGTTTGGTGACGTATAAAAACATAATCTCAACAATTGGTCGTGGAAATAAGTTAAGTCGCTGTACGGATGCTGACGGTAATACCTTCAGTCGAGAAGAAATTGTTGATAGTTGGAAATTTGCGTACCAGGAGAGAATATCTCGAAACCAAGGTGAAATTGGTTTGCGTTTGCCTCAATTTGGAGCATTATCTGCAATTCGTGCACATTGGGCGACATCAAGTTCTCCAGCAACAATTGTCTTACCTACTGGAACAGGCAAGTCTGAAACAATGTATGCTACGATTATTTCTGAAAGAATATCTACAACACTAATTATTGTACCGTCTAATCTCCTGAGGGAACAAATTTTTGAAGGAGCGAGTCATTTCGGTATACTTCGAAAATTAGAAATGATTTCTGATGAAGTTATTTATCCGACTACTTTTCTTTACAAATCAAAAGTAGAAGTTAAGGATGAAATAACTATGATTTATGCACTTGAGGAGGCTAATATAGTTGTTTCAACTCCCGGTATGATTAAGAAAATGCCTTCATCCGTTTGGGATAAACTTGTAGAAAAAGTAGAAGTTGTAATCTTTGATGAAGCGCATCATCTCGTAGCTCCTGAGTGGGGAACGGTAAGAGAAAGATTTTTAGGAAAGAAGATTCTACAATTTACTGCAACTCCATTTAGAAATGATGGCAAAAAGGTTGATGGTAAAATAATTTTCAATTATGGTTTGGCACTGGCGCAAAAAGCAGGATATTTTAAGCCAATCGACTTTTATCCAATTCAAGAATTTGACGAGCGAAAGTCTGATGAGGAAATCGCAAAAATTGCAATACAGCATTTGGGGGAAGATCTGGAACAAGGGTACGAGCATGTACTTCTAGCGAGAGCGAAGAGCCGTAAACGTGCTGATGAGTTATATGAAAAAATATACTCTCAATATAAAGAGTATAATCCAGTTGTAATTCACACAGGCATTCCACTTGCACAGAGAAATAAATACTTGAAACAGGTTAAAGATGGTATTGCAAAAATAGTGGTATGTGTAGATATGTTTGGTGAAGGCATAGATATTCCAACACTTAAAATTGCGGCAATTCATGATAAATATAAGTCCCTTCCAATTACACTTCAATTTATTGGGCGATTCGCTCGAACAAGTGGAAATAATTTAGGTAATGCAAAGCTCATTACAAATGTGGCGATGGATGATTTGAAGGAATCGATTGAAGAGTTATATCGTCAAGATTCTGATTGGAATCAACTTCTTAATATACATTCTCATCAAGCAATCGATAAAGAAGTTGAACTCAATGAATTCTTTGGTAAGTTTGAAAAAGGCCATGTAAAGGAGATAGATCTATCCCAACTAAAGATGAAAATAAGTACCCGAATGTTTCGATACCAATCAAAAAGATTTTTTGTAGATGGATGGAAACAAGTTTTGGATTCAGATAGAACAACACCATTAATAAATGAGGAAGACTCTGTTTACATTTTTATTGAGGAAATTGAAAAAAAAGTAGTCTGGTCAGATCAAAAGGATATAGTGGAATATGATTATGATTTCTTTGTGTTGTTTTTTGATGAAGAGAATGGAATCATTCATATAAACGAAACTGATGCTGGGAAAGGAAATCAGCTTGTGGAAAGTATTTTTCCGAAAGCATTAGCAATCAAGGGTGATTCAATATATCGTAGTTTAGATGGAATAAATCGATTGATGATTGGAACTTTAGGGTTGAAGCAACAACCTAGCGGAAGGATTAGCTTTAGAATGTTTGCTGGTACTGATATTAAGTCTGGAATCAATGAGGCTGTTGTGTCTGGTTCGACTAAATCTAATTTATTCGGTTATGGATATCAAGATGGGGGACGCATTAGTATTGGATGCTCGTATAAAGGAAAAGTCTGGATGCGCTGGGTAGAACGGATAAATTTTTGGACAGATTGGTGTCAGAATATAGGGAAGAAGATTTTGGATGAAACTATTGACACCAATTATATATTAAATAATTCACTCGCTTTAGAAGTTATTAAGGAATTTCCAGATGGTGTACCTTATAAAATTTTGTTGCCAGAACTAATTGAAATTTCCAATTCTTCTACAAAGCAGTTATATATCACTAAGGAACAAAAGACATTTCCTTTTTTTCAAACAGAATTAAAGAATCCTGGTTTAGTTGATGGAAACCTTCGCTTCGAATTTAGGATAAATGAAAGAAAATTTATCTTTGAGCAGATTATAAATGAGACTTCATACAGTTTCAAGCAAATTGAAGGTGAGGAGTTGTTAGTCAAATCCGGTAGCAAAATTGTTAAAATGTCTAATTATCTGTACGACTATTCACCGGAAATATCGTTTATACAAAGCGATGGAACGATTATAGTAGTTCAAGAAAATTTGAAAACAGTTATCAAACCAAAAAGTGGCATAGAATTGCCATTAGATTCTTTATTTGCTATCAACTGGACTGACTTAGGAGTCGATATTAACTCAGAATCTCAAGGAAAAGGAAGAAAGACTGATTCAATTCAATACGCTACGATACATCATATTGTAGATCAGACAGCAGATATTATTTTCGATGATGATGGTTCTGGGGAAATTGCAGATGTAGTTTCGGTCAAAATTGATATGGAACAGCGAAAAGTTGTATTTCACCTCTACCATTGTAAATACTCACACGGGGAACGTCCAGGTGCTCGTGTTTCAGACCTCTATGAAGTATGTGGACAAGCTGAAAAATCAATTATGTGGAATGATAATGTCTTAGAAATTGTTCAAAGAATGATTGAACGAGAAAATATGAGACAGAGAAACTACGATGAAACACGGTTTGAGAAGGGAGATTTGCAAACTTTACACATGTTGAAAAAGATGGTTAAATCAGGTTTTGAAACGGAATTTGAAATATCTGTTGTTCAGCCAGGAGTCTCGATTTCGGAGATTACAAATTCAATGAAACAAATTATCTTGGCAACTGATACTTATTTAAAGGATACTTATGGCTTGCAATTAACATGTTATTTTAGTATTTAATAACCGTTTTGTTTCTATTTATATGCTAAAAACATAATAAATTCTAAATTGCTTCAGAGCAAGGTATTAACAGGATTATCCTTAATTAATCGGGAGTCCCTTTCTTTATGTCGTTATAGGGGTCACCGTATCATCTCGGGAGAATTGTACGTTTAGTAAAAATAGTCGGTTGTTTTAGATTATCTTTTCTTAATTTGAATGTTCTTCTCACGAAGGGGGCGAAGATTATCGAGAGTGATACGCTGTTTTAAATTTCATACGTAATCACCTGTCAAATTAATGTGTTGCCAACCTAACGGTGAAAGATGTTTTAAGTGTTCTTCGGGAATTTCCATTCCGTTGGCATATAAAGTTTCTACGGCACGAGATAAATAAACAGTGTTCCATGCGATAATAGCAGCTACGATCAGTGTTAGTCCACTCGCCCGATAAAACTGATCTTTATACGATCGATCCCGTACCTCACCCAATCGGTTAAAGAATACCGCACGACCTAGCGAATTCCTTGATTCCACTTTATTTAAACCAATTTGAACTCGCCGGCGAAGTTCTGGACTTTGCAGCCACTTCAAAGTGTATAAACTTCTCTCGATCCGTCCGATTTCACGTAGGGCTACGGACAAGCCATTTTGACGTGGATAGGAACTAATATTTTTCAGAATCTTTGTGAAGAAATACACTTAAACAATAGGGGGATATTGTTTAAGATCAATGATAGAAAATGATCAAACTTTTTTATAAAACTGAAACTTAAATATGCTAGAGAAGAATCCATTTTGATCAATCTTTTTTTCAAAATGGATTCTTCTTATTTACCGTAAAATACGGGTTTGTAAGGTGTTTTTGATCAAACTTTATTTCAAAGCAACAGTTAAGATGTTGTTCAACTAACCTCCCTTTGTTTTAGCAACTATCTTAACTATCCCATTAGGGTACACTCTATTGATATATAATTATTTTAATAGACTGAATTTTATAGAAATGAGTTGAAACAAATGAAAATTGCAAGAGGAAGAGAATTACTTACACCGGATCAGAGACAAACTCTCATGCAAATTCCAGAAGATGAGTGGATAATGGGAACCTACTATACTTTTTCCAAACGAGATTTAGAAATCATAAATAAGCGAAGAAGAGAAGAAAACCGTTTGGGGTTTGCAGTTCAATTAGCCGTTCTTCGGTATCCCGGTTGGCCTTACACTCATATTAAAGGCATCCCTGAATCCGTTATACATTACATAGCAAAACAAATTGGTGCCACTCCATTTTCGCTAAGTCTTTATCCTCAAAGAGAAAATACACTTTGGGATCATTTGAAAGAAATTCGTATTGAATACGACTTTGTAACTTTCACTCTAAAAGAATATCGAATGACATTTAAACACCTTCATCAGTTAGCCTTGGAGAATGGAGATGCCATTCATTTACTACACGAATGTGTAGAATTTTTGAGGAAAAACCGAATTATACAACCTGCTATTACTACAATCGAAAGAAATGGTGTGGGAAGCAAGAGCAATGGCTGAAAAGAGGATATATAACACCGTTAGTCAATCTTTAACAAATGCTCAAAAAGGGAAGCTTGAAGAGATCATTACTTCGCAACATCAATCCGAATCCAATAAAACGATATTAGGTTGGTTAAAAGAACCACCCGGTCATCCGTCACCTGAAACATTTTTAAAAATAATAGAAAGGCTTGAATTTATACGAGGAATAAAATTAGAGACGGTTACAATTGATCATTTACATCGGAATCGCCTGCTACAGCTTTCTCGCTTAGGTTCAAGGTATGAGCCATATGCCTTCCGTGACTTTCAGGAAAATAAACGTTATTCAATATTAACTGTATATTTATTACATCTTACTCAAGAGTTAACAGATAAAGCTTTCGAAATTCATGATCGACAAATACTTAGCCTGTTATCGAAAGGTCGTAAGGCTCAAGAAGAAATTCAAAAGCAAAACGGTAAGAAGCTGAATGAAAAAATAATACACTTTACCAACATCGGACAAGCATTGATTAAAGCAAAAAAAGAGAAATTAGACGTTTTTGAGGTTTTAGAATCTGTTATTGAATGGAACTCTTTTGTCTCTTCTGTAGAAGAAGCTCAGGAACTTGCTCGGCCAGTCGACTATGATTATTTAGACTTATTGCAAAAACGATTTTATTCACTTAGAAAGTATACACCGACCCTATTAAGGGTATTGGAATTTCATTCTACAAAGGCAAATGAACCACTTTTACAGGCTGTCGAGATTATACGAGGAATGAACGAATCCGGAAAGCGAAAAGTACCTAACGAATCACCTGTGGATTTTATTTCAAATCGTTGGAAAAAGCACTTATATGAGGATGACGGCACAATCAATCGTCATTATTATGAAATGGCTGTTTTAACGGAACTAAGGGAACATGTTCGAGCTGGGGATGTTTCCATTGTAGGCAGCAGACAGTATAGAGATTTTGAAGAATATTTGTTTTCAGAAGATACGTGGAATCAAACCAAAGAGAATACGAGGTTATCAGTTAGTTTATCATTCGATGACTATATTACAGAGAGAACAAATAGTCTTCAAGAAAGACTGAGATGGTTATCTGCCAATTGGAACAAGTTAGAGGGAATTTCCCTTGAGAAAGGAAAACTTTCAATTGCACGGTTAGAAAAAGATGTTCCAGAAGAAGCAAAAAAATTTAGTGCAAACCTTTATCAGATGCTACCAAGGATAAAATTAACCGATCTACTTATGGACGTTGCTCATATAACAAGATTTCATGAGCAATTTACTCATGCTTCTAATAATCGAAAACCAGATAGAGAAGAAACCATCATTATCATGGCTGCCCTTTTAGGAATGGGGATGAATATTGGATTGAGTAAGATGACTGAAGCAACTCCCGGACTCACGTATAAGCAATTAGCCAACGTATCTCAATGGCGAATGCATGAAGATGCCATGAATAAAGCTCAAGCCGTATTAGTTAATTTTCACCACAAGTTAGATTTGTCTTCCTATTGGGGAGACGGTACAACATCTTCATCAGATGGAATGAGAATGCAACTGGGAGTTTCATCTCTACATGCAGATGCAAACCCACATTACGGAACTGGTAAGGGAACCACCATCTACAGATTTACGAGTGATCAGTTTTCTTCTTACTATACAAAGATCATTCATACTAATTCAAGGGATGCCATTCATGTTTTGGATGGTTTATTGCATCACGAGACCGACTTAAATATAGAAGAGCATTACACAGACACAGCTGGTTATACAGATCAAATTTTTGGATTAACCCATCTTTTAGGATTTAAGTTTGCTCCAAGGATAAGAGATCTATCGGACTCAAAGCTATTTACAATAGACAAGGCAAGCGAGTATCCAAAATTAGAGTCCATATTACGTGGTCAAATAAATACAAAGGTGATAAAAGAAAATTATGAGGATGTTTTGCGACTAGCCCATTCTATAAAAGAAGGTACCGTCTCGGCATCACTTATTATGGGAAAACTAGGTTCTTACTCTAGACAAAACAGCTTAGCTACAGCTTTACGTGAAATGGGAAGAATAGAAAAAACGATCTTTATTCTGAATTACATTTCAAATGAAGCTTTAAGAAGAAAAATACAAAAAGGATTAAATAAAGGAGAAGCGATGAATGGTCTCGCAAGAGCTATTTTCTTCGGAAAACAAGGAGAGCTTCGGGAACGAACCTTACAGCATCAATTACAAAGAGCTAGTGCTTTAAACATAATTATCAATGCCATTAGTGTTTGGAATACCCTACATTTAACAAAAGCGATTGAGTATCAAAAAGGATTCGGTAATTTTAATGAGGACTTGCTGCATTATATGTCCCCTTTAGGCTGGGAGCATATTAACTTACTTGGTGAATATCATTTTAATTCGGAGAAGATGGTTTCTTTAAATTCTTTAAGGCCATTAAAACTTTCTTAACGTTGTTAAAATTAGAGGAATCGTCAGGAAAATTTGCTTAGCGTTGTAAATCCGCATTTTCCTGACGCTACCCCTTTAATACCAAAGAGTCCACCAGCTTAGCCAGTGGACTCTTTTCATTATAACTTCTCTTTTATTGAACTAACGATTCCCTTGAGATAGTAATACTAGGTTACGGGGCGATGTCTTCCAGCACTTTTTCACGTGTTTCGATCATTCGCAATGCCAGTAAAGCACCGATGACAGCAACACAAGCAAAAAGAATAAACACGGAAGTAATCCCCTTAGCCCCTAATACGAACCCAACAATGGCGGGGGCTATAGCAGAAGCGAGACGTAACCATGCGGTAGCAAAAGCGGTACCAATGGCTCTCATCCGGGTTGGATATATTTCTGGCGTATAGAGGTAAAGGAGAACGGTGATGGTTCCCATGGCACCATAAGCTGCTGATCCTAGATATATTACACTCCCCGGAGTCTTAGCACCGTTAAACCAAAGTGTAGTAAGCAGTAAAGCCGCCACTAAAAATGCAACGGTAGCCCATCTTTTACGTCCAATCCTATCGACAAGAAATGCACAAGCGAAAACGGCGATGGTTTGAATAACGTTGGAAATCGATGCTGCTCGTAAAGATTCCGCGAGTGGAAGGTGATAAACTGTCTTATATAGACTTGGTAACCAGTTATTTAGTCCGTTGGAAACAAAATAGGCGGAAAACCATAGAGTCCAAACAAGTAAAGTTCTCCCCCGATAAAAGGATGAAAATAATTCCTTCCAATCCCCTTTTATGATCGCTTGAGGGGCATTCATTGTTACAGGCAGGCGTTTGTCCGTACTTGCTTCGATTTCTTCGATAACACGTTCAGCTTCATCAAATCGACCTTTAGAAATTAACCATCGAGGGGATTCTCTCAATTGAAAGAATAGTAAGAAAACTAAGAACCCACCTACACCACCGATAAGGAACATCCACTTCCAGCCTAAACTCGGTACGATCAAGGAACCGATTTGTGCGGTCATCATCAATCCAAGAGGGAAAATTAGCTCATATAGCATGAAAAAGCGTCCACGTCCGTGTGCACGTGAAAGCTCATTTATATAAGCTGCGGCAACAGGAACTTCACCGCCTACCCCAATCCCCTGTATAAAGCGAAGTAGAAGCAAAACATTGAAATTACCCGCAAACATACAGCCGATACTCATCACAGACATCAAAAGAATCGTCCATTTCGCACTATAAACGCGCCCGAAACGTTCTGCTAGCCAACCGAATAATATTGCACCCACCGCTTGTCCGAGATATCCGATACCAATTAAAATCCCGATTTGTCCCGGTGTCAACTTCCATAACCCAATTAATACGGGTAAAACGAACGCCAGAGATAATGCATCAAATGCATCGAAAAATGTGGCGCTCCCCATGATGACCCGCGGCTTGATATGCCAGCGGGAAAAAGGGATACTTTCAATACGTCCGATCAGTTCTGAAGCGCGATGCGATAGATTCACTTCATCTTTATGCTCGTTAACTTCCTTAATAATTTCCGAAGTATTTTGATTCAATTCCATACTCATACTAAAACCCTTCTTCCTCTATCGAAAATTAAAAATTGCACTAAAGTATGGATGAAACGTAATTTTATTGTCCCAATGGTTTTGTGAATCGTTTCAATATCTCACTCTTGTTATTTGAAAATGCTTTCATGAAAATTCAGACAGAATCCATCAAACTTTAATCACCGTGGTCCTTTTCATGTTTTGGATCTGGTATTAAATGATGATTTGGAACTGAAGTTGTTCCGCGATTAATGTATTCCATTTTGAATACTACATCTCTTTTTCTGATTTGTTTTCCTTGAAGCATATCCATGAGTATCGAAGTGGCTTTTCTTCCAATGCCGACTAAATCTACATGAACAGACGATAAAGAAGGAGTTATAAAATCAGAAATAGGAACATCATCCGCACCCACTACGGATAAGTCTTCAGGTACCTTTAACCCAATCATGGTAGCGGCTTTAATGACACCCATCGCTAAATAGTCTGAGGAACATACAACTCCAGTGATTTTTCTATGCTCCTTCAAAAAAGCTGCCATCACTTTGGTTGCTTTTAATACATCAAATTCACCGATTTCGAAAACATTTTCATGGGAAAAGTCTAATCCAAGTTCTAGCATCGTACTTTTGTATCCATTGAAACACCTTACACTATGCATGGAACTCATGGGTCCATTAATGATCCCGATGTTTTGATGTCCTAGCTGATAAAGAGCCTTTACCGCTTGTCTTATTCCGTCTTCGTCATCAGGACGTACACACGGAAATGGTGATTCTTCTAAATAACTCCCAACTACAACAATGGGTAAGCCAATACTTTTTAGCCACTCCAAGCTCAATTCCTCATTTCGAGGAGAAAATAGAATAACGCCATCAACAGATTGAGTTTCTAGCAGACGCTTTTGCTGCAAGGAAGTAAATGACATTAACATATTATAGTCGGTTTGATCAATTCCTTTTGCTACACCTTCCAATACAGTGGAAAAAAACGGGTTATTAAGTATGAACGAACCCCGTGGAACCACAACAGCAATATTTCCTGTGGTTCGTTTGGCTAATCCCCTAGCACCTAAATTGGGGCGATAGCCTATTTCCTCGGCTATTTTACGTATCCGTTCTGCTGTCTCATCGCCAACACCGGGTTTTCCACTCAACACTCGTGATACAGAAGCTGTTGAAACACCTGCTATACGCGCTATATCCTTTATGCTTACATTCACATTCCTTACCTCCGTAGGTCATCTAAATTCTCTATAATTATAAACCAGACCCACCTAAATGATAGAGGGGGATGGTTGTAAAATATCAACAACCACCCAAAGTAAGCTTCCTTATGCTTTAACGCTATCCTTTATTAATCCTACTTTTAGTAATCCTTGGCGAATTTCCTCTTTCTCCTGTTCAGTTAGAGGTAAAACAGGTCGTCTAGCATGGGAGCTGCTAATCAATCCACGTTGATACATGGCTTCTTTCATACGTAAATGAGAAGTGGAAGATGGTTCATCCATTTTATATACAGCCTGCTTTAATTCATAAATGCGATCATAAACGGTGTTAGCAGCAACTAGGTCTTGATTTTTAACCGCTTCCACTAGTTCCGCAATTAAATCAGGCACAAAACAACCAAAACCGACAAGTGCGCCATCAATGCCTTGCACTAAAGTAGGCAGCAGATATTCATCATGACACGTTAAAATCGTTACATCTGGAGCATTCTTTTTCAACGCTCTAACATTTACTTCATATTTATCGATGCTTCTATCACCGAGTTTGAAGGCTACAACATTTGGAATTTTAGCCATTCTTAACAGCTGATCCGTTGTATAGGATGCTTTTGTCCATGCTGGATACTGATGAACAACAATCGAAATATTAATGGCTTCTGCTACATCTTTAAAAAATTCAACTGTTGAGTCTGGCTGCATTCCAAATCGCAGCCATGAATGAGGAGGCATAAGTAGAATTCCTTCTCCTCCCGCTTTTTCAACGGCTTGAGCATGCTGAATGGCTTCGATACTTCCCTCTGCAGATACTCCCGAAATAACAGGAATACGACCCTTTAGCTCATCAACAGCAATCCGTACAGCCTCCGCACGTTCTTCTGGAAGTAAGGTCATGATTTCTCCGGTATGCCCATTTACAACGATACCGTTAATTCCTTCATGACTTGCCACCCATCGAACTAACGCACGAAATCCTTCTTCATCAATGGAATAATCATCTTTAAAAGGGATAAGAACTGCTGGAAATACACCGCTCCATTTCTTTTTGTCTTTCATTATTAAAATCCTCCTCTATTAGTGGTTTATTAGAATTATAGTAAACGTTTACGTAATTAATATTAATATGAAAGCGCATTAATGTCAACATATTTATTTTTTTCTGACAATAACGCATTAAAAATAACCTAAATATAAGGTTTTTACATGATATTAATGAATATTTTTACAATTATCTAATTTTATTTCAATATTTTTACAGTAAACGTTTAAGTTAAGTATTGCTATACAAAAAAAACTGCGACGCAGCACCACAGATGATGTAAGAAAACTTCGCTCCTACATGGGAGACCATCATGCCGCATAAATGTGGCACCATCAGAAAGATGAAAATACTAATTTTCAGGGTAGACCCCCATGCCGCATCATACGGCACCATCAAATGAATGAAAATATACTAACCCTGTCTAGTTTCCTCTACACCTGTCAATCCTTGTAATACGGCTGGCGAAGGAAGGTCGTTCGACTATGGTGCTTTGAGCCCGCAGGGTAGACTGACATACAACGACCAGGTGTACCACAAATTGTCGCTCTCTTGAAGAGAAGCACGCAGGATAGATTAATCTTAGTAGGTTTGTTGCACCAGCCTAGCCTATTTTCTATATCTATATAGGAAAGGAGCTAATTCTAAGTCAGGTTTAATTACATATTAAAGTGTATTCAGAAGGCTCAGCCTTTTTTTAAAAACCTTTTTGGTTGGGTCTACTTTTGTATTGCCTTTTTCAGATTTTGGGCAAGATATATTTTCAGGATAGCTTAATAAAAAAATCAACAATCAACTTTAAAAGAGATAAGCAAAAAAAAGAAAGCACCATAAAGGTGCCCTGTTTTATGCAAAGACTAATTTTTCTTCATCCGTGATTGTACAAGGATTTGATGTTCAATAAACGATTTTCTTACCTTTTAATGGACTGAGAATTTCTTCTATATCAAATTGAATACGGTTCGGTTCTTTTTCATCTGGTCTGTACCCTAATAGCTTATATACTTCTAGAATTTCCCCTGGGAATTGGGGAGTGAAGCCTCTCTTTCCTATTACGCGTTGGGAAGTGCGGGAAGTTAGCAAAGACCGTTTTGTTTCCTATCAGGGTAAACAGTATTCTGTACCTTTCCGGTACGTTGGGAAAAAAGTAAAAGTAAAGGAAACATTAAATCAGTACCTTGAAATTTATGATGACTTCGAATGCATTGCAAAACACCCACTTCTTATCGGGCAGCTCCGTTACCATGCGCAAATAGAGCATTATAAAGGGCTGAACGTGACAACTAACGGTTTGGCGACCCGTCACACTCAGCCCGATGCCCTTGAAGTGGAACAGCATTCCCTTCAGGTGTATGAACAACTAGAGGGAGGTGAATCACAATGAATACACCACTTCTACTTGAACGCTTAAAGAAAGTTGGCTGGCATCATACGGCCAATCAACTAGATGGCATAAGAATCAGTCATTCTGCTGGTGCTCTTTCACCATCTGGGCTTACTCGTGAAGAGTTAATTTGGCTGATTCAAGGAGCAGGGCGTATTCCTGTTGAACGTGACACCCATTATAACGAAATTAAAGTATTTTAATTTGGGCTCTACACCACGAAATGATCTTGACATGATTTAATAAGCTAGACGTTCTTGATTACACTCAAGAAGAATCCGTTGTTTATAATACAAAGGATTTCGTGTGAAGTAGTGGCGGCGCTGAAGGGCTTTAATTTTGTTATTGCGACCTTCCACGGTCGCATTGGTAAAACGAAGACGGTGATAATTAAGGATTTCCTGTTGCCAGTTGACCATCGTTTTTAGACAGGATTGGACCGCTTTATGTTGGATGAAACGGCCTTGATTAAGCCAACGCTCAAAACCTTTTACTGCATGAGCGAAAGTAGAAGAACG
>NZ_BBWZ01000042.1 GCF_001015055.1 Aneurinibacillus tyrosinisolvens | reverse complement strand
AAATAAATATTTCTATACATAAATAATTTTTTAATCTCTACCCTTATAATCCTTGCCTGATGATATCGTCCATATGAAGAACACAGGAACAATGAAAAGGGCAGACACCAGGATACACACTGATGCAACCGCCCCGATTGCAACCAGCAGTTGTGGCATAAAAGTTAAAGTAATCAATACGAAGGAGAGTAGTTGAAAAAGATGGCGTATAACTTTCTTCTCAATATCAAAGGACAAGGATTTCACCCTTCCTAAAATGAAATGGTACTCCAAATCACAAATGTAAATAATTGTATACCCAATTATATGCTTATAATGCTAAAAAATCCAAGTATCAATTTTCTTTGTTTTATATATTCTTCCCCAACTATCCTGCTCACTAGTTGAACAAATAAAAAACGACTGCCGTAACAGCCGTATTGTGCTAACGATGCCCGTTAGTTCAATGAAATCCAATTACTCATTTAAATTTTAATGTTGATTTTTAACCAATAATTAGAGAAGCTCTAAAGTATAGGTAGAGCTTTTCAATTATTAGTAATTATGACCGAGGGGAATTTTGCTGAAAAGTGAATCTTCATATCGTTTTACAGGTTCGGTACAAAAAGAAACTGATGAAATTGAGCTTCTTCATAATGACCATCCTTTGTTTAACCTAGCGTTATCATTGACAGAAAAAGAAATAGAACAGACAGCTTTAGGACGTTATTCTGTCCAATATCCAGTACGTGAGAAGTTAGATATTGAGATTCACGAAGTAATAGTTGCGGATGGTACAGGTCGTGAGTTATCTCGTGAACTGCTTCATTTAGCTCGGAGAGACGATGGAACGTTTCTAACACTTAATCCATATTGGCTCTTCTTGAAACCATTTGAAGGTTCAATGCATACTGCTGACAAAGGCTCTCCCTCTGACTTTACCTTGCAGGTGATTGAAGAATGGACTTGGTATTCTAAAAGTTGTTCACGATATCGGCAGAATAAGGGGATAACCATTGGATGGAGGGGGAGGAGACGTTCTTTTTTTCCTTTTCCATATATCCGAATGGTATTATTACTTAAATCAACCTGTTCCCAATTTAAGTCAACGAGTTCTTGGCGCCTCATTCCCGTTGTAGCAAGCAGCTTAAATAACAAATGATTTCGAGCTGATAAACGAGAATCATTATTTTCTAGAAAAATAAAAAGTTTTTGAAGTTCTTGTAAAGTCATATAAACAGGTAGCTTTTTTTCCGTTTTTGGAGCCTGAATGCCCGCCATAAAATCAGTTTTTATATAATTTTCTTTTAAACAGAACTGGTTGAATGACTTTAAACAAGAAATACGGCGTTGCATGGTTTTGGGTTTAGCTCCATGGTTCATTACTTGATCTTGAATAAATCTTCTGCTCGTAGATGGTGTTAAATCATCAAGTTCTAATGAACGGTTCTGGTGCCGTAGAAAATCTTCGTAATTTTTTAAATTGAATGCATACCCGCGGAGCGTATTTTTTGAATAATTTTTTTCAACCTCTAAGGACATAAGATAATCATCGGCAGCTTGTGTAAATTTCAATTGTAATGACCTCCAGCAAAATGAATTATCAGGACGTACCTGCAAATTATGAGACGTTCCTGAAAGTTATTGGGACGGCCATGAATGTTATCAGAACAACCTTAATAATTATCGTCAACTTGGAGGAGAAAAGTTCCTGATCATAAATCTTATCGGAACTTGAGGAGATAACTTATAGGTACGTTTGGATTTTTTCTTAGTTAACATAATATATATTATCGGACGTCAATGGTTTGAGATCTCATTAACTGAGATTTTTCTTGTTTTTGAGAAATTAGAAGTTTTTTACTAAATATTTATTGGATTTTATATGTCTCATAAAAATGCTAAACCTATATTAACTACAAAGGCGCCGAACCAGATCTAATTCTTTAGTCAGCGCCTCAATAATTTGATTTACGATATTGTATACGTTAACGATGTTATATTGCTCACTTTATTCTTTTTAAATCCGTTCTATCATTGCACTTTTCCTAAATATATCATCGGAAGGTTTGGATTCATACTTACTAGTCTCACTAGCAACTCTTTGCTGAGTTTTTACCGATCCAGTTTTAAACCATTCGACAACTTACTATTAATTGTAAGTTTAAACAGACTAAACAATAACGTTATGTAAACAAAGCGAACAATTTAACTCTCTAACTAATCTAATTGCGATTCCCTCCGTTGAAGATCGGAACGTTTAAATACTTCAGGACGCAACATAGTTCCAAGACCCGGTCCATTTAATGGATAAACATATCCGTCTTTAACCAAAGGAACTTCGGTTACCAATTCTCTATACCAATCTGTATAAAATGCTCTTACTACTTCCTGAACCAGGACGTTTGGAGCATTAATAGATAAATGAACATCTACCGCAAAAGAAACCGGTCCCACACAGTCATGTGTTGCAATCGGCAATTGATAAGCCTCCGCCATGGAAATAATTTTCTTTGATTCTGAAATTCCCCCCGTCCACGTTGGATCAAAAATGATGACACCGGCTGCCTGTTTCTCCATTACTTCCCGAAATGCCCAGCGTGTTCCAAGAGTTTCACTGGCAGCGGTTGGAATTCGAGTCGATCGAGCAAATTCTTTTAAAGCATCCAGATTGTCCATCTTTATTGGATCTTCGTACCAGAACGGTTGGAAATCCTCTAATGCGTGAGCAATTTGTTTTGCTGTACGCAAATCCCATAGAGAGTGCAATTCAACCATGATTTCAATTTTATTACCAACCTGTTTTCTTATCTTTTCAAAAGGAATTAGGGCTTTTTTCAAATCTTCATTTGAGATATATCTTCCATTTGAAGCTTCCGCAAACGGATCGAAAGGCCATATTTTCATTCCCATAAAACCTTCTGAGACAAGGCTTTCTGCCAATTCATCCGCACGATATAAAAATGCCTCAAGATCTTCATAGGGCCCTTTCAGCTCTCCTTTTCCCCAATTATCAACAGGTAAATTTCCGTGTCTTGGCCGTTTTTGTGTATACTGGTATCCTGCACATGTATTATAAGCCCGGATACAGCCACGGGAAGCCCCGCCAAGGAGTTGATAAATAGGTTGATTAGTTACTTGGCCAAAGATGTCCCATAAAGCGATATCCAACGCCGAGCGCCCCCTATTTTCAATTCCTGTACTGCGGGCACCTACAAAACCTACAAGATTCCCCCAGTGCCGTTCAATAGTTAACGGATCCTTACCTAAAAGAACGGCGGCACCCATTTCATGAATCCACGCTTCTACCGCCTCAGCCGCAAAATAGGTTTCCCCTAATCCGATAATTCCTTCATCAGTATGCAATCTAACATAGCACAAATTCGGAAATTCCTCGATTCGAATGGTTTCGATTTTCGTTATCTTCACAAAATATCCCTCCTGATTTTCGGTTTTCTTTGAGAATTTCAAGATCCCCTGATCGACTGACCAGGGGAACTATCCATAAACTATTGACGAGCTTTACTTACTTCATCAAAAAACTCTTTCACTAAATCCTCTCCGATTTGCTTGGAGAATTGACCCATCAAAGGCTTTGCCAGTTCTTGCATTTTGGCTGTTGCCTCTGGTGATAATTCATTAACTTGCATACCGTCAGCCTTTAACTTTTCAATTGTTTCCTTTGTGCTGGCTCTAATCGTTTCACGCTGGAATTTACCAGCCTCATCAGCGGCTTCTTGCATGATTTTTTTCTCATCATCGGATAGCTCATTCCAAAGTTTCTTATTAACAAGGAAAATGAACGGCGCGTATACGTGCTTGGTTAAGCTTAAATACTTCTGTACTTCATTCATCTTAAGATTTTCGATAATTTGTACTGGGTTTTCTTGGCCATCAATGGCTTTGCTTTCTAAAGCAGTGAAAACTTCACTAATCGCCATTGGTGTTGGGTTTGCACCGAAGGTCTTAAAAACTTCCAAATGAATTGGGTTTTGCATTGTACGAATCTTCATCCCTTTGAAATCGTCTACCGATGTAATAGGATGTTTGGCGCTCGTTACATTACGGAATCCATTTTCCCAAAAACTAAGACCCACCAAATTATGCGGCGGCAGTGTCTCTAACATTTTTTTGCCAAATGCTCCCTGAAGGACAGTATCTACTTCTTTTTCATTATTAAATGTAAAAGGGAAATCGAACACACCGAATTCTTTCACTGTTCCAGTTAACGGAGCGGTCGTTATAACGGTCATATCTTGCAATCCGGCTTTTACTGCTTCCGCCATCTTCTTTTCATCGCCTAGAGTAGAATCATAGTAGTTCTGTACTTTTATCTTTCCGTCGCTCTTTTGTTTGACAATGTCCGCAAACTTATCAATCCCTTGTCCTAACGGATGGTCCTTACCAATACTAATGCCCATTTTCAGAGTACGTTCTTTGCTGCCGCTTGGGGCAGCCTGAGTTGGTGATGCTGCTGTACTCTTTTCACCGCTCCCTCCCCCACAGCCACCAAGAAGAAGCATGCTGGGTACAACAAAACTGATAGCTAAATTCTTAACCCACTTTTTCATAATATAACCCTCCTCTTTTTTTGTTTATATTCAACTAAACCTAGAAACCTATCGTTTTATTGGCTGACTAGATTAGTTGTCTATCATGAATGTTTTTACTATTCTGACAATAATGGTTACAATTCATTACCTAATTTACAACTGCTGTTCCGCATGTTTTTAGAAGGTTGGACCAATACGCCAAATACCAAAATCGTGCTGTTTTAAAATCTCTGATTTTGTCAGCTTGCCTGAGCTTACTTGTCCAATTTCAGCAAAGATTCTTTCACCTACAGATTGAATGGATTCAATGCCCTCAATAATCGTTCCGGCGTTAAGGTCCATGTTATCTCCCATTTTTTCAAACATTGGCGTATTCGTAGAGATCTTAATGACTGGGGCTATTGGAGAACCCGTTGGCGTGCCGCGGCCACTCGTAAATAAAACAACCTGAGCTCCTCCTGCAACCATGCCGGTCAACTGCTCAATGTCATGACCTGGCGTATCCATCCAAACCAGCCCTTTTTGGGTGGGTGGCTGTGCATAATCGATAAGTTCTTGGAGCGGACGACTGCCAGATTTGTTGGCCGCACCGAGTGACTTCTCCTCCAGTGAGCTGAGGCCGCCCTCGATATTTCCGGGACTCGGATTTCCAGTACGAATATCAACCCCCATCATCATCGCCCGGCTCTACATTTGACCAATCACTTCGTAGACACGTTGTGCAACTTTCTCGTTTGCGGCACGCTGGGCCAGGAGATGCTCTGCGCCAATTAATTCTGTTGTTTCGGCAAGAATGGCAGTACCACCGGCGTCTACAATGAGATCGCTTACAACTCCCACCGCTGGGTTAGCAGATAAACCCGAACATGCGTCTGAACCTCCACATTCTGTGCCAATAATGAGTTCACTGAAGTCGCATGGCTCGCGGAGAATTGAGGAGGCGTCTTGTACCATCTTGGCCGCAGCTTTTGCTCCCTGGGCGATCACCATAAGTGTTCCGCCATGATCCTGAATAGAGATAACCTCTACAGGTTTCCCGCTTTTCGCAATTTCCCCAGCCACACTTCTGGCCTGGTGTGTTTCGCAGCCAAGCCCCAGTACGACAACACCGTATACATTCGGATTGCATCCCATCCCCACATATGTCTGGAAGGTTTGCTCATAGTCCACCCCTACCTGGCCGCACCCATGCTGATGGATAAAACTGACCGTTCCTTGTACCAGTTGTGTAATCTGATGCGCGGCCTGTGTTGCACAGGTTATGGTCGGCAGAATGAGTACGTGATTCCGTACGCCAACTCTGCCGTCCGGGCGTCTGTACCCCCAGAATACGGGTTTGTTCTCGTTATTTAACACTAATTTTATCTCCCCTTCCTCTTTTTCCTTCCAGGTTGTGAACGTGAACATGCTCACCCACTGTAATCGAGCGGACAGCCATCCCAATAACTTCTCCGTATTTCAAAATATCTTCGCCTTCTTCTATTGGTTTGATTGCAAATTTATGGCCAAATCGGATCGAATCTTTCAATTCAATTTCGATGGTATGATCCCCGTTGGTTACTTTTACTTTTGCACCCGCCGGGATATCTATTAAGGCGACAGCCACGTGATCAACAGGCTTCATGACCACTGTTTTATAGGATGTTTCCATCATTAATCCCCCCTATAATAAACGCTTTATGAACTTTAAACTGTACTCGTAGATTCTGATTTATTATGCGTTTTATGATTCACTATTTTTCCAGGATTCAGAATAAAATGGGGATCAAAAAGCTGCTTTATATCTTCCATAACATCGACGGCTTCTCCATGCTCTAAGCGTAAATACTTGGTTTTCCCCATTCCAATTCCATGCTCGCCTGTACAAGTCCCGCCTTGTTCCAAAGCGTAATGGACCAGCTTTTCGTTCACAGTTTCAGCCCGTCTCAAGCTATCAGGGTTGTTAGGATCCACAGTAAGTGTTACGTGAAAATTCCCATCCCCGATATGGCCAAAAATAGCTGCCTGTATATTGTGCTCGTTTACTATTTCTCTTGCTTTATGGATGGCTTCAGGAAGTTTAGAAATAGGGACACATACATCAGTAGCCATAAGCAGTTCCCCCGGATAAGCGGCAATAACGGCTAGTCCTGCCTTGTGCCTGGCCTCCCAAAGCTGAGCTCGTTTTTTAGAATCCTTCTCCGTTTGGAAAGACCGAGAATTAGAAGAAGCAATACATTCTTTAATCATTTCAAGCTGGTACTCTACTTCATTTTCCGTTCCACTGCATTCTAAAAACAACGTTGGAGCTTCTTCGTATGATGTTTTCATATATTCATTGACTGCCTTAATAGTCAATGAATCAACAAGTTCAATTTTACCGATGTCGATGCCGGCAGAAAGAATATGAACGGCGGCCCTTCCCGCATCTTCTAGAGACTGAAAAGTGGCTCTTGCAGCAATGATGGCTTCAGGAATTCCACGGAGACGAAGCTTAATTTCCGTAATGATACCAAGCGTTCCTTCTGAACCGATAAACAAATCCTTTAAAGAATAGCCAGCAGAAGTTTTTATAGCCGAGCTTCCAGTCTGAATGATTCTTCCATCCGCAAGAACTACTTCCAGTTTTAAAATTTGGTTTCTCATAACGCCGTATTTTACCGCATTCGTGCCGCTTGCATTCGTTGCTGTCATCCCGCCAATCGTAGCATCTGCCCCGGGATCAATCGGAAAAAATAGACCATGTCTTTTTATGTGTTTATTTAATTGCTCACGTGTCACACCTGGTTGAACAGTGACTGAAAAATCTTGTGGGGAAACATCCAGGATTTGATTCATGAGTGAAAAACTAATCGTTATGCCGCCGTATTGCGGGACAATATGTCCTTCCAGGCTGCTGCCTACGCCAAAAGGAACAATCGGTATTTTATGTGTGGCAGCAAAATTTACAATCTGCACCACTTCTGTTTTATTAACAGGAAAAACAACAACATCAGGTAAGGTGCCGGTATGGTATGTGATGCCCTTGCTATGTTGTTCCAATACGGATTCATTGATGGAAACACGCTGCGGGTCACCAATCATCTCTAATAATTCTTCGTATATATTCATTTGCATCATTCCTTTTCTAGTTTAATAGGACATCATTTTTTCCAGACCTTCCTGAATCCGCTGCGCATTAGGCAGCCAATCGTCTTCGATAGAAGGCACAGGATACGGTGTATCATATCCGGTAATTCGCAAAATTGGCGCACATAAGGAGAATAAAGCGCGCTCACTTATGATGGCCGCAATTTCTCCGCCTACCCCTCCTGTTTTTACAGCTTCATGAACAATCATTAACCGTCCGGTTTTCTCTACTGATTCAATAATCGTATCGAAATCAAGGGGTTGGATGGTGCGTAAATCAATGACTTCGATATCGATGCCTTTGGCCTGGTATTCCTGGGCAATTTTTGTTACGAGAGGAACCGTAGGCCCATACGTAACAACCGTTGCATCCTGCCCTTCTTTTACTACCTTCGCTTTGCCCAACGGAATCGTATAGGGTTCTTCCGGCACTTCTTCCCGGAAAGCCCGGTATAACTTCATCGGCTCGATAAACAAAACCGGATTCTCATCCCGAATGGCTGAAATGAGCAGTCCCTTTGCATCATAAGGATTGGACGGCATTACGACTTTCAGGCCTGGTGTATGAAGAAAAAGGGCTTCCAGGCTGTCCGAATGAAGCTCAGGTGTACGCACGCCGCCGCCAAACGGACTGCGAATAACAAGGGGGACGGTAAACCTTCCGGCCGAGCGGAAACGAACCCGTGCGGCCTGGGCGCACACCTGATCCATCGTTTCGTAAATAAACCCAAGGAACTGAATTTCGGCAATCGGGCGCATCCCGTTCACCGCAAGCCCTACTGCGGTCCCTATGATCCCTGACTCCGCTAATGGTGTGTCAAACACCCGGTTTTCTCCAAAGCGATCCTGCAGCCCTTCTGTGGCCCGGAACACCCCTCCGTTAACGCCGACATCTTCCCCGAGAATAATTACACGTCCTTCTCTCTCCATTTCCTGTGCCATTGCTTCTCGAATTGCTTCCACCATCGTCAGATTAGCCATTGTCGCTCTCTCCTTTTCCTTGCCTCCGCTGTATAATTTCTTCTTTTTGCTCCTGCAGCAGCTTATGAGGCGAATCGTATACATGATCAAAGGCATCATAGACGGATGAAGGTTGAATCATCTCTGCTTCAGAAATAGCCTCTGCAACTTCTGTCTCCAATTTTGCTGTTAAAGCTCCTCTATCAGCTTCTGAAATTAATCCTCGCTTAAGCAGAAAAGCTTCGAAGCGAACAATCGGATCTTTTTCATTTGTCCAGGTGCTTACTTCTTCCGCATTACGGTATTTCGTTGGATCATCTGCCGTTGTATGCGGCCCTTGTCGGTACGTCACCGCTTCAATTAAGGTAGGGCCTTGTCCGTTCCGGGCCCGTTCTGCTGCCTCCCTTGTGACTTGATATACGGCAAGCACATCATTTCCGTCTACCTGCACTCCTTTCATACCGTAAGCCACCGCTTTTTGGGCGATCGATTCACTCGCCATTTGTTTATGAAGCGGAAGGCTGATGGCCCAATGGTTGTTCTGGCAGAAAAAGAGGACAGGGAGCTGGTAAACAGCGGCAAAATTCAGCCCTTCATGGAAATCGCCCTCTGAAGTGGCTCCGTCCCCGAAATAACTAACTGAAATATTGTTTTCCCCTTTCAGTTTTGATGCCCAGGCACAGCCCGCAGCCTGGGGAATCTGACCCGCAATGATAATTTGAATGGGAAATATGTTCAGATTATCAGGTGTCCTTCCGCCATGAAGGTGTCCTTTGAAATAGAGAATCGCCTGTTCAATCGAAAGCCCGTGTACCATACAGGCGGCAATCTCTCGATAGGTAGGGAAAATCCAGTCCAGTTTTTGCAGGGCTAACGCGCTGCCGACCTGGGCGGCTTCCTGTCCGCTAAATGGAGCATACGTTCCGATCCTTCCCTGCCGCTGCATTTTAAGCAGCCGGGCATCAAGGATTCTGGTTTTCAGCATCCATTCATACATCGATAGAAGCAAGCCATTGTTTACATCCATTTCGGAGAGGCGGGATTCATCGACGTCGCCATTGGGGTGGAGAATTTGATAGGAGTCCATTTTCATCATCTCGGATTTTAACATCGTATTTTCTCTCCTTTGAGGTTATGAATTCACCATATGAATCGCTTTTTTCAGTAGAATCTCTGATGCCTCGAGAATACCTTCTGCTAGGGTTGGATGAGGATAAATAGTGAGAGAAATATCTTCTACTTTCGCCCCCATCTCCATAGCCAGGACGGCGCCGCTAATCATATTGGAAGCCTGGGAGCCGATGATTTGGACCCCGAGTACTCGTTCATCTTCATCAGCCACAATTTTGGTAAAACCTTCTGTTTCATCACTGGTTAGGGCTCGCCCGTTTGCCGAAAACGGGAATTTGCCGACTTTCACCTGATATCCTTGCTCCTTAGCCTGAACCTCGTTCAATCCAACGGTTGCAATTTCCGGATCGGAAAAGACGACAGCTGGCAGTCCCACATAATCAATGACACTATGTACATTCGCAATGGCTTCTGCTGCTACCTTTCCTTCATAGGAAGCTTTATGGGCCAGAGCTGGACCAGGAACTGCATCCCCAATCGCAAAAATGTGTGGAACAGTGGTCCGGCATTGCTCATTAATTTGGATTAGGCCCTTTTCATCGACCTTAATTCCAATCTCCTTAAGCCCCAGGTGTTCTGTATTCGGGCGGCGTCCTACCGTTACGAGACAATAATCTGCCTGAAACATTTCCTCCTGTTCTTCCATGCGAGCGGTGATCGTTACATTGTGCTCAGCTGCTTCATTTCGAATGACAGTAGCCCCGGTATGAATATGTACGCCCAGTTTTTTTAAATTTTTCTTCAAGATGCGCGACATTTCGATATCAAAACCAGGCAAAATGTTAGAAGTCGCTTCGATTATCGTCACCTTTGTTCCGAATTTGGCAAATGCCGTTCCCAGTTCGATGCCGATATAGCCGCCACCTACTACAATCATGCTTCCTGGAATTTCATCAAGTGATAATGCTTCTGTTGAAGAGAGGATCCTACCACCAAAAGGAAGAGTAGAAATCTCAATCGGACGGGAACCCGTAGCAATGATACAGTGCCCAAAGCGAATACGTTGGGATGCATAGTCGGAGATAACACGAACCTCATTTTTATCCGTAAAATAGGCTTCTCCTTCCATGATATTCACGTTGTTGCTTTTGCAGAGGGCGGCGATCCCGCCAGAAAGCCTGGAGATGACCTGTTTATTCTTCCATTCCTGAAATTTAGAGAAATTAAGGGTTGCATGTTCTACTTCGATACCTCGCGCTGCCATTTTGCTTAATTTATGATAGTCTTCCGCCGCTGAAATCAACGCCTTGGACGGAATACAACCCTCATTGAGGCAAATTCCTCCCAACGCTTTTTTCTCTACGAGTGTTACTTCTTGTCCGAGTTGTGCTGCCCGGATGGCGGCCGTATATCCTCCCGGGCCTCCGCCAATGACAAGAACACCCGTTTCGGCAATGAAATCCCCGACAACCATCTATCTCACCTCCAAATACAAGGCCTGCGGGTTTTCAAGAATATGGGAGAAAGACTCCATAAATTTTCCGGCATGTTCTCCATCAATGACTCGATGGTCAAATGTCAGGGACATACCCATCATGCTCCGTATCGCAATCTGATGGTTGATAACGGCCGGCCGTTCTTTAATCGCATGCACGCCCAGAATAGCTACTTCCGGATAATTGATAATAGGTGTGGCGAACCAGCCTCCCTTCTTACCGGTACTGCTAATCGTAAAGGTTCCTCCCTGTAAATCTGCCGCATCGACTCTCCGCTGCCGTACTTTTTCTACTAGCTGCTCTAGTTCAAGTGCGATCTCCAGTATCGATTTTTGATCAGCATTTTTAATGACCGGTACAATGAGGCCGTCTTTCGTAGCCGTTGCAATTCCGATGTTATAGTATTTTTTAAGGATAATTTTTCCGCTTTCCGGCTTTAGTGAAGCATTAAAGTACGGTTGCTCTTTCAACGTTTTTGTAACCGCTTTAATAATAAACGGAAGATATGTAAGCTTGCAGCCATACGCTTCAGCATACGGCAAGAGGCTTTCCTTTAATTCTACCAATTGGGTGACATCAATCTCATCCATTCCAGTCGCTTGTGGTGCTGTATAAACAGACTGCACCATCTTTTCACTGATTCGCTTTCGTAATCCTTGAAACGGAATTTCTTCCTCCAGGTTTGCGCTTTCTACAGTATGTAAGACGGGGTCAGAATGTGATTCCCTATTAGAATTCTCGTTAGAAACAGGTTGGATAAATATACGGATATCTGTTTCCATAACTCGTCCACCCGGCCCTGTTCCCGTTACCTGCTCGATATCGATTCCAAGCTCTCTGGCTAGTTTGCGGACGGTGGGTGCGGCCAATGCACGTTTCTTTTTCTTTTGTTCCGGGCGGGCTTCTGGAAGGGCAGGTGCAGGCTCCATTTCCTTTTCTTCCTCTACAGTAATTAGCACTTCTCCAACATGAACGACACTTCCCTCATCTCCGGCAAGTGAACCGATTTTCCCGCCGACTGGGGAAGGAATTTCCACAACGGCTTTATCGGTTTGAATTTCTGCGACAACCTGGTCGGCCTCAATCCTATCTCCTGGTTTGACAAGCCAGCGGACAATCTCAGCTTCATGCAATCCTTCTCCAATATCCGGTAGTTTAAATTTAAAATGCATGATATCCCTCCTTTTTCTTCTAGTATTTGGTCTCATATATTTGTATCTGAAATCTGATATATTAATATTTTTGTTCTTTTATCTATTATTCAAAATAATTCGTCATATTACAATACATTTTAGAAAGTTTATTGTAAATGAAAAACTTTTTTTACAGGGATCGGAAAGAACCCACCTGCTTAGCTGGTGGGTATTTTTGTTGCACTGCAGCTATCCTGCCGCTTAAACTTTATAGAATCACCGGATAAGATTCCCTTCAGAATCAAATGCAAAGGGTCGCCTATCATCGCTTACAGTAAACTGAGGATTGTTATCGAGTTCTTTTGCTATAATTTCCGAAACCCAGAATTCCGAAAGGTGAAGAGTATCCCTTATGTGGACAACTCGAGCCCTGCTAGAAGGAACTTGTGTTGCAGCCTTTAGTCCAACTGCCAAAACCTGACGGTCATTTTCCAGCATGACAGGAATTTTTGCACTTTGAAACAATCCTGCTGTTAGTACGTTAGCATAAGTTACTTGTAAATCTACTTTTTCGAAACACCTTATCGTTGTTAAATCAGCCATCCCGATTCCAGTGGCATTTCCATGGGTTTCTTCTGTTAAGTCTAAAACAGCAATTCGGTGAATCGTAGAAGTCCCCTCAAAGAGCACGCCAGGTACAGGGGATCTTCCCGTCACATTAGGATCCATTCCTTCTCCGCTAATATCTTTACCTAGTTGATCGATAATCAATAAATCGATTGGATCCACGTTAATTCTTGGCAATAAACGTTTCGCCTTCTCAAGTAATACGGGTTCTTCAGCAGGAATCCGTTCTTTAGGAATCACGTAAACATTCTCTACCTCATCGTAACTATTCTCCACTACACAAACCGCAAGACCCACGGGCGCGTGATCAAGGACATACTGTCCAGCTGCCGGTATAAGCGTTGGAAAAGCAGCAAATCCGGCACTATGGATTGTGGAGGCGCCTTTATGTTTTCCTAAACCAATGCAAAGCATTTTAAAGACACCGCTTTCAATAGGTCCTTTAAAATCGGTATGTGGTTTAATCCGGCAAACCGGAACAATGAAATCGCTTTCTAAAGCGACTTTACTAAAATGGATAGGTACTCCATCGGCGTTACCTAATTCTACTGTTTCCATCGAAGGATTGATAGGAACACCCATTGTTTCCTCGGTAATACCATAGTTCGCCAGAACACTCCGCTGCCCCTCCGCTTCTCCTCCTCCATGGCTAGCCATTGCAGGAACAATAAACGGTTCGGCCCCCAATTCTCTAAACAAGTCGATCACTGTGCGAACGATAAAGGATATATGCCTTATTCCTCTGCTGCCAACAGCCACAGCAATTTTCATGTTAGGTTTTATTAAATTTTTAATTGCTTCGTTGTGAAATTGTTCTCTAAGAACATGTTCAATTTGAGTCTTATCCAGCATCCTATTATCAAAAGATTGTTGAACCTTGTACATGATTGGACTTTCAAAATCAAATCCACTTTCCAATACGGCCATTTTAATCAACACCTTTATATGGAGTGATTTACATCAATGGGGTTACCTGCACCGTTAGATTCACTATGGTCACCGATTAGTACGGGTTGCTCCTTCATCAAGAAGAGATAAGACAGGATAGCTACCAGTGCCAGGCCTCCTCCAATGGAAAGAGGAATAACAAATGAGCCTGTAGACTGCAATATAAACCCTGTAATAAGTGGAGCCAATGTACCCCCGATATTACCTGCAAAATTTTGGAGTGCTCCGATTCTTCCTACATAATTTGGTTTGGAGATGGCCGCTGGCAATGCCCAGATGACACCATTCGCTGCCATTACTCCGCCCAGAGCAAGACTTAAAAACAAAATGACCCAAGAGATGCTCTCAACTTGAACAGCCAATAGAATGGACATAGAAATGATCATCCCAATGACTGCCAATGTGCGGCATGCTTTCGTAGCAGACCAGCCTTTACGCACGAGGTGATCCGACAACAATCCAAAAACCCAGGTTAACACGAAGGCAACAATGTACGGAATCATGGCAACGAATCCTGTTTTTGAAAGTGTTAGATGTTTAGATTTGACCAGGAATGTCGGAAGCCAGGAAACAAAGATATATAAAACATAATCGATTGCAAACAAGCCAATCATTAAAGCCCATACATTACGGTACTTTAATAAGCTATACCATGGAATTTTGACGGGTGCGTATTTTTCATCCGTGTCGCCTATAACCGAAATCTCTTGTTGGGAGACATAGGGTGATTCTGCGGGACGATTTCTAAAATATTTCCACCAGAAGAAAGCCCAAATTATGCTGATTAAGCCTGTTACGAAAAATGCACTGGACCAGCCATAGTTTATCATGACAAATGTAACCAAAGGAGGAGTGAAGGCCGATCCGAACATTACCGCAGAAATAAAGGAGGCATTGGCCTTTCCTCTTTCGCTAGCCGGAAACCATTGAGCAACAACACGGCCAAAACCTGGAAAAGTAGGGGCTTCTCCTAACCCCATCAACATTCGACAGAGTAGAAGACTCATAAATCCAGTGGCCATTCCAGTTAACCCTGTCATGATGGACCATACCAAAACACCTACAAAAATGGCAACCCGTGTACCAAACTTGTCAATCAAAATTCCCATGGGAATCTGGGCGATCGTATAGGTCCACAATACACAAGATAGAATAATTCCCATTTGAGCGTCATTAAATTGAAAATGCTTGGCGATTAGCGGAGCTGCGATACCAATATTGGCACGGTCCATATAATTGATGGCTGCACCTAAAAACATTAGCAGGAGAATGGTCGAACGATAGCGAGAATCTACTCCAGAGTTCTTCATACTTTCAATCCTTCCCATTTTTATTCAAAAAGTCGTTATTCACTCTATTCGCCACCTGTTAAAATACGCAATCCTTCTTTTTTAGCCACATCCATATAGCCCAGCACTCTATCCAACTGTTTTTTCGAAACAATTGGTCCAATATCCGGATTGGACAGTCCTGGTCCAACGGTTAACTACTCCATTTTCTCAACCACTCTGCTGACGAAATTATCATGAATCGATTTTTCGACCACTAGCCTCGATCCTGCGGAACAGGTTTGACGCTATATCTTGCGGCTACTTCAACATCGGCATAAGCTTGATTCAAAGGTTTCCCGTTATCCAAAGTTTCCAATTCAGCCAGCTTATCTTTTCGCTCACGAATAAGTCCTGCCATTTTCAGGAGCATTCTGCCCCGTTCAGCGGGCAGTATACTGCTCCAGGCGGACTGTTCAAAAGCTTTTTTTGCAGCGGCTACGGCAAGATCAACATCTTCCAATGAACAATCTATATTGCTCCATAAATTTTAAATCCCCCGTCCGCCATCAACATTCAATATTTCACCGGTTACGATTTTCGCTAAATCAGAGGCCAGGTAAAGCGCAGCCTGGGCAATATCGTCGGGTTGTATTAAAGATCCTAATGGGACGCTGTCTAAAAAGATTTTTTTCTTATCGTCTTCCTTTTGCGCTCCGTCCCCTTTTAGAAATTGTCCAAGCATTGGCGTCTCGGCGGGTCCCGGGTTTATAGCGTTAACCCGGATTTTATATGGAGCCAGTTCAAGGGCAAGCGCCTTTGTCAGCATGATAGCTGCTCCTTTAGAAGCACAATAGGCGTTCAACCCCGGGCGGGCTCTAACCCCCGCTATAGAAGCTATATTTACAATGGCTCCTCTTTGCTGCTTTTTCATGACAGGAACAGCATACTTTGACGTCAAAAAAATAGACTTCAAATTTACGTCCATAATCTGATTCCATTGTTCCAAACTTAACTCCTCAATCGGTGTGAATACTTGGGGAACACCCGCACAATTGACTACGATGTCAAGTTGATCAAATGTTTTCAGTGTATCTTGAATCAGAGTTTCAACCTGCGAATCAATTGAAACGTTTACTTGAACAGCGTTGGCCTGTTCAGGCTGGTAAGAATCCACTGCCGCCTGTGCAGCTGCAAGATTCAAGTCCGCGAAGACAACATTGGCTCCTTGCTGTGTAAACAATTGGGCTATGGCTTTGCCCATCCCTGAACCTGCTCCTGTTACAATCGCCGTTTTTCCTTGTAATAAATCCTGTGTCATATATTCATCTCCTCCGTATACTTAATTGATGAATTTGTGAAACAATGGCATCGCCCATCTCCGTTGTTTTAGCTGTTCCACCAAGGTCCGAGGTTCTGATTTCCCCCTCGATTAGAACTTCTTCAATTGAATCGAGAATCAGTTTCCCTACCTCAGGCAACCCAAGATGATCCATCATAAGGCTGATGCTCCAAATTTGCGCGATTGGATTGGCAATCCCTTTCCCCGCGATATCCGGGGCTGATCCGTGAATGGCTTCAAACATAGAAGGATACTTGCGCTCCGGATTGATGTTACCTGAAGGAGCTAAACCCAATCCACCAACAACTGCAGCCCCTAAATCGGTTAAAATGTCCCCAAACAAATTGCTCCCTGCGACGACATCCAGGCTCTCAGGTCTGGAGACAAAATAAGCGGCGAGAGCATCTATATGGTAGAGATGTGTTTCGATGTGCGGGTGCTGACTTCCAATTTCTTTCACGATTTCATCCCAGAATGTCATGGAATAATTGATTGCATTCGACTTTGTTGCAACTGTTAACTTCTTCTTAGGTCTTTTCTCTGCCAGCGAAAAGGCATATTTTAGGATCCTTTCAGTACCATACCGGGTAAAAACATTGTTTTGTACGGCTATTTCATAAGGAGTTCCTTCATGCATGCGCCCCCCTATATTGGAGTACTCTCCCTCGGTGTTTTCCCGAACCACAACAAAATCAAGATGTTCATGGGACTTATAACGCAACGGACTCTCCAGCCCGCGAAGGAGCTTTATCGGACGTAAATTCACATACTGCTGGAAACTTCGGCGGATTGGCAGAATAAGCTCCCATACAGATATGTGATCCGGTACAGAAGGTGCACCCACGGCCCCAAATAAAATTGCATCATAGCCTTTCAAAATTTCTAAACCGTTTGCAGGCATCATCCTGCCATTCCGCAAATAATACTCGCAATTCCAGGCAAAAAAGTCACAGGCAAAATGCAGTCCCCCATATTCAACTTCAACCGCTTTTAAAACTTTAAGCCCCTCTTCCATCACCTCCGGTCCGATGCCATCACCGGGAATAACGGCTATTGAGTAGTGCTTCAACCTGTTCACCTCTTTTTCTTTAAATTGTATTTACTGCTATTAAAAGCAAAAACGATGCCAAATCAGGCACCGTTTCAAGCTTCTTTTATTTCAGATAAAACAGAATATTTAGTCAGAAAAAATAAGAGAAAATCGTTTTAAATTCCAACATGATGTTGAAATATTCAACGTTATAGGTTGTATTCCTTAATCTTTCTCCATAGCGTCGATCGATCTACACCGAGTGATTTTGCAGCCAATGTTTTGTTGTTAGCATATTTAGTTAATGCAGTAACAATCGCTTCCCTTTCCTTATCTTTAATGCTTAAAGAGAGATTTTCTATTTTACTCTTGTTTTCTTTGATTTTTTGGGAGAAAAATGCGGCTCCTTTAACTGACAAAGTCTGCCCCTGTTCCAGTACGACCATTCGTTCAACTACATTTCTCAACTCCCGGATATTTCCGGGCCAATTATACCCAGTGAATATTTCGTACAGCTCCTCGTCAATCTTTATGATTTTGGTTTTTCGTTTTTCATTTAATTGTTGAACAACCGATTCAACAACTGCGGGAATATCCGCCAACCTTTGACGAAGGGGAGGCAATTCAAGTGTCAGCACATTTAATCGATAATATAAATCTACTCTAAATTGCTTTGCGTCTATTTCCTCTTCCAAATCACGATTTGTGGCCGCAATGATTCGGACATCGACAGGGATAATCCGTTCCCCTCCGACACGCCGCACCGTTTTTTCTTGAAGAACCCGCAATAAAAGAGACTGTATTCGGAGCGGCATTTCGCCAATTTCATCAAGAAACAAAGTCCCGCCGTGGGCCAGTTCAAATAACCCTGTTTTTCCGCCCTTGCGAGCACCCGTAAAAGCACCTTCTTCGTAACCAAACAATTCGCTTTCCAGCAGGCTTTCCGGAAGTGCGGCACAATTAACAGCGAGAAAGGGACCTAACGCCCGCTGATTGGCCAAATGAATACCTTGCGCAAAAAGCTCTTTTCCCGTTCCTGACTCACCGGTAATCAAAACAGAGGCTTCGGTCTCTGCAAATCGGCTTGCGAGTTCTTTCGCTGCTACAATTAGTGATGATTCTCCAACAATGTCTTTAAGCATATATTTTGCTTCTAAGCCGTTTTGATGTAACATCTTCCGCAGCTTCAATTCCATTTTTTGAATATCTGTAATAACTTTAAAGTTAGAGACGGCACCAACAACATGGTTCATAACAATGACCGGAAAACGGTTAATGACAATTTGGCGGTCCATTACAGTTGCAATGTCCCCTGTTTCAATTTTTCCTGTTTGCAGAACGCGCATCATATCTGATTGAGGGATAAACTCCGTAATTTTACGGCCTTTAACGTCTTCCTGAAGACCCAGAATTGTTTTGGCATGTTGATTGACGACCGTAATGCTCCCCTCCCGATCAACGGCAATTACACCGTCATGAGCAGAATTGACAATCGCTTCGACTTGAAATCGTTCTCTTGTAACTTCATCTGCAAAGTGAACCAGGGAAGTCACAAGACGTAGAACTGGCAAGAGCGAAATAATGGATGGCATAACATAATAAATAGATGCCTGTATTATCGGATCACTATACAGTTCCTTCTCCCAAAAGGGGACTAAATAGACACGTTCCTGTTCCATATCTCGGTCAAGGAACTGTTCTTTGCTTACAAAACATAAAGAAATCTGCGGGTTCTGTTTATACTCCCATTTCAGCCATTCGACTTCTTCTTCTGAGCCAACAAACCAAAGCGAATCCCTTGATCGACTCAACAGATCACGTTCTTCAATTGTCTTAATAATATCTATAAGATGGATAGATAGCGGGATAACTGGAACTGGCAATGCTTCTACCTCTTTTTTGTAAATATCCAGGGCGAGAATAACCCTGGTGTTCATCACCTGATTCATTAAGGATTTAATAGAATAAAACCGTGCTGTTTGGTATCCCATTTCCTGAAGCAGCTTTTCCATTTGATCATCCAACGGTTGACTGATTTTATACAAGGCAATCATCAAGTTCTCCCCCTAAGTCCCTATGATTATGTATGCTCAGATGGATTGGCCCTTTGGTTCTTGTTCTATAGATGGTCTTTGTTTGGTAGAAGTCCAAATGCCGGCAGTAATGAATAAAAAACCGAGAAGATGTTGAACAAGCAGTGTTTCTCCCAAATAGACGACAGAACCAAAAACAGCGGTTATTGTAATCACATTCAAAAAAACCGATGCTCCGCCGGCTCCTAACCGGTGCAGGCACATATTCCACCCAATAAAACCAAGAGCGGTGAAGAAGGCGGAGGAAAGAATAATCTTTACCCAGATAAAGCCGCTGAAAGTAGTGATGGAAGACATGTCCTGACTCAATGGTATAACGGAAAGCATGAGACTTCCAAGGATATACGTATACATATTTACCTTAACAACGTGCATTGTATGAGCTAACTTTCTAAAATAAATGAAACTCAACGCCTGCGTTCCCATTGATATCAGCAGCCAAATGTCTCCAGGGGAAAAGGAAAATGAAGAAAAACCTTTAAAAACAATAGAAAAAATACCGATTAATCCGAGTAACAGACCTATATAGTGTCTTATGTAGAGCGTTTCTTTTAGTAGGATAGCGGCAAAGAATGTGGTCGTTAGTGGGTTTAAACCCATGATGAGTGCCCCATTTGCCGCTTGAGACAATTCTAAGCCGAGTGCGAGCGTAATTTGGTGGAGAAAAACACCAAAGAAACTGGTGATGAATAAATACTTCCATTCTTTGCCTTGCGGGAGGGCAAAGCCGTTGCCAATATAAGATAAGAGTAGTAACGTTAGCGCGGTTATCGTCATCCTGAGAAAGGTGAGGATTAGTGGTTCTACTTCAAAAAGAAGCGATTTAATCAATACCATATTATGTCCCATGAAGACTGTAACAAAGGTGGCGAACAGATAAGCGTTCCGTTTGGATTCTAACAAAGTAATCTCCTTTCAACTGAAAGTAAAAAGCCAGGCGAAAATAGCCTGAGCTTTGAGACAGTTATATAGCCCATATTACCGTAAACCAAATAATTGTCAATCTATTCTGAACAGTCGTTGCCATGTATTGAATGTTCAATATAGGAGTCTTTGGATTTTTTACCGATTATGGATTTGAAGGCGCATATTCTGCTACAACTTTACTACCGAAATTGTAAATTTTGATTGATGTATGTGAGTATGTTTAATTGTTATATTTTTTAATTTAATACGCAGAATTTTTAGACTGTAATTTGTGATAGCAGTATTGAAACAACTAAGCTAGTTGAAATGCTTCAGCCAATAAGGTATAGGATTGAATTTTTTCCTGAAAATCATAGATGTTTGTTATAATCATGAATTCCTCGGTTCGGTACAATTCGCTTACTCGAAGAATTTCGTCCCTTACCTTTTTAGGGGTTCCGATAATCATACGTTTTCGATTTTCCTGCACCCTTACTCTCTCTTCTGCTGTTAAAAGCCTGCTTTTTGCCTCCGCTACGGAAGGAATTCTCGTATCTTCTCTTACCTTATTTTCAACTGCCAACAGCCACAAATCTTGACTTAATGCTAATTCTTCTGCCTTTTCCTGTGAAGAAGCACACACAACAAAAATACATACATTCACTTTTGGTTTCGACAAAAACCGAGAAGGCTGGAAGTTAGTGAAGTAATACTCAATTGTTTCTTGACCTTCAACAGGGGTAATAAAATGCCCATATGTAAAAGCAGTTCCGTTCTCAGCAGCAATCCTCCCCCCTCTTTGTGTAACCCCTAAAATCCACATTTGCGGAACAGAATCTGTAAAGGGAGACGTCATTACATCATAATAAGAATGTTCTTTAGGTAAGTCGTTGTATAAAAATCCCTGGAGATCTTTTATCTGCCTTGGGAACTCATTTAGGCTTTTTTTTATTCCGTCGGTAAGCGCTAGCCGAGTGGGTAATGAACCACCTGGAGAACGCCCGACACCCAGGTCGATACGATTTGGAAATAGTGCTTCTAATACCTTGAAGTTCTCAGAAACTTTATAGGGACTATATTGCGGGAGTAAAATACCGCCAGAACCAACACGTATTCTTTTTGTATTGGATGCAATATGGGCAATGAGTACTTCTGGAGAAATTCCGGCCAAACCATTTGTATTATGGTGTTCGGCCACCCAAAAACGAGTGAATCCTAATTCTTCCGTAATTTGAGCTAATTGTACAGTTTCATGTAAGGTTCTACTCGCTTGGCCCCCTTTAGGAATAACCGATTGATCGAGTACACTTAGTTTCAATAAAACAACCTTCTTTCTGTCCGTTTCCTGTAAGGAGCCTATCACAAAGCTGGTATCAGTGTAGGGAAAAAAATGGGCTGCTAAACATGCTCTTTGAGATTTGCCATTTTTGATTTCCTTTAATGATAAATATTTCCCAGGTAATCGGAATATTTCGACAATTATTAGTGTTAGCAGAAGATTAAAGTAGAATTGTGTCGGTTTTATGTTATCAAAAAGAAACTGGCCGAACAAGGCCAGTTTCTTTTTATGCAATAATTCTATTCTTATTACATACCAGCTGTCCAAAATCATCCAGACAGATCGTGACGATATTTTACTTTTTCAATTTCCACGAATGACTTATGATGTTTCTTCTTTCCATTCGAGCCTATAAAATTCATTATATCGATTCTCATATTCCTCTATCTTATCTTTAAACTGAAGAATAACACCAATCTCATCCAATCCATTCAATAAAGAATTCCTTCGATGAGGATTAATAACAAAAGAAGCATAAAATCCGTCCGAATCAAATATACAGCATTTTTCTAAATCAACGGTTAACCGATAACCTTTCGTTTTCTCTGTTCGCATTAAAATTTCTTCCACTAGCTTTTCCTCTAAAACAATTGGCAAAATTCCGTTTTTAAAGCAATTATTAAAGAAGATATCAGCGAAGGAAGGTGCAATAATGACGCGAAAACCATAGTCCAAAAGAGCCCAAGGAGCATGTTCCCTTGATGATCCTGAGCCAAAGTTTCGGCCCGTAACAAGGATGGAAGCTTGCTGGTATTCTTTGTTATTAAGAACAAACTGCGGATCCGGTTCTCCTTGCTCATTATACCTCCAATCGAAAAATAAGTACTGTCCAAATCCTGTTCGTTCAATGCGCGTTAAAAATTGCTTGGGAAGTATCTGGTCCGTATCGACATTCGCACGATTGAGAGGCGCCACTTGACCCGTGTGCTTAATGAAAGCTTCCAAAACGTATTCCCCCTCTTTACTCTTAAAAGTACGAATTTCTAATATCGACAAAGTGTCCGGCTATAGCGGCTGCAGCTGCCATGGCCGGACTTACTAGGTGAGTCCGGCCACCGCGCCCCTGGCGCCCTTCAAAATTCCGATTGGATGTAGAGGCGCATCGTTGTCCCGCTCCCAAAAGATCTGCATTCATCCCGACACACATGCTGCATCCTCTCCCGCCATTCCAATCCTGCCTCCTTAAAAATCAGATCAAGCCCTTCACGTTCAGCTTGCAGCTTAACCTGCTGGGAACCGGCAACGACCATCCCTTTTACTCGGGAAGATATTGTTTTTCCTCTTAATAACTTGGCCGCAGCTCGAAGATCCTCGATTCTTGAATTGGTACATGATCCAATAAAGACCCGATCGATCGGTATATCGGTTATTGGTGTTCCCGGTGTAAGTCCCATATATTCAAGAGCACGCCGTGCAGCTGCCCGTTCCTCTTCTGTCGAGCAGGATTTCGGGTCTGGTACGTACCCGGTTACATCCATTCCCATTCCCGGGTTTGTTCCCCACGAGACTTGAGGAGCCAATGTAGCACCGTCGATGACTACCCGATAATCATAGACCGCCCCTTCATCAGTATGGAGCCCCCGCCACTCATTGATTGCCCGATCAAATGCATCACCTTTCGGAGCAAAAGGACGGTTCCGCAAATATTCAAAGGTGGTTTCATCAGGAGCGATCATTCCTGCACGGGCTCCGGCTTCAATTGACATATTACAAACCGTCATCCGCTCTTCCATGGTCAAAGCCCGAATAGCTTCACCCGTGTATTCGATGACAGTTCCGGTCGCTCCCCCGGTGCCAATTTGTGCAATAATAGCTAAAATCAAATCTTTGGACGTCACCCCATCTGATAATCTTCCATTGACATGGATTTGCATTGTTTTTGGCTTTAGTTGTTGTAGGCATTGGGTAGTCAGCACATGCTCCACTTCACTTGTTCCAATTCCAAAAGCTAAAGCCCCAAAGGCTCCATGTGTTGCCGTATGGCTATCGCCACAGACGATCGTTTTCCCTGGCAAAGTTAATCCTAACTCTGGTCCGATGACATGAACGATTCCTTGGTAGGAATGATTCATGTCAAACAAGGGAATTCCGAATTCTTTGCAGTTTTGAGCTAATGTTTCCACCTGCTTAGCAGCAATAGGATCACGAATCGGTACGGAACGGTCGGTCGTAGGAATGCTATGATCCATTGTAGCTACAGTTAAATGGGGACTGTGCACTCGACGCCCCGCTAATCTTAGCCCTTCGAACGCCTGTGGGGAGGATACCTCATGCAGTAAATGTAAATCAATATAGATAATATCCGGTCCCTCCGGATCATGGTGCACAACATGGCGGTCCCAAATCTTTTCAAATAGTGTACGCGGTTTCATTGAACCTCCTCCATTCTTCCAGCTTCATCTGATGATGTCTTAGCTGATTGTCCTCTCAACCGGACCCGCCTTCATTACATAGCCATCGAGTGGGTGCTCTACTTTCCCTTCGGTCCATTTGGCTATCTGGATGAGCTGGTCCAGATCAATACCTGTTGTTTCCCCCATTTGTTCAAACATGTGAACGATATCTTCTGTGCATACATTCCCTACAGATAAAGGGGCAAACGGACAACCCCCGATTCCTCCGATCGAAGCGTCGAATCGCCTCACTCCAGCCTGATAGCCCGCGTATACATTAGCGATCCCCAGTCCTCTTGTATTATGAAAGTGCAACCCTAGCTTAACTCTAGGGAAATGCTCCTTAAACTGCTCAACGATTTGAAAGACTTGCTTTGGATTCGCCATCCCCGTCGTATCGGCCAGGGTAATGGCATCTACACCGTTTTCCAGAAACGTATTAATAATGAAGCGAATATATGAAAAGGAAATACTTCCTTCAAAAGGACAACCAAAAGCTGTTCCAATCACCCCGCTAACATTATGTTTTTTCCCCTTGGCCTTATAAATAATGGGGGTCATTTCAGCCAGGGAATCTTCCGTGCTTCGCCGTGCATTTTTAAAATTGAAGGTATTGGAAGCAGCGAGCGCAACATTGATTTCATCCAACCCACTTGCCAAAGCGCGCTCCATCCCGCCTGAACTGAGAACTAAGCCAGCGTATCGGACGCCCTTTCGTCTTGGCACCTGTTCCATCACTCGTTCCGCAAAGGCCATCTGCGGAATGATCTTTGGATTAATGAAGGATACCGCCTCGATAAATTGAATCCCAGAATTTATTAGCTTAGTAATCATCTCAACGCGTTCGTCTACTGAAAGAATCACTTTTTCATTCTGAAGTCCATCCCGCGGGCCAACCTCACAAATTTCAACCACTCTCGTCACTTCCTTTATTGTTTTAGATAACCCCCATTTTATTTAAAGCATGTATTTCTAGGTCTGAATATTCCAATATCTCTTTGTAGATTTTATCGTTATGTTGACCCGGCCGTATGGCACCAACTTCCTTCACTTCGCCCGGTGTTCGGCTAAGCTTCGGAACAATTCCAGGCATTCTGAAATTACCGAGCGTCGGGTGCTGCATGGAAATGATCATTTCTCTAGCTGCGTAGTGCGGATCTTCTACAATGTCTTTGACATTGTAAATCTTTCCCGCAGGCACTCCGCTTTCGCCCAATAAGGTCAACAACTCCTCCGTCGATTTTGTCCTCGTCCATTCATTGACGATAGTGTCTAGTTCTTCCATGTTTTGACCTCTGGCAGTATGAGAGGAAAACCTCTCATCTTCCGCTATTTCCGGCATCCCCATTGCAGCTGCTAATCTTCTAAATACATTGTCCGCATTAGCTCCTAGCGCAATATAATTACCTTCTTTGGTTTCATAAATATTGGCCGGCGCTACACCGGGGAGAATATTTCCCGTCCTTTCCCTGACATAGCCCGCCATTTCATATTCGGGAACCAACCCTTCCATCATTGCAAAGACCGCCTCATAGATGGCTGTATCCACGACTTGACCTATACCGGATTTCTTTCGCTCATGAAGGGCAGTAAGGCATCCTATGGTAGCAAATAGAGCGGCAAGGGAATCTCCGATACTAATGCCAATTCTTGTCGGCGGACGATCCGGGAACCCGGTCACATAGCGCAGTCCTCCCATAGCTTCCCCAATACTGCCGAATCCTGCCCAATGACTGTACGGTCCCGTCTGTCCAAAGCCGCTGGTACGAAGTAAAATAATCTTAGGGTTAATTGCTTTTAATGTCTCATAGCCAAGTCCCCACTTCTCCAATGTTCCTGGGCGGAAGTTCTCCAGTACTATATCAGCTTTAGCCACCAGCTGCTTGAATATCTCCTGCCCTTCCTGCACCCGTAAATTTAAGGTGATTGATTTTTTGTTTCGGGACTGAATCGGCCATAAAAGTCCCTGGCCATCGATTTGCTTCCCCCAAATCCTCATCGTATCCGGTTTATCCGGAGGTTCTATTTTAATCACTTCCGCCCCGAAATCTCCGAGAAGTCTTCCTGTAAAAGGGCCGGCAAGCAATGAACCTAATTCCAGCACACGAATATCATTTAATGCACCCATGAACTCATCCCTTTCTTTTAAGAATCAAAATGAACGTTTGATTTTCCGATTTTTCGTTCGTTTTGTTCCTGCCATAGCAAGAAAAGATACGTGAAAAATAAGGCGATAAAGATAATAATCAAAAACAGCGCAAGGATATAAGAACTTCGGTTTAGCGATGTATAGTGCATTAACCGATAACCGATCCCTTCATAGGAAGCGAACATTTCCGCCAGGATTAGACCTAAAAAACACAAACTGAATGCCATTCTTAGCCCTACGACTAGCTGCGGCATAATAGACGGAATAAGAATGTAACGTGCCTTTTGCCAAAAGGTCATTCGGTAGGATTGAGCTAATTTCAAAAAGATTTTAGGCACGTTTTGCGTTGCTGAGATACAAATAATCGCAATGGGAAAAACCCCATGAAGAACGGAAAATGCGATTCTTCCTTCTAACGTCAAACCGAAAGCAAGAAGAAAAACAGGATAAATAGCTACCTTCGGAATGGAATATAAAGATAATAGAATGGGATTCATCGTTTGGGTCCAAAAGGAACTTAGGCCGATGAAAAAACCAATCAGGATCCCCATAAAAGCAGAAATTAGAAAAGAAATCAGCAAAGCCTGTAATGTAAACAAAATATCTTTCAACCATAGATGAATATTTGTAAATAAATCGAACCCGCTCTGCAATGGTGAAGACATCGCCGGTTCCCTTACGATTAGATAAACTCCCTGCCAGAGAAAGATAAGCAAAACGGGAAGTATATACCACCTTGAAATCTTAATAGCGCTAGACACGGACACCTCACCTCCCTATACAAATAATTAACTTCCCTTCGCATTCGAATGGTATAACCTTGATTCGATGTAGCCTAAAACCGCATTCACAACGATTACAATCAAAATGACAATTAAAATCGAACCATACATTCCATTCAAATCAAAGTTGTTATAGGAAAAGGCGATGCTGTGTCCAAGCCCCCTTGTTGACAGGATAAATTCTGTTGCAACGACTCCAATGATGGAATAGGCCAAGCCCAGTTTTAACCCGGTAAAAATATACGGCCATGCAGCGGGCAAGTAGATATAAAAAATCATTTTCCAGGGAGTAAGATTCATAGATTGCCCGACCTTAACTAGAACCTTCTTCGTTTCTCTTAATCCAACAGCGGTATTGGAAATAATCGCAACGATCGAAAAACACATGGCAATAATTATGACTGGTAAGGGCCCCATCCCAAATAAACTGATAAACACAGGATAAACTGCGAAAATGGGTATGGCATAAAACAGCATAAGATAAGGTTGAATCGTTTGGTACAGAAAATTGGAGCGCCACAGCAAGATACCGGTAACGATTCCAAGGACAGAGGAGAATAAAAAGCTTAAACCTATCTCTATAGAAGTAGGAAGAATATGTTCACTTAAGAACTCAGGATTTGTCAGCAAAGCAAACGCGCTGCTGACCATTTTAGAAAATGGAATAAAGGTGAATGGATCGAGAATTTTTAACTGAGCCAAAACCTCATAGACTAAGAAAGCGGTAGCAACAATTGCAGTTCGCAGTACAAGGTATCGCATTATTTCACCGCTTTAATTGAATCGTGGTATTTCAAAGAACCCTCACCACTATGCCGGGAGATGAGTCCTTCTTCCTCAACCAAATTGGACCAGATTTCCCGAGTAATAGAAGCATATTCCTCGGTGGTTAGCACCCTGGAATCTCTCGGTTTAGGGAGCATGCTTCGAATAATCGTTTTCATCCTGCCTGGCCGGGCTGAAAGAACGAGAATTTTATCGGACAATAGCGCGGCTTCTTGAATGCTGTGGGTCACGAGAATAATAGTTGCCTGGGTTTGCTCCACAATTTTCAGCAATTCACCTCCAAGCAGAATTCGCGTCTGTTCATCCAGGGCACCAAACGGTTCATCCATCACCACGATTTCAGGTTGGGTTACAAGCGTCCTGGCGATGGCCACCCTCTGCCTCATTCCTCCTGACAACTGATGGGGAAAAGACTGTTCGAAGCCTTCCAAACCAACCAAAGAAATCATTTTACGTGCTCTTTCTTTGCGTTCCTTCTTATTCACTCCATGCATCTGTAAACCAAACTCTACATTTTCCAGTACCGTTCGCCAGGGAAACGTGGACTCTTCTTGAAAAACAATCCCGATGGACGGTTGAGGACCTTTAACAGTTTTTCCGTTAATCTCAATGCTTCCCTCAGACGGTTCACGAAGACCTGACAGAATTTCCAATAACGTAGTTTTCCGCATCCACTTGGGCCGACAATGGAGATAAATTCTCCCCTGGTGACTGTTAACGTGATATCCTTTAGCGCTGTTACCTCATTCGCTTGACTTTTGTATACTTTAGATATTTGGTTGATACTCATTAAAGGAACTGCCATTAAGACTCCTCCTAAAAAAGTGTTTAATCATGTTATTTGTTCCCGAGAAGAGTACTTACATCCAGTTTTTGTTGAGTAGGAATGAAATCTTGATTTAAAAGTTCCTTCCAGGGAATTTCTGTTCCTTCTTTAAATGTCCCCAGATATTTCATGCCCTTTAACACGCTGTTAATGGCTTCCGCATCAATAGTGACACTCCAATGCTTACGTTTCGCAAGCTCACTCACGGCGCTGATGGAAGCCTTTTCATCAATTTCTGCATACTTCGCAAAAATTTTGCCTGCTTCTTCTTGATGTTCGTAAATCCATTTTACTGATTTATCATAGACACGAAGGAAACGCTTCACTAATTCAGGATTCTCCTTGATTAACTGCGGACTGGCAATAATAACACTTTGTTGAAATTTCGGTAAATAATCTCCAATTCGAAATAGCGTTTTATACTTATCTTTCTCAATTGTCAATAGGGGTTCAAGCTGCACTGTGGCATCAATTCCCCCTTTTTCAAGAAGGGTTTTCCCTTCGTTTAATCCACCTGAAGATACTGCTTTCAACTGGTTCGGGTCAATTCCTGCTTTCTCTAAAATCAAGTGAGAAGCGGCTTGTGTTGTTGATCCTGGATTCGTATAAGCCCATGTATGCCCAACTAAATCTTTAATATTGTTAAATGGAGCATCTTTCCGGGTAATATAAGCGGCATCATTGAATGTTTGAACGGAACCTCCGACGATTACAAGTGGAGCACCGGAGAGATAGGACTGAACAGCAGCTGATGTAGCAACATCCCCAAAAGGAAGCTTACCGGATAGAACATTTCTTACAGTTGTTCCTCCCCCTGTCCCTGGTATAATCCCTGCAATTTCAATGCTTTCTTCTTTAAAGAATCCTTGATCGATACCGACTTCATACGGTAGGCTATAAAATCCCGTTGGATAATGCGTAACAGTGATTTCAATCTTTTCCATCTTGCTTTTCGTTTCTTGAGAAGTCTGTCCTGTCGCTTGTGCCCCGTCTTTTGTTTTTGTTGCATCTGTACCCGTGGTGCTTTGGCTGCAGCCCATCAATAAGCAAAATAGGAGAATAAAACTCACAGATGTTGGATACCATTTTTTCCACTGAATTTTCTTCATGAAAACCCCTCCCCGCATAAATGGTTGCCTTTTTTACTACATTAAGGAATATTCTGAACATATTTGATTGCAAAAAAAATGCCAGGTCGTACGTGCCCATAAAACGGACGAATAAGAGTTTCAATGTTTCAAAAAACGAAACATTACTGTTCTAAAAAAAATACAGCGTTTCATATTTAGATCAAGCTTTTAATTTTCGCCAAAAAGTAGAGCGACTCATACCAAGAAAACGAGCAGCTTCTGATTTATTGCCATTACACTGTTTTAGCACTTTTAAAATCATTTCCTTTTCCGCTAACTTCTTTTGCTCTTCAAAGTTGTGCCTACCAGTGTTCAACAGCCCGGTATCTCTAATTCCTTCATCCAGTATCGAATGGTAACCGTACTTATTGTTTTTTTCCTTTACCAGTAAATCTTGAAAAATGTTTTGATTTAGCAGTTCATGATGTTCTTCTTTCTGATTCTGAAAAATGACAATGAGTCGCTCGATAATATTCTCCAACTCCCGAACATTACCTGGCCAGTGATAGCCGGATAACTTATTTTTAATAACGTTAGAGATCTTTTGGAAAAGTTCTGACGCCTGATGTTTTATACAAAAATAGTTAGCTAAGTGTTCTAAATCTTCTATTCGCTCCCTTAACGGAGGAATAGATAGGTGCAGAACGTTCAAGCGATAATACAGGTCTTGTCGGAACCCTCCTTCTTCCACCATTTTTTTTAGTTCACGATTGGTCGCTGCAATAATTCTAACATCCACATGAATTAAATCTTGTCCGCCTACACGCCGCATTTCTTTCTCCTGGAGAACTCGAAGGAGCCGCGCCTGCATATCAAGTGATATTTCCCCAATCTCGTCTAAGAATATCGTCCCTTTATGAGCCGCCTCAAACAGACCTTCTCTTCCGCCCTTTTTTGCACCGGTAAAAGCTCCATCTTCATATCCAAACAGTTCACTTTCTAATAAACTTTCCGGAAGAGCTGCACAATTAATAGCCACAAAAGGATTTAGCCGCCGCAGACTTTCTTTATGTATGCTCTGGGCGAACAACTCTTTTCCGGAGCCCGACTCTCCAGTAATAAGAACCGTAGACTCATTCTTGGAAAACACTTTGGCTAGGGTTACTGCATTGTGAATGGTCTTCGATTTGCCGACAATATCAGAGAAATCATGACGGGCAATGTGTCCCTTCTTATGAAGGTCTTTTCTGATTTTTTGTTCAGCCTTCTGAACGATAGCTATATCCTGGAAAGAGACAATGACTCCTGAAACACGCTCGTTCACCAAAGTAGGGATATAATCTACAAGAAATTTCCTTTGATTGACTTTTTCAATTACTTGCAACCTAGAATCTCCTGTTTCGAGACAAGACTTTAGTGTACCAACAGGCCAGAATTCATCAATAGATTTGTGCATAAAATAATCACGGGATAAATTTAGCATTTTCTCCGCCTGCGTATTCACCATGCTGCATATATTATTATCATTGATCGCAATAATGCCTTCCTGCGAATGCTCCAGGATGATTCTAAACTGTTCAGCCTTTTCGATTTCTGTTCTTCTCCCCAATGCAAGCTGCCATCCGTTCTCCAGCGCATTTGAAACGGAATCATTGGAGTAAATATAAATACCGTTGCCACCCTTCACATTTACCAGGTCATACATCAAACTAGTCCCTATGAAGGTCCGATATCCTTCTGATAAGTATTTTTCTATTTTTTCCTCGGCGTCCTGTTCATCCAGATAGAAAGAGGATACAATTTCCATATCAACTAAATTAGAATACCGTTCAATCACTTCGAATGGTGCACCATACCTCATGCAAACCACTTTTTGGCCCAATTTTTTTGCTTTGGTTAAAGCCTCTAGAATATCAAGTCCTGTAACTTTAAAAATGACAATCGGAATCCCTAACTCGTGAAGAAAAGTTCGATGTCCCCAGCCTGTAACAATGACATCAATATTCTTTTCGCTCTCGAGCTGGGATATAGTTGGCTTCAAATTTCCAAAAGTTGCTTCATAGTAAACAATGTAATCTTCCATTCCTTTCTCTTGTATATAATTTATACACATAGGACGAACTAGAGGATGTCCAACAATAGCTATTTTGGGTTTCAAATGTTGTCCTCCTTACCGTAAGTTGTAGAGTTGACATAAAAAAGGAGTACCTTCCTAAATCTCAAACAGAGTAGTTGCTTGAACAACTCAGTGAGAATGGTTGGTCTCCTAATATTGTATTCACCCTAGGGCATTTATTTTCCCTTGTCCATGGCGTACATGCTTCCTTAGGCTGGCAAAATGACACTAACTTCTGTACCTTCCCCAGCCTGACTTTGTATATTTATCGTTCCCCCATGATTTTCAATGATTCTATAGCTAACCGTTAATCCCAACCCTGTACCTTTTTCCTTTGTCGTATAAAATGGCTCTCCCAGCCTTGTTAACCGCTCCTCTGAAATTCCGCAGCCCTCATCAAGAAAATGGGTAACATCCTGCAGTAACGAAATAATACTTTTCTTTTTGAAATTCGCCACCTGCGGTTTTGCAAGCAGTAAAAATTCACCGACAATGGAATTTATGCGATCCAGCTCCGGCAGCATAATTTCATAATAGCTGCCATTCTCCTTGTTCTGCGATTTCAACAACTGAGTAAATCCCTTCAATGCTAATGATGCATTTCCTTGAACAACGACAGCACCATGCTTTCTGGCAGCATTTATAAGAGATTGACGGAGAGTTTTTCCGCTTACACGAGCCGCACCGCTTATATAGACAGAGCTATATTCTTCTGATAATGGCGGAAATAACCTTTTCGTTTCGGCCGGTGATAATCGGATAATTTCGCCGATTTCCGGGGATTCCTGATGCCGTTTATGCGCCCGTTCCTCCATCTTATCCAGCTTTTTATCATCCGTATGCAGACTAATTACGCCTACTCGTTTATACCCTGTATCTGTTTCCCCATCCGCTTCTAATTGCTTAATTAAAGCAGTATAGTATCTGGCCCCGCCTTTTGCCAGTCGGTACCAGGCCTGATTGCGCCGTTGTGAGAGCCATGGGCAGATAATTCCGGCTGCTGCATCAGTAGCCTGTCCCGCGTCGTGGCGATCGACCAATGTAACATGTGCTCCTGCCTTTGCCAGGTGGTAAGCGGTCGAGGCTCCAAGAATTCCAGCTCCAATTACAATATGCTTTTCCATTTCGAAAACACCTTTTCTGGTTTGGTTCTTTCATTATAATGCTTAAGTGAGGAAAGCCACCTTTCCGGTATTCCAACAACTCCATAATACGCCCCGGCAAGCTGACCATAAACCGCACCGGTCGTATCCGCATCATCTCCCCGATTTACTGCCAGCAACAACCCTTCTTCAAAGCTACTTCCATGGTAAAAGGCCCACAGAGCTGCTTCTAAGGACTCCACTACATAACCAGTTCCCTTAATATCCGGGGGTTGCTTTGCTTTAAATGAGCCACTTGCCACGTTATGTATTTTCTCTGATAGTGGATGCTTTGTCCACAAACCGGGTACGGGACTGTATAAAGAATCGAGTAATTCTTCTTTAGAGATACCCTGCAGCGCTCCCAAAATAAGCCCGCTTAAATAACGGCAAGCATCCACAGCTTCCTCCGCCCCATGGGTTACACGAGAACTTTCGGCTGCCATTTGGATAACCATTTGTGGGTTTTCCGCATAAAACAAAGGAACAGGAGAGAGCCTCATAATGCTTCCATTCCCAGCAGAAAACTTGTCGGTTGACCCGCTGAATGGCTCACCGGTTTGCTCAAAACGCTCAATCGCCTCTCTTGTTGTATTTCCTATGTCGAAGCAATGATTACGTGAGCTCATATAGCCTTCTCGATACCATTTTTGATAGCGTTTCATCTGATCCAGAGCATCAAAGCCGCTGCATTCAATTAAACTGGCCGCAAGACAAAGAGCCATGGATGTATCGTCCGTATATTCTCCTAATATAAAATCCAAAAGTATTGCCTTAACTGAAATTCTTCGCCTTATCTTTTCAGACGGAGTTTTTCATGAGCAGGAAAGAGAATCTGTCCGCCTAATAAAGACACACTTCGGATTTAATCCAAATTTAATAGAATCTTTAAACTATACATATAACATCCGATTTCTGATAGTTGCAAACCTCCAATCGCACAATAAAAATAAAACTCCACCACGGAATTAAACACCTTTAATAAAGATGCGTTATAGCACTAGGAATGATGGTGATTTGTGATAAATTTATGAACAAATAAATTCAACTTAACGATTTCTTAACGGTAACAAAACGCAGAGATAACGTTTTAGCTGTAACATAATACATGCGAAGGTGGTTCGCTGTCATGACCTCTTTTTATAGCGTAAATTCATTTCACTTTGCGGCCATAGATAAGGATGGCCACCTCTTTTTACCAAATTTCATCAGAAAATTTAAAAATCTATTCCGCTTTATTACGTCTCTATTCTTATTAAAGAAAAGCAGCGCCTTTCCCGCCAAAGAGAAGGGCCATTCCCGGAGCTTAACGCTAGTCTATTACGCAAACTTCCGAAAGCGAATCGCGTAAGGTTGCAGACTTACCGTTCACTAAATAGATGTAGTAGCCTAGTGCCCGTTAGGCCAACAATTTTGGAGCCGGTGAGGTGCTCTCAAATGCCTCCCCGCGCTTATCATCCAAAGGGTAATCGATGTGCCAGCCGGTTACCCTTCTCCCTTATTCCCCGTTAAATTAAAATCAGATGGTTCCCGAAAGTCATGTGCTTGTACTACATAATCTCGACAAATATGCCATGTTAACAATTTCTGTTAACAAAAGAAAAAGACCCTTAAAAATTAAGGCTCTTGATAAAACTTTTCCTTTATTCGTTTCTGTTAATTTCTTTTATCCGATTATTAATCAATTGTACTTTTTTATAAATAATCATACGTTGATTCCGATTGATATTTGGATTCGTTACCTGATTTTTAAATACTTCTTTCTTCAACAAGAGAATTTGAACATCTTGAATTAACGTAACTTCGTGATGAAGTTGATTTAATTCAAATAATAACATCTTTCATCACCCCAATTTAAAACTGTGGTATTAAATACCCTTATTAACTATAAGGTAACTATATTTAGGACGATTTAAAAATCAATTAATCGTAGATTAATTTTGAGTAAACCAGGATCTTATATTCAAACAACTATTTATTATCAACAAATTTATAAAATAAAAGCAGGAACCTACCTTAAGTTCCTGCTCTGCATGCGATTTAAGGATTAGTTGACCATAAACCAGCCGTTTTCACGAAGACTCTTGGATGAAGCTTTAACCCAGACACAATCAGTTCAGCAAGGTCTTCTGGATGCATGACTCTTTCCGCATCTCCCGAGATTAGATTGGTATCATAGGCTAAATCCGTAACTACTGTACTTGGTGTGAGAGCCGTTACCCGGATATTATGCTTTCTTACCTCGAGCATAAGGGATTCTGTCAGACCTAAGACGGCGAATTTTGAAGCACTGTAGGCACTTGTGACAGGTGCTCCTTTTTGACCGGCAGTCGAAGAGATATTGACAATATCCCCTGATTTTCTTTCGATCATGTCGGGCAAAATTGCTCTTGTCACATTGTAAACACCCATGAGGTTAACACGGACAATATTCTCCCATTCCTCAGGTGACAAGTCCAGGAAACCGCCAAATTTAGCAACACCAGCATTGTTGATTAAGATATCCGGGGCACCTAACTCTGATTTAATCTGCCCCACTGCTTCTTCAACGGATTTAAGATCGGCTACGTCTGCGGCTGCCGTTGAAACTTTGATACCCATGGGAGCCAATTCAGCTTTGACTTTTTCTAGATTTGAGGGATTCAATCCGATGAGTCCCAGGTTTACGCCTTCTTTTGCTAAAGCAAGGGCAGTAGCCCGTCCAATCCCTCTACCTGCACCCGTAATTAAAGCGGTCTTTCCGTTTAGTGAAATCATACAAACACTCCTTCAAGAAAAAATTGCTAAAAGATAGACGAGCCTTTAAAATCACTTCAAAGACTCGTTTGACATATAGGGGAATATTTTTTGTCCCCTTGCATTGACTCGTTTCTCTCAACCATCGATTTCTATAAGGTTCTCTAAAACAGGTTCCATTTCAAATCAAAGAGACATCTTTAAAATTTGGTACACATCATCTTTGTTTAATTTTTTAAAATTCCCGATGGGACCAAACGGGACGGCTTTTTCAGCCATGATGTCTAATTTTTCATCTGTGATGTTATAATCAGCTAGTCGACTAGGGGCACCAATTTTATTAAAGAAGGAACGAACCGCCTCAATCCCTTCTAATGCGATTTCATTGTCTGACTTATCTATCGCATCAACACCCCATACCTCTGCAGCAAACCTGGCAAAACGCGCCACATCTTCTTCGTAAACATATTTCATCCAATTAGGAAAGATGATAGCAAGGCCGCCGCCATGTGGAATATCGTAAACAGCACTAACCGCATGTTCAATAGAATGGGTTGCCCAATCTGTTTCAACACCAGTTGAAAGAATTCCATTCAAGGCGAACGTTCCACACATGAGTAAGTTTGCACGTGCATCATAATCGTTTGGATTGGTAATTGCCAGCTCCACATTTTCAATGACCGTTTTCAGGATGGATTCCGCAAAACGTGTTTGGAGTGGGATATTAGAGGTATGTGAGAAATATTGTTCAAATACATGTGACATTATATCGCAAGAGCCATAAATCGTCTGGTCCTTTGGAACAGAAAAGGTGTTTTCCGGATCCAAAATAGAGAAGGTTGGATATGTAGTGTATCCCCCGTGTTTTTCCTGGGTTTCCCAATTGGTAACCACACTCATCGGATTCATCTCTGAACCGGTTGCAGCTAAGGTTAAGATGGTTCCTAACGGAAGAGCCGCTGTAGGAAATGCTTTTCGGTTGTAAAAATCCCATACATCTCCCTCATATTTAGCACCAATGGCAATGGCCTTTGAAGCATCAATAACACTACCGCCACCAATAGCCAGAATCCAATCAATTTCATTTTGCTTACAGATATCGATTCCTTTTTTGACGGTGGTTAACCGCGGGTTGGGCTCTATACCCGGTAGTTCAGAAATCGTTGCTCCATTGGATTTTAAAATCGTCACCACTTTATCATATAAGCCTGTTTTTTTAATACTTCCTCCACCATAAACAACAAGGATTTTTTGTCCGAGTTTGTGGACTTTTTCTTCAAGCTTTTCAATTTGACCTTTACCAAAAATAAGTTCAGTAGGATTGTGAAAAACAAAGTTGTTCATTGTGCACCTCTTTCTTAAATTAAAGTACTTTCTATGTCAATCTTTATTATAATGCTTTTTCACTTTTGCGGTGTCATCCGCGATTAAATATGCGGCACGTCCAAAATAAAGTGGGATTTGAAGCTTCGACAAATCAGGAATTTGGTTCTCTTTAAATAGTTCCGCATCCTTGTAGGTTTGTAGGATTTCACCCGAAAACAATTCATGATCACCATGGGTTCGAACATCCGTAACTTTACATTCGTAGGCGAAATATGCATCTTTTAGAATGGGCACGTCCACCTTTAATCCATCCTCGTAAGAAATCCTGAACGCTTCAAACTTATCTATATCTCTCCCGCTCGTCGTGCCAATAAGCTGGATCCATTCTGACAAGTGAGCTGGAAGAAAATTGACGGCAAAAACGCCGCTTTTCTCAATCAGTTGAAACGTATACCTTGCCCTGCCAATAGATACGCCATACGTTGGCGGTTCCATCCCTAAATAGGTATGCCATGCAGCCGCCATTATATTTTGCTTCCCTTCACTTCGAGAAGTGACGATGGCGACTAGACCAGGATAAGTGTATATAAGTGATTTGTCTGTTGGTGTTCTCAAGAAATGTCCCTCATTTCACAAGTTTTGAACCTTAACTAGCCAATAAACTGCTTATTCCATTTCTCGCTCATTTAGCATCTTCCTTTCTAATAAACTCATGGTTTGTCTTATGTTTGTCTTGTTAGTGGTCGTTATGTTCAATTAACAAAGGAAAAACCCGAAATTTAGTCTTCCCGGACTAAATTTCGAGTCGTTATTCATTACACAATGGGAAGCCACCCAGGAATATGTTGATAGTATTCCATCATTTGATCTGACAGGACAAGCTCTTTTTGGTCTTTTTTAGCTAAAGTGGTACGAATCGTTTCTTCTTGACCTGCTTTTACTTTTTGTATCCAGTGAGGTTCCATGATGAGTTCACGACCTAACGCGATTAAAGGTATTCCTGTATCCAATGCTTCAACTACTTCATCCGGTGTACGCAGCATACCAACACCGATAATTGGAATGCGGTTCCCAACGCGTTCTTGAATCATAACCACACGCGATGTTTTATCCTCTGCGTCACGAATCGAGCCATTTAAAAATGCTCCAACCGAAATATGGAGATAATCCAGCCCTTGGTCAGCTAGTTTGTCCACTAGTTGTAAAGTATCTTCCATGGTAATCCCAGGGTTTTCCCGTTCTTCAGGTGACAGACGATACCCTATGACAAAAGGTTTTTTGGCATGTGTCTCGACCACCTTTTTAACAGCATCCACAACAGCAAGAGGGAAAGCCATACGTTTTTCCAGCGTCCCTCCCCATTTATCCGTTCTTCGGTTTGAATGCGGAGAGAAAAATTGCTGAATCAAGTATGTATTAGCCCCATGAATTTCAACCCCATCATAACCCGCTTCAATGGCTCTACGAGTGGTTTCTCCGAAGGCTTTAATCATATGAACAATTTCCTCTTCCGTCATCTCACGTGGTACGACAGCGTCCTCACGCTCGGCTGCAACTGCACTTGCGCTAATGGGCTGACCATCTGGTAAAAGCTCTGGCGGAGCCATTCTACCAGCATGAAAAATTTGTAAAATGGCCTTAGCTCCTTCTTCTTGAATGGTGGATGCTAGTCGTTTCAGACTCGGAATTAATGTATCAGAATCTGCACCGAATTCACCGGGGAACCCCTTGCCGCTTTCTGTAACATACGTGCAAGCTGTTATCACAGCACTCACACCACCAGCTCGCTCACGATAATAAGCAAGTTCTTCATCTGAAACTTCACCATTGTCAAGGGCGGATGTGTTGGTCATAGGTGCCATCACAATACGGTTTTTTAGTTCAACTCCAGAAGGAAATGTAAAAGGTTTAAAAAGAGCTTCGTATTTGGGATTCATTGTTATTTTCTCCTTTGTCGTTATGATTTTATAGGCTTCTGGTGCTAGTAGAGCCCCTTGGCTAAAAAAGGAGGAGTACTCTTTTTCCACATCAGAAAGAAATAAAGTCTCTGAATAGAATGACCTGGAAGGCTGACGCCTATTCAAACCTTGGCAGGCATTAGCTACATAGTTTATAATATATACTAAGTATTAATTATATAAGTAGGCACTTTTTGGTATCATAGTATCATAAAGGATACCATTATATCAGATATCTGGATAGAAGCGAAAACCTTTTTACAGGTAAAATATGGTGTTTCTTCGTTATTTCCGAAGTATAAAAAAGGGTAGTCACCAAGACTCCCCACTGCAGTAACGCTATACAAAGTCCAAAATCGCCAAACATTTGCTTATTTAACTTGACTCTTGCAGATTTTCATTAAAACCCTAAAAAAGGGCATACGGATAGTAATTCAGAAAAACCACTTTTTTAAGCGATTAGTTTTAGGGTTTTCAGCACTTCTTTCAAAGGCGTTTTTGCTAGTCCTTCTTGATAAACATAAACGACGAGCTGCCCTAAAGATTCGGTTCGGATCCGCCTGACGGTGTCTCCGAGAGTAAGTGGCGAGCTCATAGACCACTCCTGTCTCTGGTGCTCAAGAAAGTTCTGTGTCAGGTACTGGATCACCCAGTATCGCTCAATGGCTTTGAAAGAAAGTAATTGATACTGATCAAACCCTAGTAGTTCCTTGAAATAACGGTAGCTCGTTTCTATCTCCCATCGTACATGGTAATACTCCAGGATGGTCACGACATCCAGAGTCAGATCGGTACACAGGAGGCAAAACGGAGTTTTACCCTGAACGAATTTCTTCTCCCAGGATAGAAGAATTTTGACATTTTCCATCTCTGCCAGTGGACTTTCACATGAATAGACCCGAAATCTTCCTTTATCCTTCACGGTCACGGAGTGAAGGTCAGAATTTTCAATATACCGGTTTGCAAATTCAGCCATGGATACACGGATGCCCTGCGGGCAAATCTTGCGATTTGATTTTACGGCCGCGATGACATGAAACCCTTTAGCGTTACAGGTATCCATCATCTTTTTACTTGAGTACCAGCTGTCCATTAGCACATACACTTGTTCATCTTCATAGGCAGGAAAGTTTCTGATCATTTCCATAGCCAGCTCGTTTTTACTTTTAAAGGGTAAATGGTGTTCCTGACAGTAAGCCTCACGAAAATAAGGACGGAAATCCCAGGAGAAGGAGAACCCTTCTGCGACCACATGGGAGGTCACAAGGCAATGGGACC
>NZ_BBWZ01000041.1 GCF_001015055.1 Aneurinibacillus tyrosinisolvens | reverse complement strand
CTGTTGCCGGATAAAAATATAACTCGCACACATTCGAAGTTTCACTGTTCAGTTTTCAAGGAACTGTTGTTTCAGCGTCATCCGCTCGTTCAAGCGGCGACTTAACTATCTTATCAAATCACCAGGCAGATTGCAAGTACTTATTTTTCCCAGCATTTCTTTCTTTCATACAAAGTATTTTTTCTCTGCTTGGCGACAGAAATAAATTATAACATAAAACCAAGAATGTATCAACATTTATTTTTTAATTACATTCTGTCAAAACTTTTATCTCTTAAAGCGACAAGTAATAATGTACCATAGACATAAGAAACGTTCCACAGGTAAAATCATCCTATTAGTCCTAATCTGATAAACCCAGCAAGAAATGAAGAATATAGCCGTTAACCTCTCGCCATTTCTCTTCATGAACAAAATGCCCGCCGTCCGGTATTGTTATTAAAACCGAATTTTTTATTTCTTCGTGCAGTCGCTTGGTGTCCGTGAGAGGAATGATCCGATCCTGCTCCCCTCCAATAATTAGCGTCTGGTGTCTAATCTTGCTGTAATTTGCTTTTTCAAAACCAAAATCGAACTGTCTGAACAATGCCATATAAGCGTCTTCCGTTCCTAACAAGAATACAGGGCATAAACAATCCCGGACTTCTTCATCGGATATGGCTTCCTGATTATAATACGCCTGCCTTACAATCGGGAAAAGTATCTCATCTTGCAAAAATTTTTTCCTTATATATTGCCGTACAAAAGGAAAATACATCAGATAGGCAAGAATACGTAAGGAGGAAGCAAGATTGTCCCGGTACCCGGAACTGGAAATGAGCACAAGCTTCTTTAACCGCTCCGGATACTGCAACGCCAAACGAAGGCCAATTTCTCCTCCCATAGAGCTCCCTGCATAATCAACGCTGTTCAGCCCCATCGTATCCAGAAAACGGGCAACCATCTTTGCATGGGATGAGAGAGAGTAGTTTCCCTTTTGCGGCTTTTCCGAAAGCCCAAAGCCTTTTAAGTCCAAGGCATATACCTTAAAATGCCGGGCCAGCTCATCTATATTGTACCTCCATGTATATGAATAAGCGCCCAAACCGTGGACAAGGAGCAAAGGGGGGCCTTCCCCTTTCACTATGTAATGAAGGCGGACTCCGTCAACTTCAATAAATTCACCTATGGTTATTCCCGGCCGTAACATACTGCGTTCTATTTTGTGGCGCATAGCAGCTACCTCCTCTACAAACATCGGTTTTCTTGCCACGTTTCATTATTATAATCTCCGTTTTTGGTTTACCACGGAATCAGCAAAGAAACCATTCTAAAATATGCTCAAGAGGGGGCAAATGACCTCTCTGTCAAAGCCAGCCTCCCGCGCCGTAGACAGAGAGGTTTTCTTTATGCGGGCCGCAATCGGCTCCCTTTCCTCATTGCCAGTATAAAAATGTATACTCTTCCCCCTCTTCTTTCTGCTCCTCCGCTATTTCACTCATATACCTGTTTTCCCCTGGTGAGAAGCTTTCCGTAATTCGAGGGTCCTGCTCCTGCAAATCGGTGTTCTCGCCGGGGGAAAAAGTAGCTTCCTGAAGTGTAGGCACTGCCTCCCGCTTCTTTTTTTCCACTCGCACTCTGGGCATTTTTCTCTCCTCCTTTCCTACTCGTAGGTTTCCCCGTACGGTAGGGTTCATACTGACCCACCCACTCATACATACATACGAAAAAACCCGGACAGTAAGCCTGTCCGGGTATAGCATACATTATTTTGCAAACACATGCTGGCCGATCGTAACCGTTACTTCATGGTCACGGACCCACTGGTTCGCGGTTTTCACGGGATTGTAGAAAATAATCGCATTGCGGCTCGGATCCTGCCCGCCCAACGCTTCTCTTACAGCCGCCTTCGTATCTTCCGAAGGGGTTACGCTGTAAATCCGCTTATCCTGAACAGGTGAGTACTGGTAATAATCCGTCCCCTTCAGATGGTAAACCTGGAAAATGACGCCCTTGATTGTTTTTGGCCAATCCGGACTCTTTACCCTGTTAAGCACAGAAGCAGCTACGGCGACTTTACCTGCATGCGGCTGATCGCCCGATTCCGCTTCGGTCAATTGATACAACCAGTACACATTATCATCGTTTTGCGCAATGCCTGCACTTTTTGGTGCGGTCTGAATCGTACAAATTGAGGCTGATTCATCCCAGGACACTTTTGCTCCAAGCTTCTCCGCCACATAGCGAAGTGAAACGTATGTACCATCGGCGCGATCTGTTGTCACCACGGAAAAATAATCACGCTGCCACTTTCCTGATTGGGGTGTGTAATAATCTGCATAATTTTTCCCTGACGGCACGGCGATCAACAATCCATCTTTACTGAAAGTAACTGCTTGATATTTCTCGCTCCAATTCACAACAGCTCCCATGTTCCTAAAAAACAAAGCAGGTACAAGCACACTCTGCTGTTGTCTTATGGTCTGTGTCTGAACAGCTTTCCCGTCAACGCTTACTGTAGTGGCAGCGCTCGAATAAGCAAGCACCATCCCCGGTATTGCCATCAAGACAAGCAGAATAGATAATAATACTACTGCAGTTCTTTTTTTCATTATTTCCCCTCCCTTACCTAGATTGTAATGGAGAGGGTATATTTTTATCTATTATGAATATGCACCAGTTCAGGTTATATTTGTAAAATAAATAGACTGGACGCGCTGTACAACATCTTCCAGGTTGTTTGGAACCTGCACAATGGAATACCCCATAAGATACGGGGATCCCGGAGCCCGCAGGACGATTTTTGCCATCACTTTTCCTGCAAGGCGGTAGAAGAAAATATTATAGCTCTGAAACCTTTTGTTCATATGATTTAAGATGAAATGAATGGCAACCTGTATGTAATCCGCCATAGAATCGATTGCGCCCATGTCGGAAAGCACGATATTGAACTCCGTAAACGCTGCCCGAGGATACTTTGATAAGTTAAATTCAACACCCGGCTGCCGGTGGATGGTGTATCCCTCAAAATCCTGCTCTGTCACATGCTCCCGGTAGTCAACGTCGTTTAGCCCGACGATTTGCATATGAGCATGTTGAATTGAGCCTCCGGAGTGAACCCCGTGGTTTTTAAAAAGGATAACCGAGCGGTATTTCCTGCTCTTCTCAATTTCTTCCCACTGGCCGATAGCAAACCGCAGCAACGCATGCAAATGCTCTTTGCCGTACGTTGACAAATCTTCGTCACACGCATCGGTTTCAATTAATACCATCTGATATGCATGATCTAAAGTTTGAAATTTATTTTCAATTAATAGGAAAGGGTCCTCCTGACGTATCACGACCCCTTCCCGGAAGATGGTTTCCCTGTCACAGAACGGGCATGCTGAATCTCCTCCCCCGTTCGTCATTGGTTTTCCTCTTGCAATATTTGTTCGAAAGGTCATGTATGTTTTCATGTCAGCATCCTCGTATTCGTTCATGATTTGTTTACGGTACTTTTTATTTTACCCATTTCGCTGTTTGTGGAAAATTTCCTGCTGCATTGCCTTCCAGGCTTCGCCCGCCATGACTTTATACCCTTCCGGTCCGGGATGAATGTCCTCAGGATTCGGGATATATACATCCGCATGCCTGCGGATTGAGGCTGCTGTCGGCACAAAGGTTATTTTTTTATCCTGCGCCGTTTTTTGAAGAATGCCGTTCAGGGTTCCAATCAACGGCTCTATCTGCGCCTGTGCCTCTTTAACTATATGAGGGAACGGCTGGTAGTAGCCGATAAGGTATACTTTTGCCTGCGGATTTAACGTATGAAGCGTGTCCAGGATTTTCCCGGTATTTACTTGTATCGTTTGTAAAGCAGCAAGCACTTTAAATAAATCAGGTACCGCTTTCTGTTCCTGTATACTAAAATTAATATTGCGCAAAATATCATTCGCACCCACATCAAGTGTAATGACCTGGGACTGGGCAACTGCAGCCTTGATTCCATTCTTATTTGAAAGAAGATCATTCAAAACATCGGACGTTGTGTACCCGGAGACGGCGTACTTTTTATTAAAGGAACCAAGCAGGCCTGCTTTTTGAAGGTCTGCCGCTATATAATCCGCATAGCCTTTGTCCCACTGGCGGTAAGGAGTTTGTCCGGCAGCGAGAGAATCGCCGAGCGCCAGATAATTTATTTTTTTGCCTTTAGCTAGATACGCAGGGGAGATAAGGGCAATAAGAAGTATAAAAAACAGGCACCATACGGCTGTTTTTTTCTTGATGAATAAAGTACGCACCGGTTGTTTACCTTCTTTCTTTGTTAGTATTAAGTAGTATTAAAAAGAAAACTTTAACTGCTCAAACTCTAACTCTACCAGGTTGTTGAGCCGGACCCCAAGCAGGCGGACCGGACGCTCGGAAAAATACTCCGAATATAAATACATAGCAATCCGGTACATCTCTTCCGCATCGTCAGTCGCTTCTTCCAGGCTGATACTCCGGGATAATGTCTGGCGGTAATCAAACTTCACTTCGATCGACACGGTTTTTGCTTTCTTCTCCTTCTTCCGTAACGTTGCCGCGAGTCTCTCACAGAACTCCTGCACTGTTTGTTTAATTAGCGTCGTTTCTGTTACATCAAATGGAAACGTACGGGATGCGCCAATGCTCTTCTCCCCTTTTTTTCGTTCCGGATTGACGCGGGAGTAATACATACCATTAGCAGCAAGATGCAAATATTCCCCTTTCTTGCCATATAAAGCTTTTAATTGCCCGTCAGGCACAGCAGCCAGCTGGCCGATCGTATGAATGCCTCTTGCTTTGAGCCTCGCTGCTGTCTTTTCTCCGCACCCATGAAGCTTCGATACGGCCTGCGGCCAGAAATAAGACTGGAACTGCCTGGTTCCCATCTGAACGAATCCCCTGGGTTTTTTTACGTCCGCACACATTTTGGCAATCACCTTATTCGGGCCTGCCCCGATGCTGCACGGGATAAGCAGTTCGTGCTCCAGCTTTCGCTGGATGTAGGCAGCCACTTCTTTAGGCGGATGCCCTTTCTCTACGAGGCTGGTTATATCAAGATAGGCCTCATCAACAGAAGCAACTTCGCATGGCGCAATCCGGGATAGAAAACGCATGATCGTTTCCGAATAACGGCGGTACATGATGTGGTTTGGAGGAACGAAAATAGCATCAGGGCAGCTTTTTTTCGCTTCATAATATCTCATTGTTGTATAGACGCCCTTTGCTTTTGCTTCGTAACTGGCCGCCACTACGATCCCTCTGCGTTTCGCGGGGTCTCCGGCTACGATGACCGGCTTTCCCCGCAGCGCTGGATCCTGGCTTTGGTGTACAGAAGCAAAGAAGGAATTCATATCACATAGTAGAATCATCGCTTTCACCCTGCTATACTGCTAGAATAGTAGTTTTAGTTTACCTATCTTATTCTAACATGGCAATCGCGATCCCAGCGTTTTTTCCCTGGTGAAACATTTAGCCGCTGTGTACCGTTTAAATGATGGACAAATCTTTATGGGGGTATGGAATGAACGTTGATACGCTTGTCTCTTTAGTTAATCAGTATGGCTATGCAGCTCTTTTCTTCTGTTTATGGCTCGGCATCGTTGGGATGCCGATTCCTGATGAAGTGGTGGTGATGACCGGCGGTTTTGTTGTGTCCGCCGGCCTTCTGGATCCCGTTCCAGCCTTTCTCCTCACGTACCTTGGAGTCGTATCCGGCCTGTCGCTCGGATATTTTCTTGGCCGCTGGATGGGACCGCCTGTGTTAAAAAAGCTGCATAAAAAGAAAAACATAGAGAAATATCTGAATAAGTCGTATGGCCTTATTAACCGATTTGGATCCTATTCGTTATGCATCAGTTATTTCTTTCCGATTGTCCGGCATCTGGTGCCTTATCTTGTAGGGATCGGCAAGGTGTCGTTCAGCCGCTATGCCTGCTTCTCCTATTCAACCGGATTTATCTGGACGCTCTGCTATTTTACGATAGGGCGCCTGTTCGGCAAGCATATCGAAAAGATCGGGGCGGCAGTGCACGATTATGGACTCTGGGCGCTTGGGGTCTTCGTAATAGCAGGCGGATTGTTTTGGCTTGCAAACCAGATCCGGAGCAGGGTTGTTTAAAAAAAGGGGGACACGGTTTCCCGTGTCCCAAAGTTTATATTATAAAGGGGGTCAATTACTTATCTTTATTGTACCCCCCTTATGTTTCGAGAATGTTACAGCGATATGAAAAAAGTATTACCATTTCCTTACGACACATTTTTGAATACATTGACCGTAAAAAGAAGAACGCCAACAATAGTGACAATCGCTCCGATGGCAATGACCGCTTCGAAGGCAGGGTTTCCCAGTGTTAAACCCAAAAGGCCGATCATCATAACCGGCAGCCCGACATTATGAAGCCAGAAGTGCAGTGTTCCAAGACGGTGCTGCGCAGCAGCAGGAAACAGATGATAAATAAGGCCTGCAATCGCCAGCGAGGCCCAGCCCAGGAGTGCCAGGTGCGCATGGATTCCTTTGAATTCGAAATGCTGTGTCATCGACATGTACATTCCGAAGAGAACGGCGATAAGAAAGTAGACGGCAGCAATTTTGATTAATCGAACGCCCATCCTCTATTCCTCCCTTCCTTTAAAATCACTTTCACTAATCTCTATGACAAAATTTCATCAAATAGTCGAATCTTTTTGGCATACAGTAAAAGGAACCGGCCACAAAAAATGCCAGGGAATTATTCTCCCTGGCTCGTAATTTTAATACGAATACGTTACCGTCACGTAGTTTTCAATTTTCATCGTCCCAATGTGTACTTCAGTATCGCCCGCAGCTGGTTTGGCTGCTTCTTGTTTTGTCGAACTGGCGTCCATATAAATTGGGCGCGGCGCCGCTCCGTTTTCGTTCATCTGAATAATCTCTTTTATTTTGACACCTGCCCGCTTCGCCATCCGGTCAGCTTTTACCCTTGCATTATCGATGGCCTTATCGAGTGCCTCTTCCTGGTACTGGTCTATTTTTTCTACGCTAAACTGCACGCCTTCGATTCGGTTAGCCCCGGCTGCCGTCACTTTATCAAGCAACGTACCCACTTTATCCATTTTATAGTACGTAATCTGGATAATTTGCTCCACCTGGTAGCCTTTCATCTGCTGTTTTTCTTTTTCCCACACGTAATTCGGATTGATGGCAAAACGAACCGTTTTTATGTTTTCTTTTGGAATTCCGAGCTCTTTTAATGCTTTGTTGATGTTTACAAACTGTTTTGAATTTGTATCCTGGGCTTCTTTCGCCGTACTGCCTATTGTCTGCACACCAAGCTGGATATAGGCAACATCCGGCACGGCCTCAATTTCACCTTTCCCCGTCACTGTAATCGTATGGGCTAAATTCTCCGCAGCGTACGTTTGTGTATTGCCTATGAACAACATCCCGCTAAGAAGCAGCAAACAGAGCAGCCACTTTCCCCATTTTACCTGCATCACTCAAACCATCCCCTTTTCCTGTTTCATTCATACTTTATGACGTGCCCTTATTCTTCTTTGTTGCAGGGCAAATTAAAAACAGGCATCTTCTCTTCACGAGCAGAATTTTGCTGTATAATGAAAACAATTAGTAAATAGCAAGGAGCACGGTAGCAATGGAACAGCACAAAAAAGTTCTTCTTCTCGACATGGATGATGTTACAGTGGAACAAACACTGACCTGGGTGCAGCGTTTGTATGAAAAAACAGGTATTCTTTACGATCGGGAAGAGTGGAAAGAATGGGATTTAGCGAACATTTTATCACCGGAAGTTACGAAGATGATTTTCGAAGAAATTAACAGAGAGCCGAAGTTCTTCTATAATCTCCCCGCAAAGGAAGGCGCCATTGAGGGCATCGAAAAGCTAAGCCGTTTTTATGACGTCGTATTCGTATCTGCCGGGGAATATTATTCCTATGAAGATAAATACCATTGGATTGAGAAGCACCTTCCGTTCCTGCCCCGCCCGAATCTTATCCTCACCCATCGCAAAGATTTAGTCATCGGCGATGTGCTCGTAGACGATGGGCCTCATAATATCCTGACCTCACCGGCCAAAACGAAAATTATTTTCGATAAACCGTGGAATAGAGCCTTAAAGGGGTTTCCCCGCGTGGCTCACTGGTTCGAGCTGGTGGACAGGCTTCTTCCTTCCACCTAATTTTATGGCCCGCCTGCATGACTAGGCGCTACAGCAACGGGAATAATAAAGGAAAAAGAGAGGGAGGGAACCTGATGAACCTTATCATGTGGATTGTATTGATTTTTCTTGCCCACGCTGCTTTATATTTGTTCCTCGGAACACCGCACTGGCTCGCCACTACACTGCTGGCAACGGCCGTCTGGGCAGCCGTGCTTGTCTTATTTCGCACCTTTTTCGGACAAAGAAAAAAAGAAGGAGCCAATTGACATCCTCCCCCACCTACATTTCATTTAGAGGTGGGGGATGAATCGCTATGAATGATAAAAAATAAAGGAAGACACCGGATTCGGCTGCCTTCCTTTGTTTGTATGATTCACGTTAAGAACGCTATATCACATCAAGCATCTTTTTTGCGATGAGCGTTGCGTCCACTTTATATGTTCCGTTCTGTACCTGCTCTTTAAGCTCGGCAATCCGCTTCTTGCGCTCTATTTCCGCTTCTTTCACTCGCTGCATATCCTGTGCAGCTGTCGATATCTCAAGCTGATCCCGGCTGCTCTTCTTTGTCTTTATATCTTCTTGTATGTTCTGCGGCCGTTTATAAGGATTCATAGAAGATATCGGATTTGTGTAGTTAATTTTCATGCAGATCACCTTTCCGTATATTCGCTATGTTTCTTTACCCTAACTTCCTTCAAACGAAACGAGAAAAATCAAAAGTTACAAAAAAAGTTTTATCACTGACTGAGGGATATGGAAGATGTCGAGGCACAATAGAAAAACAAAAACACCGCTCAGAGTAACAACCGCCATTTCTTTCCGGCTGTCTTTCTTTGTCCGGATTAAAGGCACCTTAAAATGAAGCGGAAACGGGTATAAATACCGCACCCCTGAAACGGTTAATGTGTCTGCCAGTAAATGAGACAAATAACCGGCAACGCCTGCAAGAAACAGTCCGTGTACATGAAGCGCTTTTTCCGCTCCGTACCAGACAAACCCCCACGCCGCAACCGCCCAAATTGTATGCGAATACGTACGATGGGCAAAATGGGGAACGATCGAGATAAAAGCCCCAAGCACGAGAATCCATGTAGAAGTGGAATGGAGCACTTCATATGGAATGTGGCGGAGTGCAAATACGCCCTCACCTAATTGCTGGAACACGCCCGCACCCATAATTAACACGCCGATAAGCGTAACCATCCATTTCCGTGATGCATTATCCTGGAGAATAAAGCCGACCCCAAGAAACAGCAAACCAATGAAGGCCGTCAGAAATTGCATGTTATGGCTGTGGCGGAAGTAGCTTAGAAGGATGAGCGCAACACCGGTATATCCGGAAACAAGGCGAATGAGCCTCAGCGGCCTGTCTGTAAGCTTTCTCGTTAGAATACCGTCGGAATCCAAATCCGGTATAACGGCCGATACAGCTGCCAGCGCTGTTAGTTCCAGTCCGGTAAACATGTCCACACCCGCCAGTTTGGCTGCTGCAACTCCACTCATAATCCCCAGTGCCAAATGGCTTCTCCCCATCATTAGCTTATCACACCTCTCAACCATGAAACAAATGTACGTATTTTCTCTCCCAATTATACCTGTTTAAAGGTTCATTGTATAACCATGAAGAAAAACAAGCCCATGAAAAAGCTGGCGTTTACAGTAAAAAAATGCCTTAAGTTTGCTGGCTGTTGACTATCCGTTACATACTACCATCCCCCGGAACCACCGTATGGCTGGCCTGCGTGATGAGCAACGACGAGCATAGTAAGCATGATTTTGAGATTGTCTAGAAAATGGTATCGATTTTTACTTGTCGTTTTCAGTGACAGTACCCCCCTAGATAAAAAGCATATAGCATAATTGGAATATTTAACCAACTGCCTCTCTGGTTATAAAATAGTTTTATACATTTGGTCAACAGGAAGAACAAGGGAAGATTGTCGGGAACATTACAGTGAGCGAAGAGAGCCCATTACGGCTGATACTCGAATCAGCGAATACAAAGATAAGGTAATCAAGAGTTTCGAGCTTAGAGTGGGAAATGTGATAAAAAGTTGGTGCTACCCCCTAATTACTTCTAAGAGGGCTTATTTCCTATAATTATTCTAACTAAACAGCCTTAGTCCGATAGAAGTTCGGACTAAGGCTGTTTAGTTATTTGTATTTGTTACTTAATTTGATTCATCTTTTCTTTTCTTTTTGTTTTGCTTAATTAAATCTACTAAAACAATCAAAGCCAGTATAAAAACCGAATGTATTAAAGGTTTAACATAGCTGGATTCATCGTAGATAAAGTAAGCTACTATGAAGTTGAGTATGAAAGTAATAAAGTACCCCAACATTTAATCATCTCATCCCATCTCAGAAATAGGGTTCTACTATAGTAGATTTTCTTTCATCTATTACAAGGTTACCTCCAGTATAATTTGAATTTTTTGTAACTCTTATTTCTTTTCTAATTTGATAGTCTCCTATGAAAGTACCGTTCATATCAAATTTTCCAGGACCTAGTTCTCTGTAGTAGTATTTAATAGCGAAATATAAGTTTTCTACACTAGTGTTTATGAAATAATAGGCCCCGAATCCACCAGCAGCGGCTATAGAAATTTTATATGGATCTGGTAATCCACCAGATTTTGCCCACTCAATAACGGCTGCTGACAAAGCGGTTTTTGTTGCTGCTTGAAATTTTTTGAAGTATAAATGTCATACGTACTCATGTGTACATAGGCAGTTGGATAAGAAGTAGCAGCTATAGCCATATTGTTGATTTGCGACTGTGAGCTAAGCAACTTATTGACCTCAGCTATAGATTTAGGTGATGTATCGTTTAACTTTACATTACCATCTACCATCTGAAAGTCAATATTGTTTTTCTTTAAGATATTGATAATTCTTTCATTGGGTACAGATGGGGCTTTTTCATTGACTTTAGCGGCGGCAGCAACAGGGACACTAAAAACTACCAGAAGACAAATGGAAAGCAATAGAGCATACAACCTTTTCATTCCCAATCCCTCCAATTATAAGTTTGTATTACATCTTCTATTATAAATTGGGGAGTATACCTTTGATTTAAAAAGAGTCACAAGTTTGCACTCACTACGCCCCCTTATCCGATGACAAAAAAACAGCCTCATCTCCGGGATAAGCCAGAGATAGGCTGCCTTCTTCGCCACTTCTTATTTTTTTGTAATAAGCTCTAATTCAACTGGAATCGACTTCTCAACCTTTTCCCCGGCTGCTGCCTTCTTCGCTGCTTCTACAGCGTACTTCCCGATTAATTCAGGCTTTTGTGCCACCGTCGCGTTCATTTTTCCGTCGTTTACCGCTTTCACTGCATCATCTGTTGCGTCAAAGCCGACCACGACAACGTCCTTCAAACCAGCGGCTTCGATTGCTTTTAGAGCACCGAGTGCCATCTCATCATTGTGGGCGAACACTGCCTTAATATCTTTATTTCCCTGCAGAATGTTCTCCATTACGCTGAGGCCCTTCGCACGGTCAAAATCTGCCGGCTGTTTCGCCACGACTTTAATTCCGCTTTCTTTATCCATCACGCTGTGGAAGCCCTCTCCGCGTTCACGGGCTGCAGAGGAACCTGGAATTCCTTCAAGCTCAACAACATTGCCTGTCTTTCCAATCTTTTGCAGGATATATTCACCGGCCATCTTCCCGCCGGCTTTATTGTCAGAAGCGACATGGGAAACAACCTCGCCGCCGTCCGCGCTGCGGTCAACGGTAATGACTGGAATGTGCGCGTTGTTTGCGGATTTAACAGCAGCCGTAATGGCTGAAGAATCGGTCGGGTTTACAAGAATGACATCTACCTTTTGCTGAATCAAGTCTTCAATCCCTGAGATTTGCTTGGCTGGGTCGTCCTGCGCATCAACGGTAACGAGCTTGATGTTGTTTTCTTTTGCCGCTTTCTCTGCTCCGTCTTTCAATGTGACGAAGAACGGATTGCTCTGGGTTGAAACAGCAAGGCCGACTGTGATTCCTTCTTTCTTCGCCGTCGTAGCGGCTTCTTTACTGCCTGGCGCCTGTGTTGTACACCCGGCCAATAAAGATATACCGAGTAAACCGATTCCTAATCCTTTAGCTAACTTTTTCATTTTCATGCATCCCCTTTATCGTAAATAATGTAATAAAAACCTCTTGTTAATTGGCTTTCTTACGGTCCAGGAGAACCGCAAGCAGGATAACTGTCCCTTTTACAACCTGTTGGTAGAAGGACGACACTTCAAGCAAATTGAGTCCATTGTTCAGTACACCGATAATCATCGAGCCAATGAGCGTACCGAAAATCCACCCTCTCCCGCCGGAAAGGCTTGTCCCTCCGAGTACAACCGCCGCAATGGCGTCAAGCTCGTACCCGACTCCCGCATTCGCCTGGGCCGAGTTTAAGCGTGAGGTAAGAATAATTCCCGCCATCGCGGATAGGAAGCCGGTAATCGAGTAAATCACTATTTTTACGCGGTCCACTTTAATTCCGGACAGAACGGTTGCCTCTTCATTTCCGCCAATGGCGTAAACCTGGCGGCCGAACGTTGTTTTTCTCAGGACAAAATAGAGAAGAATAAAGAATACCAGCATCCAGATAACCGGAACCGGAATTCCAAATAGGTAACCGGCACCCATGAGCGTAAATAAATTACTATCAAATCCGGTAATCGGACGGCCATCTGTATACACAAGAGCAAGCCCCCGGAAAATCGTCATCGTAGCCAGCGTGGCGATAAAAGGGGCTACCTTTCCTTTGGAAACCAGTACGCCATTAATCGCTCCCATAAACGCTCCCGCCGCTAATCCGAGCGCGATGGCAGCCACCGGACTCGTGCCGTCTGCCATAAACCCAGCTGTCAGAGCGCCTGACAGCGCGAGAATCGAACCAACCGATAAGTCGATGCCTCCGGTCAAAATAACAAAGGTCATCCCAAACGCAATGAGTGCATTAATCGAAACCTGGCGCAAAACATTTAAGATGTTATTTAATGTCAGGAAATCTGAACTCATTATCGCGAGAATCATCGTGATAATGAGCAATCCGATAAACGGTCCAAGCTTCTGCACATTAAGTGAAAATGATTTTTTTTGAGCCATGTTTATTTCCCTCCTGTAGCCGCATGCATAATCGATTCCTGGGTCGCCTGCGCCTTGTCCATAATCGCAGCGATTTTCCCCTCATGCATGACGATAATCCGGTCACTCATTCCAAGAATTTCGGGCAGTTCGGAGGAAATCATGAGAATCGTTACACCATCCGCGGTCAGCTGGTTCATAATTGTATAAATTTCCTTCTTTGCGCCGATATCTACTCCGCGCGTCGGTTCGTCAAGGATAAGCACTTTTGGTTTAATCCCGAGCCATTTGCCGATAACGACCTTCTGCTGATTTCCGCCGCTTAGCGATTTTACGGTCTGTCCGGCGTCTTTTGCTTTCACGTTCAACCTCTGCATCATTTCTGATGAAAGGCGGTTTTCCGATGCTGCAGACATAATCCCCCGCCTTGAAACCGAACCAAGGTTGGCCAGTGACATGTTTTCCCGCACAGATAGCCCGAGAATAAGGCCCTGGCTCTTCCGGTCTTCCGTAACGAATCCGATCCCGGCGCGGATTGCGTCCGACGGATTATGGATCGTCATTTCTTTTCCATCAAGCAGGACGGTCCCGCTTTTTTTTCGGTCTGCCCCAAATAACAGGCGGGCGATTTCCGTTCTCCCCGAGCCCATGAGCCCTGCAATCCCGACAATTTCTCCCCGTCTCGCAGTGAAGCTGATACCTGACAGCACCTTCCCCTCGGTCACGTTTTCAACGCGCAGTCTCTCTTCCCCGATGGCCGTTATCCGTTCCGGAAAACGTTCCCCGATTTCACGGCCAACCATCATGCGGACAATTCGCTCCAAATTCGTATCCTTAATGACTTCCGTGCCGATAAACGAGCCGTCCCGCAAAACTGAAATCCGGTCACACAGGGCGAAAATCTCCTCCATCCGGTGCGAAATATAAACAATGCCGACACCCTGTGCCCGAAGCCCGCGAATGACCGTAAACAAGGCTTCAATTTCCTTGTCGGTAAGCGCGGCGGTCGGCTCATCCATAATGAGAACCTCTGCGTTTATCGAAAGCGCGCGGGCAATCTCCACCATCTGCTGCTGCCCGATGGACAGTGTTCCGGCTTCTGTATCCGGATCAATCGCAACACCGAGCCGCTCCAGGTATTCTCTCGTTTTTTTCTTCATTTCCCGCGTGCGGAGGATGCCGGTCTTCCCGTAGCACAAATCGCGCCCGAGGAACATATTTTCCGCAACGGTTAGCTGGGGAATGATATTCAATTCCTGGTGGATGACCGCAATGCCCATCTGTTCCGCTTCCTTCGGGTTCGAAAACCGCACTTCCTTGCCGCGGACAGCAATCGAGCCGCCGTCGCTTGTGTAGATTCCCGTCAAAATCTTCATGAGTGTGGATTTACCTGCACCATTCTCGCCCATTAAAGCGTGGATTTCTCCTTCCTGCAATGAGAAAGAGACATTTTTTAGCACCGCTACGTTTGAGAACGATTTGCTTATGTCTTTCATTTCAATAAGGTTCGTCATACCGGAACCTCCCTTTACTTAAAAAATGACGCCGGACTGGAGAATGATGTTGGCGTAGGGTGTGTCTTCCCCTGTTCGAATGACCGCTTTCGCATTGCTTGTCAGCCGCTTGAATTGTTCGTGCGACACATAGGTCATACCGGCATCCGGCATGAGCTGCACAATTTGCTGCTCCACTTCCGGATTGTTCTGTTTAATTTCCTCGGCCAGTACGGCTGCCTCCACTTGCATTTCCTCTAACACAATTTCGAGCGTTTCCATGAAGGAAGGCGTTCCTCTCTTCAAAGCCAGATCGATCCTTTTTACGCTGTCGGGGATAGGAAGCCCACAATCACCAATCACGATCGTATCCGTGTGCCCAAGCCTGGAAATAACAGATGTAATCTCGCTGTTCAATGTTCCTTGTTTTTTCATATGCTTCTCTCCATTTGCTGTATAAAATTGTCTACCTGATCTTTTGTCGGCATGCCGCTCTGTGCGCCAAACCTTGTCACGGAGAGAGCGCTTGCAGCTACTGCATACTTCGTCGCTTCTTCCAGGCTTTTTCCTTCTGCCAGCATAACGGCCAGCGCACCGTTGAACGTATCGCCGGCCCCTGTTGTATCCATGACCTCAACCTTTCTTCCCGGCTCGTGGCCAACAGAGCCATCAGGAAGCACATAGTAGGCTCCTTCGCTTCCTTTGGTCATGACGACTTTTCCAGGGTATCGCTGCATAAGCGAGCAGTAATCTTCGGCCTGTTCCCCTTCCGCCCCTGCCATAATGGCAAGTTCGTGTTCGTTTGGCGTTATGAACGATACCTTATCCAGCAGGTTTTCCGGTAAGCGAACGGCCGGAGCCGGATTCAGAACGACCGGGACGCCGTGCTTATGGGCAATATTGGCGGCGGCTTCCACCGTTTCAAGCGGGATTTCTAACTGGAGAAGGACGATATCGGAATGCTGGATGATCGTCTCAAGTGCGGCAACTTTCTTTACCGTTAATTCATGGTTTGCGCCGGGTACAACCACAATGGAATTATCTCCGTCCTGCACCGTTATGGAAGCAATCCCGGTTGCCGTATGTGTAACCGGTTCCACATAATCCATTAAAATATGCTCGGTCAGCAGGTAGTGTACAAGCTCTCTTCCGAATCCGTCGTCCCCTACACAGCCAACCATCGTCACTTCCGCCCCAAGCCTGGCGCACGCCACTGCCTGATTGGCTCCCTTGCCACCGGGAAAGGTTGAGAAATTTCTCCCCAGTACCGTTTCTCCTATCGCGGGAACCCTGGGCGTTTCGGTTACCAGGTCCATATTAATGCTTCCTATTACCGTAACTTTACTTTTTTTCATCTGCTACACCTTCCTTGTCGTTCCGCCTTCGACCAATTGAACCTCCAGCTGATGATAAATCGTCTCCAGAGGCTGGTTTTCAATAAGCTTAATTAGCATCCGGGCGGCAATGGCTCCCATGTCGTAGATTGGCTGCGCGATCGTGGTTAGCTCTGGATAGGTTATCCTTCCCATCGCAATCCCATCGAAGCCGATAATCGAGAGAGCGTCCGGTACGGATCGATTTAAGAACCGAGCGGCCTTTAGCGCGCCGATTGCCATTAAATCGTTCCCGGCAACAATGCCGTCAAGGTCCGGATTTTCGCGCAATAAGCGGACAGTTGCCTCAAATGCCCGGTTTGTTTCATAGTTCCCGTCCACAATTAGGCTGCTGTCAAACCAATCCGCTTGCCGGACGAGGTCGAGGTATCCTTCACACCGTTCATTCGCATTCATTACTGTTTTCGGCCCTCTGATATGCCCAATTTTTTTGCAGCCGCACTCCAGCAGGTATTCAGTCGCCATTCGGGCGCCTTTCCTGTTCTGTGAAACAACCGTCGGAATCGTCGGTTCAATCCCCCGGTCAACTACCACAACGGGCACGTCCAGATTTTTTACGTCATAGAGCGGAAGGCCGTTCGACGCCAAAATAAACCCATCGATATATTTTTGTTTTAAAACCTCAACATACTGCTTTTCTTTGCCGGGTTCTTCGTCGGAGTTGCACAGGATTATCGTATAGCCGTAGAGCTGCATGACGTCTTCCACGGCTCTTGCGAGTTCCGGGAAAAACGGGTTTGTAATGTCCGGTACGATAAGACCGATTGTACTCGTCTTTTTATTTGATAGGCTTCTGGCTACAAAGTTAGGCGTATAATTTAGTTCCTTAATCGCCAACAGCACTTTTTTCTCGGTTTCTGTATGGACGTAGCCGTTTCGGTTGAGCACCCGTGATACGGTTGCAATGGAAACACCCGCCAGCTTTGAAACATCGCGAATGGTAGCCATTTCATTACTTCCTTCCGATATGTGTAATCGGTTACACATTCCTTAAAAAAATATAAAAGCGAGACAATAAGTAACCGGTTACACATATAGTACTCTTCCCGCTTCTTTTCTGTCAATACAATTTTTTATCTCTACAATAAACAAAGTATTCTGTCTGCAGTCGCTTCTCTAAGGAAGGTTTTTCCTGCCGCCTGTCGAATAGGAGGATAAGGAGGTGAGTTCGTGGCTACATACATTGTGAATGCAATCTCGAAAGAAGTTCATATTAGCACGAATACGACAGCCCATTGTTACATCTCTTCCATCAAAGACAACCACCGAATCGATACCGACATGGATTATGCCAAAGTGTACCCAAGCCGATTTAACGGCTGCCCGTACTGTTACAAAGAAGCAGCAGTAAAAGCTTAAATCCATGCGAAAAAGGAAGGCATACATGCGCCTTCCTCCTTTTATTTGCTCTTATATTGTTATTCAGCCCTCGCGTAAACACGCACTTCTCCAAACCGGACCACCTGGTATTCCAGCATTTTTCTCATCGTTTCCGGGTTTGTATGAATCCTGTCATGGTGTTTCTTGCATACCGTAACGAGATTCCTTACATCATGAAGGCCATTTTTAAGATTAAAATCCGTTATTTGGTTAATTCTCTATATTGCCCAGGCTTCTTCGGCGATTTTGCCTGCAGACCGTGCATGAACTTCGTATAGGAGAGTGAATACAGCAGCAGCCCGCACCAGATAAACCCGAAACTTACTGCGTGTGTTGCTGTGAATGCCTCTTTAAAGATAAAGACACCGAGCGTCAATGTGATAGTCGGGGAGACATACTGAATAAATCCCATTGTCGATAGCGGAACCCGTTTAGCCCCCTCCGCAAACCAGAGAAGCGGCAGCGCGGTTGCGACACCGGAACCAATCATGAGGAGCATGGCGCCCAGAGAAGACTGGCCGAAGGCTCCTGTCCCGCTTGTTTCTAAGGAAGCGAGATAGAACAACGCCACAGGCATAACGAAAATCGTTTCCAGCGCGAGTCCTACCATTGCATCCACTTTCAGCATCTTTTTTGCAAGTCCGTAGAAGCCAAACGTCACGGCCAGCGACAGAGCAATCCATGGCATCTTGCCAAACTGGATAACCATAATGGCAACACCGATGGCCGCCAGCACGAGTGAAAATATTTGAACCCGGCTCAACCGTTCCTTTAGTACAATAAGGCCCAGTGCCACACTGAACAGCGGGTTAATGTAATACCCCATGCTCGTTTCAATAACGTGGTTATTATTTACGGCCCAGATGTAAATAAACCAGTTTGCGCTAATAAGCAGTGAGCAGGCAAGAATCGAGAGCCGGTTCGTTCTGCTCGCTGCCGCCTCCTTTAGTTGGCCCCAGCGCTTGTAAAAGAATAAAAGAATCGCAACAAAAATAAAAGACCAGAAAATTCGGTGGGCGAGGATTTGGCCGGATGGGACGTCTTTCAGAAGGTGCCAGTATAGAGGAAGCAGCCCCCACACTACATAGGTCACAAATACATACCATATCCCTGCTTTTCGGCTCGCGGCGCTCGTTATATCCGTTTCGTTACTCATCTTGTGTTTTCTTCCTTCCTCTCGTTCTCCATATTTTTGTCAAGATTTTTGTGCTTCTATATAGTGACAAACTATATTTATTAGGTTTCCCCTGCCCCGGTTCAAGCAAGCCCTGTCAGCAAGCAAACGTTAGGCCAATATTTGCTTATCGCAGCGGATAAAAACAACACGCAGGCGGTGAAAGAGCTGCTCGCTGCCGGAGCGGAACCGAACGGAAAGGACAGCTTTGGCCAAACTCCGCTCTTCTATGCCAGCGCGCACGGCAATAAAGAAGCGGTAACAATGCTGCTAAAAGCAAAAGCGAACCCTCATCTCAGTGACAAAGACGGGTTCACTCCTCTTATTATAGCAAGCGGGTACGGAAAAATAGAAGTAGTAAAACTCCTGCTCGCAGCAAAAGTGAATATAAACTGCAAAAACAAGGCAGGTGTGACCCCGCTTATGCTGGAAGCACACCGGAAAAAGCTCCAAAAATCATAAACTGAACGTTGTACGCCTTACAGCGAAAAAAGACTGCAGCCTGGCCAGGCCGCAGTCTTTTACTTCATTCTATGCTTATCCTGTTGAAAAACCGGATCCTCGACTGGCGGTAAATACCACCAATCTTCAAAGTGAATATGCCTTTCCTTAAGCAGCGTTTGGAATTCTTCCATGAACACACCCCTGCCTGGATCACAGGATGGGCTACGCCCGATTCCTACCGTTCCAACGAGTTCATAGCCATTCTCATCATACTCCTGAAGCTGGCGCACAACGGGCAGCAGAATCTCCCGGCAGTGCCGGCGGTATTCCACTGTATCGTATTCCTCATAGGTCATCGGCGGACGGTTGATTCCGAGATATGTAAACTCCGGACAGGGCAGCTGCACCATTCCGTATCCTTTTTCGATCGCCCAGGAAACGACGGACGGAATCGCTCCCATGGCGCGGGCTTCTTCTGCAATGACAGTGTTCTGATTCAGCAGGCAGTGGGACAGCACTACGATTTTTTTGCTACGATCCAATGCTTCTCTCTCCTAGTGCCGCTTCGTATTTCTTCTCAAAGAAAGCGAGCCGTATTATTACCATAATGAGCAGGCAGGTGCCGATTTTGTCCACAAAATTGGAAGCAATCCGTGACAGGAACGTGGATGTAAACATATCTGACCCTGTCGCTCTTAACCAGAGCACAAGCAAATCGGTGCCGCTCCCGTTTAATCCTCCATAAACCGCCACCGCAATCGGCGTGCCAATAAGCGGGGCGACAATCGAGAGAATCACCCCGGTGCCGGCCGCAACGTACCATTTCCGAAAATCATACTTTCTGGCGATAAAACCAACGATAAGACCAATGACAAGATTGACAATAAAAAAAGAAAATATCCTTCGGACTCGTGATCATTCCCTGAATGACATTCGTGAGTGTCCCCGCGGCCGCAGCCCACCACGGCCCGCAAAGAACCGCAACGAGAACGGTCCCGATCGTATCCAGAAACAAGAGTGGAATTTTTAGCACCTGAGCCAGCGTTCCACCAAGGATGTTAATTCCAATACCAAGCGCAGAAAAGACCATCATGGTTGTACGTGACATTCTCATTTATACCCCTCCTTTCTAGAAAATCCTTTTCACTGAACTCCATTATTATACGATTGATACGGAAGAAGGCACAAGCAAATGCTCGCCCATTATCATCCTATGTACGGTTCCCCTTCATTATCCAGAAATAAAATGAAAAGGGCCGAACTTCCCTGGTGAAATGAGAAGTTCGGTCCTTTGATTTTAGATCGGTTATGTTAACTATAAGCTTGTTCTCTTGCGTGAAAACAAGTAGGAAACTCCAACAAATAGCATGGCAGCAACGCTTATCAGTGTCCCATAAAGCGGAGACGTGACGGCCACACCGATGAAAATAACAATAAGTGCCAGGAAAGCAACAAAGCTGCCGAGCGGAAATCCCTGCCCGGTATGCGTCATCCGGCTTCGCACATGAGCAAACGCTAATAAAATCCAAATAATTAGCACAGTATAGCCAGGAATGACCATTAAATAATCAAACGTTTTTCCTTTCGTAAAAAACGCGATAATGACACCCACATACAAAAAAGAGATACTGACAAGGAGTGCACGTGTAGGCACACGCCGCTCTGATAAGAAAGCGAGAAACTTCGGTGCCTGGCCGGACAGCGCCTGGCTGTAAAGCATCCTTGAAGCTGCGTACATCCCTGTGTTCGTTGCGGACAAAACAGCTGTCAGCATCACAAAGTTCATAATATCAGCGGCATAAGGAATGCCAACCGCCTTGAACACCGTAACAAAGGGACTTTCTGTGCCGGAAAGGCCATTCCATGGCACAAGGCTCACGATAATGAGAATGGGAAGTACGTAGAAAACTAAGATCCGCATGATAACCCCGCGCGCTACCCGTGGCAGTACCTTTTCAGGGTTCTCCGTTTCACCCAGCGTCATGCCGATCATTTCACTTCCGCCAAAAGAAAACATGACAACCAGCATCGCCGAAGCCAGCCCCTGTATTCCATGGGGAAAGAATCCGCCGTTTTCGGTCAAATGTTGAAAACCAACGGCCGGGTGGTGTTCATAACCGGTAAACAAAATCGTTCCGCCGAGCAAAATAAATAAAATCAAGACGGCGATTTTCAAACCTGCCAGCCAGAATTCTGTTTCCCCGTACACATTTACATGAAGTAAATTAACTAGAGTAATCACAACGGAGACAAGTAAGGATAGAACCCAGAGGGGTACATCATGAAACCAGTATTGTAAAAACAGGGCCGCAGCCGCTGTTTCGGCAGCCATAACCAAAACCCAGTTCAGAAAATACATCCAGCCGGAAAAATACCCGGCAAACCTGCCAAGCAGCGGCTCCAGTAAATCCCGGAACGTTTTGGCCCCTGGGTTCTGTACCGCCATTTCGGCCAGTCCCTTCATAACAAACAGTAAAATAATACCGCCAATCATATAATCTAACAGCACACCTGGCCCAGCCATTCCGATCGATGTACTGCTTCCTTTAAACATGCCCGCGCCAATCGCTCCGCCGAGCGCCATCATCATAATATGGCGCGCTTTAAGACTGCGGGACAATTCTCGTTTATCCGTGCTCATATAAACTCTCCTCTGCTCTGCTGTCTATGCTGTATTAGTTTATACATCAAGTATTACCCTATCATACTTTGCACTTTATTGCGACCGGATTGTTTTGCCTGATACAACGGTTTATAACGGATAAGCGTACTTTATTTTCCTCTATTGGTAAATGGGTTCTGTGCGCAGTAAGAAAGGGCTTGTACGCTGTAGCATTATAAATATTATTACGCAGTATTTTACTACTTTTATTTTTATAATACAGAAGAGGAACGATTTCTCAAAATATTGGCCTTTTGAAGAGCAGGTACAATGAAAAACAAAACCACTCATACTGTATTAAACTTCCGTTTTAGTAAACATTAACATTGAATCAATTCCAAATTACGGAGGATGCCAAAATGGATAATCAAAATGATAATACTACAAATAGTAGCCAAGGAGATAACCAACAATAAGAAGGCTAGCTCCCTTTAACGAATAAAATCTTTATTAATGGAAAACATAACCATTAAAATAAAAACTGGGGGTTATGTCTTGAGAAGATTGTTTATGTTAAGCTTTGGAATTAAATTAATTCTTTGCCCATTGGCTGTTATATTATCCTCTTATATATTCCCGGGTATACGCTATCCTTTCCTTTATCAACCCATTGCTATAGGTGTTGTTTTAGCTGGGGCGGGAACGATAATCGAATCTGCATTTTTAAGACGAGGGACCCTTTGGATTACTACTGGAGTTGAATTCATTATGTTTGCCCTTCTTATTTACTTCCTCACGTTAGCTTTCCGTGGGGCTGATATTACATTTTCTGCTGCCATACTTACTGCCGCTATAGTGATAATCATCGAATATTCTATACATCGCTGGTTGATTCGGAATCGGGAAACACTCAAGTCACAGAAATAACTGTAAAGAACCACAACCGGCTTCGTTCCTCCCCCTTGCTCTCCCTTCTGTTTTCAGGAGGGATTTTTTATTGCTCTTTCCCTTCGCGCCACTCAACCAGCGTCTTTGTTGCTTCGTATACGCCATTGCTTACGTTCATCTTTTTAGATATAAAAGAGCAAAGGTGGTCAAAGCGTGGCCAAAGACGATTTTCACAAATTAAAAAGAGCCGAAAACCCTTGATATACAAGGATTCCCGGCTCGTATTGACTGGCTTAGAATTACACTTCCATAATAATGGGCAAAATCATCGGGCGTCTGCGCGTCTGCTCATACAGGAATCTTCCCAGCGCATCACGCACATTTGTTTTTAATGACGACCATTCATTCACGTTATCTTCCATGCAGCGGTTAAGTGTCTGGCCTACAATTCGATTCGCTTCCTCAAGCAATGCTTCTGATTCACGAACATACACAAAGCCTCTGGATATAATATCCGGCCCTGAGAGAATCGTTCCATTTTGTTTGCTCAATGTAACTACAACAACTAAAATACCATCCTGGGATAAAAGTTTCCGGTCACGCAGCACAATATTGCCGACATCACCGACGCCCAATCCATCGATTAACACGATTCCCGAGTGAACCTTCGGACCGTAACGGGCTTTTCCTCCATTAATTTCTACAGTATCTCCATTGTCAAGTAAAAAAATATTTTCCGACTGAACACCACATTGTTCAGCTAAAATGGCGTGTTGGCGAAGCATTCTAAATTCCCCGTGGATAGGAATAAAGTACTTCGGTCTCATGAAATTCAACATGAGCTTTAATTCTTCCGCGCTCCCGTGGCCGGATACGTGGATATCGCTCCCGTATATAACGTTGGCCCCGATGCGATACAGTTGGTCTACCGTTCTGGCGACGTACTTCTCATTGCCTGGAATTGGCGTCGCGGCAATTAATACAGTGTCGCCCGGTAAAATGTCAACCTTCCGGTGAGATGAACGAGCCATCCGGGTCAGCGCCGACATCGGCTCTCCCTGGCTTCCTGTAGATAGGATGACAACCTTCTCAGCGGGAAGCTTGTTAATCTCATCTACGTCTACAATCATCCTTCGGGAACGTTCAGGTAGCCCAGTTCCATGGCGATATTAACAACATTTACCATTGAGCGGCCGATAACAGCTACTCTTCGATCGTAAATCACCGCGGCATCTACAACCTGCTGGATCCGGTGAATGTTGGAAGCAAACGTAGCGACAATAATACGCCCTTTGCACTTATGGAAGTGCTCTCCAATCGCTTCTCCCACTTCACGTTCGGATCCGGTGTAACCGGGACGTTCTGCGTTCGTGCTGTCGGAAAGAAGGGCAAGGACACCGCGCTCTCCGATTTCCGCCATCTTGGCGAGATCTGCCATCTGGTTGTTGACAGGCGTCTGGTCAAACTTGAAGTCACCCGTGTGGACCACATAGCCCTCCGGTGTATCAAGGCAAACCCCGACAGTATCAGGAATGCTGTGGTTCGTCTTAAAGAACGATGCTGTAAAACAGCCGAGCTTCACTTCTGATTTATTATTAATCAGGTTCAGCTTCGCTTCTCCAAGGAGACCCGCTTCCTTTAGCTTCCCTTCGATTAATCCAAGGGTAAGCTTCGTAGCATATACAGGTACATTCACATGGCGCAGCAGGTAAGAAAGACCGCCAATATGGTCTTCATGCCCGTGTGTAATGAGGATGCCCCGTACCTTGTCCTTGTTTTCTTGAAGGTACGTAATGTCCGGAATGACAATATCGATGCCAAGCATTTCTTCTTCTGGGAATTTAAGCCCCGCATCGATGACCACGATGTCATCCAGGTACTGAATTACGTACATGTTTTTGCCAATTTCGCCCACGCCGCCCAAAGCGAAAATTGACAAAGCTTTCTGGTTAAGTTTAGACAAAATCATTCCTCCTATATTCAGTTGTAGTTACATCTAAACAAACAATAATAAAAGACCGCACCAGTCACTTGTCAATATTATACATGATAGTAAGAGCAAAACACAAGGGCTATTAACACTTACTATTTCCTTGAGAAAAGGGCGATATACAAAAAGAGCAGGGAGAATGGCTCCCTGCTCTTTTTTACCAATTTTGTTATACGAGTAAACTTTTTATAAAGTCATTTTCCCTGTCGGTAAGTGGAACGAGCGGCAAGCGCACGCTTCCGGTGTCGATTCCTTGCAACGCAAGCGCTGCTTTGACCGGCGTTGGGTTAGCAGCAATAAAAATCCCCTCGAAAACCGGCAGCAGCTTGCGGTGCAGTCCACTCGCTTTTGCTACATTTCCATCGGTAAAAGCAGCAATCATCTCCGTCATTTCATTGCCAATCAAATGGCTGGCTACGCTCACAACGCCTGCTCCCCCGATGGACATGCACGGCAGGGTCATCTTGTCGTCCCCGGTGTACAGGACAAAATCATCCGGTGTTCCGTCGATGATGAATGACATCTGGCTCAAGTCACTGCTCGCTTCCTTGATCGCCACAATGTTTTTTACATCATTGGCGAGCCGTATCGTTGTTTCCGCCGCCATATTAATAACAGAGCGGCCCGGAATGTTGTAAAGCATAACTGGAAGCGCAGTCGTCTCGGCAATCGTCTTAAAGTGCTGGTACAGCCCCTCCTGGGACGGCTTGTTGTAATACGGAACGACGAGCATAATGCCGTCGACACCTGTTTCAACCGCTTTTTGCGTCATTTCAATCGAGGCGGCGGTACTGTTGCTCCCGGTTCCGGCAATAACAGGAATGCGGCCATTTACGATTTCGACCACATGGCGAAACAGTTCGATTTTCTCCTGCCCTGTCAGTGTCGGTGATTCTCCGGTTGTTCCCGCTACGACCAGCGCAGTCGAACCTGTCGCAATTAGGTGCTCCACGAGCGCTTCCGTTTTTGCCCGGTCTACACGTAGTTCATCATCAAATGGTGTTACCATCGCTGTTAATAATCTTCCAAAAGTAGCCACGTTTTTCCTCCTCAAAATTGCACCTTATCCAGGTCGAACGTTCTATGTAGGGCGCGCACCGCCTTCACCATATCCTCTTCCCGGACGAGGACCCAAATCGTTGTATGCGAGTCAGCCGACTGCAGAATTTGAATATCTTCCTTCGTTAGCGCCTCCACAATGCGCGCCATAACCCCCGGTACACCGGCCATTCCCGCCCCAATTGTAGAAACCTTGGCGCAGTGCGGCGTCAGAGTGGGTTCATAGCCCATTCCTTCCAGAATCCGGGCGGCTTTATCCGCAAGCTCGTCATGCACAGTATAAGCGACTCCGATTGGATTGACATTAATAAAATCAACGCTGATATCATTCTCAGCCATCGCCTTAAATACCTTCATCTGCAAATCATACTGGCCTTCTTTTGCCATAACTTTAATTTGTGTGACGTTAGAAACGTACGCTATACCTGTAATCAGCCGGTCGTTGATTTCTCCGGCAATCCGGTTCAGTTCTGCAACGCTCGTTACAAGCGTCCCTTCATCATCAGAAAACGTCGACCGCACCCGGATCGGAATGTTCGTTTGCATCGCGATTTCAACCGCACGCGGGTGAAGCACCTTCGCTCCCTGGTATGCCATATTGCAAATTTCCGAATAGGTAATCGTGCTGAGTGAGCGCGCTTCTTCCACAATGCGCGGGTCGGCCGTCATAATGCCGTTAACATCGGTAAAAATATCGACCATTTCCGCCTTGAGCGCAACACCGAGCGCTGTGGCTGACGTGTCGCTGCCTCCGCGTCCGAGCGTCGTCGTATCCCACTCCGTCGTTCTTCCCTGGAAGCCGGTAACGATAACAACTTTGCCTTTCTCCAGCTCCCGCACAATACGCTCCGGGTTGATCGTCGCAATTTGCGCGTTCGCATACTCATCATTTGTAAGTATACCCGCCTGTCCGCCCGTCAGTACAGTTGCTGTAATCTCTTTCGCATTCAACATGCTGGCGAGGGTAGCAGCGGAAATAATCTCTCCGCAGGAGAGCAGCATATCCTGCTCCCGGTTTGGCAGAGAATCACCGTTCTCTTTAATGAGTTGAAGCAGCGTATCGGTTGCGTACGGGTCCCCGCTTCGGCCCATTGCCGAAACGACGACACATACGCTGTATCCCTTTTCCAATTCACGTCGGATATGGGCGATCGCACGTTCTCTCTTCTCCGGAGTCGTCAGAGATGAGCCTCCAAATTTCTGTACAAGTATTCTCATGCTGCTCTCATTACTCCTTGATTAAATTGCGTTTTACAAGCTCCTCGGCAATCTGGACCGCATTCCAGGCGGCACCCTTCAGTAAATTGTCGGAAACAATCCACATGTGAAGCCCGCGCGGATGATCCAAATCCCGACGAAGGCGGCCGACAAAGGTTTCAATTTTATCCGCCGCATCGATCGCCATCGGATATACTTGTTCTTCAGGATTATCCTGAACGACGATTCCCGGTGCGTTCTCCAGCAGTGAACGAACTTCAGCGAGATCATACTCGTTTTTCAATTCTACATATACGGACTCCGAGTGGCCTTTTACAACCGGAACGCGCACACATGTCGCGGACACCGCAATGGTTTCATCGGAGAAAATTTTCTTTGTCTCACGAGTCATTTTCATTTCCTCGTTTGTAAATCCGTTTTCAAGGAACACATCGATTTGCGGGATCGCATTAAATGCCATTTGATACTTTTGCGGCAGTGAGCCTACAGGCAGAATTTCTTTTTTCACTTCATTGCCGTGAAGAACTGCTTCTGTTTGATCATGAAGCTCCTGGATCGCTTTCGCTCCCGCACCGGACACGGCCTGGTAAGTGGAAACGATGATGCGTTCCATACCGTATTTCTCGCGCAGCGGTTCAAGGGCAGCAACCATTTGAATCGTGGAGCAGTTCGGATTGGCGATAATGCCGCCATGCTGCTCCATCGCCTGCGGGTTTACTTCCGGTACGACAAGCGGAACGTTCGGATCCATCCGGAACGCGCTCGTATTGTCAATGCAAATGGCTCCGCGTTTTGCCGCTTCAGGGGCGAGCTTCTTACTCACGCTTCCGCCTGCGCTGAACAGCGCGATTTGCACGCCCTCGAACGCTTCCGGTGTTGCCTCTTCAATGGTAAGCTCTTCCCCGTTAAATGTCACTGTTTGCCCGACCGAGCGGGCCGACGCCAGCACTTTAAGAGACGCAAGTGGGAATTGCCGCTGCTCCAGCATCTTCAGCATCTGTTCTCCTACCGCACCTGTGGCGCCGACAACTGCAACGTGATATCCATTCTTTTTCTCCATCTTTCCCACTCCTTTACGATCGTCTATGCGAATTGCACAGCTTCTGTTTATTTTTATAGAAATAGCAAAATTGCTATTGCATATAACGGTATTTTTCAACGAGCACCGGCTGCAGCTGTCTTCCTTCAAGCGCAGCTTCGCATGTTTCTTTAATTAGTTCCATCCGCGCAACAAGCGAATTCGGCTTTTTATCGGGTGCATCCTGCCCGTATGGGACGAGATAAATGTTTTTAGTAGCAGTAGCTTCGCAATATTGGCTGCATTCAGGCCCAGGCCGTCATTTGTGGAAATCGCCAGCACAGCCGGCCGCAAATTCCGCAGCGTCGCTTTTGTAGCCATCATGACCGCACTGTCGGTCACCGCATTGGCAAGCTTGCTGAGAGACGTTCCGGTACACGGCGCAATCACCATAACGTCAAGGCGCTTGGAAGGTCCCAGCGGCTCTGCGTCTACAATGGAAGAGATAATTTCATTGCCTGTAATTTCCCTGAGCTGCCTCTGCCAGTCACTTGAATCTCCAAAACGGGTATCGGTTGTCGCCACGGTATGGCTAATGACCGGTACAACCTCAGCGCCCGCTTCTACCAGCCTTCTAACCTCCGGCATGACTTCTGCGAACGTGCAATGCGAGCCGGTTAAGCCGAATCCTATCGTCTTTCCTTTCAAATTCATGGAGCTTCCCTCCTGTTTACCTTTTGATCAAAAACAAGCCGGGACAACGTATTGGCTATAATCTGTCCGGCCGTTTTCGGCGCAACGATTCCGGGTAAACCAGGAGCGAGTATTGCTTTAATTCCCCGTTTTTCCGCATAGCGGAAATCTGTACCACCCGGCTTAGAGGCCAGGTCAATAATCAAGGCGTGGTGCTGCATGTTCGCAATGATCTTCGCCGAGATGACGAGATCGGGGATCGTATTAAAAATAAGATCCGCATCATCGACATGGTGGCTCAAATCCTGGATGTAAAAAGGAGTCAAACCCATCTCAAAAATCCTCGCCAGATCCGATGATTTCCGTGCGCCAACGCGCACATGAGCTCCTAAAGCGTGCAGGGCCCGGGCCATCGATATCCCTACTCTTCCGAGGCCCAGCACCAGGCTGTTCGAGTTGTGAATCGTAAAATCCGTGTTCTGGATTGCCATCATCAGGGCACCTTCTACCGTCGGGATGGAATTGTAGATCGCTACATCATCACGGTCCATCAACTCATGCAGCTGCAGGCCGCGCCCTATCGCCAGCGATTTTAAGTAGCCCCGGGCCATCCCCGTGTAAATACAGCAGTAGGAAGGGAGCACCATAAGGTGTTCTTCCTTCAGCTGGAGAGGCTTAGAGGAAAAAATGCTCTCTACATATCCTTTATCATCCGTACCTACGATTGGAAGAATGAGTGCATCCACGTTCTGTAAAACTTCAGGAGAGAGCGGACGCTTGACAGCGCCGTTAAAATTGCTCTCCAAATTGTCAAAACCAATCAACGTAACGGTGGCATCCAGTTCGATTAGTTTCTTAATTACTTCAAGCTGGCGGGCGTCTCCACCGATGAAGGCAGCATGAATTCCCGTTAGCATTTGATAACCCCTTTCAGACCATTTTACTGCAAACCTGCGCTAAGATAAAGCATGAAAACATCTGCAGCACTGCTGTTTACCCGGAATTCGTTGCATTTCTACCTCATCGTATTCGCTTTTGCCGCCCCTTGTGACAGACACCCGCCCATAAAACTCCCAATTGTTCCGCTAACTTTTATTTTTTTACTCCGAAGTTTTCGATTTCTCATTCATTTCAATAATAATTCTTTCGCTCCCAATCGTGCGAATCGACTTCCACGGAATCGTAACCTCTTCTTTTTTTCTCCCGAGGGCAAGAAAGCTGCCCACGGGGATAATCATCGATAGAATCGCGCCCGTCTTCGGGTCGATGACAAGGTCTGATTGTCCGACGACGCCAATTCTCTCTCCGTTATCCAAATCAATAATTTCTTTTCCACCCAGTTCACTGTACCTCATTGTTTTTCCTCCTTATATGCCGGATAAGCCGTATCCGGTTCAAAATTCACCATCTGTATAGCTTTATTAGCGGAACCGCGGGAAATATGCCCGTCTGTGTAAATAAACGCAAAAAGACCGGCTCCACTGCTCTGCAGCGTCCGGTCTCGTCGTCTTCTACGTTTTCACTGTATGTCGTTATATGCCCGTATGCCCAAAGCCCCCGCTCCCGCGTTGGGTCTCTTCCAAACGGTCAACAAGCTCAAATTCAACGTGGGGCACCCACTGAAAAACAAGCTGCGCAATCCGCTCCCCTCTCTGAACCGTGAACAGTTCGCTTCCATGGTTGATCAGGATGACGCCGACTTCCCCTCTGTAATCGGCATCGATCGTGCCCGGCGAATTCAGCGTCGTAATCCCTTTCTTGTATGCAAGACCGCTGCGTGGGCGCACCTGGGCTTCCAGATTGTGCGGCATCGCCATGGCAAAGCCGGCCGGAATCAGCGCTCTCTCCCCTGGAGCCAGCACTGTGCTCTCTTTCACAGCCGCGCACAGATCAAAGCCGCTGGCGAGATCTGTCATTTTTTTCGGCACACCGATATCTTCGTTTCCCGGCAGAACCGTAATTTGTACTTTAGCGTCCAACAAACACGTCCCCCTTAATATAATCAGGGATCGTTTCAAGTGGACTGACAAGCGCTACTGCCATCGGATTGGTAAAAATACGGTCCGTTACCTGTTTCACACTGTGCACTGTCACTGCTTCCACCAGGCGAATGATCTCATCGAGTTCTAAATGACGCTGCAGGAGAAGCTCATTCTTGCCGAGCCGGCTCATCCGGCTGCTCGTGCTTTCAAGGCTGAGCATGAGGCTTCCCTTGAGCTGCTCTTTCCCTTTGTGCAGTTCATCCTCGGTAATCCCATGCTGGCGCAGCCTGGCTGTCGTGTCAATCATCACGTTGTACACTTCCTCCAGCTGCTTCGTAGCCGTTCCTGTATACAGGGTAAACGTTCCCGCTCCCTTAAAAGCAGAATGGTAAGAAAACACGGAATAGGCAAGACCGCGCTCTTCCCGAACCTCCTGAAACAGGCGGGAACTCATGCTGCCGCCAAGAACGTTATTCATGAGAATAAGAGAATAAATATCCTCATGCCCAACGGAGTACCCGGGGAAAGAGAGGCAAAGATGAGCCTGTTCTGTCTCCTTCGTTCTCCAAATCGAACCGGCTGTAAAATCGGGAGTCCGGTCCTCGATGAGCTGGATAGGGGTGCGCTCATACCCGGAAAAATAACGGGTGATTTCTTCGAGCAGCCCGTCAGGGACATTGCCGGCCACTGTAATGACCGTTTGATCCGGGGTGTATCTTCCCTCTATGTAACGAACAATATCGTCCCGCTTCAACCCGTTCAGCACATCCTCGGTACCGAGAATGGCATAGCCGAGCGGGTCATTCTCATAGCACGCTTTTGCGATTAAGTCGTGCACGAGATCATCTGGCGTATCATCATACATTCTAATTTCTTCGATAACCACGTTTCGCTCTTTGGCAAGCTCCTGTTCATCAAACACGGAATTGAAATACATATCCGCAAGAATTTCCAGAGCGCCCGGCGCATGTTCATCCAAGACACGCGCATAGTAGCATGTGTATTCCTTTGATGTAAACGCATTTACGTTTCCGCCAATTTGATCGAACGCTTCCGCAATCTGTTTGGCTGAACGCGTGGTTGTACCTTTAAACAGCATGTGCTCGATAAAATGGGAAATGCCGTTCCATTCTTTATTTTCAAATCTTGAGCCGGTGCCAATCCATACGCCTAGAGCAACCGACCGTACTGTGGGGATTTTTTCAATGATAACCCGCACCCCATTCTTGAGGGTGTATTTTTCTATCACTACGCTTGCCTCCTCGGATTCAACATACATATTTTTTTACTATAACAAACTTGCGCTTTTCACTCAATAGCAGGAACCCGTTTCGACGATATCGTCTCGCTTACCGTACCGAGCAACAGCTTCTTCCCTTTAATATATTGAATTAATCTTGGCAGTGTGTTGGCTGTCGATTCGGTGGGATGCATCAAAATGAGCACACCGTTCCCGATTTTCGGTGATACGTTCCGGAACCATTGCTCCGAAGATGGTTTTCTCCAGTCAATCGTATCCGCGGTCCACAGTATCGTTCTTAATTGATAACGCGCCGCCATATCTACGACTCTCTGATCATAGTCTCCGGACGGTGGAGCGAAAAGAGATGGGACGACCCCGGTCGCTTCCTGAATGACTGTGCTTGTTTTTGTAATCTCCTGTTCAATGCGCGTCAAAGAAAGCTTGCTCATGTTCGGATGGCTGTAAGCATGGCTGCCGATTTCGTGGCCGGCTTCTACAATCTTTTTCGCTTCGTCCGGGTACTTCTTCGTCCAGCTCCCATCAAGAAAAAACGTTGCCCTTACTTTTTCCTTCGCAAGCGTTTCAAGGATGGCCGGAAGATACTCATTTCCCCAGGCCACGTTTATCATGAGAGAGACCATCGGTTTTTGCATGTTGCCACGGTACACCTCAGCAGGCTCCAACTCCTCAAGCTGGGTTTCCGGTTCGACTTCTTTATAAACAAGCAACGCCTCATTCCATACACCGGCTTGCTTCATTTTTTTCAGCGTTCCTGCCTCATCAATGACCAGCCCATTGTAACCGGGAACCCCTTTCCAAATCGGGTCGATCCGGCCGTTTACCGGGGGAATATCCTTCGTTCTTTTTAGCTGCTGAAGCTTACTTTGCCATTCCCCTGCTACTGTTTCCAGTGCTGCCCGATCCGCCTTTTTTGATGATATATACAAAGTAACCGGGACGGAATCGATTGTTTTATAGAGCAAAAAAAATAAAAATACAAGTACAGCTACCCGCTTCACAGCACATCACTCCCGCATCGATATAGGTTTGTACCACTCTATGCGCTGCTGGCGGGAATCATGTATGAAAAAGGGAATCGAGCGTTACGGGCATAAAAAATAGCGACTGACTTCACAAAAAATCATGTCGCTATCGTGCGTATTATTCTTTTGCTTTTTCTTCGGCTTCTTTCTGCTCCTTGAGCAGTACCTTGCGCGAGAGATTGACGCGGCCCTGGTTATCAATCTCAGTAACCTTGACCATAATCTGATCACCGATGGAAACGACATCTTCCACTTTCGCCACGCGTTCTTCAGCCAGCTGGGAAATATGGACAAGTCCGTCTTTTCCGGAGAACAGTTCAACGAAGGCACCGAACTTCTCAATGCGTTTCACTGTGCCGAGGTATACTTGCCCTACCTGGACCTCACGCACGAGGTCTTCGATGATTTTCTTCGTTTTCTCATTCATTTCGCTGCTAATGGAAGCGATGTACACGCGGCCATCCTGCTCGATATCGATTTTAACGCCCGTCTCTTCAATAATTTTATTGATGATTCGGCCGCTCGGTCCGATAACATCACGGATTTTATCCGGATTGATACGCATGGTTGTAATTTTCGGCGCGAACGGAGACATTTCTTTATTTGGTTCCTTAATCGCTTCTTCCATGCGTTTCAGGATGAACATCCGGCCTTCCCGGGCCTGTGTTAATGCTTCTTCAAGAATCTGACGGTTAATCCCCTCGATTTTGATGTCCATCTGCAGCGCGGTAATGCCCTGGTGGGTACCTGCTACTTTGAAGTCCATATCTCCAAGGTGGTCTTCCATCCCCTGAATGTCGGTTAATATCGTTACGTTATCATTATCCTTAACTAGACCCATGGCAATTCCAGCTACCGGCGCTTTAATGGGTACACCGGCCTGCATCATTGCCAGCGTACTGGCACAAATACTCGCCTGGGAGCTGGAACCGTTCGATTCGAGTACCTCAGAAACGAGGCGGATGGTGTACGGGAATGTATCCTCGTTCGGGATGACCGGCTCAAGCGCCCGTTCTCCAAGCGCTCCGTGCCCGATTTCCCTGCGGCCTGGCGGGCGAAGCGGACGTGCTTCTCCTACGCTGTATGGCGGGAAGTTGTAGTGGTGCATAAACCGCTTCGATTCTTCCAGCCCAAGACCGTCAAGAATTTGCACATCGCCCAGCGCACCAAGCGTACATATGCTGAGTACCTGTGTCTGCCCGCGTGTAAACAGGCCTGAACCGTGTGTACGGGGCATCAGGTCCACCTCACAGGAGATTGGACGAATTTCGTCAATAGCCCGTCCGTCCGGACGAACCTTGTCCTCTGTGATAAGGCGGCGCACTTCATCCTTCACAATGTCGTGGAGCACTTCATTAATGGCCTTGGCATCTTCCGGGTAAACTTCCGCGAAATGAGCAAGGGTTTCCTCATTAATCGTATCAATTGCGTCATAGCGGGCCTGTTTTTCCTCAATTCGAACCGCTTCCACAAGGCGTGCTTCTGCGTAATCTTTTACTGCCGCTTCAATTTCGGCATCAACCGCATGCAGCACGACTTCCACTTTTTCTTTTCCGACCTCAGCTGCGATCGCTGAAATTTCTTTTACGATTTTCCGGATTTCGTCATGGCCGCGCATAATGGCTTCAAGCATGACTTCTTCCGGTACTTCGTCAGCTCCGGCCTCCACCATGTTAATCGCGTCGTATGTACCTGCAACCGTTAAATTAATGTCGCTTCTCTCCATTTGCTCGACCGTCGGGTTAATGACAATTTCACCATCCACGCGGCCGACAATCACGCCCGCAATCGGCCCGTTAAACGGAATATCAGAAATGCTCAGTGCAGCCGACGTACCGATCATGGCAGCGACTTCTGTGGAGCAATCCTGGTCGACTGATAACACAGTATTTACAACCTGAATTTCATACCGGAATCCCTCTGGGAATAACGGACGAATCGGCCTATCGATTAAGCGGCTTGCGAGCGTTGCTTTCTCGCTCGGGCGTCCTTCTCGTTTAATAAAGCCTCCGGGTATCTTACCTACAGCATAAAGTCGTTCTTCATAATTAACCGTTAACGGGAAGAAATCCAGCGGTGATGGATTCTTCGATGAGGTGACTGCGCTCAAAACGGCTGAATCGCCATAGCGTACAAGAACCGCCGCGTTTGCCTGCTTCGCAAGTCTGCCGTATTCAATCGACATCTTCCGCCCGGCCACATCAAATTCAAAAACTCTTGGTTCCATATAAAGAGGCCTCCTTTCTTGATTCAACAAAAAATATTTCGTCATTTTTCTAGTATTTCCTGCAAACCCTAGAAATAAAAGAAAAATTTACTATTGTAATTAAACATGAAAAAAGCGGGGAATCCCCGCTTTTGCTTATCGGCGTAAGCCTAACTTGGTAATCAGATCACGGTAGCGAGCTACGTCTTTATCTTTAAGATAAGCGAGCAAGTTACGACGCTGACCAACCATTTTCAAAAGCCCGCGACGGGAATGGTGGTCTTTCTTGTGAGTGCGTAAATGATCGTTCAGGTAATTGATTTTTTCCGTTAGGATAGCGATTTGTACTTCCGGAGAACCTGTATCAGATTCATGAGTACGGTATTCTTCAATCAACTGTTGCTTGCGTTCTTGTGTTAAAGCCATCCTGTTCACCTCCTCTTTCGTATCCCCAATGCCCCAGAGCGCCGTTGGTGAATCGGCATTCCAAGCCACGGTTTAAAACTTACAAAATAAACTATATCATATTTCACTCCAAGAGTAAAGGCTTGTCCGCTATGCGGTCACGTATTTAGAAAACTGCGCTTTTGCTGTCACAACATCCTGCTTAATCTGGGAAATGAGCCCATCAACACCCGCAAATTTCTGTTCCTCACGGATGAAAAACAAAAATTCCACAGCGAGCACTTGATCGTACAAATCCCCGGAGAAATCAAGGATGTGCACCTCCAGCGATTTTTCTTTCCGCTCATTTTCAAACGTAGGCTTGATCCCTACGTTCATTACGCCGAAACACTCTCTATCGCCAATCTGCACTCTCACACCATACACTCCGTTTTTCGGAACAATGTAAGGGGATGCCAGCTTTAAATTAGCGGTAGGAAACCCGATCGTTCTGCCTCTCTTTTCCCCGTGTACAACGGAGCCGCGGACAGTGTAAGGGCGGCCGAGAAACTGGGTCGCCTCTTTAATTTTCCCACTATATAAGTATTCCCTGATAAGCGTACTGCTCACCTTCTCGCCGAATCGATTAATCGGAGAGATAACGTCCAGGCCATATCTGCCCTGCGCGTGGTTTTGCAGCGTAAAGGCGGTGCCAAGCCCTTTATGGCCAAATGTGTAGTCAAAGCCGACAACGACATGGCAGGGGCGAAGACGCAGTAAAAACTCATCAATGAAATCTTCGGGATAAACAGCGGCAAACGAAATATCGAACTGAACGACATAGGCGATTTCTACACCCATCACCTTCAACTGCTCCAGCTTTTCATCAAGCGGGGTTAAATACTGCGTGTACCCGCTCTGTCCAAGTATTTCCCGCGGATGCGGATCGAAGGTCATAACAGCGGCGGCAATTCCAAACCCTTTTGCCAGGTCAATTGCCTTCTGAATCACCCTTCGGTGCCCGACATGTACCCCATCAAAGTAGCCCATGGCAAGCACGCATTCTGTCCCTTCAAAATCCGACGGCAGCGGATAGTGCAAATGTCTAACTTCCATTTATGCCTCCCCCTCCGGAAACACCCTGACTGGCTTTGATTCCACACCTTTTTCTCTGTCTATTTCTGTTACTTCATGCAGCGCAAGGAACGTCCCATCCGGCGCATAGAGCCGAAGCTTATCTCCCACCTGCCAGGCATCAGGCCGAAGATGGCGCTGGCTGAGCCCGTTTCGGATCGCCTGCACCCTTCCCGCCGGTATGTGCACCGCCGGATACTGAAAAAGCGCGTGATCGAGCGGGTACAAAAGCTTCTGTAACCCCCCCGCAGAAACCGCAGCCTCTACTTCTTCCAGCGTGACACACTGTGCCAGTTCGAACGGACCGCTCCTTAGCCTTTGTAAATAAGACATATGAGCCGGGTACCCGAGCGCCCTGCCAATGTCGGTACACAATGTCCGCACATAGGTGCCTTTTGAGCAAGTTACCGTATACGTAACAGCCGGATATTCCGTATGTAAATTTATCTCTTCAACAACTATGTCGTAAATCGTTACAGGACGTGCTTTACGCTCTACGGTCTTTCCCTCGCGTGCAAGTTCATGCAGCCGTTTCCCGTCTATTTTTACCGCCGAATACATCGGAGGAATTTGTTCAATATTCCCAATAAAGCGATTTATAACAGAACGAATCTGCTCCTCATCCAGGGAAGAGTCGATTGTTTTTGTTTCCAGCACCGCGCCGCTCGCATCTTCTGTGTCGGTGGAGAAACCGATGGTAAGCGTCGCCCTGTATTGTTTGGGCGCATCATGCAAATAATCCGCAACCTTGGTTGCCTGGCCGATACAAATCGGGAGGACACCTGTCACATCTGGATCCAATGTGCCGGTATGCCCGACTTTTTTTGTGCGGGCCAGTTTACGAATCTTCATGACACAATCATGTGAGGTAAAGCCCGCAGGCTTGTAAAGGGGCAAAATTCCGGATAACACATTCATCCCCTCCTGCCTGCTTCCTGCAGCGCTTCGCTCACTTTTTCTTCCACCCGTTTTTTTGCTTCTTCGATGGAGCCATGTATCGTACAGCCTGAAGCGCGCACATGCCCGCCGCCGCCAAAGGCAGTCGCAATCGCTGCCACATCTACCTGGCTGCGGGAACGCATGCTTACTTTTATTTTTCCATCGGGCACTTCCTTATATAAGATGCCGACTTCAATGCCTTCCACATTGCGCGCATAGTTAACGAGGCCTTCTGTATCTTCCCCCGCTGCGCCTGTTTCCCGCATATCGGCCAGGGTGACCGTCATGGAAGCTACCTGATCCTCATCCGTAAATTCAAGGGTTTGTAACGCCCGTTTGAGAAGCTCGAGGTGAGGTTTTGTTATCGCCTCAAGAACCCTTTCGGCAATCGCTCCCGGAGCTACACCATGTGAAAGCAAGGAAGAAGCGGCCTGCATAACATGCGGAGTCGTATTGGAATAACGGAACCCGCCTGTGTCGGTCAGCAGTCCGGTGTACAGGCAGGTCGCTAATTCCTGAGTCAGCTCCACTTCCATATGCTGAATCAAATCAAAAATCACTTCCGCCGTCGCCGCAGCATCCACCCGAACAAGGTTAACGGTACCGAATAAATCATTGGTCGGGTGATGATCGATATTGAGCAGGTGATAGCCCTCCGCAAACCAATCTTCCACCCGGCCCACTCTGGAAAAGTCAGCACAATCGCACGTAATGACGACATCATGCGATGTAACTTCCTTTACAGCATCGGCGTTTTCAATTCCCATCGCTCCCGGCAAAAACATGAATTTATCAGGGGTGGTCCCCTCATTAACCAGAGTAACCTGCTTGCCCAGTTGCTTTAAAAGCCAGCCCATGGCAAGCAGAGATCCAGTGGCATCTCCGTCGGGGTTTACGTGATTGACCACAAGAAAATGCTCATTCTCCGTAATAAAACGGGCCGCTGCCTCAAGGGATGCCTGAATCTCGCTCATTCTTCCTCTTCCCCTTTGGTTTTATTTATCTCTGTAAGAAGGGTTTCAATGCGGCTTCCATAGGCTACCGACTCATCGATTTTGAATACAAAATCCGGGGTATGACGAAGGCGGACCCGGCGGCCAATCTCGGTCCGCATAAATCCTTTCGCCTTATCCAATGCCTTTAACGTATCGTTGCGCTGATCCTCATTTCCAAGGACGCTAATAAATACCTTCGCCTGCGAGAGATCGCCGGATACCTCCACATCTGTAATGGTAACAAAACCGATGCGCGGATCTTTGATTTCACGCTGAATTATCTGGCTTAATTCTTTCTTAATTTGTTCGCCTACACGATTCGTACGGACATTACCCATCTATGTCACCTCGTTTTGCTCGCAGGGATTATTGAGCGATTTCCTCCATGACAAATGCTTCGAGGACGTCTCCTTCTTTAATATCGTTATATTTCTCAATTGTAATACCACACTCATAACCCTGTGCAACTTCTTTTGCATCATCTTTAAAGCGTTTTAGCGCATCGACTTTCCCTTCAAATACTACAATGCCATCCCGGATAATGCGGATACCGGCATCCCGCTGGATTTTCCCATCGGTTACATAGCAGCCGGCGATCGTACCGACGCGGGAAACTTTAAACGTCTGCCTTACTTCCGCCTGGCCGATGATCTTTTCCTGGTAAACCGGCTCAAGCATACCTTTCATCGCTGCTTCGATTTCTTCCATTACCTTGTAAATAATACGGTGAAGACGAATGTCTACTTTTTCTGCTTCCGCAGTCGCACGCGCATTTGGCTCAGGACGTACGTTAAAACCAATCACGATGGCATTGGAAGCGGAGGCGAGAATAACATCCGATTCGGTAATTGCGCCAACGCCGCTGTGGATGATTTTCACGCGAACGCCTTCTACATCGATTTTCTCAAGCGAGCCGCGGAGTGCTTCAACCGATCCTTGAACATCACCCTTGATGATTACGTTGATGTCTTTAATTTCACCTTCCTTAATCTGGTTAAACAGATCATCCAGTGATACACGGGCAGAAGCGCGCAATTCGCTTTCACGACGTTTAACCGAACGGCGTTCCCCAACCTGGCGGGCGGTTTTTTCGTCTTCAAACACCATAAACTGGTCACCGGCCTGGGGCACATCGTTCAATCCTGTAATTTCTACCGGTGTAGACGGCAGCGCTTCTTTAATGCGCCGTCCTTTATCGTTTACCATGGCACGAATACGGCCAAACGCTGTTCCGACAACTAATGGATCTCCGATTTTTAACGTTCCGCTCTGTACGAGAATCGTTGCTACCGGGCCACGGCCGCGATCGAGCTCGGCTTCAATGACCGTGCCGCGCGCTCTTTTGTTCGGATTCGCTTTTAACTCCTGGACTTCCGCCACGAGAAGAATCATCTCAAGGATATCATCAAGACCTTCATGCTTTAACGCAGACACATGAACAAAAACAGTGTCGCCGCCCCAATCTTCCGCCACGAGACCATGCTCGGTTAACTCCTGCTTTACACGATCCGGGTTAGCGGCCGGCTTATCCATTTTGTTCACAGCGACGATAATCGGCACATTGGCTGCTTTCGCATGGCTGATAGCTTCTACTGTTTGTGGCATAACACCGTCATCGGCAGCTACGACAATAATTGCAATGTCTGTTACCTGGGCTCCACGGGCACGCATCGTTGTAAACGCGGCGTGGCCTGGGGTATCGAGGAATGTGATTTTCTTTCCGTGTCTTACAACCTGGTAAGCACCGATATGCTGCGTAATACCGCCGGCCTCTGTTGACGTAACATTGGCCTCCCGGATCGCATCAAGAAGCGTTGTCTTTCCATGGTCAACGTGACCCATAATCGTTACAACTGGCGGACGTTCCTCCAATGTATCCGGTTCATCCACTTCTTCAATATTTTCAAAATCATTGTAGTCGAGCTCAATTTTTTCTTCGACTTCAATTTCAAAATCCGCTGCGATTAAATGGATCGTATCAAGGTCGACTTCCTGGTTGATTGTCGCCATAACGCCAAGAGCAAAAAGCTTCTTGATAATTTCGGAAGGCGCCTTTTTCATTTTCTTGCCCAGTTCCGCTACGGTCATCGGACCTGATACGGTGATTTTATCGACCTTCACTTCAGGCTTCGGCGGCTGTTGCTGAGCTGCCGGACGCTGCCTGTTGTTATTGTTGCGGTTGCGATTTTGATCCGTCGATTTTTTATTATCTTCAAAGCGCTTCGGACGCCCATTTGATTTTTGGGTTGTTTTTCCGCGCGTTTGATCGTTGCGATCTTCGCGGACCGGTTTCGCTGTCGCTACTTTCTGATTGTTGCCTCTTGGCTGGTTATTTCCACCGGA
>NZ_BBWZ01000040.1 GCF_001015055.1 Aneurinibacillus tyrosinisolvens | reverse complement strand
AACTAATCAATTAAAGAATGTTTGGGTCCGACAATCATGTTGCCGGATAAAAATTTAACTCGCACACATTCGAAGTTTCACTGTTCAGTTTTCAAGGAACTGTTGTTTTGTTGTCATCCGCTCGTTTAGCGGCGACTTAACTATCTTATCAAATCACCAAGCGATTTGCAACAACTTATTTTTTCCAATTTGTTGTTGCCCTGGTTTTCAGCGCTTGTTTCTAACGCCGGAATTACATCTTACCAGGAAGGAGGGCAATATTGCAATATCAAATTTTACCAACCGCCTTTTTCTTAAGAAACCTTGCTTTCCTTAACGTTTCTTAACCGCTGGCTAATCGCATTGACTAATCCGCTTAGGTATTGCACTCCATTTTAAGGGATGTTTAAAAAAAACAAATTAGGTTAAATTAAAATCAACACATCGGTAAATATTGCTGTCCAATCAAAAAAAAACACACCAGCTAAGCTAGTGGGCTCAGTTCTTTCTGTTTTTGAATGACTTCAAGAGATTGCCGGACATTGGCGTAGGACGTAATCGAAGACAAATCAATTCCAATCTGAACGGCTGTTTGCGCGATTTCCGACCGTATTATTATACCGAAAATAGGATAGGCTGTGTTAGCCAGGATACGTGTGAATGTGCAGAGGGCATTTTTATTTGCAATACCAGGCGATAGCAAGCGTCCCTTCTCCACATGTGTACCTACAACAGCTCCAAGCTGGGAAATATGAAAATCGAGGTACGGGAACATTTGCTCCAGCTCTTCTTTCCACTTCACTGCTTCTTCCCTGGCACTTCCCTGCGGGATACATACCCGGACTTCCTTTGCATCTTTCACATCTTCTGCGAAGATTTCAAAAATACGTTTTTTCGCCTTTGTATAGGTGCGGACTTTTTCGTACAACTCCACTTTTCCATTATTTAAGCGAAGAATAGGTTTGATTTGAAGAAGATTTCCCAGTAACGCCTGTGTTGAACTCATTCTTCCGCCTCTTTGGAGCTGGGATAAATCATTAACCATGAAATACGCTCGCATATTACCAGTAAGGCGCTTCAACTCCGATACGATTTCCTCATAGGATGTACCGTTCTGATGCATTTGAATCCCATCCAATAACAGGTACACCATCGGATACACAACCAGCCGGGAATCAATAATTTCAACCGGAAACTCAGCCATTTCCGCAGCCATTCTAGAAGTACGCAAGGTTCCGCTCAGTTCATCCGCAACGTGAATAACGATTCCCCTGTCGTATTCCTTTTTTAATTGTTCGTAGAAGTCGATGAACTCCCCAATTGCAGGCTGAGACGTTTTAGGAAGTTCCTTTTCCCGCTTCAGTTTTTCATAAAACTCTTTCTCAGATAGGTCAATCCCGTCTTTATAGGATTTACCTTGAAAGATAATATGTAAAGGCACAACATGAATGTTGTATTTTTTGGCTACTTCCGGTTCAATTCCAGAGGTGCTATCCGTAATCCACGCTATTTTATCCATACTATTCCTCCAGTGCATACTGTTACACTTGTTTTCATTTATTATCGCATACCATTCTCACTGTTATGATATCATGTAGAACCGTCGAATTCTGCCTTTTATTTTCCTATCAGAGCAATTACAGGGTTACACAACCATCGGAATTCATATTGAGATTTAATATACTAAAAAAAGCCTCCCGGACAAGTCCGGAGGCTTAAAAATCCAATCAGCTCATGTCCAGTCCACCGTTCACTGGAATATAAGCACCATTAATATGTTTGTTCCAGTCAGCTACCAGGCTTAGAATAGCGCCAGCAACGTCTTCAGGCCGCCCTAAACGCTGCAGCGGGGTTAAACTTCTGAGCATTTCGTGAGCCTGTGCCGGTTGATCTTTTGTTGCATCTGTCAGGATAAGACCAGGAGAAATCACATTCGTAGCAATATTTTTAGGCCCTAATTCTTGCGCCAAATATTTTGCAAAGGTAGCGATGGCTGCTTTAGCCGTACCGTGTGCAACGAAGCCTTGAGAAGGGGTGCGGGATAAACCGCTGGATATTAAGACAATTTTCCCTTCGCCTTGCTTTTCCATATGAGGAACAACTTCCTGGCATAGATGGAAAGCAGAACTCATCTCATTATTTAATTTGTAGGAGAACTCTTCCCAGGTCATTTCCATAAAAGGCTTGAATGCAAAATTAATATTTGCATTGTTTATGAGAATATCAATCTTTCCGAACTCGCTAACAGCCTCTTCAACTAATCTTTTAACATCTTCTGTATTTCTGACATCAGCCTGGATAACCTTGCCCTTGCGCCCTGCTGCTTCTACCTCGGCAAGTACGTTCAATGCATCTTTTTCAGAACTGTGGTAGTTGATGACGACATCGGCTCCTGCTTTTGCTAACAGGATAGCGGTAGCTGCACCGATCCCTCTGCTTCCGCCTGTTACAATTGCAACCTTATTACGTAAAGCTTCCATAAGACAGCCTCCATTCTTTGATTGGAATCACTATAAATATAATTCAGTACCAGGCTAATTTCACGTCTTGTAATTTATGGAACATTGTGTGCAATTTCATGAATAATAATCTTATACCGGACGAACGATACCAATTGTGCTACATTAAAGAGTGTATAGATTATAGTTCCATCATTCAGAAAAAGGAGGAATGGCCTTGATTATTATCCATGCGTTTATCAAAATCGATCCAAAGCACCGTGAAGAATTTTTGGAGCAAGCCAAAGAGGTGATTGCGGGGTCTCAAGCGGAGGAAGGAAATATTAGCTACCAGCTCTATGAAGAGGTTGAACAGTCCAACACTTTCGTGATGTTAGAGAAGTGGAAGGATGAAGCTGCAATTGAGGAGCATGGGCAAACCCCTCATTTTATTAATTTTATAAAGGGGACAAAAGGGTATCAACTGGAACCGCTGCGCGTGGAGAAATATGAAGCGTAAGAGAACATCATATCGTTTTAAAAGCCCCTTTCTTCTTTTAGAGAGGGGCTTTTCACTTGCTAAAGGCGTTATTCATCTGCACTCGTTGTTTGAGATTTTGCCATCCTTTTGTAAACGATCACGTAATTAACCGCAAAAATAATGAGCGTATATATCCCATATACGACAAAAGATAACCACTTGTTTTGCCCAAAATTTGCTCCTGCAAAGTTAACGACCAGATTATTTGGGATTTTACCCAGCAGCGAGGCCCACAAAAATGTAGTCCATCTGACGTTGCTTAATCCACAAACCGCATTAACAACAAACGAAGGAACTACAGGGATTGCTCTGCTTAGGAATATGGCTAAAAACGAATTCTTTTCAAAAGATAATTTGTATTCATTTACTTTCGGGTGTTTATTTACGTAGCTTAGAGCCCAATCCCGGAATCCATAGCGTGCCAGGAAGAAGAGGATCATCGTCCCAAACATTGCACCTGTTAAAGTGATGCTTGTCCCCTGCCAGACTCCATAAATGCTACCGATCGTCCCGGCTAAGATGGCAAACGGGATAACAGGAAAGAATACGTCGATAGCAACGAGCAGTAAGCTAACTGAAACCGCAAGCATCCCGCCCTCTTTCATCCAGTGGACCCATATGTCTTTCTGTGTATAGCCTAAAACAATAACAAGAACAAAGATACTGATGCTAATCACTTTTTTAAACATGATTCACTTCCTAGATTAAGAGATATTATTTGTTTATTATATACAGAAGCCCGGCAATGATCGATAGGTGAATATTTTGGCAATGGCGCTGCAGGTCCATTAACTATGTAAAAAAAGAAAAGAGCCGTTATCCCGGCAAGAAATCCCGAGACGACGGCTTCTTAGAAAATAACTATTTAAGAAATATGAAGTGCAGATGGCTCCTCTATAATCTTGTGTGTCGGACGCTGCTTACGGTGGAGCCAGTCATACATAATAGGAATGACCAGCAAACTGATAAACGTTGAACTTATCATCCCCCCAACAACAACGATCCCCAGTGTTTGCGAAATGACCGTATCCCGGCTATTGAAAATCGCCAGCGGAAGTAACGTCAAAATCGTAGTACAGGCCGTCATGAGGACAGGACGCACCCGTGACAGTGTACCTTGTAAAATCGCCTCCCGTACAGCCATTCCTCCTGCAATGTTACGTTCAATCTTATCCACAAGAACAATTCCATTGGTGACAACAATTCCGGTTAGCATCATGACCCCGATTAATGAAGCGAGATCCCACTGCTTCCCAAATAGCACCAGCCCCAAAACGGAGCCAACCAGGGCAAGTGGGATGCAGACCAGGACGGATAACGGTGCTTTCCATCCCCGGAAAACCGCACTGATAATCAATACAATAAGGAATATAGAGACAGCCAGAGCAATCGCCATTTCAGTAATCATTTGCTTCACTTGCCCGGAGATTCCGCCAAAAGAATAGTGCACTCCCGCTGGAAGGGATAGCCCTTTTATGACTTCTTCCGTTTGTGCTGTAACTTTTTCAATATCCTTCGAAACAATATCTGTGGAAACAACAGCAAAGGAGCGCCCATCTCTCTCACGAATGACAGACAATTCATTGCTCTTCTCCACCGTAACAAGCTGCTTTAAGCTCACATTCCTGCCGTCATTGGCCTGCACAGTTTCCTCGCCGAGAGAAGATAACAAATCTTTACCCGGAATTCCTGAAGCCTGGTTCAGTCTATCTGTTTTAATAATAATTGGCGTGGAGCTTATGTCTGTTGTTAGCGAAAGCCGTGTGCCGTCCGCCTGGTACGGCTTAATGGCTTCTAAAACTTTCTCCGGCTTTACCCCTGCGCGTTCTATCTGTTGCTGGTTCACAGCTAATCGATATTTTGGCCCTGCATCATTGGCCCCCTCCACGCTGAGTCCGGGAACAAGCTGCAATTTACCTCTAATAAGCTGAGCCGTATTTTCAAGCGTAGCACGATCGGCTCCGGTTACCATCACCTTTAATTTTGAATCATCACCGCCGATGTTTCGATTTGTAACAGTATAGATAGCATCACCGCGCAGTGAACGGAGTTCTCCTTGCAATTCGGTTATAAATCCATCCATATCAACACCCGATTTCACAGTCACAACCATGTTTGCTACATGATCTTCTTGAATCCATCCGCCTCCCTCATCGAATACATCATCAAATTGCGGGATAAATGATGAACCGAGCGTAGCTGAGAACGTCTCGGCTTTCTCCGGCTCAGATGCCAGCAGCGCTTCTACCCTCTTAATCTCTGCATCCATTGAAGCAAGCGGACTATCTTCCGGCAGTTCAACCTTGATGGAGATTTCCCGCGGACCGCTCGCAGGCAGAAAATTCACAGGAAGATAAACAGCTCCGGCTGCAGTCATAAGGAAAATCAAAAGAGTGCTCCATACGACTGTCTTTCTCCTTCGCAAAGCCCAGTGCAGCAGCTTCTCTGCCGCAGGTTTCGTTTGCGGGGCATGAATTGTTGAATTTCTCCACCACAGATGGGTTAGAGCCGGGACAACAAGGATGGAAACAAATAGGGAGACAACCAGCGCTGCGATGACTGTCCAGGCGAATGACGAAAAAGCAGATTGTGTAATGCCCCCAACGAATAAGACAGGCAGAAAAACGACAATGGTGGTTGCCGTCGAGGAAACGATCGCAGGGATCATCTCCCGTACAGCCGCTGCCATACTATGTTTAGTAAATCGTTCCCGCGATTCTTGCATTCTGCGATAGATGTTATCCATCACTACAATAGAATCGTCGACCACTCTCCCCATCGCCACGACCAGGCCTGAAATCGTCAGGATATTGAAGCTAATCCCCATCCATTTAAGGAAAGCAATGCTTGCCAGCAGTGAAACCGGGAGTGAAATCGCAATGAGCAGAGTAGAGCGTACATTACGAAGAAAGATAAAAACACTGAGCATGGAAAATAAACAGCCAAATAACCCTTCTTTAATTAAGCTGTTAATTGAAGCTTTGACATCATTCCCCCGGTCAAAAAGCACCGTAGAATGAACGTCCCCTGATTGAACCTCTTTAAGTTCATTCAGCCGGCTATGGACCTGGTCTGAAACCTTTGTAATATTGGCAGAAGAAGTTTTTAAGACATCCAGTATTACACTGGGCTTGCCACCCGTCCGGGAAACCATCTGCATGTCCACCACAGTCGGGGAAACATCCGCAACAGTGGAGAGTGGCATCGTTTTGCCGTTCGTGCCTTGAACAAGCAGCTTTTTGATACTGCCTGTGTTTATTTCCTTACCTGTTAGCTGAATGGGAATCGAAACCTCATTGTTCACAATCCTTCCCTGCTGCCAGGCAGGAATCATGTGTCCAAGCGACCGATTCACATCTTCCAGTGTAAATCCAGACTTCTTTAAGTCATTCATCCGGACCGTCACCATATACCCATTGTTTCCCCCGCCGGTTATACGAACTTCACCAACACCCGGAACGCTTCGCAGCTGGTTTGCAATGTCATTTTGGATCGAGGTGCGGAGCGCTGTTTCATCGAGTTTACCTGAATTTCCGGTAAGACTTATTCTCATAATCGGGAACGAACTTGTACTTACTCTCGTTACGAGAGGCTTATCCACTCCCTCAGGATAGGCAAGGCTGGCTAAGGTCTGCGCTACCTCACCTTCCGCATGCCCGACATCGAAGTCAAAGGGAAAATAAAGACTGCATAGAAGACCGCCGTTAAAAGAATTGCTTTCGATATAGTCAATCCCGTTAACCCCTCGAACCGCCTTCTCAATCATCCCCGCAACGTTCGCTTTTACCTGGTTGGCCTGTAAATGCTGGGCGCGCACCGTGATCATGAGTGTCGAATTATTCATGGACGGCAGGTAATCGCGCTCCATTTGGTAAGCAGACATTCCTCCATAAAGCAGAATTAGCACAACAGATACAATCATTAAAAAGGGGCGGTTCATGACCGCCTCAATGAGTTTCATAGCCTTTCATTCCCTTCTGTTTGAAGCACATCAGGCCCCAATTGCCGGGGCCTGGTGCGGGTGAATCTTCCTATTGCTTGTGGTTTGGCTCCGGATATGGCTGATCACCCTTTGTAGCCTTCCAAATTGCCCGGTTTAGCTTATCCTGGTCGGCAGCATCCGGCTTTGAGAAATTCAATTGTTTAGAAGTTTCTGCTGCCGGTGCGTTCTGGCCGTTCAGTGTTTCGATTGAATATTTTGGCTCCTCCACCTTATAAGGAGCAAAATCCGGCTGGCTGGTAAAAGCATTGAGCATTGGCGTAGCCGCCGCATCAAATTGGCTCATCGGCTTCATGCCAAGGATTAATTCCATTGTCCGAAGCATGGAGTTCGTATCATAGAATGTGCTGTCCAATTTCCCGGTTTGCGTGTAAGGACTAATGACCAGCGCTTCTGTACGGTGGGCATCCACGTGGTCCGGACCGGCCTGCGCATCATCTTCTACTACGAAGATGGCCGTGTCTTTCCAGTATTTCGAATGGCTGACTGTATCAACGATTTTGCCGACTGCATAGTCATTTTCCGCTACCATTGCCTGCGGCGTTTGTACTCCCGGCGTCGTTCCCGATGTATGGTCATGCGGGAGATACATCATTTGCAGCTGCGGTAGATTTCCATTTTGCTCGAATTGCTTAAATTCTTTCTCCCATTCGTTGTAACGGACAAGATCGCGGATATTCATATCCCAACCCGGATAATTCGGGTCATAATTATTGCCCATCGTAGGATCAGTTGGTTCCCATTGTGCTTTGTTCTTGTTGTAAACCATAAATTCTCCGTAATTGCGGAAGGTCACGCCGGACTTCGCAGCGTTGTTCCATAAGTGCCCTTCTTCTGAGTAGTCCGCAGGGTCTTGTCCACGGAAATCATAAATATGATCGCCAGCCCGGTATCCTTTTTCCTTATAGTCGTTTGCCTTCGCGGCAGTCGACCAATCGTGCCCATCCGCGCTGCATTCCCCATCTTCGTAGAAGTTATCAAGCGTTACAAATTGATTGGCAAGCTTATGAAGGTTCGGGGTTATCTTCTCGCCAAATTCCGTCAGGCTTGGGTCACCGTTGCCTTTCGGTAAATCACCGAACACTTGATCATATGTCCGATTTTCTTTAATCACATAAATCACATGCTTAATCGGAGAATGTTCACTTGCAAATCGTGGGATTGGAAGTTTCTTCTCCCCTTCCATTTCCTTAAGCCAGCCCTCTTCTTTCCCCCTGTTACCCTGGTTGTTTTCCTCCACCTGTTTCGTATACTTTTTCAACTCATGATCGCCAGGGACATCAACGAAGGACAGCGTACCATTGATTAAACTTCCGATATACTGGTGCTGAGCATTTGGCCCGGCCCCAAGTCCTTTCGCGTTAAGTACCATCATTTTTGTTCCATCTTCACTAAGGAAAACACCGGACGGATACCATGCGGTAGGAATGAGTCCTTTGATTTTCGGTTCAGCGTGATTTTTTTCACCGCCAAGGTCGATAACAGCAATATCGTTATTGCCGGCATTGGATACATAAAGCGTTTTCCCATCCGGGCTGACTGTCAGAGCATTGGGTTGAGTACCTGTCGGCGCTCCCTTATACGGTGAAAGGGAGAGTGTCTGCACTGCCTGCAGCTTTTTCGAGTCAATGACCGATATCTCGTCGCTATCCGAATTAGCCACATAAATGGAGCCGTTTACCGGATTTTCCACGATGGCATTCGGATGTAAGCCTACAGGGATGGTTTTCTTTACGGTTAAACTGTTCGGATCCAGGACAGAAATGCTGCTTTCTCCCCAGTTGCTGACATACAATGTATTCCCGTCCCGGCTGAGCAGGGCCATATAAGGGTTCTTCCCGACCGGCGTTGTGGCGCTCAACTGACCTGTTGTCAAGTCAATACGGGAGACGGAATGATTCAAGTTATTGGCTACGTATAGGGACTTTCCGTCTGCTGAGACGGAGATTCCTGCAGGAGAGAAGGTTGTATTCTTATGTGCAGCATCTTGCATAACAATGGGGCTTTGCTCAGTCAAAGTTCCGTTATCGAATTTAAATACGGTAATCTTATTCTTCGTCCCTGAAGCATAAACCGTCTTTCCATCCGGACTAAAGGCTGCCCCGATATACAAGCCTTCCGGAGGTTTCACTTCGGAAACGATCTTTTGCTGCTCTAAATCTACGACTTGCAAAGACTTAGGAGACCCGTTATTGGATACGACAAGATAGCGATGGTCCGGGCTGATTACGCCGCCAAATGGCTTATTTCCAAGATTTACTTGTTTTCCTGCCGGAGTTAGCGTCCAATTATTCGTTGTGACTCCCGTTCCATCTCCCTGTGGTCCTGGAAAAATAGAATGGGCTGCAAACGCTGATCCCGAACCAAGCAGCGATGCTGCCAGTATAATAGAAGCGACTTTTTTTCCGGTTCCGATCTTCTTCATTCGTTTCTTTCCTCCCTTTGCAATGTTTTTTGTTATGTAAGAAAAATTTATTATTCCTTGCAAATTCATCTTACAGTGCACGGTGTTAAACCTTTATGATCGCAACGTTAAGTTAAAGTAAACCGCGGCAAAATAATACTTATTTGCTATAAATACGGGCGAATCACACACTACCAAATAACTAGCAGAGTATTTGATAGAACGGAGGTCGTCCAAAACAACTATAAAAAGAACCCGCCGCTTGAACAAATGAACCTAGTTCTTATTTTCGGATTGTTAGATTTAAAAAGAATTTGTTCTTTTCATAGGCTTGCCGTTTATATTTTCTTTATGTTTTCAAAACCCTGCCTTTACATTTAAGGCTTATGCTTCTTTTATGAACGGCAAAATACATCGAAGAAAGAGAGAGGCATACATATGAAGTTGAAAGGTAAGCACAAAAAAATAATTGCAGGGGCCGCACTGGTATCCTTACTTCTCGGTTCAAGTGCGTCTGCAGCCTATACGTTATTAGCCGGTCCCCAGGGTGACGGCACAGCAGTAACATCCGGCGGCTGGTATCTGAAACCCGCTGGAACCCAGGTGAATTTGGGGAATTTCCCTATGGGAGGCGCACTGACCCCGGATCGGAAATACCTTGTTGTAGCAAACGCCGGAACGGGCACACAGTCCCTGCAGGTAGTAGATACGGAAAAGAAAACAGTGGTGCAAACCATTTCCTATGAGTCTCCTGAAGCCTTGTATATCGGAGTGGCTTTCAGCCCTGATGGCAAGAAAATGTATGCTTCCGCAGGCGGCAATAACAAGATTCGGGTGTTCGACTTTACGAACGGCACACTTGCCGAACAAGCACCGATCCTGATGAAGGATCAAAGCAATACGAGTTTTTATCCCGCAGGAATTTCGGTGTCGCCGGACGGCAAATCCCTTTATGTGGCGAATAACACGAATCATTCCGTCTCTCGTATCGACCTCGCTGCCCAGCAGATCGCCGCAACTTCTCCCGTTGGGAAAAGCCCCTACGCAGCAGTTGTAAGCCGTGATGGAAGCACATTGTACGTCAGCAACTGGGGTGAAAGCAGCGTTACGGTCCTGAATACGAAAGATTTGACCGTTAAAAAGACCATCCCGGTAGGACTGCACCCGAATGCCATCGTGGAAAACCCGGCAAACGGAGCCATTTATGTAGCTAATTCGGACAGTGACGAGATATCCGTAATCGACTCGAAAAAGCTGCAGGCAGTCAAAACCATTTCCCTCGCTCCCTACCGTGGTGCACCGACAGGCAGCCAACCGGATGCCTTAACAGTAAGCCCGGATGGAAAAACGCTTTACGTAGCAAATGCACTGAACAATGACATTGCTGTGATTGATCTTGGAAAAAACTCGAATCCGGCGGAGGCTAAGGTCAAGGGGCTTATCCCAACGGCCTGGTACCCAACAGGTGTTTACCTGGGCCAGGATGAAAAACAGCTTATGGTTCTTAATGCCAAAGGACTTGGCGCCGGTCCGAATAGCCAGACGAAAGAATGGCTTGGAAACATGGTAAAAGGCACGATGTCTTTCATTGATGTGCCCGATGGGCAGCAGCTAAAGAAGTACACGGAACAGACAAACGATAATAACCGTGTTAAAGAAGCAAAAGATAACAACTGGTGGAAAAACATGAAAGGGAAAGAAGACTTCCCGATTCCACGCTTTGCCGGTAAAGACGCTTCACCGATTAAGCATGTGATTTATGTCATTAAGGAGAACCAAACCTATGACCACGTATTCGGTGATCTAGGTAAAGGAAACGGCGATCCGAGCCTGGCTCTGTATGGTAAGGACGTAACACCGAACCATCATAAGCTTGCCAGCCAGTTTGTGACCCTGGACAACTTCTATGCAGATGCTGAGGTTAGTGCCGATGGCCATAACTGGACAACCGCGGGTAAAGCCAATGATTATGTACAAAAGAACTGGCTTGCTAACTATTCCGGACGAAACCGTGATTATGATTTTGACGCCGGCGGGGGCGGCAGCATACTGGACGATGCTCCTTACACAAAATCAAAAGAAGGGTATATATGGGATGTTGCTATGAAGGCAGGCCTGACCTTCCGGAATTATGGGGAGTTCGCCTATAACTATGACCCGGCCACTAAACAGTATTTGCCTAATAATGCGAGTACGACTGACTTCGGGGGTAACTATGATCCGAATTATCCAAGCTGGGATTTGAGCATTTCCGACACGGCTCGATACAATGAATGGGAGAAGGAGTTCAGGCAATTTGAGAAGAACGGAAACCTTCCGCAATTGGAAGTCGTCTATTTACCAAATGACCATACCGGCGGATCGAAGTGGGGTCCGCAACAGATGGTGGCACAGAATGACTACGCTTTGGGCAAACTCGTTGATACGGTAAGCCACTCGAAGTACTGGAAGGAAACGGCTGTCTTTGTGGTAGAGGATGATGCCCAGGGCGGTGTAGACCATGTCGATGCCCACAGAAGTGTAGCGCTGGCAATCAGCCCGTATACACAAATCGGCAAAGTTGATAGTACGTTCTATGACACGCCGTCTATGCTCCGGACAATGGAACTGATTCTGGGCTTGCAGCCGATGACCCAGTTTGAGGCTGCCTCGATCCCGATGATTAACTCCTTCACGGATCGTCCTGACTTTACTCCTTATTCGATGGAGCAAACAAAGTATTGGACCGAAGAAAACGGCACGAAGCCTCAGCAGCCGGCTGCAGCCAATTCAACCGCTTCTTTAGCCTCGCAGTATCCGGCAGATTTGGATTTCTCAAAGCCGGACTCTGTTGACCGCAACAAGCTTAACCATGAAAACTGGAAGAAGATTAAAGGGTACTATCCGGAATCGAAGCATAAGTAATTACTCTGAAAAAGGGGCTGAACTACAAGCAGATTTCTACTTGTAGCTCAGCCCCCTCTTTATAATAACCATTTAATTAAGAAACCTTTGCTTGTATAAATCAGGAAGCATCTTAACTCGACTTCGGAATTTCTATGGTTACATCTGCTGATTGAGTAATTGTATTATAGGCGGGTTCTTCATGAAAACTTAGGTCTAAGCCCATCAATTCTTCTTCTTTGCTTACACGTAATGATATAAATAAGCTGATTACTTTTAAAATAATGAACGTCCCTGCGGTTGCTAAGACAATCGCTGTAGCTACACCCACACATTGATGAACAAGCTGCCCGGGGTTACCATAAAGCAAGCCATTATTTCCAGCTGGATTTACATCTTTCGTCGCGAAAATGCCCGTAGCAACAGCCCCCCATATACCGCCTATACCATGAACCCCAAAAGCATCTAATGTATCATCATATTTAAAACGTGCCTTGATAAAATGTATGGCAAAATAACAAACAGGGGCAGAAATAACTCCTATGATTAAAGCGGAAGGTACCGTCACAAATCCTGCTGCAGGGGTAATGGCAACCAATCCGGCAATCGCTCCGGTGGCAGTACCAACAAGAGTCGGCCGTTTTCGTATGATCCATTCGATAGCAAGCCAGCCAATCCCCGCTGCACATGCAGCCATATGTGTGTTAGCAAAAGCAAGTGCTGTTACACCATTAGCAGCAAGGGCACTTCCCGCATTAAAACCAAACCAGCCAAACCAAAGGGTAGCGGCCCCTATTAGGAAAAGGACAATATTGTGCGGGGCATGATCTCTCTTTAAATGTTCAAACCTGGGACCAATCACTAGGGCAGCTGTAAGAGCACTAACACCCGACAGAATATGGACGACAGTTCCGCCCGCAAAATCCAGTTCACCCATTTTAAACAGCCATCCGCCGCCCCATACCCAATGAGCCATTGGTGCATAAACAAATGTTACCCATAAAGCCGAAAAGAGAACCCATGCCCCAAAGGAAATACGGCCTGCAATGCCTCCAGAGATAATGGCAACCGTAATGGCCGCAAAAGCACATTGAAATATGGCAAAGACATAGTGAGGAACCGTGAGCGTACCAAGAGCTGCTTCCTCCCCTACTCCGTTAAACCCTAAATAATCAAGTTTTCCTATCACCCCTGCAGCATCTGGTCCGAAGCTAAGGCTGTATCCCCACAGTACCCAAACCACACTAACAATCAAAAGACTGACAAAACTATGCATCATTGTGGAAACAACGTTTCGTTCACTGACAAGTCCCCCATAAAAAAGGGCGAGACCTGGTACATGCATAAAAATCACAATCGCTGTAGCAACCAGCATCCATGTTGTATCTCCTGTATCAATCATAGTATAACCTCCTCTACTCTTTCACCATGTGATGGTGATCATGACTCATCATATTTGGTTTACTTTCCGTATGATTGACGTCCACGGTTTCCTTATAAATAAGCCTCATAATAGAAGAAACGCTGAAAAGGTAAATGACATCCATGGAGATAATGAAAAGTGCAGTATGATTGGCCGGCAGCATCTCTCCTAACATCGCTCCCATCATACTTCCCATCAGACTGGCAGCCAGCGCTTCTACTACAGCCAGTGAGCCGAAAGGCCGACCAATAAAATAAGCGATAAGCATACTTATCAGGATAGCCAAAACGGTGGAAACAGCTAACTGACCTTGAAGTGGAATGGCTGAAAACAAGCCGACCATCAAACTGCTTACCATCCCCATAGCCATCGTGATACTTTTTCCTGTCATTGGGCTTACATGTTGTTTGTTCAGATAAACCTTGGTTCCATAATAGATTGTAAAAAGTACCACGATAAGTACACTAATGCTCAGTAACATAGTCCACCTCCAACAATTTAATTTTGCTTTCCGTTATGAAAAAAGGAGCTGGCGGAAGAGATTCCAACTCCTTTTTCCCCTAAATTAATGCTGGCAGGAAGAACCGGCTTTCGTATGGCACGATTTGGGTGTAGGACGCGGTAAATCAAGCGCAGGGTTGCGATCGAAGAACCCAACCGGTTTTAATTGGAAGTTAATATAAGCAGTTGGCATGACCGGCCAATCTTCCGGGCGAGTAATATGGTGGTGGCCCATTGTATACCACACCACGATATCTTCATTCTCAATATTGCGGTTGGCCTGGGCATATTTTGTTAATCCATCACCGCCTTTGTGCTGGTTCGGATATTTTCCGGAGGCATACATTTCATCACGGTCAAATTTTGTCACGTGCAAATGATTTTTAATAAATCCTGCCCGTTTAATGAGACTAGAATCATCGTAGGCGAAAGGAAGGCAGTTTTCACCCGGCATAATCTTATATCCTACCGGCTGTCCCACAGCGTTTAAAGAATTCGGGTTGATGATTTTCCATGTGCGCTGAGAGGCCAGATCCATAATGCGCTGGGCTTCTTGCTCTGTTTTAAAGGTTTTTGCTTCGATATGGAACGCGTTATGATAAGGATTATGCTCCCCTCTCGTTTCCGGTACTGTATTAATTTCCACCACGGAATTGTTGGTTCCATCTAATTGTGTATCGAGACGGAAGTTAAAGAAATGCTGATGGAAAGGTGCATTCAGCTGCGGCGCTATCATCGTTCCATACTTCGGTTTTTCGCCTTCATCAAGGGCACCCGTATTTAACATTCCTGTTAATTTGACTTCCATCTCCATCGTTCCATCTTGATAGAAAGACCAGAAGAATCCATAATCATAGTTGGCAACCGTTGCGAAAAATGAGATGACCAGGCGGCGCGAACGTCGTACTTCTACTTCTTCTGTTCTCCAATCTGTATGTTTCCAGGCAACTCCATAATCTTCCTCATGCAGGCAAATGGCATTAGGAATGGTTTTTATATTTCCCCTGCTGTCTGTCATAACCGCATCAAAATAGCGAATTTCACCCAGACAATCACAGCCAAGGGTTAAGGAGTTAGCTAATTGACCCATCCCATATTCCCCGGCATCAAACGCATTTTGACGGTTGTGCATGTCACTTGCTTCCGCATAAGGAACGACCATTTCTGCTAATGAAGCACGATAAAGGATCGGACGAATCTTTCCCTTATCTTCATATCCTATTGTGTGTAGAACAAGTCCTTCTCTCGGAGTGAAGCTGAAACGGAAATCCCATTTTTGCCAGCGGATATGATGTCCATCCACTTCAAAGCCAGGACCTTCCGGCTGGATGATCTCTAATGGTTTTAAATCTTTCCGTAATTCAATAGAATCAGCGGTTTCCGGTGTGTAGTTTCCATCTAAAGGAGGCAAAGGCTTCACAGCGTAATCTTCTATCCGCATGACTTCCATCTTATTTAAATCAACTACGGCAATAAGGCCTGTCAGCGGATAAGCATACCCATTGTCATTTGGGAATTTTCTGACCCAGGCTAATGCACGTGCTACCCTTTTTCCTTCATCTTCTTCCACATTAAAGTAACCGGCAGACCAGGGGTCAATCATCACCAAATCAGGATTCGTCACACCACGTTTTAATAGAGCAGCCTGATATTCGGGATTATTTTTCACCGCTCGTTCACATTCTTCAAACTCATCCAGCATAAAGCCTGGCTGCACGTCTGGAATATGCTCCCATGAGACGACCTCTTCATTTGTTATCGAAACAACTGCTTCGTACGTTTTTTCTGTCGCATTATCTAAAATAATAATGAAGGCTTCACGATCGATAGGATCTCCTGCTTGATAATTTAAGACTACTTCTTTTAAAGGTTCTTGTAATACGACCTGTGCGAATCTTGCAGTGCTGCTTACATTCTGTTTCTCTCGTAAAATCGCAACTGCTTTTGTAATTTCTTCAGATGTTAATGGCTCCAAAGGATGTTGAATATGTACCCCTTGTTTCATCTGCTCCTGAATTTGCATAAGATCCTTCTCCTCTTAAATATTTTTTTAAAATTCTACTTTTTCAAAATTATTCGTAATTAATATTTAACATATCGATTCGATACGTGCCAACACACTTGTTAGTTTTCCTTACATTGTTTTATTAGAGGACGACATATCGACGAAATCATTGTCATCAGAAAACCAAAGAAGTTCTCCGATGCACTTTGGGGACTTGGTAAAGAAATGTGGGAAAAGGAAAGCGGGGATGACTTTGTTCGTAAGGAGCGCGTCCCAAAGCTTCTTTTGAGACATCCTCCTAAAAAAGCAGCCTCTCTGGATTGAGACCAGATAGGCTGCTTTAGCTTACTTTCCTCTTCTTTCAACGGGAATGAACAGCAACACCGGCGGATTTAGCCGTCTCGTCTGTTCCCATAATACGCTCGAGAATTTTCCCGGCGATCGATGCGACAGCCGCATGGCTGCGCTGGCGGGGACGCGGCAGAGTAATCGAATAGTCCATCACCACGCTGCCTTCTTCGATGAGAATCACCCGGTTTGCCAGCGCCACGGCTTCTTCCACATCATGCGTAACAAAAAGAGCGGTAAACTGATGCTCCAGCCACAGGCCTTCAATCAGGCGCTGCATCTCAAGCCGGGTAAGAGCATCCAGAGCGCCTAATGGTTCATCGAGCAAAAGCAGGCGCGGTTCATTCACGAGCGCACGTGCCAGTGCAACCCGCTGCTGCTGCCCACCGGACAGAACGGCAGGCCATTCATGGGCCCGCTCTGAAAGACCCACCTGCTCAAGTGCCTGTTCCGCCTTCTTGCGCCAGTCTTTAGAGAGGCCCAGACCGATATTGTCAAGCACCCGCTTCCAGGGCAGCAGCCTTCCTTCCTGAAACATCACACGCGCAGCAGGGTCAATACCGGATAAAGGCTTTCCGTTCATAAGCAAGGTTCCTTCTGAAGGCTGGTCGAGCCCCGCAATGAGGCGAAGCAGGGTACTCTTGCCGCAGCCGCTCTTCCCTACAATCGCGATGAAGTCGCCCGGTTTAATTTCCAAGTTAATCTGCTGCAAAACAGGATGGCTGCCGAACGATTTTCCGATGTTTATAAGCTTCACATGTGCTCCACGCATTCCTGCCCTCATAGCTGGTTATCCCCTTTCCTTTCTCGTAAATGGAGTTAAGCGCTGCCCTTCCTGTAATTTGGATTCCACGCCAGAAATCTTCTTTCCGCCACTTTCGCAATGTAATCGGATAGTTTGCCAAGCAAGGCGTACAGCAAAATACTGACGATCACGACATCAATCTGCATAAACTCCCGGGCATTCATAGCCATGTATCCGATCCCGGAATTGGCGGAAATCGTTTCCGCTACAATCAGGGTCACCCACATGATCCCGAGAGCGAACCGGATGCCAACCAGAATGGAGGGAAGGGCAGCCGGGAAAATAATATGGCGGAATAACGCAAATCCACGCAGACCGTAGATTCGACCCATCTCAACTAGCTTTGCGTCAACCGAACGGATCCCATGAAAGGTATTGAGGTAGACTGGAAATAACACCCCAAGCGCGACCAAAAACAGCTTTGCCCCTTCTTCGATCCCAAACCAGAGAATGACAAGCGGGATGAGCGCCAGATGCGGAATGTTCCGCAGCATCTGGATCGAGGTATCGAACAGCTTTTCCGCTATACTAAACAGCCCGGCAAGCAGGCCAAGGAATAAGCCGATGCTGCCGCCAATCGCAAACCCAATGAGCGCCCGCCAGGAACTCGTGCCAATATACTGAAAGAGTTCGCCGGATTTTACTAAGCGGATGGCTGCCCGGAGTACATCAAGCGGTGAGGAAAGGATGCCGGAAGAAAGCCAGCCGCTCTGGGCTGCAACTTGCCAGGCAATCAACAGAAGTACCGGCAGGCTCCAGGGCAGCAGTGTGTCGCTTACCAGATTATGAAATGCTTTCTTCACCGGCTGCCACCTCTTTTTTCTCCGGATAATAAGAATTGGCGATAATTTCACCGAACGGACTGATAATCTGGCTTTCTTCCTGCTTTTTATTCGCTTCAAGCGGCAGGTGCGGGAAGAGAAGTTCCGCTACCCGGTAAGCTTCTTCGAGATGAGGATAGCCGGACATAATAAAGGTCTCGATGCCAAGATCTGTATACTCCTTCATGCGTGCTGCTACTGCAGCGGGATCACCAACCAGAGCCGTCCCCGCTCCGCCGCGCACCAGTCCGACCCCTGCCCACAGGTTCGGGCTGATTTCGAGTGACCCCCGGCTGCCGCCATGAAGCTCAGTCATTCTCCGCTGGCCCTCCGAATCAAAACGGGCAAACGTGCGCTGGGCAGCCGCGATCATATCGTCATCCACGTATTTAATAAGTTCGTTTGCCGCCTCCCAGGCTTCTTTTTCTGTCTCGCGTACGATAACATGCAGGCGGATGCCGAAGCGGACCGTACGGCCGTGCTTTGCCGCCGCTTCACGAACCTGCCTGATTTTCTCGGCGACCTGCTGCGGCGCTTCCCCCCATGTCAGGTAAACGTCGATATGTTTGGCCGCCACTTCCTGGCCGGCCGCGGAGGATCCGCCGAAGTAGAGCGGCGGGTGAGGCTGCTGAATCGGCGGATACAGGAGCTTCCCTTCATTAATTTCAAGATGATCCCCGGAAAAGTCTACGGTTTCCCCTGCCATGATTTCACGCCAGACAGTGAGGAATTCATCGGTTAGTTTATATCGCTCGCTATGGCTCAGGTGCAGCCCGTCACCGGCCAGTTCAACCGGATCGCCGCCGGTCACCACATTAACCAGCAGGCGGCCATTGGAAAGGCGGTCAAACGTAGCCGCCATGCGTGCTGCGACGGCGGGTGACATAATACCCGGACGAACAGCAACCAGGAAACGCAGTCTCTGTGTGGCCGCGATTAAGGAAGAAGCAGCAATCCATGAGTCTTCGCACGAGCGCCCGGTAGGCAGCAGCGCCCCTGCAAAACCGAGTTCATCAGCCGCCTGAGCAATCTGACGCATATAAGAGTACGTGAAAGCACGCCCCCCTGTCGCTGTTCCAAGATAACGACTGTCCCCATGTGTTGGAATAAACCAGAAAACTTCCATTTTACTCGCTCTCCTTTTTTGAAAAGTATAGTTAGTTAATTATTTACAACCGCGTCCTTAACGGTAAGCTGCTTTGGGATAAGCTTAACCTGGTAGAAGGTATCCGCGATTTTCTGCTGCTCCTTCAGGACATTTGAATCGATCGACTGGACATCAAATGTTCTTCGCGCAAGCACTTCTTTCAATGAATCAACGTCGATGCCAATCTGGGGCGATAAGAATTCCGCAACCTTCTGCGGGTTTTGTTTCACCCAGTTGTCCGTCTTCTTCAGTTCATCCAGGACAAGGGCGAGGGCTTTTGACTGATCTTTGGCAAAGGAGCGAGAGGCGAGAATAAATTCACGGTTGGCGACCAATCCCTTTCCATCCACGAGCACCCGCGCCTGTGTGGCCCGTTGTGCAGCGGTATAGAACGGATCCCAGATGACCCATGCATCCACGCTGCCCCTCTCAAAAGCGGATCTGCCATCTGCAGGCGGAAGGTAGACCGGCTGGATGTCTGTGTACTTTAAACCGGCGCTTTCCAGAGCCTTAACCAGAAGGTAGTGAACATTTGATCCTTTGTTGAGCGCTACTTTTTTTCCTTTTAAATCAGCCAGTGTCCGAATCGGAGAGTTTTTCGGAACGAGGATGGCTTCCCCTGCCGGATTCGGCGGTTCGTTTCCAACATAGACAAGCGGCGTGTCGGCAGCCTGCGCAAAAATAGGCGGGGCTTCTCCTGTATGCCCGATGTCGATGCTGCCAACGTGCATCGCTTCCAGCAGCTGCGGCCCTGCCGGGAATTGAATCCATTCCACTGAAATACCGAGCAGCTTTGCCTGCTTCTCAAGCGTTCCCTGGGCCTTCAGGATGTTGAGCGTGCCGAACTTCTGGTACCCAATCCGGATCGTATGCTGCTCAGGACTGTCGGCAGCCTTCCCTTCTTTCGCCCCCGGTGAGCAGCCGGCCAGCATGGTGAGAGCGGCCAATGCTGTAATCATGAGAAAGAGGATTAGCCTTGACCTTATTTTCCTATGTTTCATCACGATTCCCCTCCCTTTTGAAAAATAGGGTGATGTTGTTGCTTGTATTCAAAAATGAGTTGTTGAACAGCTTTATGAATCCGGTGTTTGATATCGTCCTCAATGCGGAGGTGCAAGCCTGAGCGCTCGATCTGGGAGTCGAGAATGTAAACCCCGCTGTAGATATACCGTGCACCGAGCGCATTTAAAACGGGCTTAAGGGCGTAGTCAATGGTTAACAGGTGCGCCAGTGTTCCCCCAACCGCAATCGGGAGAACGATTTTATCTTGCAGCGCATCGCGGGGCAGCAGGTCGAGAAAGATTTTTAAAAAACCGGTATAGGCGGCTTTGTATACAGGTGTAGCAATCACGACCGCTTTTGCTTTTGTTATTCTTTCGGCGGCCTCCTGGATGGCCGGGCTGTCATAATACCCATACAGAAGTTCCTCGGCCGGCAGGTCGCGGAGGGATAAGGAAGAAGCTGAAATTTCCTCCCTGGAAATGAGTTCCTCGATGTAGGTGAGGACAGCAGTGGAACGTGAAGCAAGTGAAGGGCTGCCGGAAAGCAAAATGATGTCAGACATGATAGATTCCTCCTTTTTTGTGGGTAGAAAAAAAGGCTCCCTGTTGTCCGCATACCAGTCCGGTATGCAGGAAACGAGGAGCCTTCGGTCGTCCGATCGGCGTATTGAATTGTGGTGTTTATTTTTTAGGGGAAAAAGTTGAATGAGCTTCTGCGGGAAACGTCTTGCTCTCCAGCGGAAAGCGACTTTTTACCGTTTTTTCCACCTGGGTAATTTTCGAATCATGAATGGTAATCACCAGAGAGCCGTATTCGATCTCTTCGAGTGCTTGCAGAATGAGCTCGACTCCCGGGTGATCGTTGTGTCTAGACATGCTCCACTCCCCCTAATTCCCTAATTCCAATATTTCCCGCAAGTAAATCCTTTAGTGTAGTATTATCCAGCACGTGTGCGATTGTATCCCGTACTAATGCCCAGAGTGGCTTCAGCAGGCAGTTGCCTTCCATGGAGCAGGATTCATATGAAGTTAAGCTCACGCAGCCCATAGGAGCAAGCGGTCCCTCCAGCTTCCGGACTACTTCCCCGATGCAAATCTCCGCCGGCTGCTTACATAAGGTGTATCCACCCTGCGCCCCGCGCTTGCTTTTGACAAAGCCATGCATCTTTAACTGCAGAAGAATCTGTTCAAGGTACTGAACAGGAACGAGCGTTTGTGCCGCAATTTCATTAATCGGGATAACCTGATCTGTATGCTGGCCTAGCACAATGAGAGCGCGCAATGAATACTCGCCTCTGCTTGAAATCTTCATCGTTTCCTCCTTTCTTGACAATGCTGACTGACATAATCAACATTCAACCACGCTTTAGCCTATGCGGTAAAAAACAATTCGGTTCCGTATTACTTTTCAAAAAATTTTATAAACTGATTTTAATACCAATTAATCCACGTTGTCAACTAGGTTTTTAGGATGTGAGATATTTTACTCTCCTCTTTCTTTAAAATTATATCCTAGAACCCCCTCCAAATGTTAATAAGCTTTTGTTAGCATCAATGAAAAAACAGCCATCATTTTTTCCGTATACTGTGGACATGATAATAACTTTTCTTTCTCCTCCTTGAAATGCATGAACAGTTCCCACATCAATATAATCTTTAACAGCGGGTGGCAATGCATTCTTTATCTTTCTAACTTGCATTTTAAACGGAGTAATGATGCCAATAAGATTCTTTGGTTCCTCTTCTGTATATGCCATTTCAATATCTTTAAAATATTTTTTTATCCATGCAGCTATTTTGTCAGCTTCTCTTTCATTAAACCTACTGCCAGCTTTTTTACTCGATTCATATGTATCAACTTGATAGTGGCCAAAATGAGGGATAGATAAAGAAAGTAGTGGATATTTCGTATCCTGCTTCCCTTTTCCTCTTTTGGGTTCTAGATTCCCCTTATAAACCAGTTTATTACAATAGTCAATAATTTCATCATAACACCGTCTATGCTCGCTTAAAAATAAGCCTCTATCTTCATATTTTTGATAATTACTACTTTTGCACGCCACTCTCATTATACTAGATTCGGAAGTATTTAACCCAAGAGCAGCTAACTTATCGAACCTTTCTTGTGATGAGATGATACCAGCAGATAATGCTGATGAAATTGAAATTATGGGACTAAAAAAAGCAGCCGTTCTGGTTTCAATCCAGAACGGCTGCTTTAACTTATATAGTGATTATTATGGAATCTCACTCTTCCTTCAGTGGGAATGAACATAACTATTATGCTGTTGCACCGTATTCTACTTCCACCCTATTTCTGCCCTTTTCTTTTGCTTTATACAGCGCTTGATCTGCTCTTGAAATGAGCTGGCTGCTTTCGTCTCCCTTCTGATAGCAGGAGACACCAAAGCTGCTTGTTTTTTGCCGGACGATAGGAAATGAATACTGTTCAATCTTTTCTCGTAACATGTCAGCCAGCCTAGTTGCATCACCTAGAGAAGTATTTGGACAAACGATCATAAATTCTTCCCCGCCCCAGCGTCCCACTATATCGGTATCACGAACCGTTTCCTTTAGGAGCCCCGCAAAGGCCGTTAACACTTTATCTCCCTCTTGATGGCCATACCTATCATTCACCTGTTTAAAATAATCAATATCCAGCAGGATAAGAGAAAGCGGCTCGCCGAGTTGTTCCCCCAGCTCTACCTTGCTTTTTAGAACATTCTCTACTTTATAACGATTATAAAGCTGTGTTAAGCTATCGATCGTTGACAATTTTTCCAGCAATTCCAGCCTTTGATTAAACAATTTTTGCTCGTCTTCCCGTTGTTTTTTTAGAATATTAATTTTATCCGCAAGCACAAGAGATACGAGGATGGCCTCTAATGCAGCCCCTACTGTGGAAATCGCCCCGAAAAACAACGGATGAAAAGGAAACACACCTAATAAACTAAATACCTGCGAAGCAACCACAAGGGCTAAAGCGATTAAGGAAAAATACAAATACACTTTCTCTTTAAGTGAAAAGAACAACAATAGATTGTAAAGAAAAAGGGACACCATAAAACCGTAAAAAATTCCGGATAAAAATCTATACTGAATGATACTTTCGATAAATCCTTTTTCCGTATGCAAATAAGAAAGGTAGTTAATGGGGAGCCCTCCTGATAGCTTAAAGTAAATCATTTTAACGTTGCCTATGCCCGATTTTTGCCTTATCCAGCTTCGCCCAATCGAACACATCTTTAGCTAAAGCTCCATTGGCAAGCATCTCATAAAACGCCGCTTCCCCTAACAATACATAACTCCATTCACAATCCATACGATTTTCAGAACGTAGCTGATTCACTCTCGCAATCCACTCTAAAGCACTGTACTGTTTTTGCTTCACGTTTGCCTCTTCCAGTTCTTTTTGCGCTTTTGTTTCTACAACAAATAATTCGCCTCCCATTTTCACCATAAAATCCGGGCAGTAAGAAGCAAGCATTCCATCTGTACGAACGTACGTGATGCTAGCAAAGGAATGATAATATTCATTGATCTTTACAAACGCGTCTACTTTACTATCCCGATCACAGAACAGCATGAAGAATTTTTCAAACTCTCCTTTGTTAGATGGATAAGGCAGCTTTTTATATATTGTTTTAACTAGATTCAAAGCGAAATTTTTACGCATTCGCAATTCACTAACTTCCGAGAAGAATTGCTTCGTAACGATGACTTGCAACTTTTCTTCTTGTTCCCGTGCAATTACGGGCCAGAACAAATCATAGTCCTGGTAATTGTCTTTGAGCCCTGTATGAATCATATCACCTACTATACTTTCCCGATGATTCGGAACTGCTTCTGTTTCGCCAACCAGCCCTTCCTGCATTGCATCTTCATAAGATTGTAGGAACGCCGGGTGCTCAACAATGCTGAGAATATCCAGATAGTTATTCGGCTCCTGCTGCTTTTCCAAAACCCGAATCCGATTTTCTGCTTTACTCTCCAGAAACTCTGGTTCACGCCACATTAATCGCAACCCTCGACCGGCAATTTGTTCCAGCAAAATAGGAGCTTCAGATGAACGCAAGGGGACAATTACACAAATATTATTGACATCAAATCCCTCACGCAGCATTAAGGCGGATACAATGACCTTCGGCTTTTCGCAATGATCTACATTAAACAACCGCTGCTTGATCTCTTTCCATTCCTTCTCTGAGACCTTTCCCTTCCAGCCGGAATCAATCTGGATTACATCTTCTTCACTTAACCGCTCATGTGCAGTAAGGAATTCCGTTACAAGTGGAGAAACGGTTGTATCTTCACAAATAACGAGCATTTTGGGATACTTTCCTTCAAGCCCTTTATGGCCTTTCGTAAACTTCCCAAATTCCCTTTCTAAAATACGAAGTTTTTGCAGGCCAGCCCGCAGCAGCAGCTTTTGACCTTCAGATAAGGCAATCGCTTTCCTTCCATCATGAACGGCTTTATAATCCTGGTCTTCCACTGCTAATTCCCTGGGACAGTTAAGTACAATGGTTTTAACCACCCCTTGACGGATAGCTGACTTTAAATCAAAACTCACAACAATGTGGGTCTTATTGAGGCTTGTTTGCCATTCCGCTTCCATACTAAATACAACCAGCTCAGAAAGCTTTGCAAGAAAATCAAGTTCTCTTCGACTTAAATAGTTCCCATTAGTAATGGCAACCATTTCATCCCCTGTTACCTTACGGCCAATCTCCTCTTTCGATACAACAGATGTTTGCAGGAAATTAAAAAGGACAGCTTTATAGGCAGGAGGAACAAATAGGGCTTCGAACTTTTTGAAATCAGACGTTGCAAAATTTCTTATGTTATCTTCCATTTCTTTACCGAGATAAGAGTCAAGCAGACGCTCATACATAATAAGGCCTGGAACTGCTAACAGAAAATGCTTCGAATACCTTTCCGTTGGCTTATCTTCTTCTGCATTTAAATATTGCCAGATGAGCAAAGCGGCTATAACCCATGTTTTTCCTGTTCCTGTGGCCATTTTCATGCAATACTTGGGGTACTGGTATTTGGCTTGTTGCCATACCTCGTGAATGTAAATCATATTCAAAATGGCCTGTTTCTGTCCGGGATGGAAATTAAACGGCCGCATATCACAAAACACATCAGAAAACCAATACTGCAAGAGATCGCGGGTAACAGGTGTTACATTTTCCAAAAAGGAGCCGTCTTCCCATGCACGGTTCACAATCGCTGTAATTTCATTCGCAAGCTTAAGTGGAGTATCCTCAATCCCCATATTTCGCCGGTTTGCCATGAACTACCTCTCCTTCAACAGCTTTCACGCAGATTGTGCGTTTGCCTGCCCTTGTAACTCTACTTTGACCCAGATGTGTAAACCTAATAGTTAAAATTTACTCTTTAGTTTATCATTATTAACCAATTGGTTCAATTTGAATTATTATGCATGTAATGGAATTTTAATCGTTGTTATAGTTTGATTGGGTGATATACATGAGCTTTGATTATTCGGTAATAGGGAAAAGAATTAAAAAAGCCCGGGAAGATAAAGGATTAACCCAGGAGAAATTAGCGGAACAGTTAGATGTTTCAAATGCTTACATAAGTAAAATCGAGCGCGGTAAGACACCCGTTAACCTCGATAGATTAGCCGAATTATGTGCCGTACTTGAAAAAACACCGGAATATATGTTGAATGGAACAAACAGCATTTCCGAAGACTTCCTTCGAAATGAAATTATGGAAATGCTCGAAGGCTGTTCGGCTGAAAAGATCAAGCTCATTTCACAAGTAATCAAACCGATTATTGATTACGGTGAAAGATGAAAATAAAAAAGGAACCTCTATGCAAGCAAAAAAAGCCGTCCTGCTTAAGGAACGGCTTTTAGCTTTTTTAGACTATTCACTTAGAGAAAAAGCCCAACATCTTTGTTGTCACTTTTCACCACAACAAGCACTTTCCCCTCATCTAGTTTGGACTCATAACTTTCTGCTTCTGTTTGAGAAAAGCCGAGATTAACAAATTCATTTCGTAATTCATCCCCCCGGTTTTTAAACAGATTGGCTACCGTATCAAACGGGATTCTTTTGTTTAACCGTTTATGATGGCAGGGTAATAACTCCTTAAGAAATGGACTGTAACACACAATCGCACAGGAGGGAACTTGAGTATGCCCTACGTTAATTTTGTTGGGAAAACCGAGAACGCCGATCGGCGAGACGTATACAAATACTACCTGACTGTCGATCGAGAGAAGGTCGTGAATTGGGATAGCAAAACGAGGCGCAAACGTTTAGGTAATTTCAAAGACCGGGTAATCAGGGGGCATCGATGGAAAAAGGGAAAGATGCAGGTGGAAGAGATAACGAAGCTTTACATGAATCCAGGCTCAACCTGGCTTAAACGCTTTTCCTGCACTTGCGAAAAGACAGCTTATCCCTGTCCGGTATGCGCAAAAAACAACCACACATTTGCTGATTTCATCAACAATTATCAAAAAATATGGGCGGAAATGGACGAAACCGGCATCAACGTGGAAGAGGAGCCTCAAAGCGATCAGGCGCACAGGCGGGAAATGGAAAGTTTGTGTGATAGTTTACGAGACGGAACGCTCCCTTACCCCGTGATTTTAATTCACGAAACAAACACCGAAGAGTCAGCGGAAAGCGGACTGCCTCTGGGCAGCCCGATTGTTGCGGATGGAAATCATCGTTTGGCAGCGACTTTAATGGCGAAAAAAGCCAGCGACACAGTCACTGTCTATTATGGCGAGCTCGAAAAAGCGCCCGGCTGACAAAGCAGCACTGTGTATTATTTTTTCTTCAATCGTTCATTGTTAAAGGTTATTGCTTGAGCAAGAGTGGACGTAATAGATGCTTTATCAAAGGAAAGCCCAAGTTGTACGGCTGCAGCTGCGATTTCAGGCCTTATCCCCGATAGCGTTGATTCTACGCCGATGAGATTCAAGGCATCTATTAATTGAAAAATTGAATAGGCTACCATTGTATCCATCTTTGCCACACCTGATAAATCAATAAAAAGATGGACAATTTTTTTATTTGCACATTGGTTTATTGTGTTTTCAAGAATGAATTTTGCTCTTGCAGCATCAATATCTCCGACTAATGGAAGTAATCCTGTGTTGTTATTAAGCGTAATAATAGGTGAACTTAATTCATTAATTTTCCCTTGCTGAGCCCTCAATAGACTTTTTGAATAATTATCAATCTCTTCAACAAACCAAAGTATAATTCTATCAAAAGTATTGATGATCGTTTCATTCCATGATTCCATTTGTTGCTGCGTAATTTTTTTCTCATATAAAGAGACAAATTCTTTAATGAAACTCAAGTATTGCTGCCGAACTCTCGTAAACTCTCTTACGATAAAATGGATTGGTGTTTTTAAATGTTGTTCATCCTTCGCAATTTCAAGAATCCAATCATTAAGATTCCGATAAAACGACGTTTCCTCTTCAACAAAAACTTGACAAAAATGCAGGTGAAATTCAAAGTTTTGTTCCTTTAAAGTTTTTATTATATCTGGGTCAGTAGAAGCATAAACTCCCGCGGGATCGCTTTTGTCTAATGAGTTGTACCATTGTTCGGTGAGTTGTTTCGCTTTATTTAAAAGAAACGTTTGTAGTTCTTCGCTTGTATTCATAATTATTAGTCCCCTTATTATAGAGTTAGTATATATTCATGTATTAATTTAACTATTTTTATGTACAGAATAAACACTCACTTGCTTATTTTAACATATGATATTAATTTAATTATAAAGGGCTGACCCCTATAAAAGCAGGCCAGCCCACGATAGCGTCATGATATATTACACATAGACGAAGTTGGTTAAAAAACCAGGCTGCTCCAGCAGAAGGTTATGTTTTTTGCGTGTTTTTCTTCTAATTTCATTAATTTAAAAATCAAAGAATCAATTTCTTGACTGATACGCAGAACCTGTGGATGTTGGAAATCAAAATTATATATCTCTGCTACATTCACCATTATTATTTTCATCTCACCAATCGTAAATAGGAGATCCTCTTTAGTATCCTTTTTCAATTTGCTCATCCCCTTTATCCTGTAATAGTTACCACTATATGTAACGTTATTATATCTGTATAAAGGACAGTTTTATAGGCATAAAGGCATGCAAATGATGCACTTAAATAAACTTACTATATACCGATATAAATAAATGAGGAGTTTAAAATACAAAAATAAAATGTAAGCGAAAAGCCATTCCTCATTAGGAACGGCCTTCTTCTCTTCTAACCTTATTATCCAATCTTAAAAGAATGGTTCCGGTGGTGTAGCAATCCGCCATACTCCGTTTACTTTCTTTACTTTAATCGTTTCAATCTCAGGCTTCGCTTGATTTTCCGGATAAGGAATGGTTAATTTATATTCCCTGGTAGTAGATGACTTCTTTATCAGTTTTACTGTTGCTTTGCCGTATTCGAGAAGATTCCCTTTATCCGCGTTCAGCTGTGCCATCCTTCCTTTATGTTCAATAAACCGTTCCTTTATATACTTCTCACTTGCTTTCCTGGTGAAGGTTTTCATTAAATAGCCAAGAAGCTTTTCATGTGTCCCAATGTCTGAAGAGAGATACCTATATTCACGCCCTTCTAAAGTAAAAACTTCCATTTTTTGAGTGCCATTGCCGCTGCCACCAATATTCGTGTAAAAATAGCGTTTTTCCGCCTCTAACACTAAGGAAATAAGATTGTTTTTATTTATGTTTTTTATTTGTGTGGGATCTGCTGAGTGTTGTTGTTTTACGTCTGTTACCGCAGATTTAGCAATCACAGGCTGGGCAATGACTTTTTCCGCCATAACCGGGGTAACGGAAAGAAAACTGCAAGATAGCACTAAACAACTAATTAACATGTGTTTTTTCATGTTTTTTATCCTCCTTTAGCTTTCTACTCTTTAAACGAAAAGTAAAGAGGAATTGTTGCCCCTGATTACATATATACCAATAGACTTTCATATTACTTTTTTCCAGGTTGTACAGGGATTAGAGGCTAAACAAGTGTCACGATAGTTCGAAATCTCATCATTATGGAAATCTATAAAAGTACATGGAATTTCTAACACCTCTCCTGTTCCTGGTTCAAACATCAATATATGCGACTGTCCATCATGTACTCTTTCCTTATCGAGGGCAAACTGTCGCCCAAGCCAGTCATAACCAAAGCAAGATATTCGTCCGGAAAACTCAGGAAACGCTTAAGTAATGATGTCGTTCCAGAAGTTGATTTTTGAAATATCATGAAGTCTATATAACCCTTCACCAAAAGATTCGCCATTGTAAGAGCTAAATAATTCACAGAACCCTTTTGTATTTCTTTGTAAATCATTAAACATTCTTATGTCTGATTTATTAAGTTCTTTTGCTGTCCAACCTCCTGCGATCAAGTGATCCCAGCCGCTCAGCTTCTCCCCGGTCACACGGATCGAGCCATACTATAGTTCCATTCTAGCAAACCAGTGAGGGTCCCGCACTCCCTTTCCCGCTGGCCCAGTTCCGAAGCGAGCTCCTTCAGTTGATCCGGTTCAATGTTGATTCGCCCGCTCACGTTCTCGCTCCCACCTTTCTAGCTCTGCGGCTTCTTCCCGCAGCCTTCTCGCTTCCTGCCTGAGCTGTTCCATCAGTTCCTGCCCGATGGAAACGGCTGATGACCCTGTTGTTCCCGCTTCCTGCACGAGAGATTCAAAGGTCGCTTTCTTCTGGCTCTCCCAGTCTGCGCTAAGGTGCTCAACCGTGCTGCCTGTCCGGCTGTCCACCTGCCGGAAGTTCCCTATCGCCTCGCCTACCTGGACCGCAAACCGCTCGGCGGCGTCTGCCTGCATCCGCAATCGTTGTGCTGATGACAAGATTCCACCTCCACTTTTTTCCTTAACTTGCAACTTTTATCATACTTTTTAGAAAGAAGGGGAGAACCGAGAGGAATTTACTAATTTTTTCTAATAAAGGAAGCTAGAGAGGTATCAAACAACCCAGAACGATTGAAGCTTTAGGCCTAGAAAGAACAGCCGCCAGATTAGACCGGCAGATTCTCCGCTAAAATTTGTATTTCTGGTAACCACACCCACCAAATGCTAGAGAAGGTTTATAATTCATAAAGACCGCCTGAAAACCAGGCGGCCTTTTACCATTTATAATAGGCTAAATGCACATTACAAAATATTCTTATTCGCTCTAGGGACTAAATACGAGGGGATTTCCTCTTTCAGCTTCCATATAAAACTCATAGGCTTACTTCCGGAATGGTTAATGTATTCAGAGGTTCCTAAGAATACGAAAGGAGCCGTATAGCCATGCTCCTTCTTATACTCCCTTACAAATAGAGCGATTTTATGATTTGATTTTTTATGGTGAATATACCTCCTGGCTGTTTCACTGTTTTCCGCCACCCTACTTTAGGTTTGCCAATGGAAAAGCCTTTCATTAATCGCATAGTCATCATATTCTCAAGCCGATCGGATTATGTTTGCCGCAATAAAAGCTGGTATATTACAATGTCCTTGAATGAGTTATGTCTGTGACAGGGGAGATTAATCATGGCAAAAAAGAAAAAAGCCAAGCATCCGCAACTTAAGGAGGACTTTGGCTCTGTTCGCTTTTTTTGCAAGCATTGTCAATGTTTTTTTGAGATCGAATGGGAGACTATCTTTGGCTAAATCTGCCCTATCATCTAACCACTTTAACGGTTATTTGCCACAACACTTCTTATATTTCTGACCACTGCCACAGGTACAAGGGTCATTTCGGCCGATTTTTGTGCTTATTACAGGAACGGCCTTGCGCATGGGTGGTAACGAACCTTTCACATGGCGGGCCAAGTTTTGACGCCGTAAATCAGCTATTTTGTTCCTGATATCGGCAGCTTCTTCTTCCATTTCAAGTTCGGCATACAAATCACATAAGCGTTTTAGAACATCAAACCGATCTTCAAGTTCTTTTACTTCAAGCGCCTGTTTTAATATTTGTATCGCTTTTTCACTGTTTTTGTTCTGTTCTTGCCCGAAATCCCAGTATTGATCAGACCATCCAATCCAGCCCCATCCCCATGTCGGGTATTCCTCAAGGCATTTCTTGAAAGCCTGATCTCCTTCAGCATTCTTTCCAAGCTGGTAATAGGATTCTCCAATTGCTGCTCTCATGGTAAGGAGATTAAATTCATCCTTATCTCGATACATGGATATATATTCACTGCAGAAATCAATCCTCGCCTGGGCAAAAGAAATATCCCGGCGGGCAGCGTCATCCAGTGCTATTTCAAAATCAGCAGACCAGTTGTATATCGATTGAGTACCATGAAATGCTGCGTCCATATCTTCAATGTACTCAAAACCATGGGTCTTCATAATATTGACGATGTCTTTCCAAACCTCGCTCCATTCACCACAAGCACCTATGGAGTTATCCTCCAAAGCAAAATTATAACCTTCTTGCATTTTATCATCGAGCTTCTGCTGTAATGCAATTTCTAAAGAACGACTGCTCATTCGACTTATTCTCCTTTTTTTGATTCCATGCTGATGCTCATCAGAAAAGATATACTCATTATATCCCTAATATTTCGCGGATCTCCGCTTCAGATAAGCTGGACAGCATTGTTTCCCCGGGCTGGATGACTTGTTTAATCAGTTCTTTTTTCTTCTCTTGCATTTCATATATTTTTTCTTCAATCGTTCCGCGCGCAATCAGCCTCATCACCTGGACACTATTTTTTTGCCCCATGCGGTGGGCCCGGCCTGCAGCCTGTTCTTCAACAGCAGGATTCCACCATAAATCATAAAGAATGACGGTGTCAGCCCCGGTTAAATTTAATCCGGTGCCTCCCGCTTTTAACGAAATGAGAAAGAGGTCGTTCTCACCATGATTAAATCGCTCTGCCATTTCCACCCGGTCTTTAGAGGGGGTTTGTCCATCCAGATAAAAGTACCCGGTGTTTTTCCGATTCAGCTCTTCACGAATAATCTGGAGCATGCTTGTAAATTGAGAGAAAACTAATATCCTTCTCTTATTTTCAAGCGCATTTTCAATGATTTCCATCAATTGTTCCATTTTACCTGACGTATCTTCATAGTTTTCAAGGAATAGAGCAGGGTGGCAGCAGAGTTGTCTAAGCCTTGTTATCCCCGCAAGAATTTTGATGCGGTTTTTTTGAAACCCTTCTGTCTGCAGAGATTCCTTCGCTTCCTCTTGAATTTTTTTGAGATAGCCAACATACAATTCTTTCTGTTTCTTCATCAATTCTGATTGATGGACGGTTTCAATTTTTTCAGGCAGTTCTTTTAACACATCCTGTTTTAATCGCCTCAATATAAATGGACGTACCATTTTCGCTATTTTAGACTGAGGTAAATTCTTGAGCTCCGCTGATTTTGGAAAAACCCGGGCAAAACTGCCTCAAAGATGGACCACAGTTCATCCAGGGAATTTTCAATCGGCGTTCCGCTCAGTGCAAATCGTTTTCCTGCTTTGATTGTTTTCACGGCGCTGGCGGTTTTGGTTAAATGATTTTTAATCGCCTGTGCTTCATCTAAAATAAGCGAATCAAATTCCATACTTTCATAAAGTTCAAGATCATGCCGCAAAAGTGGATAAGACGTAATAAATACATCCGGAGTGCGGTCGCGGAGGCATTCGCCGCGTTCTTCCGGCGTACCATAAACAACTGCGACATCTAAATCGGGCGCATACTTTTCAAATTCACTTTTCCAGTTGTACACAAGTGATGCCGGGACAACAATAAGCGATGTTTTCGCCTTTCTTGTTTCATCCGCTTTTTCAGAGAGAAGATAGGTGATCGCCTGCAATGTTTTTCCGAGTCCCATATCATCAGCCAGAATACCTCCCAGACGATAATGGGCTAAGGTTTTAAGCCATTGAAAGCCAAAATGCTGGTAGTCCCGCAGCCTGGCATGCAAGGTTTCGGGTACCACAAACTCTACTATATCCGGGTTCCTTAGTTCCTGGATAAGCTGGCGAAACTTCTTCCCCAGCCTGGCTGAATGCCCGCCCCCTCGCTAATGATTTCATCAACCTGCAGACTGCGATATACGGGAAGCTGCAAGACTCCTGCTTTTAACTGCGATTTATTAATATGCAATTCTGTAAACAACTGATTCATCGTTTGGAATGTTTCATTCTCTAATGATACGAATGCGCCATTCGATAAACGGTAATATTTCTTCTTCTCCACAACAGATTGTAAAATCTGTCTGACCTCTTGTTCATCAATTCCTTCCATATCGAAACGAATCTCCAGTAAATTCCCGCCTGAATCCACATCGATTTTTGTGATGGGCTTACTATCTTTAAGCAAAGTCAACGATCTGGCAGCTTCGCTCATATAGAGTTCCGCTTTCTGTGCAAGCTTCGGAACGGCTGTAAACATAAAGTTGTAAATCTCGTTGTCACCCTCAATGTAACATTCTTTTCCGTTGTATTTGAAAGGGGTGCTTTCAAATAGTTTCATGATTTCTTGCTCTTTTTCCATGTCGCGCATAAGGATGATGTCCTGTTTTGAATCATGTGTTACCTCTTCCCGGAATGGATCGATGACGATGTTTCCATAATGGTATTCAATTCTGGCAGACATTCGCTCATCCCTGTCATCGATAAACATCTTTACATTTAAGGGCGGACTAACAATCTGATCGGATATTTGTTCCGCTACTTCTACCTGGCCAATTTCCTTTAATCCAGGCATAACGTATGAGATGAATGTTTCCATTTGCTGCTGCGCAACCAGAAGAGAACTCTCTCCATAAGGACCCATAGAAGAGAAAAACTTGCTTATAATGTCCTTCTGAGAAGGGGACAATTTATAGAAGGTTCCGTCCTGGAACAGCCACCCGTACGATTCAAAAAAGATAACATCTCTTAAGTCAGCTACGTCCAGTTCAAACTCTCCTGCCGCCCCTTTTTCCAGGCGGAATGTTAACGGAAGTTTGTGTTCCTCGGGATTTACCCGAAATAATACAGGGGCATAGTCTCTAAAAACTACGTTTCTGCCCTGTAATTCGAAAAAAAGCCGATCAATTACCATAGGAGAAATGAGCAGGAAGCGGTCATTCTGCGTGCCCCAATAATAGGATTGCTGACTATGAAAAAATTCTTCATTTTTTTGGATTTCCCGCAACAGGTGCAGCGCTTTGCGATCCTCTTCCAGAAGGTAATGTTCAGACGGTTCAAAGGAGAATTTTGATGTAAAATAGTAAGGGGTTCCTTCTTCAATACTTTGTAAGAATTCACCGATGTTTTTTACCACATACATTCGATTTATTCCCACTTTCAATTCTATCGTGAGAAGTTTCCGGGTAATTTCTCCCCTTGCAGGCTGTACTTTGCATATATATTCTACCGTTAACGGCTGTTTTTCAGATGTTTGTTTAGCTTCGTATACCGGATTCATCCGGTTCATCAATGTGGTAATAATCTGAGATGTCTGCTGATATTTTTGTGCATCCCAGGTTGTTGTTTTATGGTTTCCGGCATATTTTCCGGTCTTTATCATTTTTGATTCCGCTTCTTTCTTCTGTTGTTCTTGTTGTATTCTCAGAAGTACTGCAACGATGTGTTTGCATTTCCCGTACGTATCATATGTAGGGCAATCGCACGAGAAATCAATATCCCTGCCCATCATGCAAATTTCTACATCGTAGTCATAAGTTCCGGTAACTACGGCGTGCCACGTAACTTCGGCCGGATCAAAATCAAGCTTGATAACCCGCCCATGCTGATAATACGAAAGCCCGGACTGATAAACTGCATTGGATCCGCCCCACTCTTTCACTAATTCCCTGGTGATAAAAAAATCTGTTTCACTCATGTTCTCACCTCTATATCTGATAGATATGGATTACCCTATTCTATCATTAATTATTATACTTCATTGCCAACTTCTAATCACAATAAACACTTAGTGTATTGGGCTTGCTAGTTGCAAAAAAATAACTGAAGGCACACACACCTCCAGCTCCACTATCGTATCATGTTACCATTACTCCAAAATTCAGAAGTTACTTTAATACTGTTAATTCTTCTTGGACTGATGTAACACCTTTGCTTATGATTGCTGAAGTGAATTTAACGCATTACATCTGGGGCATCTATCGTTATTGTGTTTGTATGTGTATCTTCCACCATACCCAATAACTTCTGCTATCGCTATAAACATTCTATCATGCTCTTTGGTCTTATACTCACATTTGTCACAGTATACATATGCTTTCATTTCGATTACCTCACGTTAATGAATTTTTCATTAAACACTCTCTAGGAGTATGCCTGTAGCCATTCTTATCAAAAGTATCAATATTTAAACATGAGATGCCGTGTAAAGTGAGGGAAACATCAAGCCGTTTGTCATTCGGTTAAAGATGAATGTGGCATTCTATAGAAAAAAAATCATTACGGCGATGGACTCCGGCGGACTCCACGATTACAGGCGACTTTACTTGTCAGTTATGAATAGAAAATTATGTAGAATTATGTTATAAAATGTATATATAATAGTTCAAATTACAGAGTTGCCTATGCCTAATAACAAATTTAAAATTGACTTTTCACTCCCTTTCTTCAATAGATGCATAATAAAAACCCTTGATTTACAAGGGTTTTATACACGGACCATCACGATTTCTTGGAGGTATTTATCGCTATCAATACCTTCTACTTTTTCGGTAACGACGCCCACGTGTTTTCAAGCCACTTATCAAAGTCCGCTCCCTTTTCGCCTTCGTACGTATCATATACATCAATTCTCATCTTTTTTAACTTCTCCTTGAACTCTTCAAACGTATGACCTTCTGGCAAACTCTTCTTAATTCTTAACAAGATCTTTGTTACTCCTTTAATCAAGTCGCCTTTTTTCCTTGACGGTAATTCAATATCTTCACCAAATTCTTTGAGCTTATGGAAAGCAGCCTCTTGAACTTTATACACAGCATCACTAATCATGATACGAGTTAGTAAATCGGTTGTTTGTTTGCTTTTCCACTGACCTAACTCTTCAACAGCACCTAAACGTTCTCTCCAATTCGACGTTCGATTGGCAGATTTTTTTAATTCCTCATAATTTGGAGGTAACCCATTTTTTGCTTCTTTATTATTCAAACGATTCATTCTCCTTCTGGCTTTTATAATTTGTAAGTTTCTATCGTTGGACTACTTTCTTACTAACAGTGAACAGCACTCCACATGCGTCGTTTCGAGGGTCAAACTTCAATGGATTTATCTCACAAGAAATAACTGAATTTGCAACTCGTTTTACCACCGTTAAATTGATTCACTTACATATATAATTATATCCGTTACTTATGTGCGTGGTCAAAAATGTGGTCAGTGGTCAAAAGCAAAAGCCTAGTCTTAATCGAATCCCAGGTGGCCGGTTGATAAAAGCGTTAAAGCAGAAGACTTCTGGAGCATGTGATGTCATTACATATCATGTCGTTTTAGGACAAAATAAAAGCCCCCTATCCATCATCTGGAAGGAGGCTATGGTATACCTGGGGAAGCTCTATGCGCCGCTTCCGGAGCTTCGCTATACACTACAGCATATGCCAGCATAACCAGAAACAGAAACGTTTTCTGACTATAAAGAAAATTTAATATTCAATACAGGTAATTTCTGCTATAATTTGCGAAAAAGAACTTTTAAATAAGGAGATAAAACAATGGGGATTAAAAAAGAAAGTATCAATACAATAAAAATTAGAAGTTTGGTTGTGGCAAAGGAGGAGATTAAATGTCAGATTATCAACCCTCATTTGTCATGGGAAGAACGAGCGGAAATATACAAAAAGGTTCAATTAATCAATAAACAAATTGATGAACTATTGGAGAATTAATACATAAGAGTACCCCGCCGCCTGTAATGCTTTGATTGCATCGTCTGTTTTAGAATCAACCACAGTGTTGAATCTTAGCTTCTAAGGCTGCTTGTGTTTTTTCCATCCTACATCCTCCTCACCCCTTTTCCAGGGCAAAATAAAAGGAGCGCCTACATAGCGCTCCATTTGATTCTATGATGTTCAATTTTTCTACTGATACTTTCCTTCATTTCTGGGTCAAGACATCCATCCAACAACAATTCATAATACCAAGCGCGAAACTGATGCCATTTTCTAACCAAAAGGCGCATAGCCCACCAACTTTCATCCAGATTTTTACTTGCTATAACTTGTATTTTTGACTAGTTATTTTAGAATCATTCATCAAATCGCGATTAAGGTAAGTCTGTTATCTCCTTCAACGTAAAAATTCACCTGAAACAGAAACATTGATTCCACCATTTTTAAATAACTGCATACTAGTGGACCCACCACCTAAATAAAGACCGTTCCCATTTACTGAATCGCTGGAGAGGGCTGTTTGTGCTGTGACATTAATTAATTCTTTGTAATCGATATATTCATTCGTCCAACAGCTCAAAGAAGATGTGCTCGCACTGGATGTTGGAAATAAGCCGCCCGGAATTATCCCGTTGCTCGTCTGTCGTCCGGATGATATACAACTAAAAAACGCTCACCCATTTGGATAAGCGCTGATTTATACCGCCTGTTGGCTTTCAAGATATGCCTGGTATTCTGCTTCCCATGTGTCGCCTTTTCCCTCTTCGATAATGTAATGGAATGGTTCACGCACGCGAGACACAGAGTATCTGTAGCTGTTCACTAGGCCAATTTGTACGGTGTGAACGCTTTGGTTGCGTATCCTGCCGGGAGGGTGGCAACCTTCAATTCTACTTCCAGTTCTACAAAATCCGTGTTGATGGTGGATGCTGTTACACCGTCTGAGGCATCAGCGTAGGCTAATGAAGAAAATAAATTTTGTGCTATTTGCCCCGATGTAAAAGCCACTCCGGAGAGTGACTTTTTTATTAATCCTAGTGGTTTTCATTCCTTATCCATTTCATATAAATAAAAAATGTAATCCGTTGAAGCACCCTGATGTCCTAATTGTCGTAACATGGTCGTGAAGTTCCCGCGGTGATACGTTCCGTGATTAACAACATGCTGTACTAATTCGGAAAGTTGGGTTTCCAATCGCCCAAAATTGGGGTGTTCACTTCTCATTACCATAAAACCCTTGTTTCAAGATACTACATTTATTAATTCAATATCAGGAAAGAGATTCCCTGTTCCTACGAATTATTTTCTCTTTCCATGCACTCTACCTCCCTTACTATTTATCTGATATGATATATAAGTTAAATCCAACATGAAGGTGATACATATTGATTGAAGATCACACAAAAAAATATAACAGTTATGACACAACCATTATTTATGATTACAAAGAACACCCTGACGTTATCAGTGGGCGCTGTGATAATTGTGGGAGTGCCCGTTTCAGTAACTCTATCAAGGATCATAATTTAGTCAGAGAATGTAAAGAGTGTGGTATGAAAAAAAGCATTTAACCCTATACAAAATATAGGGTTTTTTTACAAAAGAAAAGCACCTCGACGGATGCTTAAGTAATTATATCAAGTATTACTTCACATCATACTTTATCTGATATCCCAATAACTCCCTCGAATAACATCAGTTTGTTAATGCATACTAACGTTATACCAACCGAAAGGACGGATTTCATGTCAGACGAAAAGTTGATAGTCCCAGGGCCAGGGAGTCCAAAAGCCAATGATGTAATGAATAGTGAATTTGCTGGTGATCCTGATGTTGTTCGTGAAGCAAATCTGGCAGAGAAAACCAATATTTTTTTTGGTGAAGAGAAAGCCAAACAATCAATTAAGATAAACGAATTAGAGGCAAAGCCAAATTACCCAGAATAGGCCGTGTAAAAGCGGCTTTTTTGTTTGCTTTAAATAAAAAAGACACCCTTAAGATTTATTTTCCCGCCATTTACATCACCACCCACCTCCACGGCAAGATAAAAAGCCATCCGTTAAGGATGACTTTTAAATACGAGTATCAATGTTTCCTCCAAGATTTGGCGAGACACTTCGTTCTAATAACTGAATCATTTGCTCTCCATCAGCTTTCTGTGAATCCATAACTTTCTTAGTAACGGCTATACCTACTTGACTACCAATTGAAATTGCTTTTAGGTTTGTTGCAACTGCTGCTATATCCATGTTATCACCTCTTTTCACTTACTTAAATTATCGGTAAAGGAACCTCATTGATAGAAACTCAAAGATTCAAAACAAGTTTTTCTTCCTCTTCATAAGCTAAGTAACTAAAGCTATTTTTGTATTCCCTTAACTCAATAGAAACACTAATGGAGGAAATCCCTTCAATGTTACCTAACTTTTCATTTGTAAATTTCATAAGTTCCCCATTAGAAGTGAAGTATGCCTGGATAATTAAGTCATGCAGGCCAGAACAAGCAGCAATAAAGCCGACCTCGCTTAGTGGAACGAGTTCCTGGGCAACCTTCTCTTGATATCCAAGATTGGTGGATATAGAAATAACAGCCGAAACAGGTAATCCAACCTTTTCCGGTTCGCTATTAATTATGAATTCGAAAACCTTATCTTCCAACATTCTATTAATCCTACCTCTAATCGTACCTTCGCTTACCCCGAGCTCTTCGGCCATTAAAGTATAGGAATAACGAGCATCTTCTTGTAACATCTTTATAATTTCTTTATCTAACTTATCTAGCTCCCTCATCGCCTACTCCTTTTATTTCCTGTTCCTAATTATTTACTTTGTTACGGAGTAAATAATTTTCTACAAACAAAAAGGCCGTCTCTTTAGTAACGGCTTTTCATGTTTAATAATCGTCATTATTTCTACAGTCGGCAATGCTTCGTTAACTGGTTATGAATGTTTTGGTTCATCTGGAAACTTCTCAAGCAAAAAGAAGAATTCCTCAACGGGTTCTGGTGTACTTATTACGTCTATTCTCATAAATATCCCCCCGGTAACTGGCTGGCATATCCTAAGATAGAAGCCCCTATAGTTTTGCGTCCTTACCTTTCGATAAGTGCGCCCTTTCAGCCAGGACTATCATATCACAAAAAAACAAAAATGTGACATGATTCGATATTTTTCAAAAAAATAAAAGAAGATAACAAAAGGCGCTTTTCCTATAACACTTGTCCAAACAAAAGCACAACCCTATACATACGATATTACATAACGCATTATAGGAGGTGATAACTATAGCACGCCGCCCTGTACAAGTTGTTACACTGAGACCTGGCCAAAGTGTAGTCTTTCGCTGCAGAAACAGAATTGTAGTGGTTCGTTGCCGCCGTCGTCGTCGTAGTCTCTAAAACCTAAAGGCCGCTCCCTCGCTGGGACGGCCTTACTCGTTGGTACGCCATCATTGTTCTATTAGCAATCTTGTTCTTCCCTATTATGGGGCTAATCGTGTATTTGATTATTCGAAGAAATTAATGACTTAACTTTATCCTCTCCCAGGTAAAAATCAGGAGAGGGCGTTTTTTTATTCTGCAACCTTTAAACAGTTAAACTCGTATTAAATATTGAGCGATGTGTTAAAGCTCGCCCCCTAGAAGTTCCCCTCTTGCTGCATCCAGGAGGGGAATTTTTATGTATAGGATTTAATTTAATGGGAAACATAATAATACTCCAAAAACTCCTACCCCCCTTCCAGCCACTTGTCTGGAAGGGGATTTTTTATGTTTCAATTTATGCTACAAGGGTAAATAGTTAGGGACGAAACTTTTTGAACTTCACTTTACTCCCTTAAAGAACCCTTTTCTTGTCCTCCTGAATATTACAGGAGGTATTTTTTATTTGAAAATTGAATATTATTTATTAGCTTTCATTGTCAGCCTCCCCATCCTCCTTCATTTCCTATTTCTGCTCATTTACATTAGAAATAGCTGTAATGATATGATTTTTAACTATTCGGATCATCTTCCTGTTATATTGGAAGTACAACTTCATTTATGCACTAACCAATTTTTCTATTGCCGACCTAGTGCCGGCCTTTTTTATTGCTCTTTTCCTTCACGCCATGTTGAAAATTTAATGCAACGCTAGTGAAGTTTACCAAAATATATAATTCGGCAGCTTACCCTCTCGCTGAATATAAGTGTGCATCTTTTTCAAGCCACTACGTGGTTCAACCCCATTCTGTACCGCACTCTCGTACTCACGCATCCATTCATCCTTCACATCATATTTCATCAGCCACTTCAGTAATACATACAGCTTGACTTCTTCGGTATGGTCT
>NZ_BBWZ01000039.1 GCF_001015055.1 Aneurinibacillus tyrosinisolvens | reverse complement strand
CATAGAAGGGAAAAGGGCAAAGGGTTAGGGGGAATAGGGATAAGTAAAAAAATTGAGCTTTTCCTTAACCCATTACTTTTTTAGGGATTTATATGAATCTATTAGAAAAACAATATTGGTTGCACACAAATGTAACGCATAAGCTACCAAATGACGTGACACAATGACTGACTTTTCTCCCTGCCCATGACCACTATTTCTATTACGGATTGTTGCAAGTCCTTCAAGCGTTGCTTTTAAAGATGTTACCTGAGTCTGTAAGTGAGAAGGAAGTAGTTCATTTTCAAATAAAACAGATATTAGTTTACTTGCCGTTGCTCTCTCGTCTACATTCCACCCCATTCTCTTGCATATCGTTTTCATCACACTCTCAAATGCTTTTAAAGATTCCGTAATCGCTTCCTTATCTTGACCTTTTCTAAAATGTTCATGTGCTTTAAGAAACTCTTCTGAAGCTCCTTCAAAATTTTCATCAAATAGTAACTGAACTGCTGGCTTTACTGCCTCTTTATAAATATAGTCAGAATCAACCCTTACAATATTACCTTTTATATACTGGTAGCCGAGTCCATGCTCTTGAAATCGTTCGTTTAATTCCAAAATTGCATCATCAGGTTTTTGAGTAACACCCATTTCTCCCCACCTATTTGACCAATCTCTGACCAACACATCAATAGCTCTAATAGAAAGTTCAATTATATCCAGAACTTTTTCTACAGACCCTTCCTCCTGGATAAACCAAATACATTTTTCGTAAGGCGTTGAACCATTGGTACTTAATCCAAAGACTCCATATTCTTTAGACAACCCACTATGAATAGTTTCCCAAATTACATTGGAGGGCGAAGTCTCTCTGAAATAGTAATTATTGATAATTTTGTATGGACCTATCGAATCATTCCATATATGTATGATTTGGACTCTAAATTCATCTGGAATGTTATCATATGTAAAAATCTCTTTTTTATTTTCCGTGTGCCTTTTTGAAAATATATCCAGTACGCCCAATTATAAATCCTCCTATCCCTACTATGACTCAAGAAGACGAAAGTCGAGCTTTTAACTCGACTTTCACTTTTTAACTAACCTAATTGTTGGTTCAGATTCTTTGAAATTGAGAGTTCCTTTTTCAAGATTACACAGCATTTCTATATATTCTTGAGGTACTGCCATTTCTTGAATTACCTGCAATTCATTTTTAATGTTATTATCCAATAACATTAAAATGCTCTTCCTTAAAACAACTGGCTCCTGTAAAGGAAAAACATCATCAAGGGGTTCCTTCATTCTCATTTTTTTCATGGACATCTGTTTTTGTAAGGATGTATATTTCCCCTCGTCAATAAGTTTTAAATCTAAACATCTATATATCATGGCCGCAATCGACACATTCCAGTATTTCTTTAGCTCAATAAAATGTAACAAGGATGTAGATGTTACTGTTTTTGTAAAAGCATCTGCGGGTAATAACAAGGCAGAAGCAAAACGGTGTGCCTGATTCTCCATCTTTTTAAATTCTTCCTTATTTAATACATCTTGATTATCTATATCCTTGTGCATTAATATGTGACCCAATTCATGACCACCATCAAATTGTCTTCTGAATGCAGATTGTTTGTCGTTCCCCAGGAAAATGAAAGGTCTACCTTTACGATGCTGGCAAAATGCATCTACTTTTTCGCTATCTGTATCAACAGAAAATACCATGATGCCGTTTTTCTCCAGTAAATGCACGATATTTGCTATTGGCTTATCACCAATACCCCAATGTTCCCTTACTTTTGTTGCTAATTGTTCAATTGATTCATTATCCCATTCCGAATCAAAGTCTGTAGTGTTTGGTAGGTTCAGCTCTGGAAACTCAATATAGTCAGATAAATATTCGTAGATATATCCTGCTAATAAAGTTTTGTTGAATTGTATTTCCTTACTTTTCTTTGAAGCAGTTGCGTTTGCCCTAAAAAATGTATTACCCACATACTGCTCTTTGAACTCTCGGTAGAAAAAGTTTTTCGGAAATTTTAAAGTGTTAATTATTGACATCATTGTTTCAGGTTTTGGCGTATGTTCACCGAGTTCAAACTGAGATATAGCTTGCTTAGATACTCCTATTTTTTCTGAAAGTTCGCTTATGGTAAATCCCCTTATTAAACGAGCTTCTCTCAACCTTTTCGGATTGAATTTTGGCTCCTGAATTTTCATGGTTCTTACTCCTAACTAAGTTCGTGTTTCTAAGATGAAGTTGCATTCTTTAATTTAATAACAATGTCATCATCCTCTTGAGATGTCTTGAATGGAATTTCAATATCAGACAAGTTGTAACTGTTTATTGGTACAAGGTTATGGCTATCAAGATTTATGAAATCTGTGATATCTTCCTTGTATATCCAATCATCTTGTTCAGGTCTTAATGCACCTTCAAAAACTATATCACTATGCCCATCATAACAAACGATTATGCCAAAAGGTTGATTCTCAACACCAACAGGTAGAGAATATTGATAATATATATCACCAAATAAATCTTCCTGGGTTACACCCATTGCCAAAAGACGGTCAAAATTTGATGAAGCGAAATCTCCACGATATCTACTTGGATTGAAAATATACTTATTTTTTGGCAGTTTTAAAACTAATATAAATATGTTCCTTGAAGTATCGTTAATCACTATATACGGATGAAGTCCCGCTTTTTTCTTATAAATCTTCATCTGAGTATGGGGATTCTCTTGAATGATTTTTTCTACATAGGTATTAACAAAGTCATACTGCATACGAGGTATATAGGTTTTAGTAGTGGTTTCTGGATGTGATGCAATAAGTGATTTTGAAATATTTTTGCCTTCCTGTATACCTCGTAAAATCAAATTCCTTTGCTCACTTGTAAGCATACACTTCTCAATTAATGGGTTCATTAGCATCACCATCCATTGCTTGTTTCTTTCATTATTTACCTTTTTATTTATTTCGTCAAGTATAAAATACATTTACCTATATGAAGTAAAGTAATGCTTTCTATTTCAATAAAAAAACAAGTATCCAAATGATTTTTTTCAGGATTAATAGAAGGTTACGTGGAATGGAGAAGGTTAAGCCTACATCAAATAGTTTTTTGGCAGAAATCCAATACTGATTGTTTCCCACTTTATTTGTTAAACTTATGTTAGACATCAAATTACAATATATTTGAGGTATTCGTCATGAAAAAGCTCAATGAAAACCAATATATAAGAAGCATGGTACTGAAACGAGACAATATTCCTTCTTTCAATACATTTCCGTTTCATCTGCCGAGTATCAAAACGTTGAATGAACTTTCCTTTCACCCGAATGTAACATTTTTTGTTGGAGAAAACGGGATGGGTAAGTCAACCTTATTGGAAGCCATTGCTGTTGCGATTGGATTCAATCCAGAAGGCGGTTCATTTAATTTTAACTTCTCCACCTACGATTCGCATTCATCCTTAGACAAATATCTTAGACTGGTAAAAGGAATCAAAAAACCCAAAGACGGCTTTTTTCTTCGTGCTGAAACCTTTTACAATGTAGCCACAAACATCGAGGAATTAGACCGTGAGCCAGTTCCCGCACCAAGAATCATTGATTCGTTTGGGGGGACTTCTCTACATCAACAATCTCATGGAGAATCCTTTTGGGCAACCTTTACAAATCGTTTTCGAGGGAACGGCATATACATATTGGATGAACCAGAGGCCGCCCTGTCGCCACTCAGACAACTTTCCATGTTAGCTCGAATCCATGAATTGGTCTGTAAAAATTCACAATTTATTATTGCTACCCATTCTCCCATCGTTATGTCGTATCCAAATGCTAAGATTGTAGAGCTTACAGAAGAGGGGATAAAAGAAGTCTCACTTGAGGAAACGAATCATTACAGTATCATGAAGCAATTTATTGAGGACAAAGACAGTTTGTTACATCATTTACTTAACGAGTAAAAGGATATTATATGCTTGGAAAATATCCAAAGGTATCGCTAAAGTGCACGTAACAAAATCAACTTTATGAGGTGGTCATATTGTTCATTTTCTTTGTACATCTGGTCATCCCGCTCTGCCTGTAGATGTCTAAAGAATCCCTTGGGGAGCTTTTACAGGCTGAGCCATTTCCCAAGGAGCGTGATTACATTTGAAACCGTATCAGCAGAATCGAAGCCGTTCCTATTATCGGCATCACCGTATAAGAGTGATTCAACGGAAGGCTAAGATTGCAAAACAAATTCGATGGCATATAAGTTGTGTAGGACGTTTCGCAAAAGGCAAAATTCATTGTTCCTGCTGGATGTGTAGCGAAAAGACTCGTAAAGACGGCTTTAAAAAGTCGGATAAAGTACGGCTGGAACAGCTACACCACAATCATTCCGATTAAATATTAGAGATTAAAGCTTCATGGAAGCATTCAAAGAAGGATGCTTCCATATATTTCGTTTAAATTAGCCCTTCATTTGAACGTTCCATTCTGGCTTATAATTTCTAATCAACTCTATTTCCAATGCCTTTATATCATCATCATCTTTCAATGGCAAAACGTAAAAGCTAAGTTCTTCTTTTATATGGTTCGTAATTAAAGCATTCAAGTGACAATTTGTTGCTTGACCATCCCGAAAGCAGTTTTTGGGATGAATTTTTCCATATCCCTGATTTATTCTTTTACCGAAGTGGTCCAAGCATCTCCCAATATACTTGATTGTACCATTTGAGCTATATAGATATATCCCTTTCAAATTTAAGCTCTGCTTATCGTCTATATGGAATTGCGTATATTCTAAATCACCATATTTGTTAAGAAAAGACTTATAGAAGATGTCGTTGTTTCCCTTCAGGTAGTATAGAAATTCACCAATTGGCATCTTTAAATATCCACCATATTTTGTTTCGGTCAATTCCTTTAAATTCAGATATCTCTGGTGTCGAATTGTTTCTGCAACAGTTTTGTTGTTTTTCTTTGAAAAAACATCTTTTTCAATTATTCCATTGAATGAGATAGGAACATAATTAAATTTTAACAATCTATCTTTTGCTTTTAGCTCCAATACATTCACTACCCTATTCCCCTTTGAGGTGCCAGAAATGTCATTCAATCTCTGATAGGCAGGCATAAGCGACTGCTTGTCCTGACCCAAATTTCTTTGTCAGATAGCTCTCCGATTCTTGCAACTTTAAGAGAATCTCGTTTGGTGCTTCAATCCCATTGAATCGCTTTCTCCCTGTCTCCGTTCCTTCTTTTATTACATCCCATTCTAATGGTCTAAAAGCACAAACAACTTTCCCATCATTTATGCCCGCCACATACTGAATGTGCTTAAATCTCGCTTGATTCACTTTCCAGTTACCACGGGTAGCTTCATAAAAGTCCTTACCATCCCTTTTTAGTGCGTTATGTATCTTTACCATCAAAATCTCTTCTTTCATTTTCTAACCCCCGTTTCTACCATTTCAAACTAATATGAATGGTTCTTCCTTATAGCGTACCCAACTAAGTATTTCAGAAATATTGTTCTACTTGTCACCTTTTATCCTATTGATATCTCTTCTGAGAACCTGGAGATTGTCCAATTCAGTTAAACCACCTTTTGACATCGGTATCTTATGGTCTATTTGAAAATACAAGCGACTTTTATGCTTAAATCCAGACATCACACACGTGTAAAGCCCATTTTTATCTCGTGATTTTTCATACACTGTATCCGTTATCTCTCTCCAGATTTCTGGAAACCTTTTTTGTATTTCATGAAGGGTCAATTTATTCATATCAACCATTTCAGGAATTACCATTATATCTTTCGATGAACTTGTATAAATCTCTGGTTCTTCTAACTTCAAAATCTCATTATCCAAACACTTTCTGAAATATAGTTTATTGTCGCCAAAGTATACCCTGAAAAAGTTTCCTTCCTGCTCCCAAAGTTCATCTATGTATTCTTTCTTTCTTTTCCCTCCAAGTTCATTCTCGTAAATGAACTGTGCAACGGATGAAATATCGAATTTTTCTCTGTCTTTAAAGTACAAAAATGAAGGCTCAACACCTTTTAAGGCATAATATCGCAGGATGTCTTTTATGTCTTCTTTGTTATAGCTTGGAATCATGTTGTAGCCTGTAAAATATTCTTCTTCTATCCGCTCCGCCAATTCATCCAGGTGGCTTTCTTCAAAGAATTCAGTATCACCCAAGTCATTTACCTCAAAGAAAGTATGTAACTCGCTAATAAAGGTTTCATATGCTTTTTGTGTACTGTCATAAACCAATACTTCACAATTCTTTATTGAGTCTTCGTCATGTTCTGAAGGTATCATCACTGAAAAAGAATAAATACCGATTGGAACTGTTTTAATAAAATCAATGCTTTCTAAATCAGTAGTATCAATGGAATTATCCGCAATTTTAACGAATTCCTCTATTTTCTGAATAGATATCAGCCTTGCCAATTTCTTTACATATTCATGATTGCTTTCATCCCATGTTGCTGTTTCTTCTATGTATAACCTTTCGGGATTTACCCAGGCAATTTTATTCTTCCATCCGTCAATGAAGCTCACAATGTATGCTTTTTCGGTTCCGCCTGCTTTTTTCCCCCGTAATGCCCTACCAATCATTTGCGTCATTAAAATGCCTGAAGTAGTGGGTCGGGTTAAGAAGACGGTTTGTACATCGGGTAAGTCCGTGCCTTCAGTAAGAATATTCACGTTTATCAGAACGTCTATTTCATTGTTTCTAAATTTTTTAATTCGTTCCCTATTTGCCTCATTTGATAAATCAACGCCCGTTGCGATATCCTGTTCTGCTGAAATGACAAATTCGGATGCTATACCCCTATCATTGAATAGCTTGTTCAATTCTATAGCATGCAATTTATTGATAGCAAAGACAAGCAACTTGCCGTATTCCTCTTTTTTATCTATATACTCTTGAACAATTCGATTGTTCCTTATTTTGTTTTCAGCAATGTGTTTGGCAATATCTTCAGGTAAACTGTCAAACGCCTGTATCGTCTTAATGTCTTGCTCGCTTAGTTCTTCAGTCATATCAATTTCTGTTTGCAATTCTTTAAATATCGGCTCCGAAAGTATCCCTCGACTGATTAGCTTTCTTAAATCAACTTTAAAAATAATGTCATCTTCAAATATTTTTTTCAGCAATCCTTTTTCAGCTTCCGCAGTCCGAAATGGGGTCGCTGTCAAACCTAAAATGCCTACTCTATTTACCTTTTGATTTACTGTATCAATTATCTTTCTGTACGTCTTGGCAGTAGCATGATGTGCTTCATCGACTACCAAAAATACGTCACTATTGTAATTCAACCAGTTTTCTACTAAATAGTTTATCCCCCTATTTAGGCTATCTTTACTTGCAACGATAAAATCGTCATCTTGTTTGATATTGACGGGACGGTCATGTTGTCCAGAGATAATTCTGTAGTTGAATTGTTTCCTTTTATTAAGGACATTTGAGTAAGCATTCCTTTTTACTGCAGAAAGGGCTTGTTCTAATAATTCGTGTCGATGGGCAAGCCATAGAACCTTTTTTCCGTTATTTATGACATTCCTCAATACCCAATGAACGGCAGTAAGAGTTTTACCTCCCCCAGTTGGAATCACTAACAGCCCTGCAAATTTACCCGAATTCTTATTTAAGATAGCTTTATCCAGCTCTTGTAAGGCTTCTGTCTGATGTAAATAGAGTTCGATTGGATTTCGTTCTTCTCTTACTCTGATTGTTCCTGCATAATAACTTTCAACGAGTTTCTCCATACTGTTATCCCCATTTTCTAAAAGTTCAAATGTTATTCGTTCATCAATATTCAAACTTGCCCAATTTGAATCTTCAGCTTTTTTTGTATGTACAATGATACTATTCTTTTCAAGAAGTTCATTTATTTTATCTATCCATAATGAGTTTCTTCTTTTATATCCGAATCTCTCAATAAATGTTCTTATTTTCATATTCTGCTTTTTGTTTTTCCGCTCGGAAATCTCCTGCTTTAATTCCAATATTACTTCTTCCATTGGTTCCATTTAATGAATCACCCTTCTATTACCATTCCAAATCATCTGTTGATACTACAGACTCTATTTGTCCCCTACGTCCTATGTTTAAAATAGTCAATTTTTCTCTTCCGTAATAATACGTTGCATTCGTTGTGTTTTCGATAGGAGAGTGCCAAGTAATTAACAGGGATTCGACATCAGACAATCTCTTGCTCGAAAACCGCTGTCCATCATCTAATTGGATAACCCCAAGTCGAACTTTAATCTGCCCCCGAACGTTTTGAAGCCATCCATGTTCCTTCAGACGGGTACGAAAGTCCCTTGATGTTTTCCCGATGTATAGTAATTTTCATGCTCTCGATATACTTGAAAAATCGAATAAACCCCATACTCATAGGCACATCTTTATTTTCAATCCGTTGCAAATCATAGGGTCCATGCCACTTAAGAGTAACAGTCTGAATAAAATCCACCACCCAATCATTTGCAACGGTATAGAACACTGCAAAAGAGTTGATTTACTTTGTAAAAGAGGAGTAGCCCTTCAACAAAATTCGTATCTTTTCTTCCTTTGTTATCCATTTTACAATAAAACGGATAGACTACTATATCTGTTTTTCTGACCAATAGAATTATAAACTTTATGGATTTTTACAGGGGTGAAATTATGCCGAATACCAATTGGTCTCAACTTAATCCTTTACAGTTGGGAAGATATGCAGAGTATTTTGCAAAAATGGAGTTTGCATCTTATGGTTCAGAAGTTTATACAACAGAAGTTGATGACCACGGAGTTGATTTTGTAGTCAAGGATAAGAATGGACGTTTCTGTGAGATACAAGTGATATCATTGAGAGAAAAAGGGTACATATTTACGCCTAAGAGTAAATTCGATATTACCAATAAAAATTTGTACCTGACGGTCTTAATCTTTAAAGAAGGTAAAATGCCTGACATTTTCCTTATACCAGCCGAAGCTTGGGCAGTTCCAAATGAAGTTTTTGTTGATAGAAATTATGATAAGCCAGGACAAACAAGCAAACCTGAATACGGAATAAATATTTCTCAAAGGAACTATTCCATACTTGAAATATTCAAATTCGAGGATTCCATAATAGATTTCGTTGAAATCCAGTGATTGTTCTAACTTGCTTTTTTAAAATTTTTCCATATACGGATTGTTTTATTTTAAATTAAAATGGCAGGGGGAACGATACCTCCTACCATTTGCTAAGATAAATTTAGTCATTGTGTGATTCTTAATAAAATTCAACATCAATTCGTTTCTTGTTTTCCCCTTGTATTTTCGGCATACGAATTTCCAAAACACCATTTTTATAGTTTGCCTTTACCACCTTCCGAATAAACAAGGCTTGACAAGGCAACCGAACGTTGAAAACGACCAAAAAAGTGTTCTTGTCTATGCATGTTTTCTTCCTTTATTTCATTCGTTCGATTTACGCTTCCACTAATCGTCAACGTAGTGTTTTCAACGTCAATATTCACGTCTTCTTTCTTTTCCAGCCCTGGAATATCAACCGTTGCAACTACTTCATTTTCGGTTTGGTAGATATCAATACTGGGATTACCGAAATTTTGACCTAAATTGTTCTAAAAGCAGAAAAATCAGTGTCAAAGAAACGTCTAACTCCCTTCTCATGTTTTTAAGGTGTCGGAAGGGTTCATAAGGAATGAGAGACATTCAAAACACTGCTTTTAAAGGGAAATGTTATTCCTACTATCACCTAACCGCTTTTCAATCAAACTCTCTAATTCACTTCTCAGAATCATTCAAAAGTAACCGTCTTAATTCATTTTTGGATTGTTTAGGTAACAATTCCACTAAATGCTCCAATCCCATTGAGTAAATTAAACAAATAGAAAGTCGGTCCCGTTCAACTCCATCTTTGAAAAAAGGGATTCCATCCCATAATTCCCACTTATGTTCTTCTGACGTGTGTTCGTCCCATATTGGAGTGCTTAATAATTTGGGTTCCCGTACAGGAACAAGATTGCTTTTTATTAACATGTTGCTATGCTCCTTTCAGCCAACGGAGTATAATTTCTACGAGATAAGTAATCGTATGGATTTAATGATGATTTTCCGTACGCAATGAATGCTGTGTTTCCCTATTGCAGAGCTATTCTCAGCACCCCTTATTTCCAGCTTTTTTAACTTACCGCTCCATAAGATACTCCGAAATTTCATTCATTCTTGCAAAGAACGCTTCTTCCGTATCCATTTCCTCCATCCTCAGTTCACATGCTTTAGTTTGGGGACTGGTTGTACGTAGCCATTCCGATATTTCAGCGTAAAATATGTCCCTTTCGGATGTTATTTCATCGTTTGTTATTCTTTGAAAAATTTCATATTCTTCTTCAAATGAGGGATTCATTTTGTTCCTCCTTTTTCATCTTGCTTTCATATCCAATTCTAAACAATTTGCAATAAAGACCAATTGTACTACTGCATTACATCTACATGAGCTTAAGGTAGTACCCTGCAATAAAGGCTATTGCAATCATAAGGAAATCTCCAAATAGTTCAATCAGTGAGGTTTTCAGAAAGGTTTTGTTGAAAATTTTATTCAGTAACATTTTATTCGCTCCTTTGAATTGAGTTTGGAAACAAACGCAATTAAAAAACGCCCAGTCTATCGACTGAGCGTTTACTGTATACAATATGGACTTTTATTGACAACTCTAAACATCTTCATTTTTACCCTCGTCCTTATTTCCAATTTAACGTTTGTTATATATAGTTATGATACCTCCATTTCCAACGGATATCAATGCCATCAATCTTTTTTCCTTAACCCCGATAATCTGTTTCAATCCATCTCTACTATCTCGTAATTTTATGTGATTGATAAATCGGAGTAGCTATTCTATTCCTTTTAGCCCATTGCTTTGCAAAATTCTTTTTAATTCTTCAGAAGTCTCTTCCCGTATCCCAGCCTTTTTTATAACCTTCCACCATTTCAAATCTGCTCCTTCGTTTTCAAGTTCTTCAATCGCCCACTGTATCCTACGTATGTGATAATCCCTTCTTGTTTCAATAACCTGAGCTAAATAGTTATTGGTTTGGGGCAATTTATCTAAATGTTTCTCCAACAATGAAAGTCTACCAATCTTTTTACCAATTTTACTAATTGTTATTTGTTCTGGCTTAGCTTTAGATGTAATCAACAGTTCAACGGTTGTCTGAACTAAACCTAATATCTCGTTATCCCTTCGTTCCCAATCCACACGGTTTTGGGTTGAATTGTTGCCTTTATGATTGACAGGTGAATTACTATTTAACCATTTTTTATCATTTCTATATAGCCAAGCATAGAGGGCTTGATTCAATTCCTTGAATTTAGTTATAGAGCAATCGGGATAGTGACTTGTCAAATATAACCACTCTTCCCTATGGCGTTGTATTGTTTCATCATCCTTATTACAGCGAACAACACCTTCCGTCAAATTCAAGTCATCTTTATGGATATCCATATACTTTTTTATAATTTTGACATCCACTTTCAGCCTTCTTGCAATTTCTCTCAGGCTCAAGTCTTTCTTTAGTAACTCTTTCAATCTTTCTTCCCATACTGCTCCAAAAACTTTGACCCTGCCTTTTCTGTATCTGTCCTTCTCAGAAGTATCAGGTCCCTTTCGAGTATAAGTGAAACCACACGAACATTTAAAAGTTCCAATTGGACTTTTTTCTTTATTGTCATAACGAATTTTTAAATCTTTGACGACAGACATGAGATAATGATTTGCTCCTGGGTTTAAACAGGGCCACGGGCTATTTCCGAATGGCTTATATTCCAGTTTTTCTTCAAACAGTTCCTCCAAGGTTAAACCTAAAAACTGAATCATCAGCAAATGTCGAATGGGATGAAATGTTTTTCTATGCTTTCTAACAATCGCCTGTAGCCAATTATCTTCATCTTCTGGGTCGAATGAGGATTGGACGATTTCTAAAAACGGTTCCCCGTAATACTTCAAAAATTCCCCCGCTAAATCTCCTTGCCGTATTCTCCCATTTACATTAGCAATACCGATTTCCTGTAACCTCTTTAGGTACTGCTGATAAAACCATCCCATCGGTTTATTAGGGTATGAATGAGTCAGTAATTTATCCACATTATCCACAAAAATCCTATACTTTGTTGATAATTCATTGTTATCAAACAATGCAGTTAGTTCCCTATCATTACATGAGTTTGTCGGCATTAGGGTTTGTTTTGGTACAGCATTGAACGTGTCCTTTTCCTTGATATTGGATTCCATACAATTTTCTAATGTAGCTGGAGTAAACTCATGCCTATTATAGTTATGGATTCGCACCTGGCTATAACATAATAGGCTGTTATGAACCGTACAAATGACCACACCTGGAATCTGATGACTTCTATGCCAATACAATTCCCCGTATCTTTCCCTATCTATTTCTACACATAAAGGACAGTATTTCAGGAATTGGCTATCCTTTATAGAACTTGCCATGATGCCAGTCCGATTATGAATACTTCCCCCACCATTTTCCTTCATGGATTCGATAATCACACTTACACGTTCTGAGGGCAAAAAAGCACTATAAAAGGGATACATCGTATGATTCCAAATCAAATCTTCTGAAGAATACTGGCTTCCAATGGGCAAGTTCCGTACCAAATCGTTGATATTCGCTGGCAAATCTACCACCGCTGTTACAGAACGGGAACCAAACAACTCTTCTATAGTCGATTTAGGACTGATATTGCCACTTCTGACATGAAATCTTGCTATAAGGCTATAATAAAGCTCGTCAGGATACGGGCAAGGAAAAAATCCGACCATGTCATCACCCGACTCTAAAGAAGTCATTTTCAATCGTCTTGATAATATCTTTTTCTTTCAGGGATTCATGGGCTGATAACCCCATTCCTTTTCCTTCTGCAACAATCACCCGTAAATCGCTTTTATTTGTTGGTTCGGCTTTTTTTGTCTTTGCAGTTTTAGGAAAAGAACCTTCATCCGCACCTATACTTAATTTGAACGCTTCTTTTACTATTCTCTTTACATCTAATTCTTGGTCACTGTCTACCATGACGCTTTCCACATACAATTTAGCCTTTGCTGGTTCGATATCCAGCTCTATCAACTTTAATATCGACTGTTCTTTTATATTATCCTTCCAAGTTTTCTCCTGCTTTTTCTTTGCTTGTTGCAGTTCCTTAATCTTTTGATTCATGGAAATACTCGAAAACTCCTCATTCAAAAAAGCATCAATCTCAATAGGGCGTAAATCTTCATACTGAGCAATTTTCTTAATATCACCATTTTTTAGTGCGAGAATCATCGGCTGAACCAGCCGAAAATTTTCTTTTGCAACTTTTCGTATCAAGCTCGCAGTTATTTCTTCTTTGCCTGTTGAAATTGCTCTTACTTGTGACATTGCATAAATTTTTACAGCAATATCCGTTATGCCCTGACATTCATCATAGAGAACATCCTTAAGTTCCTGAGTTAGAGGTGTTGGCTTTCTTGTCCACTGGAAATCCCACATGCCCTCGACAAACAAATCCCAGCTTAGTTCTCCTCGATTCATACGCTCCCAAACCATATCCCCTTGACCACTACCCCGCCTCGCTTGGCGGAACTGTGATTGTAAAACGTTCATTGATTTATTCGTACCAATTAAAACAATAGGCAGTGCAAACATATTCATCAACGTTACAAAGAAATTCAGCATTTTCTCGGAACCCTGACTTTTGGCGGTACTTAAATGCTGAATTTCATCAATGCATAACAATCCCAGACCATAGTTGGTAGCAATCGTTGCCATTGCAGGTTGCATGGAGGCAATCGGTTGTCTTGCGGAACCAAACTTCTTGTAATATGTAGTTCCGAGTAAATCATCGACTTTGCGGAAGAAGTCCAAACAGAGTCCCTTTATAGAACCATCAAATGGCAAATCCAGTTTGAGCCACACTAATTGATACATGCTGAATTTATTCCCCTTATAATTGGAATGCACAATTACTTGAGGTAGCATTCCCAAGATTCGATTGATTGCCGTTGTTTTGCCTAATCCAGAAGCTCCTAAAATCGTTAGCCCCGATGAAGTCGTTCTAAAAACCTCATTACTGGTCAGCTCAATATTCCCACGTAAAACCATTTGATGACCTTCTTGCAAACTGCGAGCATATTCTGGTTTGAAAGGGTTTCTGGCTAAATAGCCTTGACGTATCAACCTTGAGATTCGACTTTCCAAATCCAGATGTATACCCAATGGTTGAAAGTATTGAAATAGTCGCTGTATTAGGTGGAATCGTACGTGTCCATCTAACAACCGCTCCTCTTCGTGAAACGGGGGATAAACTGCTAATCTATCAATTGTTTCTTCTTTTGTTAAAATGGGCGGTAAAGACTCACTAAAAGGATTATTTTGATACTCTTTCACCAATTGCTCTTTATATTCGGCCAAAACAGCTTCCCCGCCATTTGGGATAATTACTTTATTCTGTAATTCCATGTGTTCTCTCCCTTTGTTTCTTTCGTAAAAGGGCGATTTCTTCTTCCATTTCTTCCTGCAGTTGTACGGATTCCTGAGTGACTGGTCTTGTAAATGAAACAACTTGCCCTTTCTCTCCCGTTTCTCTCTTATCCAATTCAAAAGCTTCCACTTCTCTATTCATCCACTTCTCAAATTCCCTGTTTTTCCGAATGCCTTTAATTTTTTTGCGTCTTGCTTTCCGTTCCATCTTGTTGTTCTTTTGTCATTTTTTCTGCCTCTTGAACTATAGCTTCTATTTCAGATATCAGGTCTACTTTGGACTGCAAAATTTCATCCTCTTTTTGTTTTTCAAGCAATTTTTCATATTGCTGGAGGTACTCAATCTCTTCAATTGTTTTATCTTTGTATCTCTCTTGATGGTAAAGAAGATGACATTTTTCAAAACGTTTCCCGCTTTCTTTGATATATATGTAGTTCATATTGCGTGGGTCATAGGAAACGTCTATTTTCCATCCTCCATTGATACGTGCTTCTTCAAAAAGTCGTTCACGTAAAGCCTGTTCGGACGTATAATACATTCCTTTGAACTTGATTCCTTGAGCTGTTACATAAGCTTGGCTTATGGGCATTAGATTTAGTTTTACGATATCCTCTGAAACCGAACGCAATCTTCCCGCTCGATTCTTGATACCCCAGTTCCACAATTTGATGGGAATGGATTCTACATCATCCGTTATCATCATCTCTTCTCGATTGTAATGACCCAGCCAATTTTGATTATGATGAAGGCAAGATTTAATCATGATTTGTGTGAATTGGTAAAGGTCGAGAACTCCATCAAGTCGGTAATCCCTACTTCCTCTTTCACGAAAATCAGGTTTTACGACTCCTGGTAAAAATGGTTTTACCGTCTTATCATTTAATACTCTGAATTGCCTTTCAATCAGCCCTTTCATATCTGCTCGATAGGGGCTTGTGTTTTGAACCTTTATATGAAGAGAGCTGATAAGCGTCTCGGCTAACCTCCCTTCCAATTCCCCTCGGTCAGCAATCAAAGTGTCGCAAAGATGACGAACTGGCCATTGTTCCTCGGTTATCTGAATCCCGTATTGTTTACAATACTCAGCCTTGTTCATTGCTGAATTTGCAAGAACCATCATTGCACCCGTCCAAGAAGGACCTTCTAATCCAACATATATCCCAGCTACCATTCTGCTGAATACATCCAGGCAAAGATACACAACAGGTCTTCCGATTATCCAATTTCTGTTATACCGAGAAACCAAATAAATATCAGCAATCGTAGCATCTATTTGAAAGATACTTCCAGGTCCCATAGCCTCCGTAGTGGAGTTCCCCAATATAGGTCTATGGTTTTGTAAATATTGCTTTGTACCTTTCCGAATGGAAATTTCTTTTTTCCGATTTCTTTCTTTATAAAAGAAATACTTGAATTGTCCAAAAGATGGGGTTTCACTCGAAGTCTTTATTATCGGCTTTTTAACGCCTTCTTCTATCTTGAACTCGTTGGAATAAAACTCTTTCCGCATCAATTCATATGCTGTTTTCAAGGAAGCCGAAGCCCCTTTATTGGTATAGTAGAACCGATTGAGAGCCACCCGAAAGATTTGCTTTGTTTCTTCATCTACGTTTACGCCCTCCCCGACAACATTCTTGAATATTCTTGGTCTCCCCCTTTTTTTATCTGTGGTTTTTCTTTTCAAGCCCTTTTCCACCAATGTTTTTGTAATCTGGCAAAAGAGCATTTTTATGTTTCCCACGTTGCCAAAAACGTCTAAGGTATTTGTAGATGGTTTTTTCGCTTACACCAGAGTTCGTACTTGCCTTTTTAATAAGCTCTACCCTTCGTTTTACATCAAATATTTCTGGCTCACTTTCTTTTCTTGCAATGACATTTATGATTTCCCATGCTTTATCCCGAACCAATCGTTCTTTTTCACTGATTTCCTTTTCCGTCACAAAAATGGAATAAGGGTCCTCTGTAAGCACCGTAGCTCGACCCTCTTCAATCAACTGCATTATGTCCTCAACATTTTTGAAGGTTGGAGTGCTCTTGTTAGCATGAATATCAATTACGACAGCCATCGAATAATCGCTGTTTATCCAAAGTACCCTTTCAACGGTTTTCTCAGACCCTTGGACAGTTTGGATAAGCATATTAACCGTCAACAACATGTCGCCATTCCCCACCTCTCTTTACATCGGCAATTTGCACCACTTCGTTTGCTGGTTTATTCAAGTCAATTTTTTCATTCATGTTGACCTTAATTTGCTTTGTTGCAATCAGGTGTTTGAAGAGTAACAAACCTGTTCCTGTTTCAAGATTGATGTACGAATCGAATGAACTGGTAATGTCTCTTATGAGACTTCTGTTTCCATGCAACCTTTCAAGAAAAAGATTTGTTAGGTACGTTATATCGTTTCTTGTAAACTCTGTTGTTTCATCGAGAAATCTGCAGGGATGTACCCACTCGATGTTTTTTGCTTTGATGGCAAAAGGGGCAATTTCTTTTTGAGTCACGATACCCCAATCCATGTTTATCTTCTCAAAATATCGCCTTATGAGTTCAAATCTCTCAATCGTTGTGGCTTTTTCAAGTTCATGCGATGCCCGAATGTTTCTGGCAACATCATATGAGTTGCCTTTATCGTCTTTTACAGTAATGAGGAAAGTTGTAGTTAGGATGTAAGGAAAGCCACTTTTTTTATCTGTGAATTTGTTTACGTCTATATCTTTTTGTTCTCCCAAGACCTCTTGTAAATCGTAAAGTGGGTAATGCTCACGTACATCCAGAATTTCATCTTCCCACTCAGTCAGGTAAAAGTAACGTGTTTCGGCATCAGATAGCAAATGATAGATTCTATTAAACCGCCATGTTTTCACACGACTACTTCTTCCCAAAGACCCGAAATCGTGTATTTGGATAAACGGAACGTAAGATTCAAATTTTCCTTGTCCCCGCCCATCTTTGAGAAATCGTTGCAACTTTTCCTCGTTCCATTCACTTCTCATATTGAACACCTGCGATTTCTTCTTAAAAGGGCTTGAACTTTTCCGAAAACAATCTTATTTACCAAAGGTATATGATTCCCTTCGAGAATCAAATCACTATGTCTCAAAACTCCCTTGTAAAAATCATTTTTCAGTATATCGACCAAAGACTGTTTCGTAAATTTGTTCCCCCTGCGTGTTCTGTATTCAGTGCAGTCCAAATACTTTTTAAGTTTCCCAATACTGCCAAGTTCCAGGTATTTTTTAAAAATCAGTTCAACAATCACCGCTGTATGAGAATCCACCGTGATTTTTGCTTTATCACTCCATTTATATCCTAATGGAGCATTTCCGCAGGCTTTGTTTCCACCCTTTGCCTTCGTTCGTCTTCCCTTGCTAAGCTTCATAGATATGCTCATTCTTTCGTACTGGTCAAGCAGTTCCATCATTCCATTAATTAGGAAGTCATTGGGGTCCTTGTTAAAAATGCTGTAATTTGGTTGTTCTATGCTTATGATGTCAGCATTGCGTTTCCGAAACTCTCGATGTACCAATACCTTGACTGTATCGCTTCTCCAAAGTCGTGATGTATTCAGCACGACTACTTTGTTTACCTCATTTAAAGAACTAATCAAATCCGTTAATCCATCTCGATTGGCAACCGTTCCTGAAATCCCTTCATCACTAAATATTTTGACAAGTTCATACCCATTTCTATTGCAAAAGTCTACGATTGCCATTTCCTGCGTCTTTAAACCTCCCCCTTTCTCAACCTGTGTTAATGTGCTAACTCTTTTGTATCCAAATACTTCCATACTCTCCTCCACAATTGGTCAAGTATTATGAATAATGTCTGACTTAAATATCGAAAAAATATAGGACTATCAATGTCCCCTGTTCTTTTTAAGTCTCTTGCAAGACTCCTATCAAAGAAATCAGATTGAATGGTATCTTCCTTTTGTTTATAGGCGATAGGCATAAAAAAATAGCATATATGGAATTCGCTGATTTTTTTTAAAAGAGCAAATTCTATATACGCTATTGTGGTCTCATTATATGTTTTTTCCTTCTATCAGAAACTACCTACGAAGATACTTCGTTTGTCATCATCTTATCTCAAGATACAACATAACTCAAGCTCAATGCTATCTTTTTATAACGAACTAAGACTCTAAACATAAAAACGAAACGTTCCAAGAATTTTAATCTTCAATATGTTTCTTTTCATAGCGGTCAATTAGTGGACGAACTATTTCATGAACAAACATTAAGTCCATAATCAATACATCCAATAGCTTATTTACAAATTCATCATGTATTGAAATTGCTGACAATTCCTGTCCAGCAAGTTGCTGGAAGTGGGTCATCTTTCGGTAAGATTGATGTGTTGTTAACTCACCATGAAAATATGTACTTAAATCATCATACTTTTCTTCAATCTCTGGTATCCTATCACGTAGGGACTTAACTAATGTCATGACGTTGAACCCAGTCAAAGGAACAACATTTTCATCTTGTGTATCGCTCTTAACATAGTGCTTCAACAGCCTATTCGATTTATTCAAAAGATTCTCTACATCATTGTCTTTCTGGAATACCTGATATAAGCGAACTACCTTGTGAACTCTGGCAACTAATTCAGTCATTGCTCTCAACATCACTGAATACATGTACTCTTGTCCAAGTTCTTTAGCCAAGTGTAATCCCAAATATACTTGATTGATGGGAGCGATGCCAATGAAGTATTGTACTCCGACTAAATTAATTATTGCCTGTGTAAAACTATCCTCGATAACGTGTTCATTCCCATATTGAATTACCTTATAGAAATCATTGCCGATGCTATCTAATTGTTTATAGAAAGGGGATTGTAAAGGTTGGAGTAACAACCTTTGTAATATTTCGGATTCATTTGTTTTCGTATCCATATGCTTACCTCACTCAGTTACTTTATTTCTAATCCCACATCTATAAATTTCTATAAAAAGTAGAAATTATCCTTCAATGAATAACACTGTACCCCTCCGTTGGATATTATCCCCCATTCGAGCTTATATACATTGATAATACAACACAATGCGTCTTATGTGGCACATTGCTCTGAACATGAATTGAGAAACAAGTTGTAACACAGCTCCCTTTTATATTTTCATGAAAATCCGACCTTTAACATATGGTCGGATTTATTCTTCTTCCCGTTTGATGTACTGCTTTATGATTGACAGCATTTCATCTTCATGTAGTTCTGTTATATCCATTATTTCTGGAAGTGGGTAACGAGTAATGAGTTTTTTTGCGACCTGAGCCTTAGCATCCCTTACACCTTCATCATACCCTTGTTCGTATATCTCTTCTTCCAAAAACTCCCGTTGTTTCTCACGGATTTGAGCCTCGAAAGGAGGACGGTTATCAAAATGACGTTCATAAAGCAACTCTAATAACCTAATCCGTTCAGCATTCGATAAATCCGCAATGTTTCGCATAATTTCTTCTGCTTTCATTTCCTTTTCTCCTGTGTAGCTCTATTAATTGGATGATTTCGTATCATTTCCATCATCCCTACAAAATTCAATTTGTTCCTGTATATAGCCGAACAGTATATCTCTAAATGCTTCAATCGGTAACTGCAGTGTATCATGCACGGCTCGGATTGGAACCAATTCAAACAATTTTTTAGAAGCCAGTGTACATGCCTTTAAATAGCCCCAAATGTATGTCTTTTCAATGTCAATAAAATAGGGTGCTCTAACCGATATATTGTTGTCATAATCAACATATCCGACAAAGCTGTATTGATTCAAAATATCCTTCATTTGTAACCACGATAGTTCATATTTATCAATAACTTGGTTTAATGAAAGACTGTATAAACTGTCAATGACTTCTGTGCTTTCTTTTCGACTCATATACCATCATCTCCAACTCCTATTTCCGATAATTTCTATGGCTTTATCAATCTTCTTAATAATGGTCAGCTCTATACTCACTTTGGTATGAGGTTGTAGTTCCGACCGTTTTCTCTTCTTTCGTTTTAGCTTCATTTCGATTTCCTCCAAATTGGAACTGAGCGGAAATACACAATTTCAGGGTCTAAGTCCACTCCGTTATCCCAGCATATTGTACCAGCTCTACTATCAATCTTTACTGTTTGAAACATAATGAGATTGTCCCGAACCTCCGCTAATTTCCCAGTATCATCTTTCAAGAACGACTTGATGTCTAAAGTCCGATGCTCTTTGTTTTCAAATTCCAGGATTAACTTGAAGGAATCTGTTGGTATCACCGAATTAATTCTCACTTTATTATTCCTCTTTCCCCACTTTGTCCAGATGCCACCACCACTCAGTCAATGGTTCCTTTGATATTGACCAATCATAAATCTCGCCAATATGCTCTGCCATCTTTTTTGCGTTTTTCATCAATTGTCTATCGTAATTCCGCAATTTTTTTCTTTCATCATTGGTAAGCTCGTTCATTTCACTCTCTACTTTGCTTCTAATATGAAGCATATACATTGATTCAAAAGGACTCACTTCAAAGTCATTTACATAGTTCCCGTAAATCTCGATACGCTTATTTTGACACATCACTTTTTCACATCCTCATTTCGAGTTATCCCTGTATTCAAATGAAACATGTTAATCGGTGATATATGGTTTATTAATTATTCTAACTCCCGTTTTAGTCTGGCGATTGCTTCTTGAAGTCTTTTTAGGGCTTTTTGAGTCGCCCATTCACCAGTAACCTTAGCCTGCGGGAATGGAGCCTTATCCAACAAGATTTTTCCTTTCATATTTACTCACCCTTCTTCCATTGGTGCTTGCATACGGGACACATCCAAGAGACTACATCGCCCCCAATATGATTGGCAATACCAATCTTTTTGCTCCAATGGGTTCCAGCATAATGTTCCTTTAAATTATCTGGTATCTCTTCTCCAACTAAATCAGTACCGCAGTTCGGACAGTTCTCAATCGGTCTATTCATCGTTCTCCTCCAACCAATCCAGGAAATCCGTTTCATATTTATGGTTAATAACGGTGAAAAAGTCATCTATTAAGAACGTATGTTTGTCATATTCACACAAAAAAGAGCCTTCTTGCTCGATTCTGTGGCTATCCTCCGTTGGTAATTCGCAACAATGCTGTAATCCTTCTGACAACATACTACTTCCCCTCCTCTAAAAACTCTTTCCATTCTTCCTCGGTTAATTCTTCTGGTTTTCTACCCGTTTCGTTGCAGAAGTCAAACAACTTGCGTACCTTAACACGGTATTTATTCGTATTAGGAGTACAAAAAACACCATTCTCAAAGGCATCATCAAATGTTTTTAAGTCTTCTCTAAATTCATCTTCAGTTATCTTAATAAGTGAGAGACCTTTTTTCCTCCTTTCTTCTCGCCTAATTGCAATATGTTCTTTCAGTTCTATTGGCATTGTAGCTTTAAACACCAGTCGTCTCGATATTGTATACAACGCCTTTGCTACATCATCAATTCTGTCTTCGTCATGATTGTCTTTTATGAACCGAGCTACCACTTCTCGTGATGATTCCCTCGATTCGTAGAACGGCTCCATAGTTCCATCTTGATTTGCCACATACAACGATAGCTCTGCTGTTTTAAGTCGATAATCGGTCCCACCGTCTCGCTGATATTCAATTGCTCGTTTCAATTCCTCAACGAATTCACAAAATGATACGACCATAAAAACCTCCTAACAGTAATCAATCTTTTTTCAACCGCTACATTAATCCTTGTCATTCAGTTTCAAGCTCTTTTCCAATCCAAAATGTCTATTGCTTCATCCAAATTTTGTAGACTGTAAAGCAGGCAACCACAACAATTATCAATGTAGCAACGATACTAACCGTTATCAGCATATTCAAAATGCTCACCTCCTCTTTTCCGTTGCATATAGACGAAATTAAAAAGGGAAAGTCATATAGGCGATGAAAATGAATTTTTTTTCAAATCATCGTCTAAATGGCTTTCCCAATAGTTTTTTTATTCAGTTTTCTGAACTTGGTGATTCTTATTATCACCATAATAACACAGGTACAGGAAAATATTCCATCCTCCCTTATGACGTAAATTCTCTTCAGCACTCACAAAACAGAAGTTTCTGGTAAAACACTTACTAATTTGGCGTCCCTCTACTATTTGTCTACACTGCAAACTCTTTACTCACAAACTCCATGTTCCTTTGGACAATTGCACTGAGGTGGTCTTCAGCCGACCACGATTCTATCAGTTTTTTCAAGTCTAATGGACTTTAAATTGTGTGAGAAATTGCAGAATATGCTTGGTTTTCTTCAACAAAGTTATCGTTTAAAGGACTAAACTTCGTCATGCGTTGATAATTATGTGAATTATCATTTATACTTAAACAATCATTTTGTACTTTGCCGAATACCTTTCACCGTTTTCAGCTACATAATCTTCTGGTAGATTCGCAAGATACAGCTTCATATCAAAATCAAGCTGTCCATATAGCTCCTCTATTTCTTCCTTCAAATCCTTAATTTGTTCACGCTGTTCCTCACTCAATCTGCTCAATCCTTCTACTTCGATAAAACAAACATGCAATTTCGCTGTATAATCCCAATTCGCAGAGGAAATATTAAAATATTCAATTTCGATATCTCCGATATAGGGAAAAACGTCAATTTTTAATTCCTTAATAAAAGGTGCAACCTGGTTGATTATTTCATCCACCATCACTAATGGCGTTTGATAGTAATTCAAGAAAATATCACAAATCATTGTTTCTTCGATATCATTGATATCTATGATTTTTCCCTTCCACATTTTATCAATGATTTCTCTTTCTACTTCAAGACTCTTTTCAATTTTGTCAATTAACTCTTGATTCATATACTCTTTTATCAATGTGGTTCAATCCTTTCTCTATTAATGTTGGCTGACTAAAAGATATTTCTGGTTTATATCATGAGTAACATCTAAGCTTTCCTCTGAAGATACAATTCTAAAATGATAGTGTTCCCAACTACTGTCATTCTCTGGAATTAAAACAAAGGTATAGTCAAAGCGATTCGATACATTTATTAGAGCCTCATTCCAGTAGCCCCTTAATTTTTGGGACTGCATATCTTCCTTCGATGATGCAGAAAAACCGTCCGAATCTAATTCAAATTTATCTCCATAATGATGCTTTAAGACCAACAAAACTTCACAAACTGCTATATCATATGCATTTTCACGAGTTTTACAAAAGTGTTCGGTGTTTGGTTCAACTCTAAATGTTTCATATCCGTAGCTACCTATCCCGTTAAACCGAATTCTCTTTTTTGAAACGGATGGTCTCTTCTCACTATCACAACCAAGTCTAAGAATGTCCTTGTACTGCCGTACAACTATTCTAACGTCCTTAAGAACTTCATCTGTAAATGTCCCATTAAACTTCCAATAATGTGTATATCCCACTTCACTATCTCCTTTGTTGAATTGATTTTCATAACAAATCAGTTATTCTTTTACTTGTAGTTAAACTATCTCAATATTATTTCCACAATAGGTTTTCTGTTTGAAAACCCGCAAAGTAACATATTCTCAAAATTCCGTCTTGGCTGAAACACGTTGGGGTTGCCGTAAAAATTACGATGAAAGATTTCAAAAAGGGGAGTAAATTGCTTAGTTTTATTCGGGTTGTCATCTCATTAAAAAGTTTTCCCAACTTTTGTTTTAATTCAGCGACCGTACCAACCGATAAATACTCTCCGATTTTATCCTTCATAGCTTCTTTACCATACACATCAACTAAAATCTGATTTACAAGTATACCTGCCAAACAGTAATATAGCTTATCGCTATATAGAGCTTGAGGGTATTCACTATCAAGTCTTTCGTTTTGAAGAAAACTCACTACTGTCCAAAATTCTTCCTCTTTGATAAGTTGATTCATTGGATTCGCATGTTGTTCTATCATACTCACTTTTACAATCCTCCTATTAAAAGTTTTAATGGGCTATATGATTGGACAATCATAAAGTAATCAACCATATAACCTATATAAAAGGTTGGTGCGGGGTAAAGATGTACCCCTGCTCGCTATTCAAAATTCCAAAGAACAATAAAAACAAAAAAGACTGGCCTTACTTAAGTGTGCATATGGCTCAAATAGATAAATTTTCATTGAAGAATGAATCCTCAAATCAAAATATCTATTTAGCTATACACAAATAAGTAAAGTCAGCCTCTTACTGACGTCCTATATTTTTAGGCAAAATTCAATAAATCTTTCATATAGGCAATATAAAATTGCTTATGACCAATTTATAGCAAATTATAAGTAGATTGTCAAGAAAAATATACCATGTTTTGTTACGAATGTTGTTCATTGTTCATCTATACTTATGATTTCAGCATTTATTGTAAAACACGTTTAAGCTGTTACTTGCTTTATTTTCTTCATCAATGCAATCAATATCTTGATGATTTCTACTAATTGGCTTTCAAGTTCATAGAACTGTTCTTGGGAAATGTACTTTAAACGGTATGCGATGTCCAATATCGCTCTTACCTCGTTGGCACTGCCTAACGAAATATTAAGGAAGTTCAACCTCTTCATTTCATATATCTGGCTTGTCCCCTCAGCGATGTTCAGGGAAATACTGGAAGATGCTCTCAATACTTGAGAAATAAGAATATGTTCTTCTCGCTTTGGAAATTGCTCAACTACCCTATAGATTTTTTGCACGAATTCGAGGCTTTTCTTGTAGACTTCCAATTTTCTGAAATCCTTAATAACCAATCCATTATCGTTATTTGTTTTCAAATAAATTCCTCCTTCTCAATCTGGTAATGATGTTTGATACAATTCATTTAATCCAACTAAACCATCTTTTATGCTTTCTCCCAACCTCTCTTTTAAAGAGATTCTGATGTTTAGTGCCGTTTCGTTCAATTTGAATCGAACAGTATCAAGTTCCGCAACCGTTTTACCAAGAAAACTAAACCGAAGAAATTTATCCTTTAAGGACAAAACTCGACTCTCCATTTCTATCAAATCCCTCAGACTTTTTTGGTAAAGGGAGTGGTTGAACATTTGGTTTTCAATCTGTTCGAGTTCTATTTGAATTAATTCCAAAGTCAATTTTCATCCTCCAATCTATTTAATCGCTTCTATGCATATCATAGTATTTTTGTCCAAGGTCGTAAGTACAAAAACGGTTCTACCCTGTTCGAGCTATTTATATATTTTGTATATTTTTGAACCTGTAAATATCCAGAATAATTAAAAAATTATTTTGTGCGTTCGTAAGAGAAAAGAATTGATACGAATTATGCTTAAATTGAATAGAAAAAGTTGTTGAATGTTCCTACTTATATAGAACCTATCGCATAAAAAAACAACTTTTTGGATGTATTCATAACTTCTGAGAAGAACTTAGATATTTCCTTTAAAGCTTTATAGAAAAGATGTGCCAAATGCACATAAACGATATAGAGGGTAACTATAATCAATGCCTTCGCAGTTGAATTGAAACCTTCACCTATTGTAATGAATAAGTCCCTGAAAACCGCAAACAACTTTACAATTTACCCAAAACCGTCTGATAATCAAAACAATGCAGATACCAGGAACCTAAACTCCCCTGTTACTAAAGATGTACTTTGATACTACCCAGCTACGAATAACACAAAAACCATGATGTAATGTATCAATACCCTCGTAGTGTATGGGATACTTCACAATACAAAATGGTGGCTTATCGGCAAAACCTTCACAATAATCAATGCCACTTCAATATAGGGTTCCTATCAGTATACTGTTATCCAAAATCCACTTTAATGAGTTCCAAAATGGTATTGTTATGGCAGTCTCAAGGAAGCGAACGTGCCTTTTTCTGTAAGGGATATAGAATGGTGTAACCATTTTCCATAAATAGAAAAAGAGTGCCTTGAAGACACCCTTTGTTAATCTCTTATTGAAATATTAGATGTTGACCCTTGGCAATTATAAAATTGTCGCTTAGGAATTTTTCCAAAGAATGCAGTAACTTTGTAAAATTTGATTTATGACGAATGCCAACCGCTTCCCGAAGCTCCTGTTTTTTGATACTCTTTAATCCTGATTGCCGATACTCCAATAGCAGTTTCTTAACTTCAGCCACTTTGGGATTTTCGGCTTGTTCGGGTTTGACATCTTCTACACGTTTTTTCTCGACTACAAGCTCTCTCCGAACATACTGAATCCCTGGGAATTGTTCCACAACAATGTCAATAACATCTTGATTGTTACAAAAGACATAATACTTAGCGGACTGGCTGTTGTCTCGATTGATTCTTTTCATACCTTGGTAAAGCTCACCCGCAATAGATGTCTTTCGGATTTTTTCAATGTCTTCATCCTCAAAAACCGAAATGTTTCCAACAGGGATTTTGTCTTTTGATTTGTAGAAGAAGTTTGTGAGACCGTAAGCGAGGAAATCAAAAATTGGGGATTTTATTACGACTACCATATCGAAAGTTCGGTAATAATTGACACCTTTCAAATTCCCGTGATAATCGACCCTTATTTTACAGCCAAGGTTATTCTCAATTTCTTTTAAATTATCCCCATAATTAGAGAAGTGGTATTCAATTTCTCGTTCGAGAGCTTGTTTGTTTTGTTTATCGGTTATAAACAAAACCCCTTTGCATCCTTCAAATGAAATTTCGTTAAGAACCCGTTGATTGAAATTGATGTACTTTGATAGCCCTGTTTTCGAGGTATCGACAACGTAATGGAAGAACTGCGAGTGGGAATAATCATAAAATTTGTCCTGTTTTTTGAGGATAAACTTATTGGAGAGCTGGTACTTAAAATCAAAACCGTTTGCATCTAAAATGAGGTTGCTTTTCAGAAGTAGTAGTTCATTTGATGAATCGAATGTATGCAAGCCCCCTTCATAGAAGTAAGCACCATTTTCAAGAATCTGTTGCACTTTTTTTAGTCGCTCAATTTGTTCCTTGTCGCTACTACTCGACTTTAGGAGCTTCGTTGCAACTGCTTTATATCGTTCATACTCAACCGATTGAAAGTCGAGAAAGACCATCTCTGTGTTTGTTTTGCATTTTTTCCGATTCTCACAAACTAACTGTCTTAGCATCCTTGCCAGTTCATCAATCTCTTGACAACCATCACCAACGTTACTAACAAACAAGTCTCCGATATCCTGGCAATTGAATGTAACTTTCTCCACTAAGTTGGGGTATTCATCTATGATTAGAATGTCTCTGTTTTTAACGAGTTCTCTGTGCTCACCCTGACATATCATTTGGTACATGCGATGCGATACGCACAAAATTGGCGATTCGACAGCTCGTTGTCTTTGATTCTTTTTCCGAATATCATCTCCAGCAATGCCACAAGCTACGTCCTTTCCCGCATACTTGTTGATTGCATTTACCGTGTTGGTCAATTCATCGTTTTTTACGAACAACTGCACATATAAAACTCGGTAATCGTATTCTTTGGTCATTTCCCCAAGAATCCGATGTGTAGTTCTGCTTTTACCTGTTCCCGCCTCATGGTTGAAAACAATGAAGTGTTCATTGTCCCACTTATTTTTATTATCAAGTATTTGCTCCCGTAACTCCTGAAAATAACTATCATGTGTCATCTGCGATAATTGCATCCTCCTTTAAATTTGGAATTTTCTTTTCATATAAGAAGAATACCGAATACGAACGACTCATTAAATAGAAAAGCGGTTCTATAGTGTTTTATATAATTGTTACTCGTATGTAAATTTATGTAAATTACTAAATTCCCTTTACTAAATGAAAACGTTGTTTGGTAGGCATGTTACAAGCCAGAAACATGCTGTACGACTTGTAGCACGGTATACGACAGGGTTAGTAGCACAAGTCCGAATTTTCCTTCTTAAAGTGTTTATGATATAGAAACTTAAAAAACAAGGAGGAATTCATTCTTATGACCAACCAATTATCAATCGCTATCGACAGTGGCAAACATAGCACCAAATCAGCATCCTATATCAACGGTACGCTACAAAAGGTACGCTTTCGTACAAAAGTGCAGGGAGTGGAAAATTTAGGGATTGATATACCGATGAACAACTACCTATTGGAACTGGAGGGGAATTCCTTTCTCATTGGAGATAGCGTTTCAGAAAATAGGAGTGATTTTAGCCTTTCTAAGAATACAAAGGAACATTTGCTCTGCATATATCTTTCAATTGTAAAATTCCTCGAAAAAATGGGTCTAATCAACTCTGGCATACCAACTATCCGATTAGCCGTTAATCTTCCGTTAAGCCATTACAAGAACGCAAAATTTCGACAGGAATATGAGGAGTCCATCCTCAACAGCCAAAAACCTATTTCGTTGCGTATAAATCAGAAGCCATTTATATTTCGGATTCAATCGGTTCTCTTTTTGCCCGAAGGAACGGGTCCCATTTATTCTCGCATTAGCGAGTACCGTAACAAGCGAGTTCTTATATTTGATATCGGCTCACTGAATGTTAATTTCTGTGAGTATCAGTCCCTCGTCCCCAGATTGGATTCCATGTTTTTAAGTACACAGGGCATCAATATCCTGCGTTCTAAAATTACCGAGGAATTGACCACAAAGTATGCAAAGTATGGAATTTCTATCTCACAAGACGATGCCGAACAAATTTTGCGGGACGGCTATCTATTTGCAAACGGGATTAAACAAGAAGAGAGCAAAGCCGTTATCGAGGATTGCAAATCCTCTCATGTTGTCGAAATCTTCAACTTTGCTAAAAGTAGAGGACTTACATTTAACAACTCAATTTTATTATTTTGTGGCGGTGGGAGTATTATATTGAAAGAAGCAATTCTAAGTGAATTTCCATCGGCTGTTATTGATACCGATGGAGTTTATGCAAACGTACTGAGTTACTTGAAAATCATGGAGGCAAAAGGACTTGTCAAGGCATAAAGTCTCCATCAGCGTAAAGGATTCCCACTTATATGAATACCTAAAAACAAAAGATAATATAAGCAGTTATATTTGTAAGTTAATAGAAGCAGATATGCAGAACGTACAATACTCCAAAGACGATTTAGTTGCAAAAGTCGAAAAAATTCTTTACCGACTTCTTCAAAATAACCATTTATATGAAAACGGTTTGCTAACTATCAAAGGAAAACAAAGTGAAACGGAAACTCTTTCAAGTGAAGATATTGATATTATAAATAACCTTTTCTAAGCAATAGAGCCAATACTTCTTGGCTCTTTATTTTGGTTATTTATGGAATATAGGCATTAGCGATTTCAAATTCACTTATCAATAGGTGCACTTTCTTCAAACCAAGTAGTATGGCTGGAATTCATTATCCAAACGCTTAGCGTTGATTATATATTCATTAGGAAGTTCGCAAATTAATTACGATATTTCATACTTTCCTTTGAAATATCTGTAAAGGATGGAGGTTTCCTGATTTCGGTAAATCACCTGCACATTTCAAGTGTCGTGGAAGTCCCGTTCCACGCTGTGATTAGAAGACAAGCAGGGAAAAACATTCTGCTATCTATTGTTGCGATTTTCTCCAGAACCGTTGTATGTTTTTCCTCTGCTCGAAACAGCAGACATTTCCTATTTGCATTTTATCCATAGGTTTTTTTTTGCTAATATATAGGTTTATGTTTTCCGAAAGTTGTGAAGCCTGAAAACCATTGATACGACTGGTTTTTTTGGCATTTCTTGTTTAAAAAATCTCAACTGAATTTTTGGGTGCTCGCCATCTAAGTTGAACTTTCTGATGATACCCGTTATTTTTATACGCTATTGAACCCATTTCTCCAATGGTTCCAGAAGATGTTTCACGATTTCATAGTCGCTTAATTCATCACCTTGAGCCTGATTCCACTTTTCAAATGTAAACACTATATACAGGTCAACCCAATACCATGCTAAGTCGGGGATATCGTTCACCCTGGCTGGGATTTTCCTAATATCTACCTCTTCCCCCCGTTCTATCTACAAACCTTTCCCCCTGCAATTCATATTCCCACGTTTCCTTTAAGTCAGGACTATCCACGCAAATCTCAACTCCTACTTCCCCCTTCATCGCCCGATTAATGTCAAAAAGAATAGTTTCAATATCTCCTTTTTCTAATGCCTTGGTGAAATCATGCCATGTCCAAGTATCATCCAGCATCAGTTCCCGTTTGTATTCGACAGCCTTTTCTAATCCCTTTTCAACATGTAATCCAACGGAATACGTTCCGTCTCCATTTTCACAAACGAAATACTTTCCGAACCTATAGGCTGGATACTCGGTGGATGGGATAAGCCACCACATGCTTTTCTTGTGGTCATACCGATTGAACGGCCGCAACGTGAATCGTTTATGTTGGGTCTTTAGACATTCATGAATTGACTTAGTAAGTTCGTGTGAATTTTCGTAGGCGAATCCCTTCATTTTCTTTCACCCTATTTCGCTTTATAGTAAAAGACTGCTGGATAGATTTCCAGCAGTACCACAGCAAACTCTTTACTCACCTAATACATTGGTAAATATTTTAGTAATATAAGCATCGTCATCGTTCTGGAACAGCACATTTAGTGACTCTAATTCATCTTTGCTTCCCCAATGAGAAACTGCATCATACGATGTACCCGAGATGATAAACGAATTTAGAACAATACTACTATCTTGTATTCTAAGCCTATTCTCAATTTCTTTAATGTTCACTGATAGTTGTATTTTAGCGTCATTTTTTCCCCGCAAATTTCTGATTCCTTTTGGGTCAATAAATGTGATGTATTGTTTCCCCTGATAAATAAGCCACAAAATGAAATCTGGGAAAAAGTTGTTTGCTTCAAAGAATCCAATGCCCGCTTTACTTTTGTTTCTTAACAGGTAAAGTTCCTTATCCACGAAGAACGATGTATTACCTTCATAAAACTTCCTTAAATCAAATACAAAGTTACGTTCACCCTCGTTTAAATTTATGGGACTCACTGCAATTTCTGTGGAATTCTTCCGAATGTAAATCAACGGATTATACAAATGCTTTTCAAATAAAAATGGCTCAAAATTGCCGTACGAGTAATTTTTAAATTCGATGTCTTTTAGTTTACCTGATTCAAGCAGTTCTTTTAACTGATTCAATCGGTTCATCAAAGAATCATTCTCTTCTGGGTTATGAACGGTGAAAACATACTTTTCTTCTTTGATGAAATTTGTATCGTCCTCTTTTAGCTCTTCATATTGCAAATGTGGGAATTCCCACTCTGCCTTTTTATGTTTATAAAAGTAATCACAGTATTTCCGCAAGAGAACAATTGCAATCTCATGCCACTTTTTGAAGTTTTTAAAATCGGTAAACTCCAATTCTGCTTCAGGAATATATAGCGTGTACCATGAAGGATTCCGTAGTAACTGCGATAGGCTTTCCTTCGTTATATTCAGGTTGTACCATGCCTTTAAATTTTTGTATTCCTGAATTTGGAAATAGACTTCATCCATGTTTATAAATGCAAGGTGTTTTTTGGTTAATTTCCCTGTATACTTTAAACTATTATCATTAGAGCTTACAGAGGAAGCCTGAACTTGAATTTTGGGATACCAGTCAACTATTATCTTGTTACTCGCAATATCTTCGCTCAATACCGACAGATTCGGTTTAGGTCCTTGCCTTTTGAAATCCAAACCGTCTTTTATCTTAAGAGTTCTAAGTTGACCCAAATTAACATTCTTGTTCCTTATCACTGGAAGCTCAATATATTCAGGCTCGTTTTCTATATCCAACCCTTCATCTTCCAGATATTCTTTAAACTGCTTCATATAATCGGCTCTTACCCCGAAAATATTCAGTGTTTCCATAATCTCTATATATTTTGGCACATTCATGTCTGGATTTTCTCGTTTTACAAATTTGGTGCGTTTTAAGCTGAATTCATACCCTTTGAGCCTAACGCCCCTTCCAAAGAGCTGAATAATTTCAGACCCTTCTGTTCTTCCGACATTCATTAAGCCCATTGTTGTTACCCGCCAACTACTCCAGCCTTCAGTAAACTTTTTTTGAACCAATAAGCACATTTACAGCGGAACCATTTTCATTGATTTTCTGAAATAATGATTCCGAGAATTCTCTTACCCCTGTAATCAACCCATTTTCTTCGCAAAGTTTGATAAGCTTACTGTCATCCCCTACGTTAATAACTCCGAAGTATTCATTTTCCCCTACACAAATACCAATCTCACCAGTTACACCCTTTAGGTTCTCAACGTGTAATTCGGCTTCAACAGTATTGGAATTGAATACGGTTCTGAGAATATCCCGATAGATTCCAGTGTAATCTAAGGGTTTGCTATTCAAATATTTGAATGCATCCCGAAATATTTCTCTGCCTTTGTTATCAAGAAGACCAGGGCTTCCTCCAAGTAAACGTTCAATCAATTTAATACTTCTGGATTCATTCTTTATAAAATCCGAGAAGAACGTTAAGATGTCAACCACATCAGAGGCTTCAGTATTTTTCTTCCCTTTCAGGACACTGGCTCCTACAAAAATAATCAAAGGATTCTCAATTAAAAATGGTGCGAATGTTTTCCTATTATCTTCAAATAGTCTTTTTTGTTGATAAAACGTCAGTAAACAAGCAGTAAGATACAACAGCCGTATATCTTCCTTGCTGTCATCTTCGAGGTTTAGAATGTTGTAATCTTTCCCGTAGCCATCCGCATAAAAGTACCGATACGAGTAGTCAAATAAAATACATTTTGCGTACTCTTGAATTAATGCTTCTTTACCCGATGCTTTCATTGCCTGACCAAAGGTAGCCGAGTATTCAAATGAAAATCCGTTTTCGCATAACTTATCCCTTTTACCTTTCCAGTCCTCTCCCGAAGAGCCACGATGCCCTTCATCAACAAGTACCAGGTTGTTTCCTTCAAAAGAGTCGATTGCGACTGTTTTATCTCCCTCTTCGTCTTTGATTTTATTGATGTCAATAATCTCAATCCGTTTCTCTGCTAACGCCAGGAGTCCACCAACATTTTTATCAAATAGTTCTGCGTTAAGTCCAGAGAGTTGAAATTCACCAAGATGTTGATTTGATAACCCTTCATTCGGGGTTAGAAGGATTATTTTATTAATCTCATTTACTCTGCCAGACTGTTTCATATAATGAAGGTATTGAAGACTATTGACATGCATAATAAGGGTCTTACCAGAGCCTGTTGCGTTCCAAAAAGCAATTTTTTTAAGGTCAGTGAGCGTATAAGGCTCTATCTTATCTCCATCCTCTTTATCCCCATTAAATTCTTCTACATAAGCGTTAAGTTCTGCAACCAATTTATCTGGGGTATTCACATACATATCCAGATAAATCTCTGTAAAAAGAAGAGAAAGATACTGAAAATACTTCCAGGAAAAGCGTAACTCCCTTTTTTCGGAGATTTTAAGTGTATGAGCTACTATGTTTTCATCATATTGTAAAAGCTTGTCCTTGCTTATTTTGAACTTATCCTTATATTCTTCAATTAGAAAATGGTAGAAATTAGTATTGTTGTCGTCATCCAGCCCCTCATACCTTGGTTTCTTCATTTCTTCAGCGATTTCTTCAAGCTTACTTACACCAAACAGTTTTAGAAAATACTGATTCAATACCAACCGTTTGTAGAACTTTAATTGAGGTGTTTTTGCCTTTTTCGTTTTACTTGTTCTTGCCACAATAACACCCCCTATACTGCTTGAACATCAAACATCAATTTTTTAAATTCTTCTTCTATGAGAACGACTTTCCATCTTTCTTCGTCCATTTTCAAATTTTGAAGGTTGTTATCTCCGTTTACATAGATTCTGTCAAACTCAAAATCCCTGGTGCTGTATTTCTTCTTTAGGAAATAAGTATCTAACACCGCATTATCTTTTACAATGTCATCCGTTAAGGTTCTCCAAATCACAAGTACCCGTTCGCCAGATTGGGTTCTACCTTCAATTTCTTTAAAAGTGTACTCGCCATTCTTTGATAATGATAATTTAACGGAACCTGGAACATCGCTTTCATTATCATCCACGGCAATGTAGTTCTCTCTTTTTTCATTCCGTACCACTTCGATTCCCAGCAGATAATTGAAGGTTTCAACCAAATCAATTGTTGTGACTTTAGTTTCCAATCCCTGTGCAATATTCAGCTTATATTCAAAAGGATTTTTAAACTTATCTATATTAAGTAGCGTCACGCTGTTTTCCGTTTCTTTATCAAGCAGATAGGTAAGCATATACTGTTCTCTTAACTCTGGATTCAGGTCAAGCAATGTTATTTGCTCTTCTGTTCTCTTTAGTTCGAGATTATTTAACGTATCTTCATATGATTCAAGACGAATATATTTAAAGATATGACTTGAACCTTGTCTTGAAATGGGCTGACCATCTTTCCAGTCATCTGAGTAGATAACTTTTTGAATTCTTGGTTTGGTAACTGAATCAAAATAATCTCCCATTTCTACAAGGATATACTTTCGATTTGATTGTTTTTCATCCTGTTCGTTATTTTTGTTAAGATTAATTACAGCATGCCCTGTCGTCCCTGAACCTGCAAAAAAGTCAATAATTGTATCTGTATGTTCTGTCATAGCAGAAATTAAATATTGAATTAAAGGGACTGGTTTAGGATACGAAAATTCAATTCCCATTCCTTCTAACATATTAGATGAAGACTGTGTACTTCCTAAGTTTCTCAGTACCGTTAGAACATGCCCGTTGTCCATTCTTTCTTTAATTACATATGGGGCACCAGAATCCTTAACAACAAACCATGTTTTCTGGCCTTTGCTATCAGTGATTGGTTGAAATTTATTTTTAATGAACTGTTCCAAAAGGTCTTTAGAACTCCAACCACTTCTAATTACTAAGGGAGAAGTCGTCTTCCAATCTTTCACTTCAACGACATCCTTAAATTTTGGATATTCCTCTTTATCTGGTAAGATATAACCCTCCTCAAATGACGCAGGAAATCCTATGGGTAGTAAAATATCAGATTCAGGATTTTTCGGTCCGTTCTTTACAATAGTGTTTTCTATAAGATTTTTTATACAGCTTACTATCTTTTGGTACGTTAGGGTCTATCACTTTAGGAGGGGGTAATTCTTTTCCATTTCTTGAATACGCTACTATATATTCGTGGTCCTGCTTAAATTTGCTTTGGTTATCTATATTACCATCCGTATTCCAAATAAATACATTCAATAAATTGTTTTCACCATATTTTGAATTCATCAATAGCATTAATCGAGCCAACTCATGATTTCCTATAGAACTCATATTAACGCCCGTTTTAGTCAATAATTTTTTTAATAAGTCAATTCTGTCATTAACCATTGAAAGCCAAGAAGAATGAGTAAAGTTATCTTTATAAAGAAACTCGTCTTTCAATGTATTATATGGTGGGTCTATATAGGCACATTGGATACTTTCCTTATACTTCTCCGTCAACAAATTTAGTGCTTGAAAATTTTCACCTTTAATTAAGACTCCATTCACATTTTTATCAATATTATCTATTGAACCTAAAAGCTTTTCTTTAAAGTCATCATTAAATAACGCTGTATCCAATATTAAATTCTTATTTTGTTTCAAAAAGTCAACAGTCAATGGCTCTGAGTATCCAATAGTAGTTAAATCACCCTTTATTTCATTAATTGAAAACAGCTTAACCCATTCTTTTCTCTGCCTATCTTCTTTAGCAATTTCAGGATAGAATTCCTCACTAATTTTATCCAGCGTTATACAGAAATTTGTTTCCACAACAAATTTCTTTTTTAACCATAATTTCTTCTGGAAATTTTCAATCTGTTCAAGAAAGGCAATAATTTTGTTGCCAATTTTCTTAATAACTTTAATCTTCGTAAGATATTGCTCGATTTTTACTTCATTTTCTGTATCTAAATCATCTAAAAACATTACTTCATTTTTGATGTAAAAATCTAACTCCCTCCTCAAGAACCCACCTAAATCTTTATGTATAAAATAATCAAATGTATTTCTTGATGTATAGTCATACAGATATTTTTCAATCAACGTCCTTTTTAGATTTTTTTCAGATGGTTGTAAAGAAAGTAGTGTTTCATACTTGTTTAAAGAGGTATGGGAATTAATTATTCTGGATATTATTTCAATAGCTTCATCAATCAAGTCTTTTTGTTTTTCTGTACTTACAACATAATCAAAATAAATTGTTAACTCGCCATCATACCTAAATAATTTTTCTTTGTGTATCATAAATCTCTTTTCTTTGTCACTATGAACCTTATTATTATCTTTTTCGGTATCTGCATCTACAATTTTAAAGTGAACCTTGTAACCATCTGACGTTTTAAAGCTATAATCCTTGAAATACTCTGCAGTTTTGATGTAATATTGGTCAGCATTTGCCCAATGGAGTTTCACTTCTTCCCCTTCATAGGGAAGAGCATATACGTCCTTCTTGTACCGTCTTAGAGACATAAAGTCTCCTTTGTCGTAATACCTTCTAAAAAAATTTGCAAGGTGCGAATATACCTCATTTTCGGCAGAGGATACACTTAACCCGTTATCGAGTTTTGCCTTTAACGTCATATACTTGTTACTACTCTCCAAAGGAACTCCGTCATCTTCTAACCGTTTTACAAGTTCTTTCAGTTCCTTCTCTACATTTTTTTGTTCCACAGAGATGTATTTTTCAAGTTCTTTCGTTACTTGAGGTAGTAAATCTTCATTTAGGAATTTTTCAATTTCCTTCCTTTTATAGTTCATGATTCTATATATTCCAAAATCCAAATCCGATTGGTCAAGTTGAAACATCTCTGATAAGATTGACTTGAGTTTAGCGTAGCCTTCGTTCACTGAATTTCCTCCTCTATCCCTATACAACTTCCCATTCTATTATAAATAAATCCTCTCTCTCCGTGTGCTGGTGCATTCTGCTTTCAAGTTCTTGTATTAACTCATTTCTTTTTTCGATGACTTCATCCTCAACTTCAAAAACTTTTCTACGCATTGTCCGTTTCTGTTTTTCCAGTTCATTAATTTTTAATTGGATGTCATGCTGTTCTTCTGTTGAAATCGCAAGTCGAGCTTTTCTGGTTAAGTCTCTGATTTGCCTTTTGACATCCTCAAGCTCTTTTTCGGAAGCGAGAATTAAATCGTCTGCCCATTTTTGTAATCTCTCTTGTTCCTCTCTGAAATACTTGTTATTTTCCTCTATTACCCTACTTATAGTGGCTTCTTCATATCTTTTCATTTCTCTCATGATTTTTTGTTGAAAGCCATCTTGAATATTACTTATTGGTAGAATACTTGCATTACATTGAAACAGTTTCTCGCATTGCTCTTGGTCCAGTATCTCCCCGCTACTTGTGAACCCGCTAAATAACAAATGCTCCCCTTTTTCAAAAGATTCAATGGTTAGCTTTGATAATATCAAATACCCTTGTTTCCCCTGTAATGATTGAACCACTGATATTTTTGCAGGGTGATTCGTTATATCAAATACTAATTTTGCTGGAGGTGTTGATACGGATAAAGCCCTGTCAATCACATACTCGCCAAGTGGATGGGACAAACGATAAAGATATGTCCCCTCCACGTTTTTTCTTTCTTTGGAAATCATAAAATATTTCCCGCTTGGTATACGGTTATCTAAACTTTTTTCCAAACAAAAGCTTAGCTCACTACTATCAAACTGAGCCTCTTCTTGTAGTATTGACCTTGTTACATTCCAAAATAACTTCTCGTACTTATTAAGATGTTCTTTCGTGAATTGAAGATTAAACTTAAGTCTATCGTGTACATCTATATCAAAGTTCTCTAACAGCTTTTCTTTGGTCTTATCCATTCTTTGCTTAATTCGGTCTTCCATTTCTGCCTGTAATTCTTGGAAGGCCATCTCGATTTCCTCTTGTTGTCTACAAGTTTGATAGATTTTAAGTATACGCCTTTCAAAATCAACTCCAGATTCAATAGACCCCAACACTTCGTCCGAGGAGCCTAATATCCCCTCAAAAAGTCTAAACTTTTCATTTAGCAATTCATACACTCTTACATCTGCTTGGTTTCTCTGGTTGATAAAATTAATCACAACCACATCAAATTTCTGACCATATCTATGACAACGACCAATTCTTTGCTCTATACGCTGTGGATTCCAGGGTAAATCATAATTCACAATTAGAGAACAGAATTGGAGATTTACCCCCTCCGAAGCCGATTCAGTTGCAATCATAATCTCAGCTTCATCACGGAAATATTCAATTAAAGCATTTCTTTTATCCGCAATCTTTGAGCCACTAATTCTACCTGAGTGTTGGTTTTTCTCAACCCATTGGTTATAAATTTCCGTTGATTCTCTATCGGAGTTCGTACCATTGAAAACAACAATTTTTCCTTTATATCCGTTTGCTTCGAGAAATGTTTTCAAATACTCTTGTGTTCTTTTAGACTCCGTAAAAATAAGGGCCTTTTTATTTGCACCTAATTCACGCATCTTTTCAAAACCAATACTCAGAGCTTTTAATAATGCTTCTGACTTAGTATCAATTTGTATTTCATTCGCCTTTTGTATGAAACGTTCAATTTCTTTTATTTCTTGGTTAATCTTTTCTAAGTCTAATTGATGGTTTTCTGACCCAAGAGTTTCTTCCTCTTCAAAATTCTCTTCAATTTCATCTACGCTCTGTTCAATAAGGTTCAATTCATCTTCGTCAACCAAATCATCAAAAGCAAGCTCTTTTTCAGCCATGCCGTCCCTTATATCTTCCAACCTTTTTTTGATGGTTTGTAGAGTTTGTAAAACTGCGTTTGTAGAGGAAGCAAGAAGCTTCCAAAGAATTAATGTCGTCAATACCCTCTGGCTTTTTGGAATCGAATATGTATCTTCTCTTTGAAGGAAGATAGATATAGCTTCATAAAGAGCCTGTTCCTTATCAGAAGACGTAAAAGGTTGCGTAATCGGGTGTCTTTCGGTGTATTTTATATATTCAAGGACATCCTTCCGTAATGTTCGCTTACAAAACCCCTTAAGTCTATCCCTCAAATCCTCGAAATTGCCATCATTGACGTAGTTACTCCTAAATGCTTTGATATCACCAAAAATGTGGTCATCAATTAAGGTTGAAAGCCCGTAAAGCTCCAATAAAGAGTTTTGAAGAGGCGTAGCAGTAAGCAGTAGTTTTTTTCTCTCTTCGATTGCCCACTTTATCCCCTGACCCATTCTATTGCTATTCCGATATACATTACGTAATTTGTGTGCTTCATCCATCACCGCTAAGTCCCACTGAATTGCACGTATGTCATTTTTTCTTTTGTTTGGAAAATTAAAAGAGGTAATGATAACGCATGGTTGATTAAAGGGATTGGCATTCCCGTTACGTAGTTCTTCATTGTAATTTTTCGTCTCAAGTATTATGCTTGGCAGATTGAATTTTTCTTGAAGCTCTAAACTCCATTGCTTCCTAAGCGAAGACGGACAAATCACCAACAGCCTTCTTTTTCTTTCTGCCCAATATTGACAAAGTACAAGTCCTGCTTCAATTGTTTTTCCCAACCCTACTTCGTCAGCAAGAATAACTCCCTTGGATAAAGGAGATTTGAAAGCAAACAAGGCCGCATCCACTTGATGCGGGTTAATATCTACTGAAGCATCAAACAAAGACATTGAAAGCTTTTCTATATCATTAGAAGTAGAACGATGAATGAGTTTATTTGCAAAATATTTAGAATGATACGCTGTATTCACAAGCTATCCCTCAATTTCCTATTCAATCAATAAGAATATTGTCTCAAGTTTATTCCAATAATGCTATAGGAAAACAAAAGAAAAAATCAATGCTGGGATTAACCTTACATTGACTCTTTCCAATCATTGTTATAAAAATCCTTTTTTACGATACTGCCAGATTCGACTCAAATCGTTGCATTCGGAAAAAATAATCGGAAAAAAAGTGAATCATTTTCCGAAACACTTCAACAATTTGGTTGATTGTATCCTGTATGTCTTTTGACGGCTTAAAGTAAACACCTATGACATTTCTATTATCGTCAAACACAACACTTTCTCCAATTCTTTCCCTTATCTGATGTTCTTTCTCTTTAAAAATTGGGTATAGGTATTCACTTTCATTTGTAAATCGCAATTCGAGAAATGCGAGTTTTCTCCGACTTTCTAACGTCACAAAATAGGTAGTCCCACTCAATCCCCCTCCAAATTGGAGCAACCTATTTGTCTCAATGTTCGACTTTTCACGTTGGAAGCTCAAAAAATATGGGATGTTTCGTCTTAATTCACTGAGAAGCATATGGTTAATATCTTCCCTGGTTCCAAAGTTACTATCCTGTTTTCTTATAGGAGGCGTCCTTTCCGCATTCTTATCTGGCATATTTCCGTATTTGGCAACAACGTGAATTGGATTTTGGACGTTATCCAACAAATTCAAATTCCTGAACACTTCTAACTTGTGTAGCTTGTTCAAACTATCCAATGCTTCAATAACCTTCGGATTGATTTTCACTAAATAAAGAATAATATCCTTTCTTGAATCTTCTATCTTGTTTTTCAATTGCTTCACATGGTTTCTGTGGAAGCCCAGTGCCTGATAGACAACTATCCCCTTCTGTATACTGTCTACGATTTGTAATACCTTTTTTTGATGGGGCTCATTAGATTTCAGCAGAAGGTTCTCAACGTAGATTTCGCTTCCCGTGTGTTTGTCTATTGAATACATGTCCAATTTCATGCCTTGGTGACTTTTTTCTAATAAGATGTCTCCCGCTTCAAGCTTCACATTCAATGTATTTTCCAATATGTTTGGTCGAGTCTTCAAAAAAAGACTAAACAGAAACTCTTTTTCAGTTCCTTTGATGCTCATACACATATCAGCTCCTCTTTAATGATAAAAGGAGACCCCATATGTATGGAATCCCCCCTTTTCCTTGGCCTGTTTAACTTACTTCTTTAAAATCATCAATCAGCTCGGATAGGTCGAATAACTGCTTAATTTTATTCTCCTTGTCCCAGGATGCCTCAATGATAAATTCAATTATTTGTACCAATATTTCTTTTGCTTCCTTGCCAATCAGATTTTCTTCATCAATCTTGCAGTCATTATAGAGAATTAACTCCGCAATCGAAGGTGCTTCATCAATGGGAGTCTCGTTAGTCGAAATATCTAACAGTAAAGAAAGTGGTATTTCCAATGCCGTAGCGATTTTAGATGCGATAGGCACGGATGGAGCTTTCCTTTGACCGTTTTCGAGGCGACATAGATACCCACTCGACACCCCTGTCTTCTCAAAAAGTTGTTGCAAAGACATATTTTTCCTTTCCCTATAATACTTCATAGTTGAACCAAAGTTGTCATTAACTGCTCTGTCGTTTGACCGTTTTTTCATATTCATTTTCCCTCCTGTGCGATACTGTCTAATTCATGTGAAATAGAGCTACCATCTGAAAATTTCCCATTATATTAGGAATCCTTGGTTATCAAACCTACTAAATTATAGATTTGGCACTATAGATTATTCCGTAACAAGTGGGCTGACTGGCTTTATTGCATGACAAAATACCCAGCCATCGCTGACAGGGTTTTGTATGCAGATATAGTCTAAAGGGATATGAGCTTCGTACACTTGGCATTGCTCACAACTTATCCTAAAACCCATAAATAGTGTTGTTGTCATTACTCAACATACATAGGGGTAAGCAATACAAAAAAACACCCCACAGATTCATGGAGTATGAACATTTCATACGATTTCGGGAAATTTGACTATTTTTTCTGCACTTCATAGGAATTTATATTACTTTCTTAATACGAAAACCGTTCAAGCCTACGAAAAAGATATGAAGGTTTCATAACTATTTAGTAAAGATTCGTACATTTTTTGCAATCTATGCTTATCCCTTCACATCAATATGATGTTCTGCAAATCTCGTTATGTATCAAACTGCTTTAATCGCTTTCTACAATATAATGCAAATGAGTTTATATCCTTCAACGTTTCTTTTATTTCATAGGACGATACATCCCCCGAAATCATGCCCTTGGTCATTCCAATAGATTGTATAATATCCTGTTTTAATTGGCTTGTCGGTTCGGCAATCATAGCAGAAATGATTTGATTAAATATGCCCTTAATCCCAAGTTGCGTTCGCTTCTTATAATAGAAATGGAAGACCTCTTTCGATTGTAGTAGGTACATTGCAATAAAACGCCTTTTTCGATGACTGTTCTGCCAAGACCCTATAATTTGTTCAATCGGCATAGTATCACATAAATGAGCGTGAAGTTCTTGAATATACTGTTCATATAAATCCTGACGGAACACCATCTTTCACTCTCCTCTTATTGCATATTTATCCTTCCTTTGTCTTTCTGTTGTGTTCGGCTCGAATCGTTGAATCCGTTATATTCACATTTCTAATCAATTCATAAATACGAATCCTATCCGATTCTGAAAGTAAAGGATTTTGAAATTGAGTTTTAAACCATCGAAGTTTTCTTTCAATATACTCGGAAAGCTCAATATCATAAACGATAAGTTGATTTGAATGTATTTTTCTAAGTTCTGGTTCTACACCAAACCGACAACGCATTGTAAAAGATATCATAGAAACGAATTTCAGATTCTTAAATTCGGATAAAATGCTCTCCAAAACCTTTATGTGACCATAGTTCTGAAATAGCGGGTTATACATTTTGAATCTATTGCTGACATTCCAAAACTTATCATTCCGATTCCCTTTGATTTCACCATAATAATTCTTTGTTTCAATCACAAATAATCCATACTCTGTGATTACGATATGGTCAATCTGAGAATATCCTGTTTTCGATTTAGGATTTTTTATAAGAACGTCACTCAGATACCTAATTTCTTTTGGTAGTTGGTCAAGTTGAATGTTGATTTTATACTCACCTAACTCGCCAATTCGTGTCGGCTCCACTCTTCTCTTTTGTTGAACAGGCTTAGCTGGAGGAATTTGTTCTTCTTTCTTTTCGATTTTGTTTGGTTTTCCAAAAAACGCTAATATTTTGTTAAAAATCATTTGACTCTCCATTTCAAACACGTATTGGTTATACAACTTCATTTCTTTTAGAATACTGTAAAAATCCAAAATTTGAAAAGGAGTCATATAGTCATACATTTCTCCTTAGACCTGACTTCTTCAGCCAAAGATTATATTATTCTGCAATATTCCTCCATTTTTCTCATGCAGTTTGATTTCAAACATAACTTGTCGTGTATTTAAAAGCTATAGTTGTCGTTTTAGGTCAATATCTCCAAAGAATTTCCTGATTCATATGATGACCTGTTCTGTAGAAATATAGAATAAGACGTGCTTTCTTGTCTAAAAACCAACACATAACAAAAACATGAGTGATACCAGGTAGTTCCCCTGATTTTCACTCATGCTTTTGAAATCTGTTTACTTCCATTCTTTTCGACCTTTTTTGTAAAACTTATCCAAACCCCTCAACCTATATTCCCATACATTCATGAATTTCCAAAATTCATTTTTCTTTGGCTCACATAGAAAAAAGTCAATAACCTTCTTGTTACTTATTTCTACGCTTTTTCATAGCCTTTTGAAGTTCTTTTCGTTCTGGATATTTCGATTTGTATTTCATTATATTGTCCAGGTCAAAGTGTTCAATGGGTATGTCATCGCTGTAAGTTTTTACAGTTATCCCCTTAAATAACCCTGATGGCTCATGGTCTATTCCATCTTCTACTTTGGATTGGTCTAAATTAGACGCATCTATCCGAAAAGAGACAATATCTTCTCCATAAATGTTGTTGGTAAGGTCAACCCAATTAACGCTATGGGCTTCTTGAGTTGTAAAATAAATCAAACCTTCTGAACCAGTTTTAATTGCACCATCATCAAATATTTTCTCATAATTACTATATTTGGTAGCATGATATAAGAACATTTCTAATCTCCCCTTATATAATCGTTGATGTTAATAACTCCTATTTTTATCAGAAATTTCTTTTAGTAATTCACACCAGGGATAGTTTTCCTTCCTATTTTAGCACTTTATCTAATAGACTCCAGTTCTGATTTCATCACCGAGCCTGTTATAATTGGGACAAATCCCTATCGCCAACCTCATTTTAGTCATTCTATATGATAAAGGTCTTTATAGAAGGATGGTTTCCCCCTTACCCTTTGAACCCTACCTTCAGCCATTCAAGAATTTTTCCTACCCATTTTGCCTGACTATCTA